>JBBRAA010000009.1:0-87733 GCA_038207205.1 Aggregatilineales bacterium
GCAAAAAAGAGCCTTTCAGGGTCTTTAAACTTTTCTGCAAGCTGAACCTGTTCCAAATAGATTATTTTTGCGTGCTGATAATCTTTTTTCGCCTCTGCGAAGTGATAGCCGCGATGTTCTAATACACGCGCGACCAATACGTCGTCACAAGCAATAACTGCCAGTTCGTTCGCTTGCGCCAATTGCGTTTCGGCTTTCTCGAACTCGCCAGTATCCGAGTGGATTTTGCTGATCACGCAGCGCAAAATCACTTGCCGGGCGACGACATCAAGCTGCACTGCTAAATCGAGCGCTTCTTGATAATCCATCATCGCGTGCGGCAAATCATCGGAATTGTAATGCGCGTTGCCACGACGGCTCAAGAAATAGTGCAGGGTTTCGGCTTGGCTGTCACCTTCGGCGCGCGCGGCTTCGACGGCTTTGTTGATACATGCCAGCAAAAGTGTGTCGTGTCCGCGTGCGTTAAAATAACTGCCATCGACGGTTAGTGCGCGCATGATCGCGATGATGCTGTCGTTGTCGCCCATTGTGAATGCGGCTTCGGCGGCTTTGAGGATGTTGCTGCGTTCAACATCGAGCGCATCGAACTCATTGAGATGTGCTGTCGCAAACGCACGGCACGCCGCGACAACGGCTTCGCGCGGGATCGACGGGACAGCGCGCGCATAGCTGTACGCGAGATCATGAATGCTGTAGTAGGTGATGTCACCTTGCGGCGCATGTTCGCGACGCGCCAGACCGCGCCGCGCAAGCGTGGTCAGCGTTTCTTCAACGAACTTCATGTCTCGATCCATGGCGTTCGCCAGCAGTTCGACGGTGACATCGGGGACGAACAGCGCGCCAAAGGCAAGAAAAACGGCGCGTGAGTCGAAATCGAGTGCGAACACGCTGTCATTGAGCAGTTCATTGACGCTGCTGCGTCCTTGCGCGGCGTAACCTTCCGGCATTTCGAGCAGGTGGGGTGCTTCAGCAATACGCGCGATCAGTTCAACGGGCGTTAGCCCATCGACTTGCAGCGTTTTACCCGCGATTTCGAGCGTGAACGGGTGGTTGCCGAGCCGATCGCATAATTCTACAGCATCGGAGTCATCGAGCGTAAACATTTCAGACGCATGAAAATTGAGCAGCTCGATGGCTTGCATATTGTCAAGTTTACCGACATCGAGAATTTTGCCGACTGGGAAACGCTGACGTGAAGTGATGAGTGCTGGTAAACCAGATGGAATCGCATCGACCACCCGTTTAAGCGCTTTGCCATCCCACGCATCATCCAGCACAACGAGTTTGATTTCGTTGTCTTTAAGCAGTTGGCGCAGCGTTGCCGCCTGTGCATCCCCTTTTGCCAGTGCGACTGCTTGATGGGCGTCGAACGGACGTGCCAGTGCGATCAACCAAGCTTCACCGTCATCACCTGCCGCTCGCAGCCATAAAATCGGCGCGTTGCCAGCAGTGATACGGCGTGCCGCAGTTTCGGCAGCGAGCGATGTTTTACCCATTCCGCCTAAGCCTTGCAGCAGCACTTTCATGCCGCGATCCAAGAGCGCGGCGATTTCGTCGAGGAGCATATCGCGTCCGATCAAGGTTTCGGGGCGCGACGGAATATCACTCACGATACGGATCAACTGGGCGCTTTGTTCGATGGGAACATCGCGGCGCGCAGGCGTGACCTGCACTGATGGCACAGGCGGCGCGACCGACCGTTGATCGGTGATGGTATCGAGCGGCGGCGTAGCGATGCCAGTGCGTATCGATGGCAGGCGCGCAGTAGGCGTGTCGGCTTCATCGCGCGAGGGGCGCATAGCAGCGTGCAGCGCGGCAGTGAATGTTTGAATATCTCGATAGCGGTCGTTGACCCGTTTGGCGGTCGCGCGCAAAATGACTTCATCGACCGCAACTGAAACATCACGGCGGCGGGCGGCGACAGACGGCAGCGGCTCATACAGATGCTGCATTGGTGAACTAGGGAACGGGTGTTCGCCCGTCAGCATTTCGTACAGGGTGATACCTAGTGCGTAGACATCCGCTTGTGGCAGAATTAAACCACCGCCAACCTGTTCCGGCGCGGCGTAGGCGGGGGTGCCGGGCGCGCTGTCGGTCGATGTGATATTGACATTGGTGATCGTATCTTTAGCGATACCAAAATCACTCAGGTAGGCGTTACGTTGTTCATCCAGTAGAATGTTGTCTGGCTTGATATCACGGTGGATGACGCCGCGTTGATGCGCAAACGTGAGTGAATCACCGACTTGATCGATAATGCGATAGGTGGTTTCAAGCGAGAGCGGGTTGGCACGCAGAATACCGCGTAAACTTCCGCCACGCAGCCAGCGCATGGCAAGAAATGCCATGCCATTGGTTTCGCGCCAGTACTCAAATAAAGGGACGATGTGCAAATGATCGAGTTGAGCGATCAAGCGCGCTTCGGTTTCGAAACGGCTCACAAATTCAGGATTATTCGCACGTTCTGGCAAAATGATTTTGACGGCAACTTCGCGGTTGACGCTTTGTTGAAATGCACGATAAACCGCGCCAAAACCACCCGCGCCAATTCGTTCGCGTAATTCATATCCCCGAAATGTTTGTCCGCTAAGGTCTTGCATGGCGATGCAGTACTTTCTATCGATGGATTAGCTATCGCATGAAACTAATCGACTGCTCGTTTGTAGTATAGGCGTCTAAAAACCGAAAAGCAATCATTCTGACCGTGACAAACGCAGTCTTTAGCGTTTTGATAAGTGCGGAAGTTTGCCAGCGAAAGGTTGCGTGCGCTCGTAATGTCGATACGATCAAAAGAGAATAAATACTGAGCATACACAGGTGAATCGATTATGTCTGATTTGCGACAGCTTTCCATTTTTTCGACTTTTACCGATGACGAACTTGATTGTTTTACAACACCGGGTTATGAATACAATCTGCCGCCCAACACGATCTTATTTTATGAAGGCGATCCGCCTCGTGGTTTATTTATACTCCTCGACGGCGAACTTGAAATCTTAAAGCGTTTAGGTGACGAAGAAGTATTGTTGGCAGTGATGCCACCCGGCTCGTTTGTCGGAGAAATTTCGCTGTTGACCGGGTTGGCGCATACGGCGACAGCGCGTGTCACGATGCCAAGTCGTTTCTTGAAATTCGACCCATCACAGTTCGATGGTGTGCAAGAGTCACCCGTGATTGCGCTGCTGCTGCGTACGATGGCGGAACGACTCAAGAACACCGAACAGATGATCCAACAGCATGAAAAATTGTCGTCGCTGGGCAAAATGGCGGCGGGTTTGGCGCACGAGATAAATAATCCTGCGGCAGCAAATTTGCGCGCCGCAGAACAATTACCCGAACTGACAGCAAACTTACAGGATCGGTTGTTAGCGCTCAATCAAGCGGCGTTAAGTTCAGATCAATGGGCGTATTTGCTCAGGCTGCTCACGGATTTGCTCCAGCGTGCTGCCGAACCTGAAATCTTGACGCCGCTTCAGCGCAGCGACCGCGAAGATGCGCTGAATCAATGGATGGACGATCATCACATGGACGCCCGTTGGGAATTTACGCTGATGCTGCTCGATGCAGGGGCGACCGACAGTGAACTCGATGCATTGAACGTACAAATTCCGGACAAAAATACCCTTGATGCGGTGTTTGCATGGTTGGAATGCGCGCTGACCTTGGCGGCACTTAATCGCACGCTTTTACATGGATCGATGCGAATTGTGAAGCTGGTCGGTGCAGTGAAAGAATATTCGTTCATGGATCAGAGCCCTTTACAGGATGTGAATTTGCATGAGGGCTTGGATAACACGTTGACGATGCTGGGGTACAAGCTCAAAAATATTCACGTGCGCCGTGATTATGATCAACACCTTCCACGTGTCACGGTGTACGGCAGTCAACTTAATCAGGTATGGACGAATTTACTCGACAACGCCATTGACGCGTTAAACGGAAAAGGTGAAATCAGCATTCGTACATGGCAAGATGCGGAACGGGTTTATATCGAAATCGCTGATAATGGACCCGGTATTCCGCTGGATATTCAAGGTCGAATCTTCGAGCCGTTTTTTACCACTAAAGGCGTGGGAAAAGGGACGGGCATCGGACTGGATATTGTGTGGCGCACGATTGTACAGAAACATCGTGGAACCATTCAACTTCATTCTGTGCCGGGTGATACCCGCTTCGAAGTCGCGCTGCCACTTAAAAGTAAAACCAGCGATCATTAAATCGGCGCGAGATACCCCTGCCTTTAGGCATGGGGGTGTATTTCACTTTGGTGCAATCAAGTTCGAGGTTTGAACTCAAGTCGGAAATTCCGAGAGAATTTGCACTAACTTGAAATGCCCTAGGCATGGGGAGGGATAGCGCCCTTTTCCTTTCTGTTACACAATCAGGACAGTCGAAAAGGCACTCTGCTCAGGCAGAGCAAACGGTTTCCTCTGGCTCAACACCAGACCGACAACGGAACGGGAGTTCCACAACGCGGCTCGTGTAATAGCGAGTCGGGCGCAGTCAATCCGCCATACGCGGTGTGTGTCTTGGGCTTCGCGCCCGCCACAACTGCAAGCCCCTAGCTTTAGCTATGGGGTCGTTGACTAAATTAAAAGGCGACTCATTTACTGGGTCGCCTTTTAAGAATAACTTTCATGGAACAAGCGGAGAATGGTCAATTCTCCGCTTGTCTTTTGTTCTGGCTATAGCGGCGGGTGCAAACGGAAGTCGTTTGCTGAACTCCACTCACTATACCCTTCTACGGGTGCCCATGCGCGCACGTAGAACCGATAAAAGCCATAGGGGAACGTTGCAGGTGCGGCGACTGTACATACGCCGCCCGTGCAAACTGCGGATTGGTCGTACCATTGGTCTAACTGTATAACGCCAGCCGATGTTTCGACATACAATTCATACCAGGTGGCGTTTTCGACCGCATTCCATGAGAAATCAGGTGTCTGATCATCATAAATGATGACTTCGTCTGCGGGGCTGATCAAGGTGGGTGCACCTAGGTCTAAGGTGACGTAGAAGTCAGTGCCACTCGAAAATTCGCCTTCCAGCCCGAAGTATGTCCACGCCTGTACCCACCACGTATGCGCGCCGCCGCTCAGTGTTGGTGGAATCGACGTTGTGCAAACATCTCCGGAGCAGATCGAGGATTGATCGTACCACTGAGCGTGAACATAACTGCCATTCGCGCTCACCCAAATTCGATACCACGTCGCGCCTTCGACCGTATTCCAGCTAAAGTCGGGCGTCGTATCGGTGATTGAACCCGTAGGCGCGATTAGAGTCGGCGTGCCTGTCGGGTAATAGAACTGGGTCTCGCTCGACCATTGAGCGTCGGTGAAATTGCTCTTCCATCCACGAACCCACCATGAATATTGACCTTCTGGGTCGAGCGTTACGCCGAGCGATACGGTGCAGGTACCTTGCGCTTCGAAGGTGCCGTCGCAGATATCGACCCACGAGAAGTAGCCTTCACGTGGCAAATCGCTATCGGAACCTGAAATCCAGATTTGATACCAGTCTGCGTAAGGCGTTCCTGTAAAGGTGAAATCGGGCGTCGTGTATGAGACATCCTGTTCGCCAACAGGCGTAAGGGGTGTCGGTATGCCGAGCGGAACTTCGGTAACGGTCGATGAACTTTGATCCGATGTATCGGAGTCAACCGCGTTAATCAGATTGATGGTTGCTGTATTATCGATGCTGCCCGCGAAATCGCCGACCAGCGCGACATCGATGGTAAACAATTCAACTGCGCCTGGTGCGATTGTCGCCGTACATGTGACAACACCGCCCGTCGCTGACCCGTCGTGGGTGCATAACGCCGATGCCGAGACGAAACTTACGTTGGTTGAAAGTTCGTCGGTGACTTCAACTTGTGCCACGTTCGCGGCACTGAAATTGACTGCTTCAAGCTCAAAAGAGATCAAACCGCCCATCGCTACTTCTGAGGGCGCGGTCTTGTAAATGCCGACATCGACTTCCTGCAAATTGAGCGCTACCACTTCGGCACGTTTGAAGTTCTGCGAATTTCCGCTTTGCGTCGCGTCATCGTTGTGGTGATGCATCAGCAGAATGCTCGGCGGCGGTTCTGTACTCTCGTCATCCGTGATGTTATACGAGAACGGGATCAAGCCGGCTTGATCTAAGAACACTGGCGCAAAGGATGCGCCGCCAGTCGTGACATGAATTTCTGGGTTCGCCAGGTCGTAAGAAAGAACAGGGGTCGTATCGACCGTGCCGAGCAAGCCTGTGAACGTTTCAACATAATAGTTGAAATCCGTATTGCCTGCGCCCAGCATTGGCGTGGTAGGCGTCACTGCATTGTTATCGTAGTTGCCCAAGAAGCCTGGCAAGATCGAGATCATGACGACATTGTTGTTCAGCAAATACGTGTTCGTCGCAGCGGTCAAGCTGTTGACGAACGTATGCAATGGTCCCGAACTTTGGTCTGCCCGACGTACTGCTGTCAGGAATATATCGACCGCTGATGTAGTGCCTGCCCATGATGCTGCTGTCGTGAACGCGACAAAATCAGTCGTACCGTTCTCATCAACGTCAATGTAAATGCGGAACGACAATTCAGCCGGGGTTGACCACTCGTCGGCAGTAGCGATACCGAAATAAACGGTTGTCGATGGACTGACATTGCCTACCGAATTGCCGCCTTCGGTGAAATTACTGTCGATCCCGACATATTCTATATCGTAAGCGCTGGAATACGACGGCTGATCGACCAAATCGGTGTAAGCGAGCGGAAGTGCCGTGACAAATGATTGAATACCGAATGGCTGCGCACCGCCTGTATTGACTGTCGTCCCCGCGAGTTGAACAACGCTCGTTCCAACATCAGAGGGCAGCGTGATCGGGTTGACTGCTGCATACATATCGGCTGACGGACGCGGAGCGGCGTACAATTGCACACGCAAATTTATCGTCGCGCCACTTGTCGGCGTCGCGTTGAGGATGGCACCTTCTTCTGAAAGGAAGTGACGTGGCAGCGTTCCCACGTTGGAGCTGACTGTGGTCGCTGTTGACGCATCGCCATTGTTGTACGGCTGAGCAGCCGTCATTGTCACCGTCAGTGTGACATCAACATTGATCTGCCCAAATGCCGGGACAGTGATCGACGATGGGTTGACCGTGAATACCGATACATTGTTGTTGGTGTAGGTGTCAATCGATAAGTCGTAGGTCGCATCGGTGCTGCCAAGATTCCGGAACGTGACCGGCTTGGTGTAGGTGGCTATCGCGCCTTGCGGCACTTCTGGATTGCCGAAGCTAACGCCGACTAAATGCGGTGCAACGGCGTTGTACGCGATGACGCTGTTCGACATGGCATCAATGACATCGACGCGTCCCGACCCCATACGTTGAGGCGAAATGCGCGCACCCGCAACGTTCGTGATGCGAATATCGTTGTTGGCGGTATTCATAATCAACGCCTTCAACTGCATTGGCGTCCAGTCAGCATATACCGGATTGCTGAGCAGAAGTGCAGCGACGCCCGCCACAGTGGGTGCAGCCATCGATGTGCCGCCCAAAATGTTGACGCCTGTCCCCGTACCCGAACCCGTGCTGACGATGACGTTGCCCGGCGCTGAAACATCAGGCTTGATGCCGCCCGCCGTATCGCTGCGGCGCGGTCCGCGCGAACTGAACACCGAAATCGTATCAGTGATCGCGGGGCTGACCGTGGTTGTCAATGCGAGGCTCAGGCTGCCAGTGACAGTGGTGGGGGGGGCGGCGATCGCGGCTGCCGCAATCGCCGCACGCAGCGTATTGCCATTGGCAAACGTGACCATCACCATCGGAATTTGGGAGACGCCACCTGGTGTGCCAAAGACACCTGCTGACGTGTTATGAATGATGATCGCAATCGCGCCCGCCGCTTGTGCATTGGCTGCTTTGATTACGAACGAACAGCGACCACGATCCGCCAATGCGATCTTGCCCGCCAATGCCGCCGCATTCGTCGGCGTGGAACAACCGTCTAATGTCGTGCCTGCTGGTAGTGCATCTGCCGGTTCTACCACATCGATCATGGGGACAATATCGCCTGTGAGCGGCAGCGTAGTCAGACCGGGTCCGCCACCATATGCCGCTTGAATTGTGACGAGACCGGGCGCGTTGTACTGGAGTGCGGCTGGATTACCATCATCGCTGCTCGAAACACTCAGCGCCCATGCGACACTGGCAGGCGCGCCAGTCGTGTAATACGTATCGTAGCTGTTGCCCGCCGACGCGATAACGAGCGTCCCTGCCAGCGTCGCATTTTCGATAGAGACGACATAAGGGGTCAGCGCGGGATCGTCTGCGCCCGTACCAAACGACGAGCCAAGCGACATATTGATAATGTCAGCACGGCGTCCGTTGCTGTAGGTACCAGAAACCGAGTCGTCAATCGCCGAGGCAATCGTGCTGGAAAATGCCGAGCCATAGCAGCCGAAGACCCGCATAGCAATGACTTGTGATTCTGGTGCAGCACCAGGACCAATTTTCATCGCACTGAACGGTACTGCGCTGTAATCACCCGCGAAGGTCGTGCCATCCGCGTTGACGCCAATACCCGCCGCAATACCAGAGACATGCGTGCCGTGTCCCGTAGGACCGGTGATTATGGATTGACCAAACGTCGAGTTCATATCCGACGGTATATTCGAGCAAGAAATTGGGTCGGCATCCGGCGTTTCGGTGATGACCACCGGTAATGCGGGCACTTCACCAGCAGGCGGTGCACCGCCGTTGAAGAAGTCGCCTACATAGTCGAATCCACCAATGACTTTATCGGTTGGGCTGCCAAAATTTGGCTCTGCATCGGCGAGGGTGGTGCGGTTGGTGGGACCAGTCGTCCACGTTCCGTCGCCGCCCATATTGCGGTGCGTATAGTCCACGCCATCATCGATGATCGAGATGACGATGCCTTCACCCGTGTAATTACCGCCAAAGGTGCCGTTCCACGACGATGGTGCGCCGATATGCGGAATGCTCGTCGACGTGTCACGTTCGATTAACGTTACAGGATAAATTGCCTTTACGCCCGGAAGCGTCGCAAGTACATCAAAATACTCTGGGGCAATGGCGACGGTAATGCTGTTCATGACAAAATCCGTATCCGAACGCACTTCCAGCACGATGCCACTGGCTTGCGCGGCGCTTAACACGGACGCCTGTTCCGCTTGTATGACGAATTGCTGAGTTTGTGCAATTGCCATCGCGGCATCTTCGACCGAAATACCGCCTGCTTGTGCAAAAGCGACGGCAGCCGGGGGTTGGGTGAGTTCCACCATGACGAGCAGACGACCATCTGGAAGCGTAACAGTGGCGCTTTCAATCGCGCTTGCACTCACTTCTATACCTGTTGGCACTGCGTCGGTCGTAAGACCAGTAAGCGACGCTTCTTGCGCCAGGCTGGTTAGGGTCGTCCCCAAACTGAGGACTAAGACAAGAAGAAGCCAGAACAACGAAAAATAACGTTGTTCGTTCCGAATACGCATCGGCACAACCTCCCAATAATATAGACGACCGATTATCCGGTTAAGTAATCAACGCTAACGCGTAGGAAAATCGTTAAGGAAGATTGTAGAGTTTGTGAAGTGCACTTGCAAATTATGTAAAATTGTCTTGTATGCGAATCAACGAGACGACGAAGCTGAGAAAAACCACCTGGATTCCCAGGACGACCGTCAACAAACCGAGGATGAGCGCGGGCGCGCTGCTTTGTGCGAGCGCGGAAATAATAAAGATCGTCCCCACCACGACGGATATGCCGCCAATGATCAAGCCTGTATCGATGCTGAGGGTATCTGCAAGCCGTTCCCAAAAAGGTGTGCTGCGCAAAACGCCGTTTTTGTTTGCATACAGGCGTGCGAGAATACCAAAAATGAGGATTTGTGCGCCCAAAATCACCGCAAGCAAGGATAACAAGGGGACTGCCAGGGTACTGTTGAATGATGTATCACCGGCGCGCTGACTTAAACCATACCCTAACCCGAATAAACCGAAGAGCGTCACCAGCAAACCGGGTTGAATGAATACCCATGCCGGACTCAGCAGCAGCATAAACTTGAGATGCCGCCAGCCGTCGCGCCACGTCCGCAAATGCGGTCGTCGTGAACGCCCATCTGGATGATAGGTAATCGGCACTTCGGCGATCGACAGATGATTAATCGCCGCTTTTGCGACCATTTCAGTGGCAAATTCCATACCGCTGGTACGCAAATCGAGACTACGAATTGCATTTGTATCAAAAGCGCGCAGTCCACAATGATAATCGCTGAGGTGGGTACGAAAAAATAAATTGCCAATGAAAGTTAAGACCGGGTTGCCAATCCAACGGTGAAGCGGTGGCATCGCGCCTGGCAAAATCGTGCCTTTCATACGCGTCCCCATCACCAACTGTTTACCCGCGCGCAGGGCATCGATGAACGGCGCAATATCGGCAAAATTATAGCTGTCGTCGGCATCACCCATAATGATGTAGGTGCCATGCGCCGCGTGAATTCCGCCAATAAGCGCTGCGCCGTAGCCGCGCGTCGGAATATCTATCACACGCGCGCCATGTTGTTCAGCCAGGGCTTGTGATCCATCGGTGCTGCCGTTATCTGCGATGACGACTTCACCGTCGATTCCTAATGTGAACAGCGCATGTTTCGCCTTCGTGATTACCGTCGCGATGGTTTCCGCCTCGTTCAAACAGGGGATAACGATCGATACTTCATGCGGTATCGATGATTCAGTGTTGGTTACAATCGAGCGTTCCGGCGTCATCTGCATAAAGTAGGTTTGAAATAGAGTAAGAAAGATAGATTTTGCGTTGGCAATCATACGCATCAGACCGCGAACAATCAAACCCGACTTTTTGTATATTCGTCTTTGTGTTGTTGACAAGGGAGTGGCATTCATTTACCATTACGTAAGATTTTGCAATTCATTATGTTTAAGGGAGTAGCCTCGTGAATCGTGCTTCTAAGTGGGTCGTTCTCGCCGCTGTCGTTCTGACTTTGCTGGTTGGGGTTTCTGTTGCCAGTGCACAATATGGTGCGAGCAATCGTCTGCAACAACTTGTGAATGCCGAACGTGCCAGCACGACGACCGTACAAATCGAATGCAGCGTGAATAACGTGCGTTCGAATATCCTCAACGAAGGCAAAAGCCCGTCGGGCGAAGAAGATCGTAACGGCTATAATATCCTTGAACTGGGCGCAGATCAAAAAGCACTCCCTGTCGTGTGTGCGCTGCCCGCAGGTGAATTCACCGAAATCACCTTGAGCTTTGAAGGTACTGATTACGAATGGGCGGTCAAGGTTGACCCGAACGGTCTGTTTCTGACCAACTTCCCAACCAATTCATTCCCTCCTGGTGAATACTATCTGACCATCAACGGCGTGCGCATCCTCCGCGTAATCGTGCCCGAATAAGCGATTGTTTTGACTTAAATTCGCGCCTCACCTGAAAGGGTGGGGCGCGATTTGATTCTGGAAGTAGTGTAATTGTCTTCACTTCGTGCTGCCTTTGGTTATTCACAACCTATGCCTCTACTTCCGCGCACGCCCGCACTGCTGTGGAGCGTATTGGCGTTGATGCTGTTGTCGGTTTTGCTGCGGGCGCTTCCATTTTTCGTCGGTACTTATCCGACAGGCGCCGATTATGGGCATCATATCCTGTTCGCGGAACAATTTATTTCCAGCGGACGCTTGCCAAGTTTGATACCGTATTTTCAATTGGGAACGACGGAATGGTCGGTGCTGCCCGGCGCAAATGTGTTGTATGCGCTGATCGCGTTCGCATCGGGCGCGACGGCGCTTAACGCACTACCGCTCACCTTGATTTTTGCGGCGGTAGAAACCGCGGGCGTTTATTTGCTCGCGGGGCGCATTTTCCGCAGCCCGCAATCTGCTTTGATTGCCGCGTTGATCGTCGCTGCACTGCCAGCAGGTGCCGATATGATGTCGTGGGCAGGGTATCCCAATTTCATCGCGCTGGCGTTGATGCCCTATGTATTGCTGGCGATGCTTAATTACTGGCATCGACCGACCGTGCGGTCGCTGATATTGAGCGCGTTATCGACGGTCGGTATGATGTCGATACACCATCTCTCAACGTTATGGATTGTCGCTACGCTGTTCTTGTTCGCTGTGGTACATCTCGTTATACAGCCAGCCCTCAGCCTAAAGAAGCTGCTGCCGCTTGGCGCCTTAGGCATCGTGCTTGGGCTGCCAGTGGCGATTGCCATCCTGAATCTGACGCGTGTGACAAGCGCGGGCGATGTCTTGCTCGCCGCCGATCGTTTTGAATACAGCCGCATCATGCTTTCAGATTGGTCATTTACGGTTACGACGGCATCCAGCCTGTTTTTGACTGGCGGCTTACTTGCGCTTCTTTTCAACCGGCAGTTGCATATTTCGGATCGTGTCTTAATCGCCGCTTACGCTGTCGTGTGCGCGGCATTCGCGTTCGGTTGGCTGGTTGGGCTCCGATTTTTTTATACGCGCGCACTATTTTTTTTACCGCTTGTTGCTGCGTTGGGTGCGGCAGCGATGATTTCTGCGTGGCGTGGCGTATGGCTGCGCGGTTTGATCGCGGCATCAGTCGTAATCATGATCGGCATGGGTTCGATTACGCGTGTTCAATTTTCGGTCGAATATTATCAAACGCTGACACCGCGTGTATTAGACGGGGCGGCGTGGCTGCGCGAAAACAGCCAGCCTGATGATGTCGTTGTGGTTGGTACGTGGTGGGGTTTTCATATGACACGCTTGCTCGAACGTCCGACTCTGGTTGCGCTGACGCCCGATCTCGTGGGCAACCCCCAGGAACTGCCAATTGCGGCGGACGCAGTGAGTGTCTTGATGGGCTTGGAAAATATCGATGCGGTGATGGCGGCACGTGATGTGCGTTTCGTGATTGTGAAAGCGCGCAGTCCTGATATTCCCGACCCGGAGAGGGCACGTCAGGTCATGAATGCACACCCGCAAATGCGGTTGGTCTATCGCAACCTTGATATCTTGATTTACGAGCGCGTTTCATGAAACGCCAACTGCCATTTATTTTGGCGTTCATCCTCGTGGGCGGCATGACCGGTTTCGGCGCGATTTATGGCTCGGTTTTGGGGTCGCGCGTCTCAGTTACGCGCCCTTCACTAAGTATCACTGGCGCGCAACGCGATGGCATAGGTGTCCGAGTTAGCCTGCGCAACAATGAACTGTTTGCTGTACGCGCCGAAGTCGGATTTACGTTGAGTGACCCGACCACTAATGACATTATTTATTCGAGCGCGCCGATCGATGCAGGCATCATCGGTGCGCGTGCCGTCGCCGTGATTGATGTGCCATACCCGACAGAAGTGGTTGCCATCGAGTATCGCATCGACGGCTGGGCGCGTGAAGTGATCGCTTATATTGGCGGCAGTGGAAACCAATCGCTCAACGCCGAAATTGCTGAAGTGGCGGTCGAAATTGCTGCGTTTCGTATGGTGACGCTGCAAGCGAATGCGGATCAAATCCACTTGGATGCAGCGTTCGACATTTCGATCATCGAAGCGGAAAACACACAATTCCGCTATTTCATCAGCGTACATCTGGCGGAAATTGACGAGGAAACCATCGTTTTAGGCGAACGGATTTATCTCAGCCCTTATCAGTTCTTTGAAATAAGCGATGCCGAGTCGTTAACGCTTTCATTTAGCGACGAATTCAATTTTGTGCCAGGAAATTATGCGGTCACGTTGTGGGTACAATCGAATATCGACGGCGGTTACGAACACTTTACACAATCGACCTACGCGCAATTGTTGACGATTGAAGCAGATTACTAATGCATCGCGCCGCGCTGATTACCACCCCGTTGGCGATTATCATCTTGTTGGGTTCATGGTTGATCACACTAGCCGAAAGCGCTAACGCCGCCCGCGACGATCTGCTCTATATTTTGGGCGACAACTTTTTCGTCGTCGCGGGGGTGTTGGCAGTTGTGCTGGTCATTGTTCAAAATCCGCGCTCGTGGACGCCAGATGCACGCATCAGCGCTGGGCGCTGGCAATGGTTGGCATTCGTGACTGTGCCTTTTATCCCGCTTTTACTCGTGTTATTTCGCCAATCATCACAACGGTCGTTCGAAATTTTGGCGGCGCTCGCATTGGGGGCGTCGATTGCGGTTCTGCTGTGGAGTTTTCGGAGTGCTCACCGCGTTGAGTCTCCGCCACCGCGATCCGTTTCTGTGGCAATGATTGCTTTGATCGCGCTGATTTTGATCGCCGGAATTGTTCTGCGCTTTTCTGCCAGTGGCTCAAGTCTCTTACTATGGGCGATAGCGCCGCTGTTAATCCTGGTTGCGCCTGGTTTAAGCCTGAGCGCCGCACTGCTGCCCAAAGATGCGGGCTATCTGGAGCAGGCTTTATATGCTGTGCCGTTATCTGTTACTGCACAGCTCATCGTTATCTTGTGGATGAATTTGCTTGGTGTGACGATCAGCACGCCGATTGTGTTTGGTGTGGCGGGCGTGCTGATATTAGGTGGTTTGAGTGTCGCTGTGCTGCGCCGCTAATCAATGGTAGTACGACCATCGCGCGCTTGATTAATGCGATGCATGACGGCGACGACGTTTGCGCCATCCAACGCGCTGATAGCACGCAATGGTTGTCCATGCAGTACATGTGCCGCGAAACGACGGAAAACCTCGACATTGCCGTAATCGAGCGATTTGGTCAAATGCCCTACACCGTTGACTGCGTATCCTGCCATGTGACCACCGACCACGTTGACTGTGGTACGCACCACGTCGAGCGATTCATGCCGCCCATCGTCGGGTAAATCGAGCAAAATATCGCGAAAAAAATCGACGACCAATGTGCGTTTACTTCCCAGAATTGTGAGTAACCACTCGCTCACCGCGCCGACGAACGTCATATTCAACGTGCCATTGACCGCGCCATTTTCACTCAAAAACTGTGTTGAAACCAGCCGCGGCGTATTATCATCGGGCGCGATTTTGGGCGCGACGTACGTCATCATCTGGTCGGCGTTCGGTAAAAGCGCCTGCATCATGTAGATCAAATGCGGCGATTCATCGGTGAACAAGCCAAGCGGAAGTTCTTTATACCAACGAGGCAAGCGCCGGCGATGATTACTGGTTTGAAAACCGAACACGCCGCGCAAATCGCCAATCACGCCCGATTTGACCTTCTCCAATGCAGCAGCGCTCGATTTGGCGAACTGCAAATTGTGGATCACGCCTAGTGCTTTGTTGGCAGCACGCGCGGCAGCTTGCATGTCGTCTGCTTGGACGGTGGTCATGGCGAACGGTTTTTCGACCAATACATGCTTGCCGCGTGCCATCGCCTCTAAGACGAGTGCGTGATGGGTATCGGGCGGCGTGCCAATCACCACTGCATCAACGTCATTTAGCCATGTTTCTTGCATCGATGCGCCGAAATGCTTGAACCCATATTTTTGTGCCAGCGCCGCTCGATCTAAGACGCCGAGATTGTGTTCGGTCGAAATCATACCGACGAGTTCATAATCGGGTAAGCGCGCTGCGGCTGGAATATGCCGATTGCATGTGACCCAGCCGCCGCCAATGAATGCCGTGCGTAGTTTGCGTTCAGTCATCGAAAATTGCCTTACAAGCGTGATTGATAAAGTTCGAGATATTGTTGTGCGGTCGTTTTCCAATTGAAGCCGCGCACCGCCCACGCGCGCGCATGATTGCCCATTTCAGCACGGCGGGCATCGTCGCTGATCAACATCTGAATCGCACTGGCAATCGCGGATGGCGTGCGCTCGACAAACAGCGCAACGGAGTCATCCAGATATTCGTGGTTAATCGCGTCATCGCTGATAATTACAGGTAAACCGGACGCCATCGCTTCTTGCACGACGAGCGGAAACCCTTCGCCCGTCGAAGGCAGCAGGAGTGCGTCAGCCGCACGATACAGGTTTGCCAGCGTGGGTTGGTCGACCATACCGACTACGCGTACATTTGGCGTTGTCGTCGTGATGCGCTCCGTTTCTTTTCCGCAAATAACGAGATCGAAAGAAGCATCGTGCGCGGCGGCTTCGAGCGCCAGCGAAACGCCTTTTTTTTGCGTATAGCGCCCCGCGAACAAAATTGTCGGGCGAGTGAACCCCAATGATGTACGGATTACAGCGCGCGTTTCGGGGGTTGCCGGGTGAAACAGCGTTGTATCCACCCCATTGATGACTTTGATTACTGGCGTATCGCGGCGTGCGAGCGATGCCATCTCGTCGTGGACACGTTGGTTGAGCACGGCGATCACATCGCACATATGCAGTGTGAAACGCCCAATTGTATTCAGTGCGAGGTGTTCGACCGCATTGATGAGCGCGCTGTTGTAATCGATGAAGCCAACATGTTCGGTCATCACCACGCGAATACCGCGCCGCCGCGCCATCCACGCTGCCAGCAGCGTATTCATATACAACAAGCCATGTACATGTACCGCGCTGGCAGTGCGCAGCAAGCGGTTGACCACGCGATACAATGCCAGCGGTTGAAACACTGGATAAGGGATGCCGCTTGCTTCCAGCCCGTTCCATGCCGGGACGCCGATGATTTCTACGCGTGCATCAACCCAACCGTGATTGCTAACTTCTGGGCGGAACGCTACAATGCTCACCCTATGCCCATCTGCCACATAGCGATTGGCAAGCTGACCCATCACGAATTGAATCCCGCCTTCACCCGGAGGCGCGTAATTCGAGACGAATAAAATATGCATTATGCTCCCAATGCCAGAATAAGCGTCTGGCTGACCTAAACGGCGAAAGTGTACGATGGAAGACGCACAAAAACAACCGGAGTGGTGTTTCCACACGCCTGAATTACTGTGAAACGACGTGCCGCAGTCTTCATCGGCAGTGTGTTAGGCGTAATACTGCTGTTCTTCGTGCTGGCGACCGTCGATCTTGGTCAGGTATGGGCAGCGCTGATTAAGGCGGAATATGGATGGGTAGGACTTGCGCTGGTGTCATCTGCGTTTGCGCTGTGGGCGCGGGCGGTGCGCTGGTCGGTTTTACTAAACGGTCGACTGCCGCTGGTGCAAACGTTTCACATCTCGAATATTGGCTACATGCTCAACGCGCTTATGCCGTTTCGCGCGGGCGAAGTCGCGCGGGTATTGTTGAGCGCAAACGCAGTGCCGCCTGTATCCATGATGACGAGCGTTAGTACCATCGTGCTCGAACGCATCCTCGATTTGCTGTTCCTGTTTGGCTTACTCGGCTTGAGCCTGACTGTGCTGCCGATGCCCAATTTTGTGTCGGCAGGTGGGTTTACATTGGCGCTTGCATCGGTTGCCGGGTTTATTTTCTTGTTCATCATCGCAATCAAGCGAGCGTGGTCGGTTCTTTTGCTGAATCGCCTGCTGCATATCGCGCCTTTTTTGCGCCGATTTCAGCTAGAAACGCGTTTGAGTCGTTTTCTCGACGGGTTAATCGTCTTAACGTCGGCGCGGCGTTTCGTATGGATGCTGGTGTGGTCTATCATCGCATGGTCGCTGACAGCCGCATCGGGTTACATTATGCTGTATGCGTTTTTCGACGCGGCGGCGCTGCCTGTCGTGCTGCTTTTCATTGTCACTTCGTCGTTATTTTCGGCGGCGGCGGGTGCTGTTTCGACAATCCCCGCCGGAATTGGCTCGTTTCAAGCCGGGATTGTCCTCGCGTTGGCGATCACGGGTTATACAGAACCGGAAGGCGCGCCGCTTGCATTGGCGATTGTGCTTCACGCCTCAAATTTGGCTTTGTATACAGTGTTCGGCGTGATTGGGCTGACGCGCCAACACATCACGCTGGATGATTTGTTGGCGCGTATTCGTCCAAAATCAGCCACCTGAGGTCGGCGGCGTTTGTGTTGGCTCTGGTGTCCACGTCAGAGTCGGCGTTGGTGTCCATGTCGGTGAATATGTCGCCGTCGGCGGCAGGAGCGTAGGCGTGGACGTCAACGTCAGTGTTGGTGTCGCTGACGGCGTAGGAGTCTCGGTTGCAGTCGATTCAATAACGGTTTGTGTGACCGTAGGCGTGAACGTTGGTGTCCACGACGGCGTTAAACTGACGACACTTGTGGGTGGCGGTGATCCACCAACCGGAGGACCTGAAGGTGTACGCGTAAAGAATGCGCCAGGGGGCGGGCTGCTGCCAATAGGTGCGCCTGATGTCGGTGTGGCGCGTGTACTGGTCGCGGGCGCGCCAACACTGCCTGGTCGAACTTGCGTTGGCGTGCGCGTAATGGTCGGCGTCCGTGATGGCGTCACCGTTTGAGTAGGTGGGCGTCGCCAGGGCGTGCGTGGAAGGGCTGTCGCGGATTCTTCGTTCACGTTTTCGGGATTTGTGCCGCCATAATACGCTGGAACGATATACGGTATCGGCGTCGCGATAAACAAATTCAGTGGGACGATGCCCGGTGTAGGCGTGCGCGTCGGCAAGCGGGTTGGCGCGATGGTGGTGACGGACGACGCCAGAATATAGCCGTTGACTTCATTGGCGATAACGATGTAATGCCACAATCCAACGGTTTGTACGACGTTGACTTGTCCACCGGGGGCAAGCAGCCATACTAGTTCACAGGCATCAGATGGACATGCATAAACGGGAATTGGCTCGCGGCTGACAACGTAATAAATTGCGCCTGCCGATGCGACGCGCACATTTTGGAAAACGGCAAAGGTGGGCGCGCCGCGCATCACCAGCGTATTTTCGACGCCTTGCGTAACCTTAGGTTCAGTTGTAAACGTGTTCATCGCGGTCGGAGTCGGCGAGTCGTTGATAACTATTGCCTCACTATCAAGTGTGGCAGGTATCGCTGTCACCGTTGGAATGATCGTATCCGTCGCATTAATCACTGCGATATCGTCGGATGTTTGCGTGGGTACAATCGCCGTAACGGTCGCCAGCACCATCAACGTTGGAATTTCGACTTGCGGTTCCGGCGCACATGCCGCCACCGCGACGACGATTATCAGCGCCGCAGCACCAAAACGTACACGAGAATGTTTCAAAATAGTCATACGTCAAAACCTTGCTTAATTTGCAGTTCGAGCGCAAGTATACACCAGCTCACGTTATAAATATCGCTATTCAAGTCGCGGCTGCCCATTTTCGACAATTAAGGTTTGCGTATATTCACTCGAACTGATCCATGTAATTGAGTCTTGCGATACGCGAAACGTCCATGCGATTACCCGATACGCGCCGTCGGGCAGAGTCAGGCTGATTGTCTCCGTAAATGTGAGTGCTTCGCCTGATTCTAAATCAAGTCGTGCTGCCAACCCTGAAAATCGTGCCCCTTGTACCGGGTCATTCGCTTCAATTGGACTGAGTGTGAGCAGTACAGCGCTATCGACTGAATCGCGCTCGTTGTTTTGTAACTCCAACGTCGTTGTCAGGGATACGCGATTACTCGACACGCGTGTTTCAAGCACCGTGAACTCTGCAATCAGCGACGGTTGCGAATTGAATAGGCTGTCGATGGGCTGCCCATCGCTATGAAAACGTCCGCTCTGGGCATCGCCGTGCGTCCACAGGCTAATTACATAATCATCGGGAACATTTAAGGCAGGTAAATCGTAGGTGAATGTAGTTTCAGCGCCTGGTTCGAGCATTATGGTTTGTTCTGGCGCGGTGTAAATCGCATTGCTCCAGGGTTCTTCGATGAATGGCGGTGCGGCTATCACCCATGCCCAACCAGACTGTGGCTGCTCGGTGACGTTGCGAACCGTTGTTGTGACGCGTACAGGCACATTGTTGACGGTTTCGACATTGGCGTTGGTAAAGCGGATGGTTTGCCCTTGTTGCGCGGGTTGATCGGGATAAACGAGGGCAATGAAATCGGTGACTGTTTGTGCCGAGCGCAGCGTAAACGGTGGTTCGATGCCAGTGGTCAGTGAGTCGATGACGAAATCGCTGGTTGCGCGCACGCCGTCGGCTGACTCAAGTTCGACCAGTGCGGTCAACGTGTACGTGCCCGGCGGCAAGGTAAGTATCGGCGGCAGCGCGATCATTGTCGCTTCGTTCGTTTCAAGTTGGAACGGAATGCTTTCGGTACGCATCACGACGGTGTCAAATGCACGGTCGAAGCTGGACGATACGATTAAGGTGGCAGTGCCGCGCTTAGACTGTTCGGTTGTATTGCTGACAGTTAACATGGCACTGTCAATTTGATGCGGTGTCTGGTTGATCATGAACCGCGTAATGAGCAGCGGCGGGATGGTTTCTCGATTTACGCTGATCGGAACCTCGTAACGATTATGCCGCGTATCAACGCGCCGTATGTCTCTCATCATCCCAAGCGTATCGAGCAATCGCGCCGTGTCGATAGGCTGAGAATCATCAGGCAGTACAGGCTGCACCGGCGGTGTGCTCGGCAAAATGGTTACGCCTATCACGGTCGCACAAGCGACAGCGACCAGAATCACGCCGATCAACGCGCGTTCAAAACCAGTGAATCGCGTATTTGATTGAGAAACCGCCATGACGCCACCTTTGCGCGACACGCGCAAGACACTACAATCAATTTAGGACTACTGCCGCTTATTTATACCACAACGATTAACCATGAACTCTGAAACAATTCGTATCGATCAGGTGTACGCGGGCGACGCGCTCGCAATTATGCCGACACTGCCTGAACGCAGTATCGATTTAATCTTTGCTGACCCACCGTACAACCTGCAGTTGCAGCGCGATCTGTGGCGACCGAACTCGACGCGCGTCGATGCTGTCGATGACGCATGGGATCAATTTGCAGATTTCGCAGCGTACGATGCATTCACTCGTGCCTGGTTGACAGAAGCGCGGCGTGTTCTGAAAGACGATGGCACAATCTGGGTTTCAGGAACGTATCACAACATCTTTCGCGTCGGGGCGATTCTGCAAGATTTAGGGTATTGGGTGCTGAATACGATCATCTGGCATAAGCCGAACGCGATGCCCAATTTTCGAGGAATTCGTCTCAAAAATGATGTCGAGTTTGTGATATGGGCGAAAAAAAGTGTGGCATCGCGTTACACCTTTCAACACCATGTCATGAAAAGTTTCAACGATGGCAAACAATTAGGATCGATGTGGACGATCCCGTTATGTACAGGCGTTGAACGCCTGCGCGACGACGAGGGGCGTAAACTACATCCGACGCAAAAACCTGAATCACTGCTTGAACGGATTATCTTAGCCAGCAGTGAACCGGGCGATCTGGTGCTTGATCCGTTTTTTGGCACAGGTACGACGGGTGCGGTCGCTAAACGACTGCATCGTCACTGGGTTGGCATTGAGCGCGACTCGACATATCGAGACGTATCCATTCGCCGCATTGATGCGGTCAATATGCTGCCTGATGACGATTGGCGTGTGCAGCCAAGCGCGCCGAAATTGGAAAGAATTGCGTTTCGTGTGCTGCTTAGCGCTGGTTATGTTCAGATTGGCGACCGCTTGTATCTTGATCAACCGACACAATCCGCAGTCGTCCAAACCGACGGACGTTTGCGCACCGACGATGGACAGACTGGGACGATCCATCGGTTGGCGTCTTCACTGAAAGCTGCACCATCGGTGAACGGCTGGCAGCATTGGTACTATCGCGCATCAAGCGGTGTGCTGCGCCCGATTGACGATTTGCGCCATGCGTATCGAAATGCCCAAAACGAAGGGTAATCGTCAGGAACAAAATGATCCGCCGCCGCGTCTATGTGATACGATGAGAGAATTGTTACACTGGATTTTAATGACATGGCGAATACGCAAAAATATGATCCGCGTCAGCAGCAAACCGCGCGGAATAACCCACGACAAAACACAGGCTCGCAGC
The DNA here is from genome assembly GCA_038207205.1 of Aggregatilineales bacterium. GTDB lineage: Bacteria > Chloroflexota > Anaerolineae > Aggregatilineales > Phototrophicaceae > Flexifilum. Next base: position 21,811 of record JBBRAA010000009.1, read on the forward strand.
CGCCGCAAGGCACATCGCAGTTGATGCGTACAGGCGTGCCGAATCAAACGCAGCCGAATATGCCACAAAACACGATGCCATCGTCTGGTGCCAACGTCACTATTCCTGCATCGCCCCAAACCGGAAATAGTACGCAATATATCGCGCCAACGCAGCCGATGCCGTCTCAGACTGGGCGTTACCCAACGGTGAATTATCAGCCAAGTCAGTCCATTCAGGCGCCAATTCCGCCGTATGCACGTCCCCTGCCGCCGCCGTCGCGTCGGCGTACCCCAATGAGCTTGTGGTTGGTGCTGGGCGCAATTTTGCTGGGTGGGGTCGGTGTTTTGGTCGTCGGCGCATTTGTGTTGATTTATGCTACCGCGCCGGATCGTATTCCGGGTGGTATCACCGTTGCTGGCATCGATATTGGCAGCCAAACACTCGAAGATGCGGCAACAGCCCTGGCACGTTTGCCAGAGCCTGAGATCGCCTTAGTGGATGGATCGCGCTCATTCTCGGTGTCGTTGAGCAGCTTGGGTGCAGTCGTCAATCTCGATACGACCTTAACCGCGGCTCAAAATGCGCCCCGCGATAGTGCGCTGCCGCAGCAGATTGACATCGATCTGGCGCAGGCACAATTTGGGTTGGTCGCGTTAAGCGACACTATCAATATCGATGCCTTGCCAGGTAATCCGCCCCAAATTGGGCGCTCGATGGAAATTCCAGTCATGTTAGATCGACTGCGCGCCGACCCAACCGGTGAACTTGCAGACGGCATTTTTGAACTCAATATGATCGACGTGGAACCGCCGCCGCTTGTGACAGGTGCAAACGCCGATGCAACAGCACGCACTATGCATACCGTCCAGCGCGGGCAAGAACTGGCGTTGATCGCGCGCGAATATGGCGTGTCACTTGACGATATTTTGACCTTCAACGATATTTCTGACCCCGACCTGATCTACGAGGGTCAAGCATTGATAATACCTGCGGCGGGGCAGTATACGCCTGTCAATGTACCCGCCGCCCCGCGTGCGATTGGGAAAAGTATCGTCGTCAGCACGACTGACCAGCGCATTTACGCCTATGAAAATGGCGTGTTGGTGCGATCACATTTGACGAGTACCGGATTGCCAGCTACTCCGACTGTGCTGGGTGATTACAGCGTGTATGTCAAGTATCAGGCGACCGATATGTCGGGCCCCGGTTATTACCTGCCGCAAGTGCCGTACACGATGTACTTCTATCAAGGCTATGGCATTCACGGCACATATTGGCATAACAGCTTCGGTCGCCCGATGAGTCGTGGGTGTGTCAATTTGCCGACCGAAGAAGCACAGTGGTTTTACACATGGGCAGAAGTCGGTACGCCTGTACGCGTGATCTGACCCTAAAAGCGGCACTTCCCTCGTCATTTTGCGGGCGATCCACCGGATCGCCCGTGCAATTTCGTACCAATCTCAACGAAACCCACTTGTGAAACCGAAGCACCTTTGAGCGAGCGTGTTTATAATTGGGCGAATTTAGCATTGATTGGCAAGGATTTTGAAAATGGCTGCACAAACGATGAGAGCGGCGGTTTATGTCGGTGCCGGCGATATACGCATTGAAGACCGTCCAATGCCGGACGCGCCCGCTGCGGGTGAATTGCTGGTCAAAATTAGAGTGTGCGGCGTGTGCGGTAGTGACGTGACCGATTGGTACATGACTCCGCGTGCGCCTGTGGTGTGGGGGCATGAACCCGCGGGCGATGTTATCGCGGTCGGTGATGGCGTGATCGATTTTGCGGTTGGCGATCGGGTCGCGATACACCATCATGTACCATGCATGGTATGCGATTTTTGTATGCATGGGCACTATACGCTGTGTCCAACGTTCAAAAAAACACGTTTATACCCGGCTGGTATGGCGGAATATGTGCGGATTCCGGCGGAAATCGTCGCGAAAGATATTCTGAAAATTCCGGACGGCATGTCATATGAAATCGCCGCGCTGGTTGAGCCAATTGGCTGCTGCGTGCGCGCGTTAGATCGTGCGCATGTAAAGCAGGGCGATACGGTCGTGATTTTAGGCGCGGGCTTTAATGGCATCGTCATGGCGATGCTTGCACCGCATTGGGGCGCAAACAAAATCGCGGTGCTCGATCGGTTGCCTGTTCGTTTGGAACGTGCCCAATCGATGGGTTTCAAGACCTTCAACGTCGATGACATTGATCTCGCCGATCAAGTTAAGTCCTGGGCAGATGGTCGAGGTCCTCACAGCGTTTTGGTGACGCCGAGCAGCCCAAAAGCCATGCAAATGGGTTTCGATCTTGCGGGTGGCGGTGCTACGGTAATGTTGTATGGTCCCGCCAAACCAGAAGATACATGGTCGCTTAATGTTAATCGTGTGCTTTTTCAAGAAATCACAGTGACAGGCAGTTACTCCGCCAGCCCATACGATACGCGCCGTGCGATGGCGTTGATGCACGATGAGCTGATAGACGCACCCGCGCTGATTACACATCGTTTTCCATTGGAACACGCGGATCAAGCGTGGCATTTGACCAAAGCGGCAGGCGACTCGCTTAAAGTAATGGTGGAAATCGGATGAGCGGGCGAAGTATGCGTGCCGTCGTTTTTCTCGCCCCGCGCCACTTAGAACTGCGCGAACTGCCGATCCCAGAACCCGCATCGGGCGAAGTGGTCGTCAAAATCGAGAAAGCGACGACGTGCGGCACGGACTTGAAAGGCTATAAGCGAGGTCATCGCCTTTTCAAGCCGCCGATGATCTTCGGTCACGAATTCGGTGGTTCAATCAGCGCGGTCGGCGCGAATGTCACACGTTGGCGCGAAGGTGATCGCGTGATCGCCGCTAACAGCGCGCCGTGTAACCAGTGTTTTTACTGCAAACGTGGACGCCAGCAGTTGTGTGTCGAAATCAACGAGCGCATGAATTTTGGCGCGTATGCCGAGTATATCCGCGTGCCAGCGCACATCGTCGAACAAAATTTGCATCATGTCGCGCCCGAAGTACGGCTTGAATATGCGTGTTTCACCGAACCGATGGCGTGTTCTGTCCTGTGCATCGCCAACGCGGGAATCCAGTTGGGGGATATCGTGGCGATCATTGGCGCGGGCGCACAAGGATTGATGCTGATCCAGTTGGCGAAATTAGCAGGTGCAGGCAAAGTGATCCTGATTGGGCGCTCGAAGGGACGGCTGGAAATTGCCAGATTGCTCGGGGCGGATGTGATTTTAAGCTCGCTCGACGGTGATCCAATCGACCACGTTAAAGCCTTAACCGATGGACGCGGTGCAGATGTAACCATCGAAGCGGCGGGCAGTGCCGAGACCTGGCAAATGGCAGCAGCGGCGACTCGTCCTGCCGGAACAACGATTGTATACAGCGGCTTACCGGGCGGAACACAGGTTGCATTCGATGCAACGCAAATCCATTACAGCGAGCTGACCGTTAAAGGGGTGTTTCATCACACGCCGCGCACGGTCGAAATGGCGCTCAACCTGATTAGCACGGGACGCATCAACGTCGCGCCGATGTTGAGTGGTGAAATAGCGCTTGAACATGTTGAAGACGGCTTGTTACGCATGGATCGCAGTGAGGCGATTAAGCTGGCGGTCAATCTGGCTTTGTGACATACTCCCCCGCATAAATGCGGAGGCTTCTAGGGTCAAACGACGCTGCTTGCCGAAACAAGTCTGATCACGCCTCGCCTAGTACGCTCATGACCAAGCGTAGTGCGCTTTTAAGGACGCGCCTGTCCAAGTCTCACTTCTGGTCGTTGCCTGTTTTACGGGATGGACTGCCCATCCCAACCGCCTACGATGCAGTTGTTAAAGTGCCGCGTTGGACTGTCGTCGCTACCATCCCATAACAGGCTTGTGTAGGGGTTCATCCAACCGTATTTACAGGAAAGGTAGCATAGGTGCAGGCAAAACACAATCGCAACGTGCGCTTTCATCCAAGCGCTAACGCGCTAGGTTTTTCCGCGCTGGACTGCTATAAAAATTGAACCACAGAGGACACAGAGAATTTATCAGAAAAGCGCCGTAAGACCCCTGCCTTCAGGCATGGGGTTTACGGCGTTGGTCTTGTGTTTTTTCTGCTGAAATAGCGTATAATAGGGGGAGATTGATGTGCGCGGTACGAGACGTAAAAATCCGACCTCGATCATAATCCCGTAATATCGCAATACCGTAGTTAACGTCAAACACAGCGGGGCATCGCTGTGCTACTGGAGCGACGATAAGACGAAGGTTCGCCTTCGCAGTCGCGCTAAGGGTAGAAGCCCCCGCCTTTAGGCGTGGGGAGTATGTCACTGAATATTTCTCTCCGTGTTCTCCGTGGTTCAATCGCTTAAAACAATAGCTGTGTTGGGTCTTCGAGCGCGGCGCGCAAATCGTTGAGAAACAACGCTGCTTGCGCGCCATCGACAACGCGATGATCCGCCGACAGCGTAATTTGCATCAGCGACTTGATCACAGGTTGATCATTGTCATCTGGCACGAATACACGCTGGGTACGCCCAACCGCCAAAATCGCTACTTGCGGAGGGTTAATAATTGCCGTGAAACGATCCACCCCATACATGCCCAAATTGCTGATCGTGAATGTGCCGTCGCTCAGGTCGTGCATTCGCAAGCTGTTGTTTTGGGCGCGGTTGACTACATCGTCAAGCCTGGTTTGAATCGACCCAAGTCCGAGCGTTTCGACATGATGAATGACCGGTACGATCAAACCCTCTTGCAGTGCGACAGCGACACCGATATTGGCGGTTTTCCATTGCATGATTTCGTCGCCATGCAGCGTCGCATTGACAAATGGATGCTTGAGCAGCGTCCACGCGGCGGCTTTTACCAAAATTGATGTGATCGAAAGTTTTTCTTTGCGGGCTTTGGCTTTGCTGCGGATCGTATCGATTGCCGCCGTATCGATTTGCGCGTCAAAGAAGATATGCGGCGCATCTTGAAAACTCTTTTGCAGGCGTGTTGCAATCGTCAGACGCATCCCAGTCATTTTAATGACGGTTTGGTCAGCTTGTCCGTCTATTTCAGGCGGCGGCTTCGTCGCCTCTACCAACGGCGTGAGTTGCGCCGCGACATACGTTTCAACATCGGCACGCTGAATCCGCCCGTGCACGCCTGTACCAGGAATTCGTGTCAATTCAACGCCGGACTGGTGCGCAAACGCACGAGCGGCGGGCGTTGCGCGCGGCTTGCCAGTTGACGTGAGCGCGCTTGGTGACAATGCCGCTTCTACATCACGGCGTGTGATGCGTTGGTTAGTCCCAGTCCCGGTTAGATTTTCGACGGATAGGTTTGCGGCTTGCGCGACGCGGCGTGCAAGCGGGGTGATGGCTGTTTTGTCTTTGGCGCCGTTAGTTTCGAGCGTGTCGGCAACAGGCATAACGGCGATGGCGGGTGCATTTTGACCATAACGGGTCTGCAAAAGCGCGTCACCGTCGATGGGCGGCGCCTCATTAAGGCGCAGCATGACCGCAATCACTTCAGTGACGGGGACGGTCGCGCCTTGTGGATACAGAAATTTCCACAGCGTACCTGTTTCTGGTGCTTCGACTTCCATGTTGACTTTGTCAGTCGTCACTTCGCAAATTGCGTCTCCAGACCGAACAGTATCGCCTTCATGCTTCAACCACTGGACAATATCGGCTGTTTCGAGCGTAAAACCGAACTTAGGCAAAATGATTTCGATAGGCATGATTTTAATATGCGCCTTGTACCAGTTTGCGCGCCTCCACGATGATGCTCTCGGTTTGCGGCACTGTGTGATGTTCGAGTTCGCGGTTGTACGGAATCGGGATGTCGAGCGCTGCCAGGCGTCGCACTGGCGCTTCAAGGTAGTCGAAGGCTTCACCGCCCGCAATCCGGGCGACGATTTCGCCGCCGAAACCGCCCATTTCAACCGCTTCGTGGACAATCAATGCACGTCCGGTTTTTTTTACGGACTCGATAATCGGCGCGTCGTCGAGCGGCTTGAGTGTGCGCGGATCGATAATTTCGAGTTCGATGCCTTCCTTGGCGAGTTCATCGGCGGCGGCAAGCGCTCGGTTGACCATAATCGATGTGGCGACGACAGTTAGATGCTTGCCTTCGCGCACGATGTTGGTCTGCGAAAGTGGCAACCGATATGCTTCTTCAGGAACATGTCCTTTGGTCTTGTACAACAACTTGTGTTCGACGAAGATCACCGGATTATTGTCATCGATGGCAGCGAGCAGCAGCCCTTTGGCATCATACGGACTACTGGGCATTACGACCTTGAGACCTGGAACGTGTACAAACCAGTTTTCGAGGCTTTCACTGTGTTGGGCTGCCGCACCTGTACCGCTGCCGCCCGGCATCCGCAGTACCATTGGCACACTGGCTTTGCCGCCGAACATAAAGCGGACTTTCGCCGCTTGCAGTACTATTTGTTCCATCGTCAGCGTGACAAAATCCATGAACTGAATTTCGCCGACAGGACGCATTCCGGTCAACGCTGCGCCGATGCACGCGCCAGCAATTCCTGCTTCGGAGATCGGTGTATCGATGACACGCTGTTCGCCAAATTCGCTTAACAACCCCGCCGTGACGCCGAACGCGCCGCCGTATACGCCAATATCTTCGCCAATCACGAACACGTTCGGGTCGGTTGTCATTGCTTGCCTTAAGCCTTCACGCAGGGCTTCGGCGTAAGTCAACTCACGCATAGACGCCCTCCGCAATCGATGCCAGATCAGGCGAGGCACTGTTTTCACTGAACTCAACTGCATCATCAATGATTTTGAGCGCGGTATCGCGCATGGAGTCGGCTTCTGCTTGTGTGGTGATGCCTGCCGTGACCAACAGGTCGCTCAGGCGCATAATCGGGTCGCGATTATCCTGCCAATCCTGGACTTCTTCGCGGGTACGATATGCTTGTTTATCGCTTTTGCTGTGACCCTTATAGCGATATGTGACAGACTCGACCAATGAAGGACCTTCGCCGCGCCGCGCGCGATCTGCCGCTGTTTTTACAGCTTCGTAGACCGCCAGCACGTCGTTTCCGTCTACCGTGATGCCGGGAATATTGTAAGCCGTCGCGCGCGTGCTGATCTTTTCGACGTTGAACGCTTTCGGCATCGGCATCGACATCGCATATTGATTGTTCTCACACAAAAAAATGATCGGTAAGTCCCAAATCGACGCCATATTTAACGCCTCATGGAACGCGCCTTCGTTGGCAGCGCCATCGCCAAAAATGACCAAACAGACTTGATCGGTTTTTCGCATTTTAATGCTCAAGCCGACGCCGACCGAAAGTGGGACGCCGCCCGCGACAATGCCGTTCGCGCCGAGATTATTCGACTCTACGTCGGCAATATGCATCGATCCGCCGCGCCCGCGACAATAGCCGGTCTCTTTGCCCATAAATTCTGCCATCATCCGGCTCGCGTCCGACCCCCACGCTAAACAATGACCATGTCCGCGATGATGATTGAGCAGATAATCGCCGTCTTCCATCGCGCTGCTTGCGCCGACGGCAGTCGCTTCTTGTCCAATGCTCAGGTGCATCGTGCCATGTACGCGTCCGAGTGAAAAAAGTTGTTCGGCACGTTCTTCGAACGCACGAATAGTATGCATGGTTTGCAGGGACTCTTTAAGAAATTCGGGTCCCACCGTTTCGATGATGTCGTGATACCGTTGTATCATTTCTGGCATCAAGCGTTCGTTTGCCATTTCCGTGTTTCCTTTGCCCTAAGCGTGTCCTGTGTTCGGTTGGACGAACGTCAAGTTGCTGAAAAATGTCTCGAAGTCAAAATCGACCGAGTGATTGCGCGTCACGATTTGATACAGCCCGCGCAAAAGGGGAAGCGCACTGGCATCGATACTGCCAATATATGTCATTGCGTCGATAGCGGGCATCATCGCGATCACCGTATCCACGCCCTCGATTGTCTCGTTAGGCATTTCTTCTACGGCGTCGCTGAACGACATGCCAGTACCTAGCATTCGGCCCATGCGCGAGTTGCGCCCGCCCTGCGTCGTCACGTATAAATCGCCCGCTCCCGGCAAACTGAATACGGTTTCGGGGTTGCCGCCTAACACCTTGATCATATACGCGGTTTCGGCAAGCCCTTGCGCGAAGATCGCGGCAGCATAATTATACATTTTCGCATTGGCGACATCCGGCGGTTGGCTTTCGAGCAACCCCGACGCTAATCCGACCGCGAGCGCATACGGATTTTTGAGCGCGACGCATACTTCAACACCGATCAAATCGGTCGATGTCCAAATATGATAATACGGCGTAGTAAAGGCGGCGCGCAAACTCGGCAAGATTGCGGCGTCACGCGATACGAACACGACAGCGGTATGCCGTTTCGCCGCCAGTTCGCCTGCAATTGAAGGTCCGCCAATTGCCGCGTAATGCACATGATCGCGGATCGACACGGGTAGCAGCGAGCGCAAAACGTCGGGTAAAATCTGAAGTTCGCCCGACTCGGAACTTTCCAAGCCTTTCGTGACCATCAAAATGATCATGCCCGGTCGCAGATTCGGCGCAATCGCTTGGGCTGCCCAATGCACCCCGCGAGAACTGACCCCAATCACGACGATCTCCGCATCGCGCATTCCCGCCTCGATTTCGGTATGAAAAAAAGTCTGTACAGACGTGGAAATCGGACGGCTGAGACGAGGATGCACGCCAGTGTCTTTGCAGCTTTGAATGATGCTGTCGTCAAGATGGGTTCCGACGAGTCGAATTTCATTTCCGTTATCGGCGGCAGGGTAAGTGACCGCCGTCCCCATCACGCCCGCTCCAATCACTGAAATAATCGTCATCGCCTGTCATCCTTCATCAAATCGGCGCGAGATACCCCTGCCTTTAGGCAGGGGGAGGGATAGCGCCTTGTCCTTTCTTAATAGGTGTAACCGTCTGAGTGGTGTATCCCCGAAGGGAGACCGTTTTTTAAGTTACCTTTATGGAGAACGGTCAAACCTGCTCCGCTTGCGCGGGGTAAAGTTCACCTCGACAATGTTATACGGTAGTTTGATGTGAACGACACTGTTTGCTCACAAGCATTCTGTTTAATCGTTCACCGCAGCGTTCGGAACTGGTGAGGCATTCCGAAGTGCCCATGTATTTACCGCTAACGTAGCCCTTGCGGGCTGAGTCTGGTAAGCATTAGGGCTAAAAGCCCCCGCCTTTAGGCGTAGGGATGCTTACTGAGCTTGGAAACACGGAATAATTTTTCACAAATGTGCGTGTGTTGCACAAAGTTGCATATGATTTTATTCAGTCAAGCCACCACTGTCAAGAATATGTGTATTTGATGATTGACAAAACGAGTTTTTGCAACCATTTATCAGACTGATTATATTTATGCACATAGGTGCATCAACTGCACATTTGTGAAATACTGCATTATCCAATAGACTGATCGTTATTTGTAACTTTATGGAGGCAATAGCATATGACGCGTTCCGATGTGCTGATCGCCGCCTCGCAGCCGACCGCCACACCGTCGAAGCCGCGTCGCCGTTTTTGGTCGGCGGAAAATCCGTGGTTATGGATCACCCCTGCAATCGTGTTTCTGATGCTGTACAGCATTTTTCCGCTCATCTATAACCTCGTGATCAGTTTTCACGATTGGAAAACGCGCAGCAAATATTGGGAATTCATCGGTACGGAGAATTGGACGAACCTATTCGCCGACTCGCGCTTCTGGAACAGCCTGATGATCACGTTCACCTATGTGATCGTTGCGATGGCAATCCAGATAGTGCTCGGCTTCATCATCGCGCTTTTGCTCGATGCGAAACCCTGGGGATCAGGCTTGATGCAGGCGTTGATCATTTTGCCAATGGTGACTGCACCAAGCGTCGCTGGAATGTTATTCCGCTTGCTCACTCATTCCGAATTCGGGACGATCACATGGCTGCTGCGTGATGTGTTTCAAATCATGTCGGCACAAGAACCGCTCATCGGCGGGACAGGCAGGTACGCGCTTATCGGTATATTGCTGGTCGATATATGGCAGTGGACTCCGTTTTTCGTTTTGATCATTCTGGCGGGGCTGAAAGGCATTCCCGAAGATGTGGTCGAAGCCGCACATGTCGATGGCGCGAACTGGGTTCAACGGTTGTGGCGTGTGAAAGTACCAATGCTCAAAACTGTGCTGGCAGTCGCCGTGTTATTTCGTTTGGTCGATCTCTATAAGGTGTTCGATTATGTGGCGATCATGACATCTGGCGGACCAGGTGGGCGTACTGAGACGCTCAGTTATTACGGCTACGTCAATACTTTTCAGCAAATTGAGTGGGGTTACGGTGCAGCAATCGGCATCACGCTGATGCTGCTGGTTTGGGTATCGGCGTTTGCTTTTCAAAAAATATTCCGTATTCGTTGGTAAAGAAAGGGCTGTGCTCTGATGACGATCGTCCAATCGCAGGATCAAGCCCGTACTGATGCCTGGCACAAGGTGCAAAACCAGCGTCATCGCCGCGATCGGCTAGGCAAACTGCTGCTGACCTCAGTAACGGTGTTTATCGTGTTTCTGTTTGTGTTCCCTATCTATTTCTGGTTTAGCGCTTCGGTTAAACCATTTCAGTATATCTTCCGGCTGCCACCGCAGATCACGTTCCCAGAGACGACCGGGGCATGGTGGAGTGTCGTTATTGGTGGCAGAGATTACTTCGAGACGCTGCGTGAAGAAGCAGGCGGGCTTTCCAGCACGGGCGGTGGTGGCACAGGCGGCTATTATGTCGTGCCGTATTTGGTGACAAGCCTGATCGTGGGTGGTTTGAGCACGCTGGTGGTGATCTCAATCGCGACGCCAACTGCGTATGCTTTGTCACGTTTTGACCCACGGGGCAAGCAAAATATAATCTTTTTTATCCTATCGACGCGCTTTATGCCTGTCGTCACCGCAGTACTGCCGATCTATTTGATTTATCAGCAGTTCAAGCTGATCGATACCTATGGCGGGTTGATTATCGCGCATGTTGTGATCAATTTGCCGCTCGCTATCTTGCTTCTCAAAAGTTTCTTTGATGATATACCGCGCGATCTCGATGATGCCGCACAGGTCGATGGCTGTACCCGCTTCGGCGCGTTCTGGCGCATTCTCATCCGCTATATTGCGCCGGGAATTGTCGCGGCGACGGTATTGTGTGTGATTTTCTCATGGAATGAACTGCTGCTCACACTCTATCTGACACGATCCGAGCTGCGAACTATCCCGGTCGCTATGACAACGTTTGACTCGTCATCGGGTGGCACAGAATGGGGCTTTCTGGCGGCGGCAGGCTCGGCGGCGATGATCCCGGTCTTTATTTTCATCCTGTTTGTGCAGCGCCATCTTGTGCGCGGGCTGACAATGGGCGCAGTACGCGGCTAGTCATTTTACTTGTAGCGGGCAATCGTCAATTTAATCCCCGAAAGGAGGTGGTTGCCAGGTAGGATTACGAACTAATTGGCGGCAAGCGCCGCCCAACCGTATAAGCAATAACGTGTCACCTTTGTAAAGATGTTTTGTCAGGAGATTACATAATGAATCAACGTGATCGTAAGCAGCGGCTGTACGTTGCCCAACAAGGTGAAAAGCTCCGTAAGGGTTTGATCAGCCGACGTGAATTTTTGCGCCGTGCGGCAATTGCCGGATTTGGCGTCAGCACAGCGGGTTTGATGCGCATGGAAACTCATGGGTTGCGCACTGCCGCGCCCGTGGATCGCAGCATGTTCAATCAGGAAGACGCTATGACTTCATGGTTGGAAGAAGTCGGTCGCCGTTATGAAGGCACGGTCATCCGTATTTCGTCCGAATCGACCGCGCCGAGCCAGATCACCAGCGAACTGATTCCTGATTTCTTCACTGCACACACGGGCATCGAAGTGCGGTGGGAACAGACGCCACTGGATCAAGTATTGTCCAAAATTTCGCAAGACACAGCGACACAATCGGCATCGAACGACATTTATTATCTCGACCAGGCATGGCTCGGTCGTTTTGTACTCGATACCGTCGATGTCCGTGAAACTTATTTGAGCCAGGGCGATGCCAACGACCTTAACTTCCCAGGCTACGATTTCGGTGACTTCGTCCCAGAACTCGTCCCCGCGATTGCCGAGTACGACGGTCGTCTGGTCGGCGTGCCGTTCGATATTCCGATTTTCATCATGAACTACCGCCGCGACGTGGCGGAAACGCTCGGTCTATCCGTGCCGACCACGATGGCGGAATATTTGAACTTCGTGCAGGAAGCGAACGCCGCTGAACTCACCAACGAAGACGGCTCTCGCATTTACGGCACGGCGGGGCAGTGGCGTTCGGGTCACTATGCACTGCAAACCGATTGGACAGCATGGTTGTGGTCGCATGGCGGCTCGCACACAGGCGTCGATGGCGCGGTTACGATCAACGACGACGCCGCGATTGCAGGTGCAGAATACATGATGGCGCTGGGCGAAAACATGCCTCCGGGCGCGACCACATGGGATTGGTCGGGTCAAGGTGACGCGGTCGCGCAGGGCTTGGCGGCGGTCGCAATTCACTGGGGCGAATTCTTCCCCGGCTTTGACAACCCCGAAACCTCGAAGGTGGTCGGCTTGATGGAAACTGCCGATTTGCCGCAAGAAATCGCGCTGCGCACCCGCGCTGAATGCAGCTTCGACGAAACGCCGGGTATCGGTCATCAAGGCGGCAGCTGCCTGGGATTGTCGGCATACAGCGAAGTGCAGGACGCCGCCTGGGTGTTCTTGCAGTGGGCGACGAGCAAGGAAACAATGGCATTAGCAGCGGCACAAAGTAACACGCCTGTGCGCACCTCCACATTCACCGACCCGCGCACGCTGGACAAAGCGATTGTTACGGCTGGCACGACGCGCCACTTCCCGGCGGTGTTGACGGCTATCCAAACGCGCATGGGTACGGAACCGCACTTCCCCGGTTGGGCGGCGGCTTCTGGTACGGGTGGACCCATCCCGACGGAACTCGGTCTGATGACGACGGGCGCGCAAGATATCCAGACCACATTGGACAATATTGCGGCAGCAATTACCGAAGCGATTGCCGACGACGAATAAGCGTTTGCGAACACTATAATTATAATGGGGCGTCATTCGTGGCGCCCCAGCTTAAATATTTGATATTTGACAAAGGAAGGTTTAGTGAGCGTTCAAAAAGACCTGGTTATCGGCGTTGATAACAGCACAAGTGCTTGCAAAGCGATAGCGTGGGATCGTCATGGGAAAGCCGTAGCGACTGCTCGTGCGACCTTTAATTTAATATCGCCGCATCCGAATTGGTACGAGCAGCGTGCCGAAGATTGGTGGGACTCGCTGTGTTATTGTCTGCGTGAAGTAACGACGCAAATCGGTGCGAACCGTATCGCAGCAGTTTGCATTACGCATCAGCGCGAGTCATTTGTGCCGGTCGATGAAAATTGTTTGCCGATTCGCAACGCAATCTTGTGGTTGGATGATCGTTGTCAGCTCGAACTTGTAGATTTAGATCGGCTTGTCGGCAACGATATCATCCACGACATTACTGGCAAGGGTCCGACGACAAAACAATCACTTCCAGAACTGATTTGGTTGCAAAAGCACGAGCCAGAAGTGGTGCGGCGGGCTTATAAGTTCCTCGATGTCCATGCATTTCTCGTCACACGGTTGACGGGAAAGTGGGCGACGAGCCTTGCGAGCGCTGACCCAATGGGCTTGATTGACATGCGCTCCGGCAATTGGGCGTTCGATTTAATGCGTCAGGTTGGCATCAACGCTGATCAATTTGTCGAAATTGTGCAGCCTGGAACCGTGATCGGTGAAGTCAGCGAGGCGGCAGCGGCGATGTGCGGCTTGCCTGCGGGGACACCATTGGTTGCCGGGGCGGGTGATGGTCAATGCGCGGGCTTAGGTGCGAATATCACGCGACCGGGCGTCGCCTATCTCAATCTGGGTACGGCGATGGTGTCGGGCGTTCATGCCGATTCATATGTGGCGAATAAAGCGTTTCGTACGCTGTGTTCGCCAATTCCCGGCGCATTTGTCCCAGAAGAAGTATTGGGGGGCGGCACCTTCACGGTAAGTTGGTTCGTCGATAATTTTGTACCGGATATTCGTGGCTTGAATATGCCGCTCACACCCGAAGAAATTTTAGAAGTCGCGGCAAGCAAATTGCCGCCGGGTTCGCTCGGTTTGATGCTTGTCCCCTATTGGAATGGTGTCATGCCGCCCTTCTGGGATGCCGCCGCCACTGGAATCATGCTTGGCTGGACGGGCGCACATCGCCGCGAGCATTTTTACCGCGCGATTTTAGAGGGCATCGCTTACGAACACCGTTTGGCGATGGATGGGATTGCCGCTGCGACTGGCACGCCAATCGACGAATTTATTCTGATGGGCGGCGGGTCACGCAGTCCGCTTTGGTGTCAAATTGTCGCGGATGTCAACGGCACGAAAGTGACACGTGCCAGCACGACCGAAGCGACTAATCTGGGCGCGGGCATCATGGCAGCGACGGCAGCCGGGTGGTACGCGACCATGCGCGATGCAGCGAACGCGATGACGGGCACAGAACGCAGTTTTGAACCGGATACGCGCACGCATCAAACGTATGATCGTTTGTATAAAGACGTGTATACTGCCGTATTTCCAGCGTTGCAGTCGTCGGTTCAACGATTGACGGCGCTTACCTACGGTGAACAAGCAAATTCTTCGTAAGTAAAACCTATAAGGATAAACGGATGCGGATCGCATTAGGTTGTGACGAAGCAGGGTTGCCGTTAATGGATGTCGTGCGCCAGCTCTTGAAAGACCGCCAAATCGATGTTGTGGATTTCGGCGTGCACAAGGCTGATCCGGTTGATTATCCCGATATTGGGCTGGTCGCTGCTGAGTCGGTCGCTTCTGGCGAGTGTGATCGCGGCATTTTGATCTGCGGCACAGGTATTGGAATGTGCATCACCGCGAACAAAGTGCCCGGCGTGCGCGCTGCGCTGTGTCATGATACCTATTCGGCAGAACGAGCGCGGATGAGTAACGATGCACAGGTTTTAAATATGGGCGCGCGCGTCATCGGCAGCGAATTAGCCAAAAAAATCGTTGAAGTCTGGCTGATGTCCGATTTTGTCGGTGGACGCTCGGCTCCCAAAGTTGCGAAGATGAACGCGATCGATGATAAATATCGCTCTACTCACGGGTGCTGATCATCGCCGTTTGAAATCTGATAATGCGCATCCGCACTGAATAAGGTGGCGGCACATGCCCTACGAAAACCGTGAGGATTTGCTAATACGCATAGCATCCTTATATTATGAACATGATTACAGCCAGCAGCAGATCGCTGATCTGCTGCGAATATCGCGGTCTAATATTTCGCGGCTGTTGAAAGAAGCAAAAGAAAAAGGCATGGTGGAAATTCGCGTTCACAAGCGTATCGCCACTAACGCCGCGCTGGAACGCGATTTCGCGGCGCATTTCGGCTTAAAACACGTCATGATCGTAGAGAGCGCGGGACGCGAATATGCCGAAAATTTAGCGTCAGCAGGTCAGCTTGCGGCGTGGCATCTCGAAGAAATATTACAGGCACATGACACGCTGGCGATTTCGTGGGGTACAGGTGTGAGCGCGGCGGTCAATGCGCTTGTTCCGCAGCCCGCGCTGCAAATCGAAGTCGTGCAGATGATCGGCAGCGTAGGCACAGTCGACTCGCTTATCGACGGACCCGAATTGGCGCGGCGATTGGCGACCAAGTTGGGCGGCAAATATTTCTATATGCACGCACCGTTGTTCGTCGATAATCGCGCGATGCGCGACGCACTGCTCGACCAAACGACGATCCATCAAACATTGAAGCGCGCGCGCCAAGCCAGCGTCGCGCTGGTTGGCATCGGCACAACCGAATCACAGGCGTCGAGCTTTTTGCGCGCCCGTCATTTGACCGAGCCGCAGCTCGCTGCGCTGCGCGCGCAAGGTGCCGTTGGCGAAACATCCGGTCATCATTTTGACAGCAACGGCGATGCCGGATTTGATATCAATGACCGCGTGATCGGTCTCGATTTGAACGATTTGAAACAAATTCCACATGTGATGGCGGTCGCGTGTGGCTTGGCGAAAAAGCGCTCGATTCTGGGTGCGCTGCGCGGCGGCTATATCAAAGTGCTGGCGACCGACGATGCGACCGCCCAAGCCATACTTGAAGAAGCGAAAAAACAACCGATTGCTTAAGGCGATATGTCAAACGATTGGATCACATGACGCAGTCGTGATATGCCCTGCCATTCGAGGTTGACTGCGCCGGCGGTGACATTATCGATGCAAAGATCGGGCTGAAAATCGGGCTTAAACGCGGGGTCAGTAAAATCAAGGGTGATGGGTGTGGATTGAGCAGTCAATCCGGCAGGGGGAATATCGATGTTGACGAGCAAAAATGGATAGCGAATGGTTACCGTTTTTGCTTGTGGGTACAGGGTTATGGCGCATGGTTGTCCATACAACATAATAATCCACCCCAACGATAGTGTATGCTCGTTCGGCGACCAATAGTGAATACGTCCAAGATGTTGAGCATCGATTGAGCGATGAAACGTGATTTCGCTCTCTTGCGGCAGCGTGAGTATTATCGCCGAAGGCTGTGAGCGTGAGCGTAAAAGCTGCCCTGCATATTCGACCGTATTTTGCGCTTGACCTGTAAACCTTGTTTGTACGATTTGCCACTGCGTTAGTCCTGGTGTAACGTCCATCAAACAGGGCGGTGAGCATATCATAAATCCCTGCTGAAGCATTGCGGTTGGCAGCCCGGTATGAGCGCCAACCGCATATGCCGTCAGGCACGCGCCGAACATAACACCCATGCACAATATAGAGAACCGCAAGAACAATCGCGTGCCACGAATGGTGTGGGTAGATTGTTTTTCCTTTGCCCCGCGTTCAAAACGCCGCAAAGCGGTAGGGTCGTCGCTCATCACTCGAACGCGGCAAGTTGTGCGAACGAATTTTTAAGCGCAGGATATAAACCCTGGAACGTCGGATACAGTCGCGCGTAATCCGCCGCGCCCGCAGTATCCGGGTGGCTGGTTTCGACTTTGCGTACCATTTCGGCGCACGCCGTTGGTACATCAGGGAAATCACCGACGCCGACCGACGCTAAAATCGCCGCGCCGAATGCAGCGCCTTCGTTGGTATTGATGGTATACAGCGGAATGCCCATGATGTCGGTCATTAAAGCACGCCAGACCGGGCTGTTTGCCGCACCGCCGCTCACGACTGCTTCAGTGGGGTTGACGCCGAGCGACCGCAACAGCTCAAGTTGATCGCGCATCCCGAAGGCGACGCCTTCCATGACCGCACGGATCATGTGTGGCAATCCATGACGCAGCGTGAGCCCAACAAACGCGCCGCGCGCCAACGGATCGGGGTGCGGGTTACGCTCGCCCGTCAAATACGGCGCGAACAACAAGCCGTTCGCACCGCGCGGCACACTTTCGGCGTGGCGGTTGATCTCGTCGTAACTCATGTTTGGGGCGAATTCGTCGTGTAACCAGCGCAACCCGCCCGCCGCGCTCAACATGACGCCCATATGAAACCATGTACCGGGAATCGGTCCGCAAAATGTGTGCAGGTGTCCACGCGGTTCAGGTTCATAACGGTCACTGATGGCGAAAGCGACGCCGGATGTGCCGACAGTTAGGCTGGTCATGTCCTTCTTGACGATGCCGTTGCCGACACCCGAAGCAGGTTGGTCGCCCGCGCCACCGACAATCGGCGTGCCGACTTTGAGTCCGGTTTGCGCGGCTGCTTCCTGGTTGACATACGCACAAACCTCTTGCGATTCGCATAGGTCAGGCAGCCATGCGCGCGGAATATCGAACGCTGCCAACATGTCATCCGACCAAATGCGTTTGCCGATGTCCATCAAGCCGAAACCTGACCCATCTGCGACATCGGTCACGTAGGTGCCGCTCAAGCGGTAGCGAATATAATCTTTCGGCAGCAGGACATGTTTAATTTGTGCATAATTTTCTGGCTCGTTTTCGCGCATCCACAGGATTTTTGGCGCAGTAAACCCCGCCAGTAAAATACTGCCAATTATTTGATACAGCTTTTCGGCGCCGACTTTTTCAGTGATCGACGTACATTGCGCGCCACTTCGTCCATCGTTCCATAAAATCGCTGGTCGCACGGGCTGACCGTTGGCATCCAGTGGGGTTAACCCGTGCATTTGCCCAGTCAAACCAATCGCGCGCACATCATCGGGGGAAATTACCTGCATAACATCGCGCAGGGCGCGGCTGGTTGCGTCCCACCAGTTTTCAGGGTCTTGCTCTGACCATAATGGACGTGGTGTCGAAAGATCGTGCGGGTAACTTGCGCTCGTGATCACGGTGCCCAAGCGGTCGATCACAAGCGCTTTAGAGGCGGTGGTGCTGACATCGATTCCAATGAAATAGGACGGCATATTGGGTATCCTTCAAAAAGTGATGAGTGACGAGTGATGAGCGCGTTATCCAGTAAATAGTTTTCTTTGTGTCATGCTTTTCTCGTTTGACACGCTGCATTTATTTATGCTGTTTTCGTTTGTGACCAAGTATAACGCGGACATGGAAAGACGGGGAATTATGCTCGCAGCAAGATTATACGGCGCGCGGGATTTACGTATCGAACAAGTTGCCGATGTAGGCGAACCCAGCGTGGGACAAGTACGTATTGATGTGACGGCGGTGGGCGTGTGCGGCTCGGATTTACATTCGTATCTCGATGGGCGCATTGGCAGCACGAAGGTCGAGTCGCCGCTTGTGTTGGGACATGAATTCGCGGGCATTGTCACAGCCGTGGGCGACGATGCGCGCTGCGGTGAAGATCAGCCATTGCGCGTTGGTCAGCGTGTGGCGGTTGACCCGGCGACTCCGTGCTGGCGCTGCGAATTTTGCGAAAAAGGACACCCGAATTTATGTAATCGGCTGCACTTTTGCGGTTTGTTCCCTGATGACGGCTCGCTGCGTCAACACATGATCGTCGATGCGCGTTCGTGTTTTTCCGTGCCCGACTCGATCAGCGATGCGGGCGCGGCGCTGCTTGAACCGCTCGGCGTGGCGATTCACGCGGTTGATTTGGCGAAAATTAGGCTGGCGGAAAGCGTCGCGGTGATCGGCTGCGGTCCCATCGGGCTTTTGCTGATCAAGTTGGCGCGTTTAAGCGGCGCGCACACGATCTATGCGTTTGACCCGCACGCATGGCGCGTTGAGAAAGCCGAAGTATGGGGCGCGACGGCGGCGTTTACCACCGATGTCGATCCGGTCGCGCGCATCGAGTCGATGACGAACAAGCGCGGCGTCGATGTCGTGTTTGAGGCGGCGTGGGGCGGCGAGACGATTCAGCAAGCGGCGCACATGGCATGTTTAGGTGGGCGCGTCGTTTTGGTTGGCATCCCAAGCGATGACGACTTGCAGATGAAACACAGCATCGCGCGGCGTAAAGGCTTGACGATTTTGCTCAGCCGCCGCATGAAACATACGTATCCGCGCGCGATCAAACTGGCAATGAGCGGTGCGCTCGACTTGGACGATTTGATCTCGCATCGGTTTCCGTTGAGTCAAGCTGATCAAGCATTTGAACTCAATGCGCGTTATGGCGACGGCGTACAAAAGATCGTGATCGATGTGAAAGAAGGCGGATAAATATGTTTCGCGTGATTCATGAGATCGATGACTACATCGCGGTTTATCACGACGATAAGCATTTATTCACGTATGTCTATAACTCGAAAGCGCCCGCTATGGAAGCGCCGCGTCCGTATCTTCACCCCATCAAGACGCTGGCGGGCGCTGTCGTGACGGGCTTCCGCCCACGTGACCATCGCTGGCATCATGGGTTGTCGCTCGCGTTTTCACATATCAACGGACATAACTTTTGGGGCGGACCGACTTATGTTGATGGGCAGGATTACGTGCTGCTGGACAATATCGGACGGCAAGTCATGGATACAAAAAACCACAGACAGCCATCGGTTACGGCTGAGTTCGATGAATTAAGCATTCGAACGCGACTGAAATGGCGAACGAACACAGGCATTCAAGCGCTATATGAAAATCGAGAGATAGGGTTACGAGAAATTAATCAAGACGAAGGATGGTACCGTATTGGTATTGTTTCCGAAATCCATAATGATTCTGAGGAGCAAATTGAAATTGGATCGCCTACCACGCAGGGACGCCCAAAAGCCGGATATGGTGGCTTGACATGGCGCGGTGCGCGCGACATGACAGGTGGCAAAATTCTGATGTCAGATGGGCGCGAAGCGATTGGTGATGAAAGTACGGTCATGGGCGAACGGTCGCCGTGGATCGCGTATACCAGCGCGCACGACGGGACGGATCAAAGTTCAACCGTGATCTTTATTGACCATTCAATCAATCCGAGTTATCCAACCCAGTGGTATGTGCGCGCGAAGGAATTCGCGGCAGTTTCTGCAAGTTTTATGTTTGATCAAGCGTACATTATGGAAGCCCATGAGATATTGTGGTTATATTACGATGTCATCATTGCCAACGGCGATTGGTCAGGCGCGCGTATTCAAGAATTGGTTGACCGATTGCCGAAATAAATTCGGCTGTTCCAAATGGGTTGTATGTCCGGCGTTGGGGATAACGCCGAGTCGTGCCGTCGGGATTGTCGCCGCCATGCGCTCATTAATCTCGACATATTTTGGATCGAGCGCACCTGTGATCAAGAGGGCGGGTGGGCTGAGTTCGCCTAATCGACCCCACAACGAGGGCTGTACCCCCGCGCCCATCCCGCGCAAGCTGTTTGCCAAGCCAGTGGGATTGTTGGCGAGACGTTGATCGCGTAAACGCTGACGAGTCGCGTCGGGTAGTCGTTTCTGCGAGGCAAACAACGGCAGATTTTCCCAGTACGCGACGAATAGCTCGATGCCATCGCGTTCGATGTCGCCCGCTAATTGTTCATCGCTTATGCGCCGCGTCTCGCGTTCACCGTCATCACGAATGCCGGGCGAACTCGACTCCAAAATCAGCGCGCGCACCAAGTGCGGATATTCCAGCACAAAATAAAGTGCCAAGCGCCCGCCCATCGAGTAACCGAGCAGATCGATTTCTCTCGCGCCGAGTTGCCCGATGAGTGCCGCCACTTGTGCCGCTTGTCGTTCGATTAGGTACTGGTCAACCGTCAAGGGTGACTCACTTGTGCCATGACCGAGCAAATCAATAGCGATAACCTGCCGTGACGTGCCAAAAATGGTGGCGTGGTCGCGCCAATTATCCGCGCTGCCTGTGAACCCGTGCAGCAGCACAAGCGGATCGCCGTGTCCGGTTTGTACGATGTGCAAACGCACTCCATCCAGCGAAAAATAACGGTCGGTCATGCTTGTTTGGCGTACTGGTAGATGAAGATCATGAACTGTAAGCCAGATAAGAACAGCATCCACAACAGCCCGATCATATAGAAAGCGACGCTGCCATACACCAGAATGTTGGCGATTAGCAAAATACTCACAGGGATCAAGGCGATTTGAAACGGCGGGTCGATACGAATGCCGCTCGATTCATCGTGGCTGGCATTGGCGCGGCGTAAGCGCATGAAATTCCCGATGCCCCAAATAACGAGAAATACGATCAATATCAGACTGGACACCCGCCACACGCCAACGATACCGAACAAGTCGAGCAGTTTTTCGATGGCGAACGGAATCAGCGCATAGAATGTACTTGCCAAACCCATTTCCAGAATCGTACTGCGTCCGGTTTTTTCGGACTCGCTGAGTGGGATATCGGAACGTCGAAACGCGGCGACCAACGCCGCGAACCCTGCCAGCGCGACGCCTACCTGTGCAATGGTGAGAAAAAAGCCTTCGGTATCCATGCTCATCATCCTTTATCAACGCCGACGCGTAAAAAAATTAACGAATCCTCAGAAGCCGCGCAACTGACTGCAAAATCGGCATACACTGATAGTATAGACTGACCAGTCGGTTTAATGAAAGTGTCATGACTATCGCCGCCAAACCTGAAAAAACTGCCCGTGACCCAGAAGGTACACGCGGAAAAATCCTTGATGCCGCGCTCGATATATTCGCGCAAAAAGGCTATCACGATGCCAGCGTCGATGAAATCGTCGAACAAAGTGGCACGTCGAAAGGGTCGGTTTATTTCCATTTTCCAAATAAGCAGCGTTTGTTTCTTGCACTGCTCGATAAATTTGCCGATTTGCTAGAACGTCGTATTTTGGATGCAATCGCCGATGAAGACAAGCCCGTACGCCGCGTCAGCGCTGCGCTCGACGCTTTTATGTGGACATTCGGCAAATATCGCCCGTTCGCCAAAATCCTGTTGATTCAGGCGGTTGGGTTGGGGTCAGCGTTTGAAGAAAAACGCTTACAAGTGTATGACCGTTTCGCCGCGCTCGTAAAAACGTATCTTGATCAAGCGATTCGCGCCGGTGATATCCCGCCCATCGATACCAATATCGCGGCTTACGCATGGATGGGCGCGATCAATGAGGTCGTTATCCGGTGGGTATATACCGGACAGCCCGACCCAGAGCGGATTTTGACCACGCTGCGCCCGATGCTGCTGCGAAGTGTTGGCTTCGAGGATGTGACGTGATGGTCGCTCTTCATAACATCACTACCGCCGAACACGGCACGCTCATCAGTTATACGCGCGCTTTCCCAGATGTCTCGTTTATGACATTTCTTGAAGCGATGCCGATTGCGCCGCGCATTTATTGGGAAAGCAGTCAGGTCGATCTCGAATTTGCCGGTGGCGGTGCGGCGGTGGAACTCTACGCCGACGGTGACGAACGCTTTGAGACGATCCGCGCCAAGCTGCGCGATCTGTTTGCCGATATTGTGACCGATTCGACCGCGCCGGAAAATGTGATCCCGCGCGTGTTTGGCGGGTTCGCGTTTCGAGACGATTTTGTCCCTTCTGAGGTATGGATGGCATTTCCATCGGCGTACTTTGTGCTGCCGCGTTATCAAATTACGCGTACCCATTCGGCAAGTGGTTTTCAAACCTGGCTGACGATTAATCGTCAATTACTCGCATTTGAGCACGCCGAAAGCGCGCTCGACTCGCTCGAGTGGGAATTTGAATCGGCGTTGCGGCGTGTCATGATGTATTCCGGTCAGCAAGACGAACGCCAGACCGCGACTGTCGAGTCGCTCGATCACCCCTTAAGCCAAGACCAGTGGCGCGGTATGATCGAAAATGCGACCACGCGAATGAGAACAGGTGAATTCGATAAGGTTGTATTGGCGCGCACTGCGGATATGCGTTTGAGCGCGCCCGCCAATTTGCTGGCGGCGCTGGAACGTATGGGTGCACGATATCCGCACACGTATCGCTTTTTGATCGAGCCGAGTGCAGGGCGCGCATTTTTTGGCGCATCACCTGAACTGCTGGCACATGTTCACGATAGAACCTTGGAGACGGCGGCGCTGGCAGGCTCGCGGCGTCGCGCGTCAGACGATCAACAAGATGCGGCATTGGCGCAAGATTTATTGACCAATAGCAAAGACCGATATGAACACGCGCTCGTCGTTGACTTTATGCGTACGCGGCTCACACCCTTCGTGAAGACGCTCAATATTCCCGCTCAACCCGTCATTATGAAGTTGCCAAATATTCAGCATTTGTATACGCCTGTCCATGCCACGTTGCACGATGACGGCGATCTGCTTACGTTGATCTATGCGCTGCACCCCACGCCTGCGATGGGCGGAATGCCGCAGCAAATCGGCGTCGAAGTTGTCAAGCAGCTTGAACCGGGCACACGCGGATGGTTCGCCGCGCCCATTGGCTGGATCGATGCACGCGGCGATGGCATGTTCGCGGTGGCGATTCGCTCGGCGGTGAGCAGTGGTAAGCGCGTGCGTTTATACGCCGGCGCGGGTATCGTCGCCGATAGTGACGCCGATAAAGAATGGGACGAAATCGAACTCAAATTTCGCCCGATGTTCGATGCGCTTGGAGTCGATGCTTATGCACGCACCTAACCGGAATATTCTATGGGCGAAATTATTCGTCGATGAACTGGCGCGGAGTGGTTTGAAAGCGGCGTGTCTCGCGCCTGGTTCACGTAATACCCCGCTCGTGATTGCGTTTGCCGAGCATAGCGATATTCAGGTGTATTCGCATATAGACGAACGCAGCGCCGCGTTTTTTGCGCTTGGTTTGGCGCTGGCGACCGATCAACCCGTCGCGTTGCTGTGTTCAAGCGGGACGGCGGGTGCGAACTTTTACCCGGCAATCATTGAAGCGCATTATTCGCACGTGCCGCTGTTGGTGCTGACAGCGGATCGTCCGCCGGAGTTACGCGAGAGCGGTGCGAACCAAACCATCGATCAAGTCAAGATGTTTGGCGACCATGTGCGCTGGTCGGTCGATGTTGCACTGCCAGAAGCCCACCCCGCGCCCGTCATGCTTCGCAGCATCCGCACGCTGGCGGCGCGCGCCTACGCGACCGCGAACGGAACGCCTAAAGGCGCAGTACATTTGAATTTTCCATTTCGCAAGCCGCTTGAGCCAATTACGGTTGACACAGATATAACGGAGATTGCGGACGAACGTCCGGCGGGCGTGCCGTTCACGCAAATTATGTCAGGTCATGCAGTGCCTTCTGCGCAAGAACTTGCTGGTTTGGTCAATCAATTGAAAAGTGCGCAGCGAGGTATCATTTATGCTGGTTCTGGCGCGGCGAAAGATGAAGCGACTGCAATCGCAATTCTTTCGTTAGCACATCAGCTAGGATTTCACTTATTGGCAGACCCGCTTTCAAATATGCGCTTTTTTGGCACCTCAAAGGAAATTATGGGCGGGTATGAAACATTTTTACGTGCCGATCCGATGGTAATGCCGCCCGATATGGTGATTCAAATTGGTGGCGCGCCAACATCGCAAGCGCTCGATGATTGGCTCAATCATGATGCGGTCGGTTTCCGCGCCTTAATCAGCGCTGATGGGGTATGGGTAGACCCCAATCACCGAATAGACATGTTGATCACGACCGACATCGGGTTGTTTTGCGGTGCGATGCAAGATGCGCTGCCGCAGGTTTCACAAGCCGCATTAAATCTTAATTGGTACGATTCCATTCATCTGTACGAACAGTGCGTGTGGCAAAGCGTAGACGAAGCGCAAAATGGCGATTATTTCGATGGCATGGTCGTCGCGGACGTTATCGATTTACTACCAGAAAATGCGAATGTGTTCATCGCCAACAGCTTGCCCGTGCGCCACTTGGATCAATTTGCGCGCCCGAACGCGAAAAATCTGCGCGTATTTTGTAATCGTGGTGCGTCTGGGATCGATGGGATTGTGAGCACGGCGTTGGGCGTGGCAGCAGGGCAGCCCCATCGTCCACTCGTGCTGATCACGGGTGATCTGGCGTTCTATCACGATATGAACGGACTGCTTGCGCTCAAACGCTTGGGGATCAAAGCGACCATTGTTGTCATCAACAACGATGGCGGCGGCATTTTTTACCGATTGCCAATCAGGGATTTTGAACCGACGTTCACCGATTTATTTCGAACGCCAACCGGGTTGGATTTTTCGCACGCGGCGGCATTATATGGCGTTAAGTTCACGCGCACGCCGGAGCGCGATGCGTTTCGCGCGGCATTTATAGATGCGATACAGGCGGATGAAGCACATATCATCGAAGTGCCAACGAATTATCAGCGTGATGACGAGCGGCGGCGCGAGATTATCACCGCAACCGCCGAAAAATTGAAGAAAAAAACGGATTAAATCACAATGAATATGGAGAACACAGAAATGGAAAATACAGTTCCAGCAACCAATAGCGCGATCCGTATAGCAGCGAACTGGGTCGAAGTCAAGCAGTACGACGACATTACGTATCACAAAGCCGATGGCATGGCACGTATCGCCTTTAACCGCCCTGATGTGCGCAATGCGTTCCGACCGGACACCATCAAAGAGATGATGGAAGCATTCGAAGATGCGTGGGAAGACGCGACAATTGGCGTGATTTTGATGACTGGGAATGGTCCCGCCAAAGATGGCAAGTATGCGTTTTGTTCGGGCGGCGACCAAAAAATTCGCGGTGACGCGGGGTACGTTGGCAAAGACGGCGTGCATCGCCTGAACGTGCTTCAACTTCAGCGCATCATTCGCACCATCCCCAAACCGGTCATCGCGCTCATTCCCGGTTACGCAATTGGCGGCGGACATGTGCTGCATGTCATCTGCGATTTAAGCATTGCGGCGGATAACGCAGTTTTCGGGCAAACCGGTCCGCGCGTCGGCAGCTTCGACGGCGGTTATGGCAGCAGCTATCTGGCGCGCATCGTTGGGCAAAAGAAGGCGCGCGAAATCTGGTATCTGTGCCGTCAATACAACGCCGAACAAGCGCTCGAAATGGGCTTGGTCAACACTGTTGTGCCGTTGGCAGAATTAGAAGAAGAAGGTGTCAAATGGGCGACTGAGATTTTGCAGCACAGCCCATTGGCGATTCGTCTGCTCAAAGCATCGATGAATGCCGATGTCGATGGTCAAACCGGACTGCAACAGTTGGCGGGCGACGCGACGCTGCTGTTTTACATGACCGAAGAAGGACAAGAAGGGCGTAATGCTTATGTCGAAAAGCGCGAGCCGAACTTCGATAAATTCCCATGGCGCCCATGAGACAAAATCAAGCACGAAAAACATGACGCAAAGGCGCGAAGGCGCACAGAGATGATGCAAGATTGGCTGAAAACGGCGGCGCAAACTCACGGTGACCGAACCGCGTTGATCATGCCCGAACGCAGGTTAACATTCGCCGCTTTGGATCATGAAGTCGATGAAGCGGCGGCGTGGCTAACATGGAAAGACACAGGCTATCAGCGTGGAGATCGCGTGTGTTTATTGCCATCCAATTTGTATATTTCGACATTGCTCGTTTATGCGGCGGCGCGCATCGGCTTGACACTCGTGCTGCTCAACACGCGGCTGACCGATGCTGAATTGGATGATCAAGCTGCGTCGATAGGCGAGTCGGGGTACTGGGATACGCCGCGTATGACGGTAGAGGATTGGCACGATAAGTCGCTGCAAAAATACGAAGCTCAACCACTACTTGATCTCGATTCGACCGCAGCAATTTTATTCACATCCGGTACGAGCGGAACGCCGAAAGCGGCGCAGTTGACCTACGGCAATTTCTATGCCAGCGCGCTGGCGTCGGCGGATCGCTTGGGTGTGCGCCCAGAAGATCGCTGGTTGCTGTGTTTGCCGTTGTATCATGTTGGCGGCTTGTCGATTTTGTATCGCAGCGTCATTCATGGGACGACGGTCGTGATCCCGCGTGAGAACTCGATTGAGTCGATCATGAGCACGATCCAGCACGATCAAATTAGTCATATCTCGCTTGTGCCGACTCAGTTGTATCGCATAATCCAAGCCGGGTTCGTGCCGCCGCCGTCGCTCAAGCTGATTTTGTTGGGCGGGGCGGCGGCATCCCCCGAATTACTTAAAATGGCGGCGGATCGTCAAATTCCGGTGGCAACGACTTACGGCTTGACCGAAGCGACCTCACAAGTAGCGACGATGCTGCCTGATGCTGTGCGCCGCAAACTCGGCAGTGTCGGCAAGGCGATCTCAGGGACGCGCGTGCGCGTCGTCGATGAATACGGGCAAGATCAGCCGCCGGATGTTTATGGTGAGATCGTCGTGTCCGGGCAAACCGTGATGAAAGGCTATCTCGGTCAGCCCGAAACGAACGGCGTATTTCATACCGGCGACATCGGTTATCTGGACGATGAGGGTGATTTATGGGTCGTGCAGCGCCGCAGCGATTTGATCGTGAGCGGTGGCGAAAATGTGTATCCGGCGGAAATCGAACAAGTGCTGCGTCAGCATCCATCGATTGAAGATGCCGCCGTCGTCGGCATCGATCACGCCGAATGGGGGCAGCAGGTTGTCGCCGCCGTTGTCATCAGGTACGGCATGGTACTGACGCAAGAAGACGTAATCGCGCACACACGTGCGCACATGGCGGGCTACAAAATTCCGCGCCAAGTACGCTTTGTCGATTCGCTACCACAAACCGCGAACGGCAAAATTCAGCGCGCCGCCGTCAAAAAACTTTTTACGGACAAAAGCTAAAAACATAACACAAAGACACGACGGCACAAAGAAATGTTGTGGGGGCGGCATATACGCCGCCCGCGAAAACGGCATTCGCTATTCTAGAACTATCTCGTGACCTTCGGCGGCAGAACGATAACACGCATCGATGATGCGTGTGCGTTTGAGACCTTCACTGCCATTGTGTGCGACATAGTCACCTGCGCGTACGGTATCGATGAAATTTTTGACGACCGCAAAGTGTCCTTCGCCACGTGATACCCGTGGGCGCAGTTCTGCGGGGGTGCCAGCAGCATCGGTGTAGATCGTCAGCGTATTTTCATTGGCGTAACTGCGAATATCGATGTGTGCGCCGCCATCCGTGCCATAAAGCTCGACGCCGTAATCATCCCAGTGGCGTCCATAGCTCGCCCAACTCGCATCCAATGCCAATGTCGATCCATCGGTGAAACGGATAAACCCGGTCGCCAGGTCTTCAACGTCGAACCCGCCGTCGCGGATTTCGCGCTTATCGCTCCAACCGCCGCGTCCACGCGCGCCAAGTTCGCTGTATGTGGCGGCACTCACCGACGCGACCTCGGGTTCACCAAGCAAGAACAGTGCCATATCCAATACATGCACACCGAGATCGATCAAGGGTCCCCCGCCCGCCGTCTCTTTATTCGTGAACCAGCCGCCCATACCGGGAATTCCGCTTCGACGCATCCAGTATGCTTTGGCGTGATATGTGCGTCCCAAACCGCCATCGTCGATGTAACGCTTGAGCGTTTGTACATCACCGCGCTGACGATGATTGAAGGCAACGTGCAGAACACGATTGTGAGCGGTGGCGGCACGCACCATCGACTCGGCGGCTTCAAGGGTGTGAGCGAGCGGTTTTTCTGAAAGCACATGTTTGCCACTCGAAAGCGCGGCGACAGCGGCAGGCGCGTGCAAATAATTGGGCGTTGCAATACTGATCACATCCAGATCGTCGCGTAATGCCAGTTCCTCAAAGTTTTCGTATTGAAACGGAATGTTATAAGCTGAGGCAATTTCCTCACGCCGCGACGCCGAAATGTCTGCAATCGCGATCACTTCGACGCCAGGCAGCGCTTTATAACTTTTCAGGTGGGTTTCGCCCGCCCAACCCAAGCCAATCACGCCCGCGCGAAGGGGCGCAGTCGTCGTATTATTTTGCATGGTTAATCCTGTAATAAAGTCGTTTAGGCAACAACCTGAGTCTAACATCACCGATAGGGAATGGGGTAGTTCCAGCATGGTACGCTGAAAAAGTCGATAACCTAATCGTTTTTCGGGCTAGACCGACTCGCTCAACCAGACGATAATTCAACCATTACCATCGCTTCAATATGCGGAAAATCCATGAACTCCCCAATCTTATATGATACCCACATGCACACAACGCTGTGTAAACACGCACACGGTGAGCCAGAAGCGTATGCTGAACAAGCCCTGCGTAAAGGCTTGAAAGGCATGATTATGACTGACCACAACCCGACGAATGTGCCGTATTCGCCGCACTTACGTATGGACATCGGTCAATTTGAACAGTATCTCGCCATGGTCGAACGCGCACGCATCGCCTACGAAGGGCGTGTCGATGTACGACTTGGCATTGAGTCCGATTATTTTCCCGGCGCAGAAGCATGGCTGACGGATTTGCACAGCCGTGCCGATTTCGACTATGTTCTGGGGTCGGTGCATCCGCAAATGGCAGAATACCAAAAGCTGTATTTTACAGGCGACATGCTCGATTATCATCGTGGCTACTATACACACATGGCACAGGCGGCAGAAACGGGCTTGTTCGACTGCCTATCGCACCCAGACGTGATCAAGTTTGTCCATCCGCGTGATTTCAAACCAGAAGTCATTATCGACGATATTCGCGCGGCGTTAGATCGCATCGCAATGACTGGCGTGGCAATGGAACTCAACACATCTGGTTTGAACAAAGCGCCGTTCGATATGTACCCATCGCGTACGATTCTTTACGAGATGTTCATCCGCGATATTCCGGTGGTGGTTGGTTCAGACGCGCATGACCCGAAGCGGGTTGGCGCCGATTTTGAGAAAGCCTTTGACGCTTTGCAGAATGTTGGCTATCAGGAAATCAATTTTTTCCTCAAGCGTGAGCGGCAGACAGTCACCATCAGCGACGCCCGTGAAACTTTGCAGCTCCCCGCAACCTTTGGGCAAATCGTCATGGATTTTGCAGGAAAATTCATATAGCAATACAGGCGTGGTTGGGGATAAAGCGACGGTTCTTGTCCCCACCCTTTTTGTTTGCGTTGTAATTCCCTCCTTTTTTGCTAAAAAACTCATAATCGTCTCGTTTCTGTCTCATCTAGACCCGTATAATGAGAAGTCTTGGGAGAATTTCAATGATGAACAAAACACCTCGCTCTATTCCACAATTCAACAGCGATACCCCTTACAAGCTTGTGAGTCGTCGTTCGGTAAGCCCACTTTACAGAATTGTCGTATTGAATTCAGCTATAGACGCCAAAAATGCCAGTTTAGAACGCAATAAATCTTAATTTTAGCATTCAAAAAATGATTTCTGGATGCACAAGCGCGCTCATTTTAGGGCGCGATAGCGCAAAATGGAGAAAAGAACATGAAATGCAAACCGTTTGGTGTCGTTCTCACCTTGCTGTTCATGTTGGGTACGGTCAGTACGATGGCGTTGGCGCAAACCGATGACGTTGTAACCATCTGGACGAAATTCAATGCAGACAGCCCGCAAGTGAGCACCGATATGTGGCTGGTGAACGCTATTGAAGCGCAAGCCGAACTGGGCGTGACGCTCGAAAATACGTTTATTCCGTACAGCGAGATCAATACCCGTCTCAATGTCGCGGTGCAATCAGGCGGCGATATTCCTGATGTCTCCTATGTAGACAGCCAGAGTCTCGGCTTTTATGTCAATAATGGCACGCTCACCGATTTGACTGAATTCGTTACGTCCGCCGACTGGTATGAAGACCTCGACCCGGCAGCACTGCAAGCCTGCACAGCGCCGACAGGCGAAATTCTGTGCGTGCCGACGACGACGACGAATTTTTTCACCTATTATTGGGCGGATGCTTATCCTGAAGGTTTCCCTGCCACCACCGACGAATTTTTGGCGCTTGCGCCAAGCATCCGCGCGACTGGTGCATACCCGATCACGTTTAAGGGTGCTGAAGGTGCGTCAGTTGAACGCTTTTATTACCCACTGATGGCAAGCTACGGCGCTGAAGTCGTCGATGAAAATGGACGCGCAACCTGGGCGAACGAAGAATCTGTCGCGGCGCTCGAATTTGTTCGCGCGTTGTATCAGAACGAACTTGTGCCAGAAGTAACGCTCGCGCCAGGCTTCGATTTTGAAGAACCGTTTAAGCAGGGCGAAGCAGGTGCGTTTGTGGCGGGGACGTTCTCTTATGTCTATTTGACTCCGCTCACCGCACCAAGCGGTGAATTGTTCGATGCCGCACCGCCTGCCGAAGGCTTCGACACGAACGCGATTGCTGTTGGTGACGCTTTTGACGCGGGTGAACTGATGTTTGCACCGCCATTGAGTGCACCCGATGGTGAACCGAAATCGATGGTTCTGGCGACAGCGTATGCGATTCCCTTCGGGTCAGAAAATGTTGAAGGCGCGCAGGCTTTCATCAATTCACAGATGGCAACGCAAGCCAACATCGATTTTGCCGTTGCTTATGGGGCGCTGCCGACACTGCTCAGCGCAGCGCAGGATGATGTTTTCTCGTCCGCGTACTGGCGGGTAGCGGCGCAGTATCAGGCAGAAAGTGGCGTCGCGGCACCCGCATGGCAGAATTATGACGAAGCCCTGCGTTTGCTTAGCACGGCAATTGTCAATATCGTCACTGATGACAACGCCGACATTATGGAAGAACTGCAAGCAGCACAAGACGAATACAATCTCGGTGTTGAGTAAACACTACATCCTCGTAAAGATATAGGTGTTTGGGTAGAGGCGCACAATTGTGCGCCTCTACGTTATCCTCACATCCTGCCGCGTGAAGGCGCGGTGATGGAGAAAGGAACAAAGCCATGGCGCAGGTTGCGTTAGCATCCCGCAGCGTCGACAATCCACGTTCACAACCAGCTTACAGACGTTCCGCCTTTATCCCATTGGCGTTTCTACTGCCGTCTGTATTGATTCTGCTCATATTGCAGGTCTATCCAGCGTTGTATGCTGTGTTTATCAGCACGACGCGCTTACGGCGCGGTGTAGCTGAACCCATGGGACTGCGCAATTATGAGCGATTGTTCCAGACGCCGTCGTTTCTAGAGGGTTTGGAGCATACCGCGGTCTATGCTATCTCATTTCTGGTGCTGACCATTGGGGTCGGCATGTTTTTGGCGCTGCTGCTTAATCGGCGCATCAAGTTCACGGGCTTCTACCTGGTGATTTTGTTCATACCCTGGGTACTGTCGGACGTGGTCGCCGGGACGATGTGGCGCTGGCTGTTTCAACCCGAATACGGCATTTTGCAGGAATGGCTGTATCAAGCGTTTCCATCGCTTGATGCGGTGTATACCAACCAAACCGGATCAATGGTGATGGTGATTATTGCGTCCGTATGGCAAGCGCTTGCCTACACGACGATTTTGTCACTTGGTGCTTTACAAACGGTTCCGGTTGAAGTCGTCGAGTCAGCGTCATTGGACGGTGCGAACCGTTTTCAGCGGTTCTTCCGAATAATTCTGCCGATCATCCGCCCAACCTTGCTCGTGATGGTTTTGTTGGTTTCGATTCGCGCGGTCAATTCGGTCGGCTTGATTTATGCGACAACAGGTGGGGGGCCGGGTCGTGCCACACAAACCGCATCGATCTATCTCTTGATTACAGGCTGGCGGCAGGGCGAATTTGGTTTAGGCGCGGCGACATCGGTTGTGCTGCTCACCGTCAATATTGGGCTGACAATCTTTTATCTGAGTCTAATCGGGCGCAAACGGGAGTAAATGCATATGGTGACCGGACGTTTGACGCGGCGCTTCGATGTCGCATTTACGCATATTTCGCTGGCGATCTTCGCGATTGCGGCGCTTTTTCCTGTTTTGTATACGCTCATGACCTCGTTCAAAACGGGCGAAAGTGTAATTACCAGTCCGCCGACGTTTTTCCCACGCGAATGGTCGCTTGAAGGCTATTTGACAGTTTTCAACAGCGATATGATTCGCTATTTCCTGCCGAATACGTTCATCAATTCGATTGTGTCGGCATTCCTGGTGGTCACGCTTGCAATGCTGGCAGCATACACGTTTTCGCGCTACAAATTTCGCGGCAGTCGCGTTCTAGAACTGCTGATTCTCGGTGTCATGTTGATTCCGGGCTTGACGTTCGTAATTCCGTATTATCGGATGGCAAGCGATCTCGATTTGCTTGGCACGAATCAGTTCATTATCTCAATTTATGTCGCGTGGGGGCTGCCATTCGCTATCTGGATCATCCGTTCATTTGTCGATTCGATCCCGATTGAGCTGGAAGAAGCCGCCATGATCGATGGAGCGGGCCCCATCCAGACGATGTTCTATGTGGTGCTGCCATTGGCGATGCCAGGATTAGTCGCTGCATTCCTGCTGGTGTTTGTCGATACCTGGAACGAATTCTTATTCGCGCTTGTGCTGTTGACAGGGGACGCGCGCACCGCGACGGTTGGATTGTACGATTTTCAGTCGCAGTTCGAAATCGCCTATAATGTGTGGACGGCGGCGTGTATCGTCATTATGACTCCGGCGCTGCTGGTATTTCTTGCGCTCCGCAAGCGCTTTTTCGAGGCGCTGCTTCAAGGTGCAATCAAAGGCTAGTGAAATTGTATGGAACTGCTGCCGATCATCGTGATCGTTTTCGTCGCTATGCTTATCCAAACGAGCGTCGGGTTTGGTATGGGCTTGGTGTCGATGCCGCTTTTGCTCGGCATTCTTGATCCGATCGGTGCGGCGGCATTGGTGTCGCTGGTTGGCATCACATCCGAAATTTACATGATTTTTCGCTACCGACACAGGCTGCAACTGCGCGTCGTACTGCGCTTGATCGTTGCATCTGTAATCGGTATCCCATTCGGCGTATTGTCATTGGGATTGCTCGATGAGCGCGTGATTTTAAGCGTGCTGGCGTTCATCATGATTGGTTATGCGCTGGTTAGTCTGCTCAATTTTCCGATACCGGTGATTAAAAATGAAAACTGGAGCTTCGGCTTCGGTTTTCTCGCCGGCGTTTTAGGGGGTGCCTACAACACATCGGGACCGCCGCTGATAATTTATGGGACCGCGCGGCGCTGGTCGCCGGGTGAGTTCAAAGTTAATTTGCAGATGGTCTTCTTAAGTAACAGCATTATAGTCATCGCCACCCGCGTACTGGCAGGGCAATATACAAGCGACGTGTTTCGCCATTATGCGGTCGCGCTGCCCGCCATGATTATCGCAGGCTGGATTGGGCTGCGGCTGGATAAACGGATTGATCCGGTGCAATTTCGCAAGCTTGTGTTGGTGCTGCTGCTCGTGTTGGGGATTCGGTTGTTGTTGCCATAGGGGTGGACGGGTGGACAAGACTGAAAGCGGGCATGGCAGAGCCATGCCCGCTATGCATGGTCATCATTATTTGGGTGACACATCAGTTCGCCCCTACAGAATAACGCACGCGATTATTTCATTCCTGTTGTGGCGATCCCCGTCGTAATATACTTCTGTAAGAACGCGAATACCGCTGTGATCGGGAGCAGCGTTAAAACTGTCATCGCCAGGATTAAATTCCACTGCACTTGCAATTCACCTTGAAACGAATTCAAACCGACTTGCAGCGTAAAATACTCGGTGCGGCTTAACACGATCAAGGGCCACAAGAAGTCATTCCATCGCCACATAATCGAGAAAATTGCCAGCACCGCGAGCGCTGGACGCGCTAAAGGTAAAATGATTTGCAGGTAAATACGCCACTCGCTCGCGCCATCGATGCGGGCTGAATCGAGTAGTTCGTCAGGTATCGTCAGCATATATTGGCGCAGCAAAAAAACGCCTGTTGGTGTGGCTGCGCCCGGCACAATGATTCCGAGCAGATTGTTGTTCCAGCCGATTTGTGTAATCACCAGAAACACCGGAATCAGGATGACCGAGAGCGGCACCATCAATGTGCTGAGTGTGACGAAGAAAATGGCGTTTTTGCCGCGAAATTGATATTTACTGAGCGCAAATGCCGCCATACTATTGACGATGAGCGTCAATATCGTTGCCAATACGGTTACCACGACTGAGTTCCACAAATAGCGCCCAAAATTGAAACGCGAGATGCCCTCGGTGTAATTTTCAAGCGCAAACGATACATTTTCGATGGGTTCGCGCTGGTCGATATTGACACGGATGATCTCGTCGGGAGCCGACGGGTCGATCATTTGGGCTTCGATGCCGACGCGCCGTACTTGCGCGAGCTGACGCACTGTGCCGTCATCAAAGGTGACACTGTATAGTTCAAGCGGGTCGTCGTATCCTGCAACCGTGATGGTTTCCTGGCGATAAGGCAGGATCGTCGGCGGAAAGCGGATTAATCCAGTCGGCGTCTTAAACGAAGACAAAACCAACCAGATGATGGGACCGAACATCAGAATCGTGCCGAGTGTCAGATATAAATAGGTGAGGAAATCAGCGAACGACAAGCGTTTTTTGCCACGCGTGCGGGTGAGGAACGCAAGAATAGTACTCATGGTTGTTAATACGCTCCCGAATTACCGCTGCGACTTGCACGAAGCTGAATCAGCGTGAACACGAATAGTGCGCCCGCTAATAATACCGACGCCGCCGCTGCCAAGCCATATTCTTTCGTCAAATTGCTAAAGCCTGTGCTGTACACATATTGCACCATATACGTGGTTGCGGTGCCGGGACCGCCGCCCGTGAACGCATACACTTGATCGAAAGCTTGCACCGCGCGGATCAATGCCAGCACGATCACAACCGTCATGGTCGGCATGAGCAACGGCAGGGTGATGCTGCGAAACGCTTGCATGCCGCTTGCGCCGTCCATGCCAGCCGCTTCATAGAGTTCACTGGGAATTGCCTGTAAACCGGCGAGCAAAATCAGCGTGAAGAAGCCCATTTGCGCCCATACACTGATCAGTATGACAAGAAAGCGCGCCCAATCGCCATCAAGTAAAAATGGCACACGATCTCCACCCAGACTGACAATGATCGCGTTGAGCAGTCCGTCACGCTGGAGCAGCCATTTCCAGACCAACGCGACCACTACGGGTGAAAGCAGTACGGGGTAAAAAAAGACGCTTCTAAAAAATCCACGTAAAATGATTTTTCGGTTGAGCGCGATTGCAGTGACGAGTGAAATCAACACCATAAACGAAACTTGTGCGACGACGAATATCACGGTATTGAAGACAGCGCGCCAGAATACGTCTTCGCGGCAGGTATTGGGGTCTAAAAAGTTGCCACAATCGAACAAAGTGTTGAAATTTTGGGCGCCGACGAACGGGCGATTTTGTGGGAACAGTTCGGTTCCACCCGTAAAGGCATAATAAAAGTTCAAGATCATCGGCAGCATGATGAACACGCCGAAGATGAGCAGATTTGGCAGGACAAAAATATATGCCATGCGATTGACGCCGACCAGATTCTGGATCGGGTGCATGACGAGGTCGATGATGTTGATAAAACCTTCATAGATGCTGCTGCCCAGACGACTGATTATCTTTAGCGGCGATGATGGCAGCGTACGTGGGCGCGGTGGGGTGACGACTCTAGCCACGGGGTGTTCCCTTCTATCTTGAAAAAACACCCCACTCTTTTGGTTTATAGGGCATCATGTAAATTGCCCTAAAACCACTTGTAGAAGCGACTTTTGAACCGCCCCTACACGCTTTGGAGTGAGGTGTGTTTCAAACTCAAAAACGAATGTTAACTGGCTGCTGCTGCCGCGAGCGCGTCGTCAATATCCTGCTGGATACGTTCAATCGCTTCGTCGAGTGACAGCTCACCCGTGATCGCCTGTGTCAAACGGTCGCGGATCGGGTTATTGATGGCGAATGCCTGACCACCATACTGAAGTTGGTAAGCCTGTGCGCTCAATTTCGGGACTTCGGACGCGAAATCTGCCAGCGCGGCTTGCGCGAGCGGATTTTCGCTTTGGAATGCGAGTTCACCCAACCCTAAATGACCTGGAATGAACAGCGTGCGTTCCGTAAATTCACGCATCGCATCGACGCTTGCCAAATAATCCATGACACGCGCGACTTCTGCGGGGTGTTCGGTCTGATTGAACGCGACCATGACCGTGCCACCGGGCATTCCGGTGCTGCCACCGTCACCCGTCGGGTTCGGTACGACATCCCAATCGAACGCATCGCCAATATCATTGGTAAAGCGCCCAACCTGCCAGCTACCGCTCATATACATGACCAACTGACCGTTGATGAAGTAATCAGCGCCAGCCGCATACGTGCCGCCCGACCCGACCCAAATTTCTGCGGGCGTGACGTCGTTGGTGTGCCAATCTATCAACTGCTGCGACATAGCACGGAATCCGGGCGTATCGACGGTGATTGTGCCATCTTCGTTGAACAAGACCGCGCCTTGACTGAACAGCGGACCCGCCAAACGATGACCGCTGCGGTCAACAGCGATGGCGTAGTCGGTTTCGGTAGCTTCAGCAACGGCGGTCGCTGCTTCTGTCCATTCTGCCCAGGTCACTTCGTCGCTGCTGTCGCTCGGTACTTCAATGCCCGCTTGTTCAAACAGCGTGCGATTGATGTACGGCGCAGACACCGTAAACTGATTCGGGAAACCATACAACCCGGTGTCTTCATCACCGTCGCGCAACGCTTCGATCACGGCGGCGGGGAAGTTTTCTTCCCAATATGCCGGGTCTTCAACGAGCGATGTCAAATCGAGGTAGTTGCCTCGGTAAGCGGCGAAATCAGTCACGCGCGCCATATCGGGCGCTTCGCCCGCTTCGACTTGCACGGGCAGTTGTTCCAAAATCACCTGATACGCGACGGTATCAACCACGACACGAATATCAGGGTTTTCGGCTTCAAACTGATCGAGCAAATCACGCAGCACCGCGCCTTCGCTGCCGTCGTCATACCATGTAATTCGCAGTTCGACGGGTTCTTGAGCGAAAGCAGTCATCGTCGCCATGATCATAAAAATGGCGAGCATCGACAAAAGAATATTGCTTCTTTTCACAGCCTTTTCTCCTTGAACAGACTTATACTAATTGGCGATGAAATTTATTTCTATCGCCCTTGAATTATGCCGCGCACACGGGTAATGTGCAACCAGTCCTTAATAATGGCGTGATGACGTGACATCATCGGTAATGCAGGAGTAACAAACGGGTGACAAAACTACGGGTCGCTATCGTCGGCACCGGTGGCATCGCCGCCGCACACGCGGACGCGATCATAGGTGAGTCGGATCGGGTCGAACTTGTCGCGGTGATGGACGTTGATTCTACGCGGCTGGTGTCCTTTTGTGAGAAATATAACATTGCGAAAAGCTATGGTGACTTGGACACGCTTTTAGGCGACGTGAAACCTGATCTGGTACATCTTTGCACGCCACCCGCGCTGCATGTCGGTCAAGCGTTGGCGTGTTTAGCAGCGGGCGCGCATGTATGGTGCGAAAAACCGTTATGCGGCTCGCTGGCGGATTTCGACCGCATCAGCGACGGCGAAGCGCGTACAGGCAAATGGGTGACGACGGTTTTTCAATGGCGTTCAGGCGCAATGGGCAAATACGTCAAGACATTGATCGATGCTGGCACGTTCGGGCGTCCACTGATCGGCGTGTGTAATACGTTGTGGTATCGTGCCGCCGCGTATTATCAGGTCGAT
Organism: Aggregatilineales bacterium; assembly: GCA_038207205.1. Lineage (GTDB taxonomy): Bacteria > Chloroflexota > Anaerolineae > Aggregatilineales > Phototrophicaceae > Flexifilum. The sequence continues at coordinate 60,737 of JBBRAA010000009.1, forward strand.
TGGCGCGGGCGATGGGATAACGAGCTTGGTGGGACGACCCTTGGTCACGGCGTACATCTGATGGATATGTTTCTGTGGCTGTTTGGCGAATGGCGCGATGTGCGTGCAGTGACGGCAACGCTTGACCACGATATTGAAGTTGATGATGCTGCCGCGGCTATCGTTCGCTTTGAAAATGGGGCGCTCGGCACAATCACCAACAGCACGGTTTCCCCACGCCAAGAAACTGCTTTACGCATGGATTTTCAACGCGCGACCGTCGAAGTTTCTGGCTTGTATCACTACATCAATACCGATTGGCGCTTTTCGACGTTTGATGGCTCGCCTTTTGCCGATAATCTGCAAACATGGAGCAAGGCACACAGTGATGAGCCAAGTGGACACGCCGCCGCGCTTAAAGATTTGTTGGACAGCCTTGAGCGCAACGAACGTCCTTTGTTGAGCGGATTTGAAGCGCGCAAAGTTCTGGAATTTGTCACCGCGCTGTATAAATCCTCGTATACGAACCAAGTCGTAACGCGCGGTTCGATCACGCTGGATGACCGATTTTATCACGCGTTCAACGGAAATAGTTCACCGTAGGGGCATGGGATAGCCATGCCCACCTTCTCATAAGTTCAAATCCAACGTCAATGTCCTGTCACCATGCGTAATCGTCATGGTGTCCGCGTTCATCGGCGTATGCGTATATTCATTGTCGTAATGCGGAAAATCTTCGAAGCCATATTCGACATCATTCACCCATAAACCGCCTGTTTCACCAAACCGAAGCACCGTACCGTTGATGTCACTGCACGTAATCGTCGGCACGATGCCGTCATTAATGAATGCAAGCTGCGGCTTGTTCGTCTTAGCTTTGGCGATAAAGGACGCGAAATCGCCATCTTCGGCACGGCTGCCAACATGAGACAGCCACGCATGACCGCCGCCAGCACTGCGTAGTTCCTGAGCAGCGTGTAATCCGTGTGATGTCAGCGAGAGTTCGCCGTCACTCCACAGCGCAGCGTAGGCATCGCCGAAGCGCGCAAACGCCCATTGTCCTTCTAATTCCCACGCATCGAAATGGGCGGTAGGGAAGTAGGCGTGACTAAAGCCCAAGCCGATGTCAGGCTGCAATGGATACAGGCAGATCACGGTTCGTTCGTGCATAGCGACGCGCGGCAAGCGTACCGACCCCGCCCAGAAATTTGGGCGCGCATTGCCGTGTTCCTGGCTGTTGCCGGGATAGTTCGTGAAGATTACGGCTTCGGGGCTGAAAGTGGCTTGCCAGAGATGCTCTTGAATGCCGACCTCGTTCAAGCGGTGATCGACACACGCCGATAGCATATAATCGGGCGTGCGCCGAGTGATCGTTTTTGCATCCCAGCCATCCTCGCGCAAATCGTGACGTAAGCGATAATCCCCAACCGAACGAGCGCGCGTCACGAGCAAATCGGGCATGTGAGCGCCAATCTGCTGGATAATATCCGGTACGTGATATTTCTCCGCCAACGCCAGCATTCCGGTCGTGCGCGTTTCACCGTTGAAAATGCCCATCCCCCACGCGATGCGCTGGAGCGCCGACGTGTTTTCAAAGCGCGATGATTTTAACCCCGCCACGTAACACCGTCCGTGCGTGCTGCCATGCGCGCCTTTGAATGACTGACACGCGATCAGGAAAAAGATTTTGTCCAACAGGGTCGTCGCAGCGGCATTGAGCGCAGGATCGTCGCTGAATTCGTTCAGGACGAGCAGCGCAAAGGCATCAAGCGCCATATACGCATTACTATCCCACTCAGAGAAACTACCCCGTAAGCGCCTGCTGATCCACGCTTGTATATCGGTTTTAGCGCGCGCTTTTAAGTCCGCCGCATAAAACTGGCTGTTGTCGAATGCCCAGTCATGCCAGTACTGCGCCGCCAAATAAGCGGTGACATGGAACAAAATTTGGTGATTTTCGGTGAAGTAACACATGGCATCGACGCCTGGTTCTTCAATCCAATATTTGAAGGTCTTAAAGGCGTTTTCGATGCGCGTGCGCTCTGCGGGACGCAGCACACTCGACCGTCCGTATTTGTACATGAGCGCGATCAAACTCACCGCGTAAAAATCGGCGCAGTCGCGTCGGTCTTGCATGAACTCACATGCGATCTGAATACCAGTGGCGTCAATAAGTTCAGCCTGACCGAGCATTACCGCGCACATCGTGCCAAGTACATCGAACGGCATTTGCGCAACGTATTCCAGCGCTTCGCGTTTGCGTGAGTCGTAGGTGCCATAAGTGTGGTCGCTGAAAAGTTGGCGGCTTGCCCACAAGGCGCGTTTTGTCGCTAGTGGCGTACCGTCGGCGGGCTTGATCGTCAATTCGAGATGATTTTCGCCCGGTAAGCTGCTCATCGCGTCCAGTAATGCGTTCGTGATCGGCAGTTCAGCGGTTTGTCCCGGTTGCAATGTCAGCATGGCATGACCCACAGGAAGCTGCATATTGACTGGACGTTTGACGACGAGTTCTGGCGATGGCATTGTGATTTCTGCTATCAGTGTTACGGGCGTGGTCGCGGTCGCATCAAACGTCATAAGCGCAGGCAGACGCGGAAATGCAAACTGCTTGATCAAGACATTATCGAGCGCATTTTCGGCAGCGTGCCATCGGTCTGGAGGTACATTACTAATCGGGATGCAAATCGTCACCCCATTGAGGGGTAAATCGATGAATTGAATGCCTAAGGCAATTCTTGCCTCGCGCCAGCCGATCATAACGCCGTATAAATACAGGTCATTGAGCCCAGCGCGTAAATTGAGTGTGATCTCATGGTAGAGCGGATGAACATATCCAACCTCGCTATCGACGACGCCAGTGTTTTCTCCGTTCAGCCACACCTGCGTCAGTCCTAAATCGAGCAAGCGAGCGCGTATCGAGCGTTCCGACTCGATCTCCAAGCCTGTATATGCCCATCCTTGCATCTGCACGGGGGTGAAATTGAATCGGTTGAAATCCACCGTGTTGTCGTCGTCGAGTCGTCGATATTCCCAGTTACCGAAATCGCTTGGTAGTTCATGATGCGGGCGGCGGTCGGGTGCCCAGTTTGGCATAGGGAGTTCGTTATAAATCGTTTGTTTAAGATGGAGTGAATACGGCGCATTGGTGATCCAAGCGCGTCCATCGGGTTCGAACGGATCAGCGGTAGGAGAAATCACCTGTTCGAGCGCTGTGAGTGGGGTCACGAATGCGCCGCGTGCCAGCCAATGTCGAACTGCGCCATCATGCGCCAGCGAATAGCGTGCCATATTTGATGTGGACATCATTCACCTGATTGTAGAAGGAATCAAAACGACGCGGATTATATCGCGCGTCGTCTGCTTGTTGCGTGAATGGTTATACGGCGGTGGCGGCGATTGGATTCATTGTTGGCTGGGGGCTGCCGCCTGCGGGTTCAATACTGACGCCAATCACTTCAAACGTATCGATTGGTATATCCGACTCGAATACATAGACCACGCGGTTATCGGCGTCCGGTTGGAATATGCCCATGCTAACGGGCGTGCCGTCTATGCCTATCAACCACAGCTGAAAGGTTTGATCATCACGGATAGCGGGAAGATTGTCACCGATGATGATTCCTGTACGAAAGTTTGCCGCGTACAGCACATTGGCGAATGGCGCTTCGTTTTCGGTTGAGACGAGCTGTGCGTTCTGTATCACGTCACTGCCCGAAAATGCTGCCAATACATCATCGCGCTGTGCGAGCAATGTGCGGACTTCTTGTTCAGTAAAGCGTGCGGCGCTTATCTGTGTTTGCAGCGACACTTGATCGAGGTTCGCTTCACCCAATTGTAATTGCAAGGATATGTTCAAGATCAACAACAGTGCCGCCGCAATCGACGCGACTGTTGCAACGATCGGGGTGATGCGTCTCGTTTTTGGTGGAGAAGCGAGTTCGCGCCCGCGTTCGATAGGGATGACGCGCGATGATGTGGACTGACTCGGCGTGCGCGCCGCCGCCATGATCTTATCGTGCAGCGCGGCGGGCGGAGTCATTGTAGGAGAGCTGTATAACAATCCTTGTGCCAGCCCTGCATAGTCTTTCAATTCAGCTTGAAATTCAGGGCAATGTTGCATCAATGATTCCACTAAACGTGTCTCGTCGGCATCGGTTGCGCCCAGCGCATAGGCTGGCATCAATTCTGCAAGACGTTCACAGTCGGTGGGAAAGTTCGGTTGGATGCGGTGTGTTTCCATACTTATACTTCAAATTTTCTTTCGGGAGCTATGACTCAGTGTACGTCAAAAATCTATCAGTAGATTGTTTCGCAAATGAAATACTTACAAGATGCTATCCATTTTCTTGCTCAATCGCCTTTAGCCATAGCGCACGTAAGCGCTGAAGACCTGAACGCACACGTGTTTTGACCGTACCGAGCGGCAGATTGAGTTTATTTGCCATTTCGCCATGCGACAACCCCTGAAAATACGACAGCTCGATAACTTGAAGCTGATCGGTGGATAGTTGAATCAGCAATGAGCGTACAAAGTCGCCATCCTGCCATTCGGTGTCGTCGCGCGTGCCTATCAGGTTTAGTAGGTCGTCTAATGAGACTGCTGACTGCGTATGGCGGCGTTGTTCTTGCCGCAAACGATCAATCGCTGCGTAGCGGGTTATGGTGAGCAACCATGTCGTCAACTTGCCGCGCTGTGCATCCCATGTGTGAATTTGATTCCACACTTTTAAGAACGTATCCTGGGTGACTTCTTCGGCAACGCCGTTGTTTTGCAGCACGCGGTAGGCGATGGTGTAAACCAAGCCCCCATAGCGTTCGTATAGCTCCGAGAGTGCCGATTCGTCGCGCTGCTCGATCCGGCGAATGACTTCAATATCCTCATTTAGGATGGTCGATGGCATAACAACTGAATTCCACATGATCCGACGCACACGCACAATTTAACACGAAAACTGCAAAGGGTACAGAAAATAGTCATAAGAACCCAGTCGCTACATCAGTTATGTGAAGTGTAAGTGAGTGTTATCTGAGTGAAAATAACGTTTTGTAACAATGGCTCACGGTGATAAACAACTCGCCCTGAACCATTGTTATGCTGGTTATTTGTCGAATGCGGGCATCGCGTCGGTTTCGGGCATAGCGACACTGACGGCTTCATTGGCAAAATGCGAACTGTATTTGGCTTCGCGTTCTTGCCGGAACTGCTTGGTGTACAGGTCATAGTAATGACCATGCGCGCGGATCAACTGCGCGTGTGTACCTTGTTCCAGGATGCGCCCGCTGTCAATTACTAGAATACGATCCGCACGTTTAATCGTCGAAAGACGATGCGCGATGACGAAACTGGTACGTCCCTTCATCAGAATATCCATACCACGCTGGATCAAGTCTTCGGTAATGGTATCAACAGAACTGGTCGCTTCGTCCATGACCAAAATTTCTGGATTTGCCAGCACCGCGCGCGCCAAACTGATTAACTGCTTTTGACCGACCGAGAGCAAAATACCGCCTTCACCGACTTCGGCATCGTAGCCCTTATCGAGCGCTCGGATGAACTCGTCCGAGCCTGATGTCAGCGCCGCCGATTCGACTTCTGCATCACTTGCATCGAGTCGTCCATAACGGATGTTGTCGCGGATTGTTCCGCTAAACAGATGCGGTGTTTGCAGTACGACGCCGATTTTCGATTGAATCGAGTCGAGCGTCAGTTCGGTGTAGTCGCGTCCAGCGATGCGAATTACGCCCTTGCGCGGCTCGTAAAAGCGACAGATCAGATTGACAATCGTACTTTTGCCGCTGCCGGTTGCGCCGACGAGGGCAATGACTTCGCCGTACTTCACCTTCAGATTGAAGTCGGACAGAACAGGTTTGTTCTCGTCGTAATAAAATGTGACAGCTTCGAATTCGATGTCGCCCTTGATCGACTCCGCGGCTTGCGCGTGCGGACGATCCGTAATTTCGGGCGCGGTATCAAGCAGCGAGAATGAGCGCTCAGCGGACGCAATCGCCTGTTGCAGTGACGCGAACACACGCGCCATATCCTGAATCGGCCAGAGCATGAACGTAATGTACGAGACGAACGCGGCAATCGCGCCAATGGTCATACCGCCTGCTTCGACTCCAAGTCCGCCGAACAACGCGACCGCCGCAACGGCGAACGCGCTGATGACCTGCACAGCCGGCAAGAACAGCGCTGAATACCATGATGCACGATAAGAAGAGCGATACATACCGGCTGTCAGCACGTCGAATTCTTCGAGATTCTTGTCTTGACGGTTGAGCGCTTTAATGACGCGCACGCCATTGATCGTCTCGTTGTAACCAGCCGTAATCTTCGAGTTGAGCTTGCGGCTCTCGCGGTAATGCTTCAGGATGCGACTTTGAAACCACGCCGCGACGATCAACAACACTGGAATCATGATCATCACGATCAGAGTCAACTGCCAGTTGAGCGTGAGCATGAAGAAGGTCGATGACATGATAATCAACGCACCCCATGTCACATCGAGCAGCCCCCAGGTAATCAGGTCTGAGATACGTTCGCTGTCGCTGGTCACGCGAGACATCAACCAACCGACTGGAGTCTTGTCATAATACGAGAGCGACAACTTTTGCATATGGTCGAACAGTCGTTTACGCAAGTCGTACTGCACTTGTTGACCAAGCGTCCCCGCAAAGTAAATGAACCCGAATACTGCCCCCGCGAAAAACACGTACAGCACGGCGTAAAGCGCAAGTAATGTAACGAGACGGTCGCGGTCACCCACAAGGATTGCGGTATCGACGATCTCTTTATTGATAAACGTAAAGGTTGAATCGATAACCGCGAAGATGGCGACCATGGTGAGAAAACCAATTGCCATCTTCTTATGCGGTTTAAGCAACCCTAGAATGCGCAGCAGCGTGCCGCGCGTGATCTTGGAGCTAAATTCTTCTTCTTCAAATCGCAATTCTTCAGACATTTGCGATCTCCTCCTCTAGTTCAAGTTCAATACGCGCTTGAATATCGTAGATGCGGCGGTAGATGCCTTCCTGATTCATCAGTTGAGCGTGCGTGCCACGCTGCACGATCTTCCCTTTGTCCAATACCAGAATCAGGTCGGCGTTCATCACGGTTTGAATGCGGTGCGCGATGATGAACGATGTGCGCTTGTCCATTAGCCGATCCAACGCCTCGCGAATGACTTCCTCGGTTTCGGTATCCACCGAACTCGTGGCGTCGTCGAGAATTAAAATGCGTGGATTCTTGAGCAGCGTACGCGCTAAAGCGACCCGTTGTTTTTGTCCACCCGATAAAGTGACGCCTTTTTCGCCGATCAAGGTTTGATAACCTTCGGGAAAAGTCAGAATAGTGTCATGAATGGCTGCCGCTTTTGCAGCCGCGAATACTTCTTCGTCGCTGACCACACGCCCGACGCTGTACGCGATATTTTCGCGAATGCTGCGTGAGAACAAAAACGGTTCTTGTTCAACAACGCCAATATTCTGGCGCAAGAAATAGCGCGGAAAATCGCGTAGTTCGACGCCATCAATGGTGATGCTGCCGAGCGTGTAATCGTAGAAGCGGGGTAGTAACCCCACCAAAGACGTTTTGCCCGACCCGGTTGACCCTAATAATGCGATTCGCTGCCCTGCTTTGACTTCAAACGAAATGTCGTGCAGTACTCCATGATCGGCGGTATAGGCAAACGTAACCTCTTTGAATGCGATATCACCTTTGATGGCGGCGACTGGGGGCGCGTCGAATTGACCGGTCGGCTCGCGGTCCTGCTTAATCACTTCAGAAACACGATCGAGCGAGACCAGTCCGGTCGATACCTGTACGATCATGCGACCCAGCTCGCGGATCGGGAACAGAATCCATACCAGGATGCTCGCATATGCCAGATATGTGCCAATCGTGATGGTTCCATCCATGACCAAGACCGCCGCCACGAAGAAACCCACCAGCATTTGCGCACCCGTCAATAAATCGGTGGCGGGCCAGAATACGGCGTGATGCAGCATAAAGAAGCGACCGCGTTTGAACTTCTCGCTGTTTTCTGTCTCGAATTTGGCGCGTTCATAATCCTGCCGTGCGAACGCTTTGACAACGCGCACACCTGTCAGGCTTTCTTGCAGCCGCGATGACAGTTTGGATTCCTGATCTTGCATCGATTGGTACGCTTTTTCGACACGGCGGAAAAACAACAGCGATGCGACCGTCACAATCGGCACAATGACCACCGAGATCAAGGCGAGCTGCCAATGCAGCGCCAGCAAGGCGATGAGATTGACGGTGAAAATCGTGATGATACGCACAAAACCGAGTGCTTCTTCCGCCAGGAAACGACGGACGGTTTCGACATCGGATGTAGAACGCTGAATCAAATCGCCGGTCTTGGTTACGTCATGGTAGGTGAACGTCAGGCGTTGAATATGGTCGTACAGGTAATTACGGATGCGCTGTGCCACGCCTTCGCCTGTTTGCGCTGCCAGCAAGCTGCTTACGAATGTGAAGGTGCCCTGACCCACTGCGAGGGCGATAAATCCGAGCGCAACCAGCAGCAGAACGGATAGCAGATTATCGACTCGTGCAATGAGCACGTCATCGATGAGATATTGCAGGAGCAGAGATCGCCCGGTTTGGAGGATCGCTGCGCCACCCAGCAGTACCGAGGCGCTGATGTAGCGCGTACGGTATCCTCGTATGAACTGCCACATGCTGTTAAGGCGGTTGGTACTGGACGCCAAAATACCATGTAGGTCGAGCATACGACTGCTCTGTGTTGTTTCTGATGTGATATGTGCTTGCAACGTGTGAAACTCCAAGTTATTGAGGGGTCACTATGGTTCATTATGAGACATTGGCAACGCTTGTCAAGTCTATATGTCTTAATGGACTCATTCTATGAATGAGATCGGGTCAGAATGCGAAAAGGTTCAAATGCCAAAAACGCCCGGAGTTTGGCTTACGCATCCGGGCGCTGGTGACGTTTGGTCAAAGCTTCAAACGCAGCGTTGATGTCCGCCATTTTCGAGGTGTACTTATCTTTTTCCGTCGGGTGCATATCTGGGTGAAACTCACGCGCTTTGCGCCGATAGGCTGCTTTGATCTCGTCGAAGGACGCCGTCTGTGTAACCCCTAAAATCATGTAGGGATTATTTTGCGGTACGGTGCGAAACACGCGACCTTGTTCGGATTGCTGTTTGGCGTTATTCGTGTCTTCCCACGTTTGGCGGCTGCGCCGCGATGAGCGCCAAAAATCGGCATCTTCACCAACAGTGCCGTAATTGCGCTCAAAATCTTCCCATGATTCCCACGCATTAGTGTTTTCTTCGGCGGGTTCAGCCTGCTGTTTGCGACTGGAATACGACCACTGCCGCCACGAATATTTATACTGCTGTTCGTTGTAGGGTTCTTGCTTTTTCCAGAACGTGCCTTCGCCAAAGTCAGCAATGGCGTAATAACCCGTCAAATATTTCGACGCCGAATACGTGATTTCGCCGCGCAGTTTGTCGACATCGATTTCGGGTCCATAAGCGACGCTGCGTGGCGTCTTTCCCCACTTCCAATCCATGTGGATCGGACGAATATTCACTTTACGCCCATCACACCAATACCCGTAAATACGCCCGTTGCACAGGGCGTGTAGGGCTGCCATCCACGGCGGCGGTTCCAGTTCGCTTTGATCGGCGGGCATCATGCGCCCGTCAATGACAAACAGCGTATACCATTTCTTGCGTGTATTTTGCTCTAACTGTTCACGGATTTCGGGCAGCCGAATCGCACGATTGATCACGTAAATCGCCAACACTTTGCCGTCATTCAAATCGATACGCAAATCCGCCTGAGTCGTATCGATGCGACAGCCTTTGACGCGTGCCGAATGGGCGCATTCGGTCATCATGTAATCTATGACAAACTGTTTCATGCGAAGGGGTGGGTCTCTCCTGTCGATAGTTTCATTGTAGTCGTGATACACTCAGCGTTCAACAGGACGCAACACAACGTTAACGTGCGTGCGTCCTTTATAGATGTCTTTCAAATTGTAAAAGGTGAATAGTGCTGGCGAAACTACCGTTGAAACGATGTATTTGGTTGTTCGTTTGTGTGTTGATAGGCGTCATTACGCCAACCCTACATGCGCAGGACTCCTTAGACGACGCGGTCGCTGCTGCGCTTACGTCGTTTAACACGCGTATAGGCAACGTGATTCGCTATCGTGAAATTGCGCGAGTCGCTGACGCAAATGGTGCGGTAATCTATGTTGAAGTCTACGACGCGATGACCGACTTCGTGTATCCGGGCGTTATTGATTGGCTGTATGCGAATCGCCAAACCGATGGATGGCGCGTAAGCGCACCTGGTGACGCGACATATCAAACCGCGTTTCGGGCGCTGTCACAAGTCATTGTCGATCAAATGGATGATACCCCATATCGCACCCCTGCAAATCCTGAACTTGCGCCACCCGAAACGCTTACCGATTATCGACTGCCGTTCCCGGTGGGTCAGGCGGGGATCGTAACGCGTGGCTACGCCGATCATGGCACGGGCAAAATCGATATTGATATAACCGAACGTGAGATCGCCGCCGTCAAAGATGGCGAAATCGTGTTTGCCAGCGACGGCTTCGATTTGACCACCTATCAATCGGGCGCGTGGTGGTATTGGAACAATGTCATCATTCGGCATAGCGAATACGAATATTCGCTGTATGGTCATATCGCGTTTGATAGTATTCCTGCGTGGATCAAAGACGCGTGTGACTCGTGGGCGACGCTCGAATGCGCGGTGACTATTCAGGCGGGCGACGTGATTGCACTGGAAGGCAGCACCGGATATTCGACCAATCCACATTTACATCTTGAGTTCGGACAGGGGATGGGTGTTGTCCCGTATTTAGATCTGTTGGACGCTGATCGAGATGGTTTCCGCGATGAACTGGTTTATGCAGGCTATGTATACGCCGAACAAAATGTCGGGTTTATCGGTTTCAGCGCGGAACAGGTGATGGGGTGGGAATACCTGACTCGCTTAACCGCGGTCGACCCTATAAACCCATGAGCGCCGCATCAAACGGCGGCGCTCGTTATCAGTGAGGTGTTTAGCCTAACCAGCCGTTGGTGGGCAGGCGGGTAAAACACGGTATAGATCGCGCTCGACACAGGTGAGTTCACGAATGAAGCGGTTATCGCGCGCCCAACCGCTCAGTTCGTCAAGCGAGAAGAGTCTCCATAAACTAGTCACGCCCAGTTCTTGTCCGATCACCATATCCGTTCCATCGGTGCTAATCGCGATACGGTATACGGCTGAGTCGAGATCACTGAAACGCTGCAATTCCTGACCACTCTGCAAGTTCCACAAAATCACGCTTTGATCGACCGAACCGGATACTGCGCGCTGCATATCGGGCAAGATATGTACCGACCATACGGCGTCGCTGTGACCGAGCAAACGACGAATTTCACTGCCGTCAGACATATCCCACAAAATAATGCTGCCATCGCGTGAACCCGATAAAGCCGTGCTGCCATCAGCGCTGAATTCGACGCTGAACACTGAACTGGAGTGTCCGACAAGTTGGTAGACAGGCGTGCTCGTCGCTAAATCCCACACGAATACGACACCATCGCGCGCACCCGAAATGGCGCGTGTGCCATCCGGGCTGATATCGGCAGTAAAGACAGAGCCGTCATGTCCGGTCAGGCGGGTGACGACTTCACCCGTTTCAATGTTGAAATAGGCGAGTGTGCCGTCGGCAGAACCAGACAGCGCAAAGCGACCATCGTTGGATGTGGTGAGCGCGACAACATTTTCCTGGTGCGGCTGATGCGTTGCCAGAACCGTGGTTGCGTCGCGCACGATGACGCGACCATCACTCAAGCCGATCAAGTAACGACTATTGTCGGGGGTCATGGTAAAGGCGCGGATTGTGCCTTCAGTGATGTCGATCTGCTCGAGCTGGCTGCCCGTCGCTGTATCCCACACACGAATCGAGTTATCGCCGGCAGCAGTGTATAAGCGCAATCCATCAGCGCTAAATGTTTCGTCTAAAATTCTCAGTGTGTGACCGACCAGCGTAGTCTGTAAACGACTGTCTCGTAAATTCCACACGCGAATTCGTGCGTCTTTTGCGCCAGTGATCAGAAAGGCACCATCGCGCGATGCTGTGATGCTTTGTAACGCGTCGGTATGACCATTAAGCTGCCTGCGTTCGTTTCCATTGGGAATATCCCACCAATGCAGCACACCATCGATGGTGCCAGAAATGACTTCTGTGCTGCCGTTGATAAAGCTAACCGCATTGACCGCGCCGCCGCGTCCTTGCAGCCGCCGCACGATTTGCCCCGTGGCTACGTCCCATACGATCACGGACGTATCGGTTGAACCCGATACTGCTGTCAACCCGTCAGGGCTGAAATCAACGCTCAATGCTGATGTTGCGTGTCCGAGCAGTTCGCGGATGACCGTACCCGTTTCGACATCCCACAAAATCAGCTTGCCATCTTCTGCACCAGAAAGCAGTTGGCGATTATCAGGACTAAAGGCGACCGTCAAGACCGATAACTCATGCCCGACAAAATCGCGCAGCCGTTCCCCAGTGGTTGCATTCCATAAAATGATCATTTCATCGCTGGAAGCCGTCGCGACATAGCGTCCATCAGCGCTGAACGCCACGCTGCGGATTGGGTCCGTATGCCCGGTCAGCCGAAAAACTTCTGCGCCGGTCGCCACATCCCAAATAATCGCTGCGTAATCTGCCGCGCCAGAAACGGCGCGCGTGCCATCAAAGTTGAATGCGACGCTCTGCACATCGCCGCGATGACCGGTGAAGCGGCGGATTTCCTGCCCTGTTTCTCGATCCCACAAGCGGACTGTGGCATCGGTCGAACCCGCCAGGATTGTACGCCCATCCGGGCTAACATCGACGCCTGTCACCCATGCGCTGTAATCACCGATTACGCGGTATGTGCCTGGAGAGAATAAGACATCCGACAGCGTTCGCTGTGATTGCACGGATGGATTTGGGACGCTGACTGCTTGCAGCGCAAGCGCTACAGCCAGATCGCCGTTGTATTCTTGCAATGCCTGACGTGCGCTGGCTTCGAGCGCGAGACTTTGTGAAAGTGCGGCGTTCGAATCGCTGGTGGCGCGTGCAAGTTGTGCGCTGTCACGTTCGGTCTGCGCGAGTTGGCTTTGCGATAGTGCGAACAGCGATAACGTGACGGCGATGAAAGCAGCAAAGCCAAGCACCGCGACCAGTGTGCGTAGGCGCGTGCGCGCACGGCGTTCTAAGGTCTTTTCACGATTGGCGCGTTCTTGTTCTTCAGTATCCCGAAAACGCCGTTCGATGATGCCTGCTTCGAGATAGTCGCGCTCCGTTTTGGTCAGCGCGATTTCTGTCGTCTGCGCCCATTTCTCAAACTGCTCCAAACGCGCACCGCGAAGCAAGAAGCTGGCTTCGCGATTCGAGTTCATCCATTCTTCGCTGAGCGCCGTCAATGTGCGTTCCATACGGACATCGCCACGACTGGCGTCAAGCCAATCGCGAAGCTGAGTCCATTCGCGGATGATGGCTTCGTGCGTCACTTCGATAGTCGGACTGCGCGTGATGGGGTCACGGTCGAAAGCGAGTAATCGGGATTTGCCGAGTGAATCGATGACTGTGTTCATAATACGGGCATCGTTCGAAAGTGAAGTCATTTCGGTGAGCAGCGCACGACGGCGGGTATCTTCCGTGCCTTCACCAAGCGTAATTAAACGCAAGAATAACTGACGAGCAGCTTCTTGCTGTCCCTTATCGAAGCTGGAATAAATTTCGTCCGCACGCTTGGCGAGTGCGCCGCGCACACCACCGATCGCGCGATAGCCGTCCAGCGTCATAAGGTCGCCTTCGCGACGTTCGAATAACTCGCTTAACAGATATTGCAGTAATGGGAGCGCGCCTGGCTGACGATTGACTTCGGAGACAATCGCCATCACTAATCCATCTTCAAGAAAAACACTGGCTTGTTGGGCAGGACCCGTAATCGCCCGTTCGAGTTCATCCGCCGTTAGCGGTACGACGACCTCGGTGCGCTTACGCATCAGCTCGCTCATATTTGGATATAACAGGGGGCGGTCATAAAAATCGGCGCGCAGCGTGATGACGACGCGGATACGGCTGCCAGGTTCGGTCACAGCGGTATGAATCGCGGTGAGGAAGCGCGCTGCTTCGCTTTCGTTATCGACAAGCGTGAAGACTTCTTCGAACTGATCGATGAACAGAAAAAGTTCTGTCGCTGTGTCTTCGGGTAAAATACCGTTTACGCTCTCGTACAGACCTCGTGGGTTGCCTTCGAGACGTTCAAGCAAATCGGGTGGCGGATTTGCTGCTACGCTAAATAACGCCGCCTGTAATTCTTTGAAAGGATGAGCACCGGGCACCATTTCAACGTAAAACCAGCGATCTGACCCGATGATCGCGCCATGTCGCAAAACAGGCATCAATCCCGCTTTGACCACGCTCGATTTACCACTACCGCTCGGTCCGACGACAGCAAGAAAGCGCGACAATTCGCGTGTCCGTGTGAAATCATTGACCAACTGTTGCACGAGTGCTTCGCGTCCAAAAAAGTTGGAGGCATCGGTTTCCTGGAAAGCGCGCAATCCTTTATAGGGATTTGGCAGCACATCATCAAGCATGGCTGCGGATTGCGTACGACGACGTACATCGCCGCGTGGAATACTGATTAAGCTGCGGTCATTGTTGATTGCGTCGCGAAAGGCACGCGCCATCGTCAGTACGTCAGAAAAACGGTCTTCTGGCTTGAGTGCGGTTGCGGTGGCAATCACATCTTCGATCGAAGATGGCAGGTCTGGGCGCACGGTACGAATCGGCGGCGTTGGTTCTTTGATGCGTTCACTGGTCAACTCTGTGAGCGACAACGTTGCCATATCGGGGAATGGATGCACGCCCGCCAGCATTTCAAACATGACCACGCCCAGGCTGTAAATATCTGCTTGTGGTGTAGTCACTTGTCCGGCAACCTGTTCGGGTGCAGCATAAGCGGGTGACCCAAATGCGGCGAACTCGTCTACAGTATCCTGCGCGTTACTCAAAATTTTGGCGATGCCAAAATCTGCAAGATAAGCGTTACCGTCTTCGTCCAACAAAATATTCTCTGGTTTGATATCGCGATGCACAACACCGAGACGGTGTGCCAGTGTTAGTGCTGCCGAAACTTGCGTGAGCAATTGCCCGGCTTCCGACACCCCCCACGGCGTATCCTGCATTTTCTGGCGTAAGTGACCGCCGCGCAGCCAGCGCATGACCAGATACGCGCCATCGGGTTCGCGCCAATAATCATATAGCGGGACGATGTGCGGATGTTCCAACCCGGCAATCAACTGTGCTTCGCTTTCAAAACGGCGAATGAAGTTAGGATGATTGGCGAACACGGGCCAAATGATTTTGATAGCGACATCGCGTTCGACGACGCTTTGATGCGCGAGATAGACCGCGCCGAAGCCACCCGCGCCAATTAAATCGCCCAGAACATAACTCTTGAGAACCTTACCGCTTAAATTATCCATGAGTCACCTTTACAGGTTGTCGGTTGTTATGCGGTCGATGCGTGCGGGAACCTAGACTTCAAACCGCAACATCGCCATTGGTCTTCGGCGGTGGATTGACCATTTCTTGTGTCTGCGTTTGGTCAGGGCTTGGCTCGGTTTTGGGCTTGAGCGCATCAGTCAGCCACAGCAATGACCGATCACGATTGAAGAACGTTTTGTAGGTGATAGACGGGTGCTTCATCTTAATACGATCCATGACTACCTGGCTGACCTGACCTGAAACCGACAGGTTGAAGCCGATAGCGACGCGCGCCCGAAATTGTGGAAATTTGTTGAACATTTCTTCGCCAAGATCGCGCCCAAGTGCGGTGATGCCGATGTTCATAAGGTCGAACCCAACCAACGTCGCGTATTGCAACGAAATGCCTGTGCCGGATACATCGTGGAGCGCCAGATAGGGCTGGTCTTTGTCCCATTCTGATATGACTTGTAGAACCAGCTTTTCCCAGTTGGAAACGACGGTTTGCGAAACAGCCGTCAACCGATACGAGACAATCTTTTTGTTGGAGAACCATTCCGTGACGATGCCCGGATATTTTTCCTCGACAATATCTGGAGTCGGCGCGGGTGTGACAGGAAGATTACTGCTCAAAGGAGACCTCCGGGCGCACGAATATGCGGAATTTTTCAGCAATCTCAATTCTAGAAATGCATAAGGTCAAGTTCAACGGTTGGAGGTTAACGCTTTGTAAAGTGAGCGTTAATGATCGCGGGATTTGCCTGAAAAGTGTTGAGAAACACTTAAGTTCGTGTCTTCCACCGTGTGATTAATCGACTCAAAGAACGTGCGCGAACTTCATCTGCCGCGTCTGGTGGCTGGGGACGATAGGCTGAAGTATCCGTCAACGCCGCGAGTTCTGCTAGTCCCGGATACTGAGAAACGTAAAGTTCAGCATGTTCTTGCACCGTTTGCGACGATGCACGTGGCGCACGCATCATGCGTAAGGCGCGTTTATAGCTGCGAAAAACAGCACGACGGGTCGGGTCGTTCAGCGCATAGGGCAGTCGGGGGCGCGCTGCTGCGTGTTTGAGCAACAGGCGCGCGACAACAATTACGGCGATCAAGACACCCGCCGCGACTATGAACGGCACGATCGCGCCGATGAAACCGATGCCGAGGTTGACTATCTGGGCGATGGGCAGGTTTGGTAATTGAACATCACCAAAAAGATCGGATAACGCCCAGCGTGCAATATCGCCGGTTTGCGGGCTGCCTGTCCAACCTGGAGTTGGGTCGAACGCGACCCAACCCTGCCTTGGGAAATAGACTTCTACCCACGCATGAGCGTCGTTCGCTCGTACTTCATAAAAATTAGTGATCGGGTTGTAATCGCCACTGCCATAACCGACGACAAATCGCGCCGGAATATCGACCGATCGGAGCAATACGATCATCGCGCTTACGAAATGTTCGCACACGCCACGCTGATCGACAAACAAGAATTGATCGACCGCATCAGTGTTCGGTTCTTGTGGCGGCGGAAAGTAATCATATGGGTAGGTAGTGAGTACATAATCGCGTACAGCGATGACGCGGTCATAAACAGTTGTGCTTGCCATGGTAATTTGAGCGGCTAGCTCATGCGTGCGCGCGCTTGTCGTCAATGGCAATTGTAAATACGCTTCAATACCGGGTTCTTGTTTGATACTCGAAAAATCGACCGCGCGCAGCGTCTCCGGGTCGTGCTGCTGTACTTCGGAGACAACCGAATATACCGTTCCAGCGCGCATGGCTTCGCCAACGCGCAAACCGTCCGTGTTATCCTGCGCTATTTCTTCGGCTGGGAAAAATACCTCGGTTGGAGCGCCTCCCGTCCACAATACATTTGGCATGTCTTGCGCGATATAAAACGAATGCACGAACGTTTCGTTTTGTGGGCGGCTGTTCAAAATAAATCGTCCGCGCGCACGGCTGCTGCGTGTGCGAAAACTGTTGTCGCTTTGACTCCAGCGCAAGCCGTCGAACGTATCGAAGGCGTAGCCACGCCAATAACTCCAGGCTGGGCTAGAGACATACATCAGGAGCGTGTCACTCAAACCACCGCGATAACTCAGATCGAGCGCATCGCCGAAACCATAGTAGTATTCGCTTTCAGTTTGTGCCGTAACGCCTTCCAATTGAATGAGCTGAAATGCCGGATTAATAATCTGCGCTGAAGGTTGCGCGCGGATCGGTATCTGGATCGACAGCGGCATGAACAACGGTCGCCCGACAAAACGTGGCGTTAGTGCGAAAATTGCGCCCGCGCAAGCCAGCCCTAACAATGTAATCTGAACAATTCGCGCACGTAACGCGCCGGAAAATCGTATCGTACGCGATGTTTTTGGCATCGCACGCAGCACGACTGCACTTCGCTTGATTCCGTCTTCGGTATCTGCGACCCACATAAATGCCAGCCATAAACCAAGAAAGAGTAATAAAAACAATCCAAACGTGACATCCCGACTGAGCGTGGCGGCGACATATAAATTGATCAAGCCCATGCCGAATGCCGAAAACAAGTTGAGTCGGTTGTACAGTTCAAATGTGACAATTGCGGTCGCAATGACTGCGAACTGTGCTTGCGGATAGGGTACACCCGCAAAAATCCCGAAGAGCAAGTAGCCGAATGCCAGATGCAGTGCGATGAATGCGCCCAGGCGCACCGCGCGAATGCGCTGATCGCGCGTGTGATAGCGATACGCGTAATATGACCCGACTGCCAGCACGCCGACGCCGATCAGCGCTAGCCACCATAAGCGTGTGACATAAGCGACGGCGGTAAAGCTGATCGCTTGTGCGCTGAACGTGATCACACGTAACTGAAGCGAACGTTCTGGCGTGCGCTCAGTGGGCGTTTTGGTTCGTTTAAACAGGTTCATAAGCCGCCATGTTTGAAGGAATTGATGTGATGAAGGAGTCGGCGTAATCATGTGATTGGCGCACGATCAAGCAGTCGATAGACGCAGTACGCAAACGTTCGTGAAGATCTGCTGCACGTGAGTCGCCAATACCGAACGAGGCATTGTCGAGCAAAATCACGGTCAGCGATGCGCCGCGTGCATGGGCAGCCGCTAAGGGAATGAAATGATCGATGTTTGGTTGCGGGATGACGGCGACGATCAATGTCCCATGACCTGCGTGCAGAAGCTCGTCAAACGGCGTTGACGCGGGCTGTACGCGTGCCATGACCTGCAAAAACGCATCCCACGTCAGGGTAGTTGACGATGTTGGCACGTGTGGATCGCCCTGTGACAGCGTAAATGGGATGTGGCGGCGGTTCGCATAGTCAACCACGCTGACGGCACATTTGACCGCCCATTCAAACGGGTTGTGTTTAGATGACGTGTCGCCATCAAAACGGGTATCCAAAATCAGCATTAGTGTCGGCTGTTGTTCGTCGGCAAACTCTTTACTCATCAATTGCCCGGTACGAGCAGTACTGCGCCAATGTACGTGCCGCGGCAAATCGCCCGAACGAAATGGACGTACACCGATGACTTCGCCGCCGTAACCCGCGCGATTGGTGGTACGCTGCGCTGCAAGTTTACGATCCAGCAAAGGAAAGCGCGTGATAGGGCGAACTTCAGGATAAATTAAGATGTCGGTCGCAATATTCAGTGATCCACGACGACGAAAAAATCCGAATGGAAAACCTGATCGCATTGTCAGCAGGGGAAAATGATAGATGCCGCGCCGGTCTGCTATCACCGAATATGCAAAGACGAGTGGTGTTTGCGTGGAGATCACTGGGGCAAACAGCTTATTTTCACGCTGATCTGGTGCTGCAAGCGGACATATTTCGGTCAATGCGACCTGATACGCGGAAAACCCAGACCGACGTTTGAGCCGCAGTTCGAGATCAAGCGTATCGCCTTCATAACATTCATCGCTGTCAAAAGCGCGTTCGCCTTGAATACCACGCAGCGCGCTTCGACTGAGCATCCAACCAACGACGACCAAACCGCCGATCAACGCGGACATGACGTATAACCAGCCGACTTGAGTCTGATTGCCGAAAACGTACAGAATAAGAGCGGTGATGATAAATGCGACCGCGCGCCCGGTAACCATGCTAAAACGCCGGAATCGCAGTGGTGCTCAATATCACACTGACGACCTCACGCGCAGTTTCGATGCGCCGGTCGCGTGCCAATACGCGATGCGCCATCACGGCAGGGGCAGCCCGTTTGACATCGTCCGGCGTTACAAACGTGCGTCCGGCGATCAATGCCAGCGCTTGCGCTATCCGCTGAAGCGCCACGCCACCGCGCGGACTGACACCCAGCATGAGTTCTGGGTGCGCTCGTGTGGCATGATTGAGCCGCACAATATATTCCTTGAGCGGACGCGCTACATCTATCGCTTGTGTAGCGTTTTGTAAGCGGATTACGTCTTCGAGTTCAATAATCGCCTGCAATTGATCCAGCGGATTCGCGTGTTCTTCGCGTTCAAGGATCGTAACTTCGTCGTTGAACGCCGGATAGCCAAGATTGAGTGTGATCAAGAAACGATCCAACTGCGCTTCAGGCAGCGGAAACGTCCCCGCCATTTCGATAGGATTTTGCGTGGCGAGGATAAAAAATGGCTGCGGCAGCGGATAGGTAAAGCCGTCGCTCGTTACCTGACCTTCTGCCATGCTTTCAAGCAAGCTCGATTGTGTGCGTGGTGAAGCGCGGTTGATTTCATCGACTAAAACGACGTTGGCGAAAATTGCGCCTTTGATGAACTCGAAACGCCCTTCGCGCTGATTATAGATTGCGCTGCCCGTAATGTCTCCTGGCAGCAGGTCAGGCGTACACTGAATCCGTTTGAACGACGCGCGCAGTGATTGTGCGATTGCCCGCGCGGTAATGGTCTTGCCGATGCCTGGCACATCCTCTAGCAGTACATGACCTTTCGCCAGCAGTGCAGCGACGATCAGCTCAAGTTTGTCATGGTCGAGGATGATGGCGCTGCGCACATTTTCGGTTAATCGTGTGAGGACGGCGCGGTCGGCGTTTTCGGGCTGTTTACCATTCTGTCGCGTCAACTGCATTCGGCACTTCCTTCAATTCAAACAAGTCAAAAAACGTACGATAGGGTAGGTGTGAACTATGTTCATGATACAACGGGCTTTTCTGCGCCGAACATGAGGCTGCGTGTAATATAGACAGTTGTCATAGGGCGCGTGAGCGTTAGCGTTGTTAGGAAAATGGTTTTCGGCAAAATTTAACCATGCGTGGCTAGACTTTTTTGAACATCATCGATTTTATCAACCATGTGCCGAAAGCATAAATCATACTGCGTAGCATATTGCGACTTATAGGGGGGTGGTGGTCATTCATGATGCCACGATTGACCGTACGACCAACGGTAGTGGGTCAGTGCGCGATTTTATTGGGACGGCAGTAGACAACGTCGCTGATTAGTAACGCCTTAAGCACGCTGTCCTATTGATCACATCAATTGGACATACGTGGTTATACTGTGAGTTGTTATGCTGTTTTTAATCAACAATGCTCACAGTTAACGAAAGGCAAATGTAGATGGTCGCGCGAACTGCGCCGCATCAGGCGGCATCGCCACAACCATCATCGGCTGCTCATGACTCGACGGCTTCTCCGCGCGCGGATATGCGCTGGTTATGGGGGTTCGTCCTGGGTCATCAGGGTGCGGCAATTGGCTCGATCGTCACAGGGATGTTCGGCGGCATCGCCGCTGCACTTGAACCCTACTATATAGGCTTGGTTATCGATCACGTACAAGCCGGCGCCGAAACCGGACAGATCGTCCAGGATATTGCACTCTTACTGGGTATGGGCGCGATTTCGGTGATCGCGTTTTTCGGTCAGCGTCATTACAGCGGCATCATCGCCTATTCGGTGGTGTTTGATGTACGACGTCACTTATTCGATCAACTGCTTGCGTTCGATAATGCGTTCTATCAACGATTTGCGACGGGCGATCTGCTTTCACGTATGAACGCCGATCTCGACATGATCTGGCGATTATTTGCGATCAGCTTCAATCGGCTCGGAAGCGCTGTTTTTACGATCATCACGGCATTTATTCTGCTTGGAAGAGTCAGTTTGCCGCTCACGCTCGTCGTATTTGTAGTGCTGTTGGTCTCGACGAGTTTTCAGCTACGGGCGGGAAAGAAAATTACTCCATTGTTTGAGCGCGTACAGAATCAAGCCGGTGCGCTTTCGACTAGCGTGCAAGACGCGATTAGCGGCATCCAAACAATCAAAACATTCGGACGAGAAAACGGCGTGGCAGAAAAATTTCACGCTGAAAACCGAGAATATCGGCGCACATGGTTGTTCTTTAAGCGGCGTAACGAACCTGTTGGGATGCTGCCCAACATGATCAGCCAACTCACGACCGGCGTCGTCGTGTTATTCGGTGGCATTCTTGCCGTGCAGAACACGCTCACGCTCGGCAACTTCGCGCAGTTCCTGATTTATCTCGGCTTATTGAGCGGCGTACTGCTCAATCTCGGCGTGATGTATCAACGCTTGCAGCAAACGCGCGGTGCGCTGGCGCGCTTGACGCCGCTTCTACAAAACGCGATCGTCAGCGATGAACCAGACGCGCAGCCGCTTGATAATGCGCACGGCGAAATCACGTTTGAGCATGTCCGCGTCGAAATGGATGGGGTTACGCTGCTGCATGACATCGATTTGCGTATTCCGGCAGGGCAAGTCGTGGCATTTGTAGGACCCACCGGCTGCGGTAAAACGCTCTTGATCAACTTATTGGCGCGTGTACTCGACCCTGTTGAAGGACGTGTGTTGATTGACGGACACGATGTGCGCTCAGTCAAGTTGAACGACTTGCGCAAGAGTATCGCGTACGTTCCGCAATCGACATTTTTGTTCAGCCGCACGTTAGAAGCCAACGTGCGCATGGGGAAGCCAGATATTTCGGAAGGCGAACTCGCCCGCGCGATTGCGATCTCGCGCATCAACAACGATTTGACCCAGCTTCCGCACGGTGTCGATACGATTGTTGGTGAAAAAGGCGTCATGTTAAGCGGTGGGCAAAAACAGCGCGTCGCTATCGCGCGCGCGTTGGTACGCGAACCCGCGATTTTAGTCTTAGACGATGCACTTTCCAGCGTCGATATGCACACGTCGGCGGATATTCTGGCGGGCTTGCGCTCGGTATTAAAGACGCGCACCAGTTTGATCATCGCCCATCGTATTGCCAGTGTTAAAGATGCCGACCTGATTGTTGTAATGAACGAAGGGCGCATTGTCGAACAAGGGACGCATGAAGCACTGATCGCGCGCGCGGGTTTTTATGCGCGCATGGTCGAACGTGAATTGAATGAGGATGCGGAACATGTCAAAAACGCAGTCTAATGCACTGCCACAGATTGCCGATGGCGGCGAAAAAGTCAGCGATCGTTATCTGGTTGGGATGCTGGGACGGTTTCTTGCGCCGTATTGGTTTCAATTGGTGGTCGTGTTCGCGCTCCTGCTAAGCGTATCTGGCTTAACGCTGCTGCTTCCATACTTGATTCAGCGCGCGGTTGACGGACCCATCACGAGCGGCGATCTGGACGGTTTAATCCCATACGGTGTCGTCTATTTCGGCATAATCGTATTGATCTTTATCGTGCGTTTTGGACATACCTACTTATTGCAAACGGTAGGGCAAAGTGCGCTTGTCGATCTGCGTCAAACCTTATTTGAGCATATCCTCAAGCAAGATATGCGTTTCTTCAACACGACTCCGGTTGGTCAAATCGTCTCGCGAATGTCCAACGATATCGAAGCACTGACCGAACTGGTTTCGACCAGTATCGTCGTATTGATCAGCAATATGCTGACGCTGGTCGGAATCATCGTCGTCATGCTGGCATTGAACTGGCGTTTAGGCGTGTTGGGCTTGGCGGTTATGCCGATCATGATTGTGGCGACGGTGTTTTTCCGCAAGCAAATCCGCAATACGTCGAATAAATATCATCGCATCGTCGCAGATTATCTTGCGTTCATCAACGAGCAGTTCAGCGGTATGTTGATCGTTCAGCTTTTTAATCGCCAGCCTGTCAGCCGTGACGAATTCGATGATATTAACCATCAACTGCGCGACGTGCATACTGAACTGCGCGATTCGTATACACACTACGCTTCGATTTTGCAGATTATGACGAGTGTTGGTCTGGCGGTTGTATTGTACGGCGGCGGTCAGGGTGTATTGGCGGGTTGGGCAACGCTCGGTATGTTGATCGCGTTCATCGAGTATACGCGCCGCAGCTTTGAACCGATTTTGATGCTTTCAGAACAGTTTGCACAGTTGCAAACGGCGCTGTCGGCGGGCGAACGCATCGCGCGGATGCTGCACGTTCAGCCAGAAATTCAAGATGCCGTGAATCCAGTCACGCTGGATGATAAGCCGCATGATTTTGCTTTCGATCAGGTCACATTCGGATATGATGCCGATCGTGATGTGCTGCACGATGTCAGTTTACATGTCCCGGCGGGTCAGCGCGTGGCGATCGTAGGCGCGACTGGCGCGGGTAAAACCTCCTTAGCAGGGTTGTTGGCACGCTTTTATGATGTCAATGAAGGGCGCGTGCTCATCGATGGCGTTGACGTGCGCGACTTGCGCCTTCATGACCTGCGTCACGCCGTCACGGTCGTACCGCAAAACCCTTATTGCTTCGATGGAACGATTGCCGATAATCTGCGCCTGTTTGATCCCTCAATTACCGATGCACAAATGATTGCAGCGGCGCGTACTGCGTCTGCGGCACCTTTTATCGAACGGCTGCCGGGCGCATATGAATATCGGCTTTTGCCTGGCGGCGCGAACTTGTCGCAAGGTCAGCGTCAACTGCTGGCATTAGCGCGTGCACTTGTTCACAGCCCGAACAGCATTTTGGTGTTGGACGAAGCAACGAGCAATATCGACACCGAAACTGAGGCGCTGATCCAGCAGGGGTTAGCACAAATGCTGCGTAACCGTACCAGCTTGATCATCGCGCACAGGCTGAGCACTATCCGTGAGGCAGACCGTATTTTGGTAATGTCGCGTGGAAAAGTGGTTGAAGAAGGGAAGCACGATCAACTTATGCGCCGCGATGGTTTATATGCGCGGCTGTATCAGCGTCAATTTGCCGATATGACGGTAGAAGACGACAGCAAAGAAAATAACTATCTTGCAACCGCGATGGATTGAAATCCCAGCCAAACAATCTGTTTTCGTCGGCGTGTGCACGCGTTATACTCGTTTCACAATCAGATTATACTGTCAAGGATAACGTTGTGGCTGTATCTTTGTGTACACATCAAGATCAAATTCAAACGGTAACGCCGAGCGCCGCCGGATGTGAAGAATGTCTAAAGACGGGCGATCATTGGGTACACTTACGTATTTGTACGGCATGTGGTCATGTTGGCTGCTGCAATTCGTCCAAGGGTAAACATGCTGCGGCGCATTTCCATGCTGCTGGACATCCCATCATCAAATCGTTTGAAAAAGGCGAGGATTGGATGTGGTGCTTTATCGATGAAACCTATTTGCAGGTCGATGCTTAACGTAGAGCGCTTGAGGAATTTATGACGATGGCAAAACCTGTCATCTTGACGGTCGATGATGAGCCAGAAGTGCTGCGTGCAGTCGAGCGTGATTTGCGGCGGGAATATAACAGTCGCTATCGGGTCATGCGGGCGGAATCGGGCGCACAAGCGTTAGAAACATTGAAAGAATTGAAGTTGCGGAACGAATTTGTCGCGTTGTTTGTGGCTGACCAACGGATGCCAGAAATGTCAGGCGTCGAATTCTTAGAAGAAGCGATTCAACTCTTTCCAACTGCCAAGCGCGTACTTCTCACCGCATATTCTGATACGGACGCAGCGATTCGCGCGATCAACAGTGTCAAAATAGACCATTACTTGATCAAACCGTGGAGTCCGCCAGAAGAACGGTTGTATCCGATACTCGATGATTTACTTTACGATTGGGAGGCAGATTTTCAGCCGCCGTTTGAAGGTATTCGAATTGTAGGTCATCGTTGGTCGGCAAAAACGCATCAGCTTAAGGATTTTCTCGCGCGTAATCGTGTGCCCTATCAATGGCTGGATATTGAATCGAGTGCCGAGGCGAATACACTTGTAAAATCTGCGACGACTGATGTGCGGCTGCCGTTTGTGGTTTTTGAAGATGGCGCTTATCTGCTCGAACCTTCTAATATTGAAGTCGCTCAGCATATTGGGCTTCATACCGAAGCCGAGTCCCCATTTTACGATTTAACGATTATCGGCGGGGGTCCTGCTGGCTTAGCGGCGGCGGTTTACGGTGCGTCCGAAGGCTTGACAACGCTGCTGCTCGAACGCGAAGCGCCGGGTGGTCAAGCGGGGATGAGTTCACGGATCGAGAATTATCTGGGTTTTCCTGCTGGTTTGAGCGGTAGTGATCTGGCGCGGCGGGCGTTGGATCAAGCACGGAAGTTTGGCGCGGAAGTACTAACGCCTTCCGAAGCGATGTCGATTCGCGATGAAGGTTCATCCAAAGTCATTCAACTTTCAACCGGGCAAGAAGTGACAACGCGCACCATCTTAATCGCAACGGGCGTTGCGTATCGACGCCTTGATGTGCCAGGGATTGACGCGTTGACGAGCGCCGGTGTGTATTACGGCGCGGCGATCACAGAAGCGGTTTCTTGCCTCAATGAAAGTGTCTATATCGTCGGTGGTGCGAATTCCGCAGGTCAGGCAGCGGTTTACCTCGCGCGGTATGCGGCGCAAGTAACCATGTTGGTGCGCGGATCATCGCTGGCGGATACGATGTCGAAGTATCTTATCGACCAAATCGCTGGCACGCCCAATATTGCCGTGCGTCTACGCTCGCAGGTTACCGAAGTTTTTGGAAGCGGACAACTCGAGTCGCTCACAATTCTTGACAGCTCATCCAGGCAGAG
This sequence comes from Aggregatilineales bacterium, assembly GCA_038207205.1. GTDB lineage: Bacteria > Chloroflexota > Anaerolineae > Aggregatilineales > Phototrophicaceae > Flexifilum. Next base: position 87,212 of record JBBRAA010000009.1, read on the forward strand.
TGAAACGGTTCCTGCGCGAGCGCTATTTATTTTCATCGGTGCAGTTCCTGGCACAGAGTGGGTAAATGGATTGCTTGAACGTGATGAGCGTGGCTTCATTTTGTCAGGCGTCGATTTGCTCCGCGAGGGGAAGCGACCACCGGGTTGGCGTCGAGATCGCAACCCGTACTATCTTGAGTCAAGTGTGCCGGGTGTTTTTGTGGCGGGGGATGTACGTCACGGTTCAATCAAGCGGGTTGCCTCTGGTGTAGGCGAAGGATCGATGGCTGTACAGTTTGTTCATCAATATTTAGCAGAAGTTTGAAATTGCCTTAACAAACCCCTTGACGGTTTGGAAAATGTTTGCTATTCTATTCCTCACGCTCAATGCAGGTTGAGCGGCAGACTTGGGAAAGTCGCGAACATTAACAACAGAACAGTGAACGAAACGTCGGACAGCACGACGTTTTGCGCGAAACGCAAAAAGAGAAACACAAAGGGACGAAGTCTCTAAGTGAAGGGCTGCCTTCGGGGAGCTCATTA
>JBBRAA010000010.1:0-82233 GCA_038207205.1 Aggregatilineales bacterium
AGACCGCGATCACAACGCGGCGATTAACATTCTCAATCGTGCTTTAATGCAAAACGGATGGGACGCATCCGTGAACGATAACGTAGCGCCTCTGCCAACGCCGTAAGGCGACGGTAAGCGCAAGCGTCGTTCAGAAGCCCCCGCCTTTAGGCGTGGGAGCGTCACATTCCCCGTAACTTTTGATGCGCTCTCGCGTCGAAACGGGCAGCTTGCTCCCCGCCCGAAACGCCAACCAATCGACGTGTAGGCTCGGCGTTTCCAGTAAGTAAGTCGTATCGACATGCAGCACTTGCGCCAACTTAATGATCGTCGTCGGCTTGGGCATCATGTCGCCGTTTTCGTATTTCGAGATCGCCTGTTTGCTGATGTCTTTTCCGGCGCTGGTCAATTGCGAGGCAAGCTCATCCTGTGATAAACCTGCCATTAAACGGGCTTGACGTATCCGCTGACCTAACATAATGAGGTTTTTGCGCTCCTGCGCTCTTCTCAAGGTTGACAAATTAATAGATTGGAAGCTTTTTGTCAACCTGATAGAGAATATATTTTCGATCCCTGACGTTTATCCAACGAGTGACCTGCAAAACCGCAAGCATACGTTATACTGATACAATACAGAGTGGGGGTGGCACGTCATCCCCGCATAGACAGCGGCTCATCTTGAGGTTTACATGGCGCGGGCGATCATTCTTGGCTCATCGGCAGCACTTTCGGACGCGGAACACGATTACACGCATTTCTTGCTGCAAGGCGAAGGTGCGCCAATTTTGGTCGATTGCGGCAGCAACCCGATGGGGAAATTCCCCGTCTTCGATGTCGATTTCAATACCATCGAAGATGTCATCCTCACGCATGTCCACGCGGATCATGTCGCGGGCTATCCGAATTTCGTCACCGAAATGTGGCTGCTGGGTCGCACCGCTCCCCTACGCGTATATGGGCTGGATCACTGCCTGAGCCGTATTGAAAACATGATGTACGGATTCGCGTGGGATACCATGCCGCTGCGCTTCATTATCGATTACATCCGCGTGCCGGAACTCAATAACGTACCTGTGCTCGAAAATGACGACTTCATCATTCGTGGCTGGCAGACCAAGCATTTTATCCCGACGATGGGGTTACGCATCGAAAACAAAATCACGGGCAAGGTACTGGCATATACCTGTGATACCGAGCCGATTCCACCGCTCGTGGATTTAGCGCGCAACGCCGATATTCTGCTGCACGAAGCGGCGGGCGAGGGCTTGGGACACAGCAGCGCGCGCCAAGCGGGCGTGGTCGCAAGGCACGCGTGCGCCAAGTCACTGTATTTGATCCATTATCCGCCGCCGTTTTACAATGATATTTCTTCGCTGCTGCCCGACGCGCAAAGTGTGTACGAAGGTGATGTCTATTTGTGCCAGGACTACGACGTGATTGAGTTCTAAGCGGGTGAACGCACTGTTCTTCAATATTCCCGCGTATGGACACGTCAACCCATCTCTGCCGCTGGTCACAGCCTTGACGCGGCGCGGTCACACCGTCACCTATTACAATACGGAACGGTTTCGTGCGGTTATCGAATCGGCAGGCGCACAGTTTCAGCCGTATGCCGCGTTCGATGATGCCTATATCGAAGCGCACAAGCTCGATGGCACCAGCCCCAATCGAATTGCACTTGAACTGATGCGCCTGACCGCGCGCATACTGCCATCGCTGATCGACGAGGTAAATCGTCTACAGCCCGACGTGATTATCTATGACGGCCTCGCGCCCTGGGGGTTTTATCTGGCGCAGATTGTACGCTTGCCCAGCGTGGTCTCGCTGGCAATCCTGCCGCTGGTCATCCCGTCGTCGGCTGCGCTCGTCAATCTGTCGGTCATCGGCGCGGTCGTGTCGATGATGCTGAGCGATATTCAGCAAGGCGTCAAAGCGTGGCAGTTGGCGAAAACCCTCGCTCAGCAGTATGCAATCAAGCCGCTCGCCGCGACACAGTTGCTCAATGCACCGGGCGATCTCGCTATCAGTTACACCTCAGCGGCGTTTCAAGCCAACGCCAAAAGCGTGCCGCATGTGCGCTTTGTGGGCAGAGAACTGCCCGAATACCCGCTCGACCCGTCGTTTTCGTTCGACGCCGTGCGCGGGCGGCGCGTGATCTATATCTCGCTTGGTACGGTCAACAATCAAAACGTCGATTTTTTCCGCGCGTGTATTCAAGCCTTCGCCCATCAGGACGTGTTCGTCATCATCAGCACGGGCGGCGGAGTCGACGCCGACCTGTTCGCGCCGCTGCCGGATAATATCGCGCTGTATGACTGGGTTGCACAGACCGATGTGCTGGCGCGGGCGTCGCTGTTCATTACGCATGGCGGTTTGAACAGTATTCATGACGGACTCGGTTACGGCGTGCCGCTGCTGCTCGTGCCACAGCAAGGCGAGCAAACGATGAATGCGCTCCGTGTGGTCGAATTGGGCGCGGGCTTACGTATCCATAAAAAGCAGGTGACGCCTGAGCGCCTGCGCGCGGACGCGAAACGTATGCTCGATGATCCACGCTTTCACAAGGCGGCGGCGGATATCGGCGCGACATTTCGCGCGGCGGGCGGCGTCCGCTGCGCCGCCGATGCGATCGAACGTCTGGTAGCGCTACGAGGTTGAGGGCTGCGCGCTGTCCGGACGCAGCCGCCAGTACATTGGCTGCACGATCCACAACAGCGCCAGCGCCGCCAAAGCGCACGCGATAAACCGATTAACAGAGTCGATAGCACGATCCAGCCGTAATCGGTCGCGCTCATCAGGACGAGCAAAATCACCGGCGTGACGAACAAGCTGAGCAGCATGGTCGGGCGACGCCCCCACCGATCCGACAGCCAGCCGCCGACCACTTGCGATGTAAACGAGCCGATACCGTACACCGACACCGCGCCTGTTGCTTGTTCGACGCTCAAGCCGCGCTGCGCGGTTAAATACACCGTCAAAAACGGCAGCACGAAAATACCGACGCGGTTGATCAACGTGCCGAGCCACAAAAACCAGAATGTGCGCGGCAGCCCACCGACCGTCGTTTGAATCCACGTAGCAATCATCAACACCCTACATGTTTTGTGCCGCAAGCGTGCGCGTGATCTGATCAAGATGCGCGCGTGAATGATCGGCATACGTTCTGATCAGCCCTTCGACCGAAACAACGCCGTTATCGGGGTGCAGCCCGGTACGCGCGAATTGGTCATCGGTCAGGCTTTCATACAACGCGACCCAGCGCGCGTGCAGCCCGCGAATGATCGACAGGGAAAGTTCGATGCGCGTGGCGTGGACATCGGGCAGATTTGCCCACACATCCTGGTCATAAGCATTCAAAGTCGGGTGGTCTTTGGTCAGCAGCAGTTTGGTGCGGATATAAGCATTCATGTGGCTATCTGCGACGTGATGCACATTTTGGGCGACCGTCCATTCACCGTTTAAGAAGGCGGTCTCCAGTTGTGAGTCGGTCAAATCGATGACTAATGCTTCGAGTTGGGTGGGAAACGTGCGCAGCGCATCGATCAATACGTTCTTTTCTTCGGGAGTCAACATCGGCTTACCTCCATACAAGAGTCGGGGCGACCAAAAGGTCGTCCACCGGGTCACACACTTGAATCTTACGTTCAATCGATCATTTTGTCGATAGCACCAGTGACGTGCACATTGCCTGGATACACACTGTTTACACCCCCTTTACACACGCGCGAACTTCGGCAACATCTGCGCTCTATGCTAAAGCCATCGACCAATGTCACGGACGACCTGATCGGTCGCCCTATACAAGGAGAAGTTGCTATGAAGAAGTTCACAATGTTCGTGTTCGTCGTTCTGGCACTCGCCATCCCGTTCGCTGTCAGCGCGCAAGAAGCCACGCCGACCAATCCCGGTGGTACGCGCTTCCCTAACCCGTTCATCGTCACCGAAGCGGAGATCAACGACGCATGGCGCGTGACCAGCCCCGCCAACCGCCGCGTCGCTGATGTCGTCGTCGATTTGCAGCCCGGTCAGTCGGTGATCAGTAGTGTCATCACCCTGCGTGCGCCGCGTGGAACCAGCACGACGGTGTTGAATGCGACGGCTGTGTATACGCCGAGCGTCGAAAACGGACGCCTGTACTGGACGCTCGAAAGCGCGACCGTCAATGGCGCTGCTGCGACCAGCCAGCAAATCACGATCATCAATACGGCGATCGGCAGTTCGTACCGCAACTTTGTCCGCGCCAATATCCGCGCTGGTCAACTGACTGATGTCGTGATCACCGATAGCGAGATGCAGTTCTTCTACAAATAATCGTATCTGGAGGCGGGTCATACTTGCCCCTGCCTATCTTCAATGACGAGTTTTAGGCGACCCGTATGGTCTTAAGCGTCAAGATAAGCGCCAATCAAGGATGGACTGGTGAGTAGAGGGCGACTTTCGACGTTTATCTTTCTGAGCAAAACGTTGAAAATCACCCTCCAACGAATGCCAGAAGGCAGAGGCGCTACGCCAGTGTGAGCGGATGAGGTGTATCAGCGGGAGCAAATCGAGCAGTTCGACCCGCTGTTGCTCTGCTGTAGCATGTAGTGCCGTCTGAGATTGGTAGCGACTGAGAAAATACGCCTTCTGTTGAACCAATTGGGCAAAGGTGTCTTGGCAAAAATAGCCGAGGTCAAAGAGGTGTAAACTGCCCGCACCGCCCACGCGCAGTGGCAGATCACAGCGCTGGTCAGGCGTCTTTCCCGCTTCTAAAGGCGCAAAGCTCAACCTGCCACTCAAATAGTCGAGACTGACTTGGAGTTTGACCTGACTGTTGCCCTGAAAATCCCCGCCATCGTTGCCGGGAGTTTCATCAAGTCGGCGCGAGATACCCCTGCCTTTAGGCATGGGGAGGTACAGCGCCTTTTTCCTTTCTGTCATATGATCAGGACAGTCGAAAAGGCACTCTGCTCAGGCAGAGAAACGGTTCACTCTGGCTCAACGCCAGACCGACAATGGAACGGGAGTTCCAGAACGCGGCTCGGTAATTGCGAGCCGGGCGGCAGTCAATCCGCCATACGCGGTGTATGTCTTGGGCTTCGCGCCCGCCATAACTGCAAGCCCCTAGCTTTAGCTATGAGGTCGTTGACCTGGGTGCTGTCGGTGATAAACACACCGTTGAGTTGGCTCAAACCGTCAATCGGTTGGGTCATCTCCACCGCTCGTTGGTGCAAACTTTCCTCTAGCACTCCTGCCAACAAGGCGGTTGAGCGGACAAGGACTGCCATCACTCCAGCGCCAGTGTGACTTCGACCATCGCACACGCAAAAACCGCCCCAAAATGCGCGATCAGCCGTGCGCGGACTTCCGCTTCATCAACTGGATGCCCTAATAACACTGCTAAACTTGTCACGCCCTTATCATGGATGCCACACGGGATAATGCCGTCGAAGTAACTCAAATCGGTGTTGGCATTGAGCGCGAACCCGTGCTTCGTCACGCCGCGCACATTGACGCGCACGCCAATCGCGGCGATCTTCTCTTCACCGCGCGGCGTTTCGACCCACACGCCGACCAAGCCCGCGATACGTTTGCCCACAAGCCTATAATCAGTGAGTGTGTCAATCAAGACCTGTTCGAGTTTGCGCACATAACCAACGACATCGCCGCGCACGGTGCCGCGCTGAAAGTCCGCCAGTTCGATGATGGGGTAAGCAACGATCTGTCCCGCGCCATGATACGTGACATCGCCGCCGCGATCTGTGCGGTAGACCTCAACACCACGCCGCTCGCGCTCGTCTGCCGACATCAGGATATAAGAGTCGTGTCCGGCGGAGCCAAGCGTATACGTATGCGGGTGTTCGAGCAGCAGCAGACGGTCAATGCCATCGGGTTCGGAGCGCTCGGCGATCAGACGGTTTTGCAGCGCCAGCGCAGTCGGGAAAGCGACGCGCCCTAATTGGTTTATTGCACAAGTCGGTTTCATGTTCGCTCATTTTATTTCCGGTGTGACCCTTGATTATTTTTTACGAATTTCCTTCGTAAAGCGCTTTTTGGCTTTTTTGGGAATCAAGTGCTGTTCCAAAAACTGGAATGTTTTGCCTAACACCTGCTTACTGACAGCCTGACCTGCGAGCGTTTCCTGCTGATTGAAAAATTCGCGCCCGACATGCTCCAAAAGTACAAGTTCGTGCGGCTGTGCGGCACCTTCGAAACTGGTTTTTAAATCTGCAATGGTGTTAGCAGTGACATACGGCTCGTTCGCGCCATAAAATGCCAACATCGGCACGTGCGCGTCTTTAATACGTTTGAGATAACGATGCGGAAAACCGTAATAGGCGACGACTCCTTCAATATCGTCGCGCTTGACTCCAGCTTCAAATGCAAGGCTGCCACCCATGCCCAAGCCAATAGCAGCGACCGCGCCGTTACATCGTCTGTGTTCTTCGAGCGCTTCGAGCGCGCTATCGACGAGCGCATACCCATATAATCCCAGTTGTTCGACCAGCGCCATCGCCTGCTGCGGCGAATGGGCAAGCTGACCGTTGAATAAATCTGGCACGACGACGTAATAGCCCATTTGCGCGAAAATCTGCGCAAGACGCCGTTCCAGCCCAGTGATTCCCCACCAATCGTGGATTAAAACGATGCCCGGAAACGTACTGCCAATATCTGGGTGCGCCCAATAACCGAGCATCTGCCGCCCGTCATCCATCACGACGTGCATATTGCCGGTGGCAATGGCATATTCGACATGTTCAGGTTCATATATTGGCATAGGATGTATTTCCGAATGAAAAACGCTTCAGGCGAGATCGAGCGCGCACGTTTCACGTGCATACCCATCGGTTTCAAAATCAGCACCGAGTGCTTTTACGTCGGCGTCAGCGATGACCATCGAGAGCGCACGATACCCCTCGCGGTGCGCCCAATCTTTGATAGACGCGACCAACTGCGCGGTAAGTGCCTTGGGCGTCCAACAGTATACGTCGGCGCTGCGTGGGTTGTATAAATCCCGTTCGCATACCATCAGCGCGTCCTGACCCGATGCCGATATTTTTAGGCGATGCGCACCACGCGCGCGAATTTCAGGAATAGTTTCCCACAGCCGCGGCATATGCGCCTCCCAGATATGACGGGCGCTGGTAAGCCGTCCAATCGAGAGCGACCACCCGTTGATCTGTACGGGATCAGCATCATCGTGTTCAACCGCGCGATAAAATACTTGTCCCGTGCGCGCGGGGACCGTATAGCGGCGTACGCACGCCAACGACGTGAGCGTGAAATGGCGTTCAACGGCATAGGTGAGCAGACTTTCTGGCACACGAGCAATCGTGATGTGCTGTGCTTTCAGGTTTTTGGCTTGTCCAACAAGGTGCGCGATCAGCGCATCATCGACACCAGAAACCTGATCCGACGTGACGAGATGTGCGATATGCAGTACACCGCCCAATGCAGCGCCTTCGACGCCGTGATAGACTTCGAGATAGCCGACGATGACGCCTTGATGCAGCGCGACGAATGATAGTCCGCCGCCCGACAACAAATGATTGAGATGGATCGCGCCGGTTTCAAGCGACATCCATGCGCCGCCATGCAGCCAACGATCATACACGCGCAGCGCGTCGTAATCGACATCTTCGACATGACCGCGCGCGTCGATGCGCTGCCATGCGCCAATTTGCGCCGTAAACAAGCCGACAATCGCGCGGGTATCATCCAATGAAGCGGAACGAACGTCGTAAGTCAACGAAAAAATTACCTGTGCGATCAGATACGCATGATCATAAAGCGGAGTGCGTGATGTTGCAAAAGGCTGAATCAATTTGAACACAAGTTTGTTGGTGAAGCGCCGTCGCCCGGTCAAAGTGGGTCGTCGCTGATTCAAATTGCGTTATACTCGTGATGAAAACTCAGACTTATCTCACCGTAAAGTCAATTATAGTCAAATGCCTGCATAGCTATGCCCCAAACAAAAAGCGGCAGACAACGCAAGTTGTTCGCCGCTTTTTTATCACTGGGAAACCTGGATTCGAACCAAGATTGACGGATTCAAAGTCCGCTGTCCTACCATTGGACGATTTCCCAACGCTTGATCTCATGATAACAAAGATTTTGGCGCGGATCAATTCCCTTCTCCGGCAGGATCAGGAAATGCGTTGCCAAACGAACCGGGGATAGCGGTCGGCGGCGGGATCGGCGGCGCGCCAAAGTCGATGGCGAGCGCGTCGATGAACGCTTGTGTTTCGATATTGACCAGTGCGACCCACCCTTCGACGCCGCCCGACTCGATCTTGACCCATGGGCTGTACGGGCTGCGCGCGATCAAATTGACCGTCGTACCGCCTGTGATCGTAATGATCGCCGGGAATACGACATCAGGCCCCACACGCACATTGACGCCAGATGCCGCCACGATCCGCCCTTGCGTGCCGAGTTCGCCGTAACGCTGCGGCGCAATCGGCGTCGCCTGATAAATCGCCTCAATCGCACCGAGATTGCTTCGCAGCAGCAAATTACTCGACATCCAGCCAGTTTCGCCGCTCACACGGCGCACGTTGTACCATTGTCCGTCAGTCGTACGCCCTAGCACGCTCAAAATTTCACCAGAGGCTATCTGTGTGATCACGCCCGAATAAATATCGGCGTCGGCGCGTAAATTGACATCGCCTTGCGTGACGACCGTTCCCGGCTGCGGCAGCACGAGCGGGCGATCAAACAGCGAGACGGGCAAATGGCGCGTCAGCACTGCATCGTACGGGATTGGCGGACTTGCCGGACCCGTCGGGCGCGAAAAATCACCTTGATCATGCCCGATGCTGACCTGCTGACCAGAATAAAAGACCGCTTCTTGTCCAAACGTGGTCAGCGACGCCAAGCCGCTCAACCCGACGAAAATGCTGTTGGTGTCGGTGGTATGCACAAGAATCGTGCCATTGAACGACAGCGACGCGCCGTTGATCACCACCCGTGACGATCCACCGACGGGCGCTTGCAATATCACCACGCTCAGCGGTGCCGCGCCACACGTTACAAATTGCGTACTCGTCTGCACGATCATCGACTGCCACGCAGAAAAATCGGGCGGTGCGACATCGCGCAGTATCGTTTCGCCCAATGCCAGCAGCGATGCGCTGATCGGAGAATCGAGCCGCAAATACGCGATGCCGACTTGCCCCGTCGCCACATCGATAGGTACAGTCTGAATCGCATCGATCTCCCCGACGCCGACCAGCGAACCGCGCGCTGCCATCGCATTTTCGACGGGTCCATCCGGTTCGATTTGCGGCGCAGTCCCGCCGTTGCACGCGAAGCCCTCCGGTTTATTGATACACGCGCTCGTCGCCTGCGTCCATAACTGCGTCATAGCGGGCGCGCACACCTCCGCGCTGACTGCGACACCGACATCCAGCGACGACTCGCCTTGTTGGGCGCGCGCTGTGCCCATGATTATCACAGCGCTGATCACAAGCAGCGCCGAGCCGATTTGCAATAGTTGTTTCTTCACTCAGCCCTCAGTCTTCATAAATCAGTCTGTCGTTTTAGGGTTGCACAGTCTAGCACCGCCGTAGGATAATATCGAATGCTCAAAATCGATAAGAAAAGAATAAATCCCGATGCTGAATCCGCCGCCCCAAGTTGAACTTCCACTTCGTTTGCTGGTGCAATTTCAGGAACGGTATCCCGAAACACCACCGGAGATTATCTTACAAGCGCCGGGACGTGATTTGTACGTTATGGCGACGCCGAACGAAAGCGGGCGTATCGTCCTCGATTCGGTCGAACTGAACGCGCGCGCCTTGTTCACCACGCACAGCGCCGCCTATAAGCAGACGATCACGCGCCGCCCGCTGCCCAAATGGGCGCGTTATGCCGCCGGAGTCGTTTTGGTATGCGACGATCTCGGCTTAAGCGTGAACGGACTCAACGCGGTCGTCGGCGGCGACGAACCGACTGGACCGCGCTACGAGTATACGCTCGGCGTGCTGCTGGCAGCGTTGATCCACCACACCGCCGGGCAAATCATCCCCAATTCGCGCTTGATCGAACTGGTTGATAAAGCGCGCCGCGAGTATGTGGAAACCAGTTCATAATTTTTCGTGCGTATGACAGGCTAAAGCGGGTTTTTCGTCGGCAGTCCCGGTTTACGTGGATAGTCGCGCGGCGTCGCGGCGATCTTGTTGACGATGACCAGATAATGCGCGTCTGGCACATGCGGCAGTTCGACCGGGATAATCTCGCGCAGCGCGCCGCCTAAAATCTTGAGCGCGACCGCGCTGTCGTCGGCTTCGGCGTGCGCGGTTTTGCCTTTCATGGCGATGCACACGCCACCGATTTTTGCCAGCGGCAGCAAATATTCGAGCAAAATCGGCAGCCGCGCCACCGCCCGCGCCACAACCACATCATACGCCGCGCGCTGACCCACCATCTGTCCCACATCTTCCGCGCGCGCGTGCAGCGTCTCGATATCTGTCAACGTTAACGACGCAATGACATGATTCAAGAATGCGATCTTCTTGCCTGTCGCCTCTAACAGCGTGACTTGCACATCGGGCAGTGCGATTTTGAGCGGCAGACCGGGAAAACCCGCGCCTGTACCCACATCGATCAAGCGCATCCCCGCGCGCGGTTTGATCGCCTTGATCACCGACAGCGAATCGAGAAAATGGCGCGTATGAATCCCGTCAGGGTCGCTGATCGCGGTCAAATTGGTATGCGCGTTCCATACGATCAAATCGCGCGCGTAGGCAGCGAACGCGGCGGCTTGTGCGTCGTTCAGCGCGAGATCGAATAGAGCGGCGGCGTCATCTTTGAGTGAGGGCATAGGCTAGTCTGTGTAGGGGCGGGTCTAAGAGCCACCCAGAAAGAGCGACCCAGCGGGTCGCCTCTACGTTTAGTAATCCGGGTTGATATTATGTACTGGATACTCGGTCGGAATGAACGAGCCGTTGTGTGCGATGAACACGCCATCCGGGTTGAGCAGAATATCGAAGTTGCACAAACCGACCAGCCGCGAATTTGCCGTGCTGGGTCCGTAATCGTCGTAGCCATCAAAGACCGGGTTCGTCCACGTCAGTTCGTAAGAGACTTCATAGTGACCGGGCGACAAATTACCCAGCACGGTCGTGTAAAATACCCACTGGTTGACACTGCCACTGCGTTCAATGATCTCGCTGCGGACGACGTTATTGAACGTCGCCGTATTAATACGGACTGCATACTGGGCATTGGCGAGATGGTCTTGCATTTGCTCGACCGTGCGTGTAAACCACGACCAGTATACCACGACCTGATCGGTGTCATAAAGGATGCCGGGGAGCGCCAGCGGATACGAATCGCATTCTGCGAAAATCGTGCCAGGCGTATCCGAACGATATTCATCGCTGGGGCGCGCGCCGATCACGACCGTATTTTCCGCTTGTAAATTCGAGTTGAGCAGCCCGGTCGGCGAGAAAATACTGGTTGTGAAACCAGCACCCGACGATCCATCGGTGTCCGTCGCACTGGCTCCCGCGCCCGAGTCGGTGCTGGTCGCGCCTTCAAACTGCGGCGTCGCGCAGCCGTCATTGATGTCGTTGACATTGAACTCAAAATCGATACGCGTTACGTCACCTTCACGCGCCACGATCACGCGCGCGCTGCCTGTCGCACCTGCTGCGAGCGTTTGTCCAGTCGTGTATAAGAGTGCTTCGCTAACAGAATACACCCCCGCTACAGGTACCTGACGAATCGTACTGAGCGCTGTTCCGGTGGCATTGGGCGCGGAGAATAGTTGATAGTAGACATCGAAACCCACCAGCGACGTACCAGAGAGATTGATCACACCTTGATCAGCGCAGGCGACGTACAGCGCCGTCACATCATTCGAAGGCGCAATCGTGGTCGCGGTCGTCGTGGTCGTCACTTCTTGAGCCGTTACCGTGCTGAACAGCCCCATCGATATAATGAGCAGGCACGCGGTAATCCACAGCCGTTTATTCACAGCATCATCCTTTCACTTCACGATGGCAATCATAGCGCAAACTTGACAATCGCACAGGGCATACTACAATCCGGCGCAACTTCGCTGTTTAGTACAATCAGCATATTTCCGCTACAAAAGGATAGGTATGACGACGCCGACGATTGCGGTTTTGCAGGGCGATCAAACCGGTCAAGAACTGCTTGAAGAAGGCTTACGCGTCCTCGATCCATCGGTGACACGCTGCGAACTCACCTTCAAAAGCTTTGATTTATCGCTGGAAAATCGGCGCAAAACGCAAAACGGCATCGTGCATGAAGCCGCCGATTTCATCAAACAAACCGGCTATGGCATCAAAGCCGCGACGATCACCCCACCCGCCCAGGACGACGTAGGCAGCCCCAACGCGCTGCTGCGTGAACTCGTCAATGGTCAGGTGATTTTGCGAACCGGGCGGCGCATTCCGTCGGTGCGCCCGTTGGCGGGCGTGTATGCGCCGATCTCGGTGGTACGCATGGCGGTCGAAGATGCGTATGGCGCGAAAGAATGGCGTGAAGGCACAGGACTCGATGAGGTTGCGTACAGTACGCGCCGTTTAAGCCGCCGCATCTGCCGTGCGGTCGTCGAATTCACCTTTCGTTATGCGCGGCGTACAGGCGGCAAAGTTTTTGGCGGGCCCAAGTATACAGTCAGCCCGATTTACGAAGGCATTTTCAAAGAAGAAATGGATGACGCCGCCCGTCGCTATCCCGACGTTGCCTATGACCCACAGTTAATCGACGCCACTTACGCACTTTTGCTCGAAGCGACGGGCGAACCACTCGTCATCCCCGCACTCAATCGTGACGGCGACACGCTCAGCGATCTGGTGCTAAAAATGTTCGGCAGCATCGCAGGCGCAGAGTCGATCATTCTATCGATGGACGAGGCATTTGAAGTCAAGACGGTGATCACCGAAGCACCGCATGGGACAGCGCCGAGTTTGCAGGGTAAAAATGTCGCCAACCCGATGGCGATGATTTTGGCGGGCGCGGCGCTGCTGCGTTATTTGCCCGGCGCTGCGGCGCTCAACGCCAGCCGTGCTATTTACGAGTCGGTGATGGAAACCGTCCGTGAAGGCGTTAAAACAGCAGATTTGGGCGGACACGCCAGCACGAGCGAGTTCACAGACGCGGTGATCCATCAGGTAAAAGGCAAGTTGGAAGTGTGGGATGCGCTTGGCAATCAATAATAACGCGCTCGATCAGGATGCAGCCCGCCTATGGGGGCTGCTTTTTCAAGTCGTCTTAGATGGAGAAAAACGGGTTGCAGCCCTGCTGCACGCGCACGGCTTGACGACGCCGCAGTTTTATGTCCTCAAAACGTTGATCGAACACGAAGGGCGCTGCCCCATCGGTCAGATTGCGCACCTGCACAGCTTGACCAACGCGACCATGACCGGATTGGTCAAGCGGTTGGAGGCGATTGGTTTGGTCGAGCGAACCGTCAACGACGAAGATCGCCGCTCGGTCGATGTCACGCTGACCGCCAGTGGACACGCGCGCTTTATCGATGTCCAAAACGATTTGACCGACCAACTCCGCGCATTACTGGCGTTGATCCCAGAAGACGACCGTACGCGCTTGCTCGACGATGTGGCGCGTTATGTCGGGCTGATTGTGACGATTCCGTCCACATCTTCTTCATAGGGGCACAGCGTGCTGCCTACTGCGCCCTACTTACGGGTTCAATGCTTCTGGCAGCATGATCATCGGCGTGTATTCACCCTCTGACGTAATAAAAATCGCGTTGACTTGTGCGTTGGGGTCATATAGCCCAAAGCCAATTCGAGCGGGTGGAAATCCTTCAGGAGGAATAGGGATTTCCATCGATAATGTATGAAGTTCACCGACACGCCATAACGCCGTCGGTACTGCCTGCATATCGAGAATATCAATACGCGTGCCGCTTGAGTCGAAGACATGCACGAACCATTGAAAATCGCGGTTTTCGATGTCTTGTAAACGGTCTACGACGCGCCATACCGTCCAAAAAAGATAACGATCCGAATCAGGATTACGCTGTAAACGATACCCGATTAACGTTAATCCTTGATCTGTTGTCACGTCACTCATTAACGAATCTCGGATCGCGGGTATGTCAACAGCCGCCTCAGCGTCCCAAACATAGTCAACTGCCAACACGCTTGCATCAGGCAACAAAATTTGTCTGTCACCGTCATCGTCAAAAACCAGTGCCGGCGATTCAATTTCAGGCGTGAATGCGTATACTCGAATACCACCGTTCACCGGAAAAATTTGTGTTTCGGCATGTATTCGTGCATAGGGCGGGAAATTCACATAATCCAACGTTTGCCCCGCAAAACTACTCAAAATATACGGCGCGTCCAAATCACTGTAAACTGTGCCATCAGGCGGCAGAAGCGCCCGTATTTCGTCGCCTAAGCGTATCCCCCACGCCAATGAGAGCGCGCTCAAGCCGTGCACACCGGGGATCGCTGCCGTTTCTTCGTAATAGCGGCTGCTGTTGACCGCCATCAAACCGCCATGTGCCACCAACAAACCGACGATAACCCACGACGCGCTTGCTCCCCTCGCCGATGTCGGGGAGGGGTTGGGGGAGAGGTCAAATCCTTGCCTTTTGATGCTGAGAAGGCGTAAGCAAGCCACAATCCCCACGCCCACCAGCGCGTACCCCATCGGCAGCCCCAACAACTGATAAAACGGATGGATCACCTGCCCGACATAGCTCATGAGCACGATTGGCGCAAGAAACCACACCACGACGATGATGGCGCGGTCATCGCGGTGCTTAACAGCGCGATACAGCAGGATGACCAACCCAACCATCAACGCAACGTACAGCGCGTTATGTGCGATTAAACTCAGGCTGTGGCGTAATACGCTGTCCTGGATCGGCGCTTGCGCCCCGCGCGCGATCTCATAATCCGCCCCAGTGACCAGGCGCACTGCATGAGTCCACGCTTCGGCGGAAAGGCGCGGCGGTTCGCTGGCGAATGTCTCGACGCGCGCCGCAATTTGATCGCGCTGACCGATCAGACCAATCCCGTATAACACGGCGGCGAACACAAAAATCGCTGCGCCGACCGCAACCGCGCGCCACTGGATGCGCTTGCGAAACATGATGAGTAAAAACGCGACCGGGATGATCATGGCGTAGCCGAGTAAATACGTATGCGCCAAAATCGTCAGGATGATGAATGCGATGATCGTGCGCCGCGCCGGATGTCTCGCCGTCCGCAGCACCACCGGAATCAGCGCCCATGCCAGCGCCGGGACGAGAAACGGCAGTAGACTCTGTACCCAACTGGTACGGCTGTATTCGATCACCCATGGATTGACCGCCATCAGCGCCGCGCCGATCAACGCCGCGTCAGCACCGACGAGCGCACGCATGGCGCGATATGCCAGCAGCACCCCGATGATGTTGAGTGGGATCACCAGCAGATACGGCGCGAGCGGCGAGCGGATGAGCGCGACAAAGGGCAAAAATAAATAGCCTGTCAGTGGTGGATTGCCGAACAAGACGCTGGTTTGCTGCCCGACGAGTGGAAAAACGCCGTGATCCAGTGTCATCAGCGCTTGCCACACCGGATACGCATGATCGACATTGTGTTCGATTTGCAGCAGCAAGCGAAAACGAACGAATACCGCGACCGCCATGATCAGCAGCAACGCAAAAGTGCGAAGCCGTTCGTAGCGGCGAGACTCAGACCCGCCCGCCGTGTAAAATTTGATCATCGGGAATACAGGTTTCATGGCGCGAATTGTAACGCAAGTTTGTTACAATCATGGGAAACAACATCAAAGGTGAACGATCATGCCCGACCGTTTTATCGCTTCGCGCATCCGTGATCTGCCGTTGTTCGAACGGCTGACCGACGCTCAAATTGACCAAATCTCCGATGCTTTTCAGGCGATTCGCTACGAACCGGGCATGATCGTGTTCCGTCAGGAGCAGGCATCGCAAGGCTTGATGTTGATTGTAGACGGACGCGGCGTATTTATGCGCTACACGCCCCAGGGTGTCGAGCAGCCTATCGGACAAATCGCTGCGGGCGAGTTCATCAACGAATCAGCATTGTTCAACGAACAGTTCGAATCGGCATCGCTGCGCGCCGTCGAAACTATGATCGTGCTGCTGCTTTCACGCGGACGTTTCGCCCAGTTCTTGAGCGGCAAACCAGAAATCCGCGCCAACTTGCGCGTGCCACCAGAATGGGGTGGCAGTACGCCGAACAGCGCCTCTCAGCCGCCAGGGGTCACGCCAGCGCCCCAACAGCCGCTCGCGATGCCGAGCTTTTCGCAGCCGAACCTCAACGCTGGATTTTTCCCACCTGCGCAAGTGCTGCAAGCGCCGCATACACCACCCGCGCAGACTGCGTTCGCCGCCAATCAAATTCATCAGCCTTCGCCCGTACAGCCAACCGCCGCCGCATCCACGGGAATGCGGACATCGCCGCAGCGTTTGTTCAAAGGTCAGCGCGATGACGAGATTGTATTAAACATCTTCAAACGGCATTGGTGGGCGTTCGTCCGTTATGCGTGGATTGCGCTGGTCATCGTCATCATTGCGTTCGTTGTGGCGGCTGGCGTCGCGTCATCCAGCGCGCTGCTTGCCGTCGCTTTAATCGGCGGCGGGTTGGTTGTCGGCGGCGTCATCATGGCGTATTTTTACTTTGAATGGCGCGATGATATGGCGGTCGTCACCGATCAACGCGTTGTCCGCATCTGGAATAACTTGCTGCGACTCGAAAACTCGATCGCCGATTTGCCGCTCGACCGGATTTTGGAGGTCAACAGCGAAATTCCGCCTGGCGACCCGATGGCACGCCTGTTCAATTATGGCACGGTGATCGTCAAAACTGCGGGGCAAGGTGGCTCGATTGAGGTCGATATGATCCCCAAACCGACGGGACTGCAAACCGCGATCTTCGCACAGCGCGATCGTTACCGCGACTCATCGGTCGCGCGCCAGCGTGCGCAGGTGCAGGCAGATATTCAACACGCCATCGGCGGCGCGCCGAACACGGCGCAAGCGTCGTCGCCTGCCAATCTCGGCGGAATGATGGACCCACAGTTACGAACGTCGCGCGGATTTTTTCTGGCGCGCACGCGGTTTGTCAACGAAGACGGCGATGTCGTATACCGCAAACATTTCACGGTATGGCTCGGCATTATCCTCATTCCACTGCTGGTCGTATTGGCAGGCATCGTCATTGTGATTGTCAGCTTTACCGTACAAGAGACGATTTTGCGCGGCGGCATCGGTTTGTCAATCGGCGGATTGGTGTTCGTATTTGGCTGCCTGTGGGTGTATATCGCGGATTGGGATTGGCGGAACGATATGTTCATCGTCGGCGATCAAACCGTCACGATCATCCATAAGCGCCCATTCTGGTTGCAAAATAAAATTGAGCAAATTCGCATGGCACAAATCGACAATGTGTTCAGCGATGTCAGCGGTTTTATCGATACCCTGCTCAATCGCGGCGTCGTCAAAGTCTTCCTGATCGGTGCGGACGAGAAAAGCGGCAAGGTTCTGGGTCCGTTATTCGACCCGCAAGAACTCGGCGGCGAACTTTCGCGGCGGCAGCAGTCGATTAAGGCGCAGCGCGAACGCGACGACGCCAACCAAAATCGGCAAGCGATCACCGAATATATCTCGCAGTATCACCAGATCATCAATCAACCACCCACGCAAGCGCAATCTGCACCACCGCCGCCAGCGCATGCGCCGTCATCGCCGCCGCCGATCGCACCCCGCGACGGCATCCGTCCGCCGAATATCCCGCGCGCGCGCCGCGACAGCGAACTCGAATAAGCTGGAATCAAAAACGGTATCCCAAACGGGATACCGTTCTGCTTACAAAGGTACGAATTACATCGCCGCGAACGGCACACCCAGATTGTCGTAACCCAGGGCTTCGCTTTCGGCGCGGATCGCGGCGATGTCGTCTTCGGTCGGGGGCGCAACTGGACCCACGAAGCCGTCGCCCGAACCATCCAGGAACGGCTGCAACACCGGCACGGCGTCGCTGACGTTGCGGATCAGGTATTGAGCATAGCTCTGGTTGCTCGAGGGGAGCATACCAATTTCACGGACGAACGCGCGGTGTTCACCTTCGGTGACAGCGATTTGCGCTGCGGTGACGGCGAACGGCGCAGTTTCCGCGCCGCCTTCTGCCCAAATGCGGGTCGCGGCGAGGTATGCAGCGATGAACGCGGTTTCGGCAACTTCAGTCGTCGCGGCGAACACGGCGCGATCGCTGAACAAGGTTTCGGGGACATAGAATTCGGTCACGACGGGGGTCGCGCCCAGGCTCACGAGTAGTTCAAGGTGGTCTTGTTCCGCGATGAATGCTGCCTTCATGTACGCCAGTTCTGCATCGCTGAAGCCCAGCGCTTCGGCATTGTTGATCGCCGCCAGATAGTGCGTCGTGGCGAACAGTTCCGCCGTCGATGCAACATTGATGATGGTTTGTGTATCATCATTTGCAGCCATCTCTTGACCCAACACGCGGCTGAAACCGTAAACCGCATTGAAAATACCGACTGCACTCGCGCCTGCGAGCGCGCTGCCCTTCAGAAATGAACGACGGGAAATAGCCATGTTTATCGTGCTCCTTAGATGAACCAATTGTTTACAGTCAATACCTGTTCATCGCGGAGGCGCGCTTCTCTACAATGTTCAGGCACTTGAGAGTACGCCATCAGAGGGGTGACTAGATGGGTTAAGTGATGAAAAAGGTTTAAAAAAACTGCTTGTACGCGAGGACGTTCATCATATACTTATGTTCATGGACACGACTCAGACACAACACACCCTGCCCCGATGCCGTAGTCGCAGCTAACGCGCTCACGGCATAACTGAATACGCCTGTTTCAACGCTGTGCGATTCCATCGCACGGCGATTTTTGATTCCTGGTCGTGTCCATATTCATTTTTCTGGGCGACCAATCGCATCGCCTATATAACCTCATGGAGCATTGCAGATGCATAGGGTCTTACGCCGTCGGTCTGGACATGCGTCGGCTTGATCGGTGATGTGGCGATTATTCGCTTGCTCGAACGGGTGCCGGGATTAACATATTTACGTTACAGCGCGCTCGCCAACCTAATCGTATTTCCGTTGTTTCTGCTTATCCCATCGATACCTGTCAAGTTGATATTACCTGGTATCGTCGGCATCCTCAATGCTGGCTGGTATTCGGTCTTGCAAGCGGGCGCGTATACCGCGCTGATTGGACGCAGTGGCACAGAGACCACGCTTGGCAATCTGTTCACTGTCTTCAACGGCATTATGCCGCTCATCCTGGGCGCGGTCGCCACCGCGTTCGGCTTAACAACGGCGATGTGGGCGCTGTTAGCGGGACCTGTAGCACTCTTGAACGGCATTCCCCGACAAAACAGGCGGCTCGTCGAAGAGAACGATACGCATCAGTAATAAAGGGGCGGCGTGCTGATGCTGATGGCACGCTGCCCCTTCTCGTTAAATTTCGGGGAAATTTCGGGTATACTAGCGCAATAATTCGGTAACCCACTAAGCAAGAGAACGATTCATGAGCATCCGTACCATTGTCGGGTTGGATAACCCTATTCTGCGTAAACGCGCCGTCAAAGTCACCGATTTTGGGGCGTCATTTCAAAAATTAGTCGATGATATGATCGAAACGGTGATCGACGCGCCGGGCGTTGGCTTAGCTGCACCACAAGTCAACGTCAGCCAGCGCGTGATCGTCGTGCGTTTGCCCGATGACGACGACAGTAAGGAAGAATATGGCGACCTTGCGGGTGTCGTCTATGTCGTCGCCAACCCAGAGCTTTTGAAAGCCAGCCGCGATATCGTCGATGGTGTCGAAGCGTGCCTATCCATTCCCGGCTATTACGGATCAGTCGATCGTCATGTCAACGTGATCGTGACCGGACAAGACCGCTTCGGCAAGCCGTTCCGTTTGAAGGCGAAAGAATGGCTGGCGCGCGTGTTTCAGCACGAGATCGATCACCTTGAGGGGCGTTTATACATCGATATTGCCAGCGAAATTTGGAAACAAAAAGAAGGCGAAGAAGAAACAGCAGCAGAATAACAGGCAGGTCGATGCCTATCCTTTTTGCCGATCAACCCAGTTCAGCAGCGGTGCTACGCTGTTGTCATCTCGACTGCCCACGAAAGGACAGATTAACGTGAGCGATTTCAACGTCTATCACAATTCGATCATCGGCGCGACGCGCAACCCGGTTATTCCCAACCCCGACGCTATCGATGAAGCCTTCGCCCAAAGCGCCAACCGGGTCTTAAGCAATGTCGTCGAACTCGCACGGATGCTGATCGGCGCACATCAAGCCGCCGCTGCCATCATCGTGCAAGGCGATTGGAGTTCAGTTCGTAAGGTGTTTTCGCTCTCGTCCAAATACGCGGCGTGGGCAGATTACGCCACGTCCGCCACGGGTTACGGCTCGCATGGGTAGGCGATACAATACAATCGCGCGATCCGCATGACGGGAGCGGAACTTGAAGCACATCCCGAACGGAAAAATTTCGGCACCGAATCCAGCACACACCCGCCGCTCCGCTCAATGACGAAGACGGCACAAATTGGGGCTTGTTGCAGCTTTCGGACAAAATCGAAGGTGAATTTAACGAAGACGATGAAGCGCGGCTGTTACGTCTGTCAGTGCTGACATCGACCGCACTCGGTGGTTTGTGGGATGTACGTAATCTGCGCAAAGCGGCGGCAGGCTTGAAATAATCAATCGTCGTCATCTGGGTCGGCGTTTTCGCGCAAGCGCAGAAATACCTCGACGACGACGAAAGCCAATGCGATGAAAAATCCGATCCCCCAATTCAGCGCGCGCGGAATTTGCAGCCATGCACAGGTGATCACGAGCAAGCCGACCCAGACACTTTGGCGCACAATGACTCCGCTGGGCGGGAGCGGGCGCGATGTGGGCGTGAAGCGCAAATTGAGATAGCGCACGAGCGGCAGTACTGTGCCTGTCACAGCGATGTGCAGCAGCACGAAAAATAACCAGCGCGGACCTGCATACGGGCGTTCGGTGGTGACGAGCAAATACAAACCGACCCACCCACCGAGCGCCAGCAGCACCGCCGCGATTGACATGCCAACATGTTCGGGCGGGGTGCGCGGACGCGCGTCAGGCGCGGCGCGGCGTGGTCTGCGTTCGGTACGGGCTGCCATCGAGTACTATTCTCCAGACCATTACAATACAATCGCTATATTGCCAGGTATGATAGCGCGAAAGACGGGTGAAAAGTATGCCGTTTACGCACCTTGCCGCGCGTTTTGGCGCGTGGATAGCGATTGCCGCGGGCTGTCTGTGCGCGATTATGCCCTCGATTCAGACCGATCCGCCGCGCGCCGATCCACCCTATTGGGAGGCATTTGGATTCGAGGTATGCGCGCTTCCCTGTTTCGCTGGCATGACGCCGGGTGAGACGCGTTTCGACCGCGCGCCGTATTTGTTGAGCGATCACATATCGTCGCTGATACGCGGCGCACTGGTGAGCGGGTCACAGGTCAATTTTTTGGCACAAAGTGGAGATGATTCGCTCGCCGGGTTGATTCAGCCGTCGATGGGGCGGGTTGGCGTCATCCGCCTGACGATTGATCTACCGCTCTATGCATTGGTCGCGCGCCTGGGTACGCCCGATTGTGTATGGGTTGATCAAGATAGCCCAGCCACGCAGCGTTTGATCGTGATTTACTGGAGCATACCCGGCGCTGTGATCGGGGCGAGCGTGATCGAGGATGCACATATGCCGTTACTCAGCGGTGGATGGCTGTTCGATTCGCGTATGGTCGGCATGTTCGTCAGCAGCGATTCACAAGACGCGACATTTTGCACGAGCAACGATCTTATGGCATGGCGTGGATTTGCCCCTGTGTGGCATTATGCCGACACACGGCAATAAAAAAAGCGCAGAATTCTGCGCTTTTTTGCGCGGATTATCAAATCGAATTACGTCATCTCGCGGTCGATTTGGTCTTTCATCTCGCGGGTTTCGCGCGATGGATCAATGTTGAGACGGTCTTTCAGCATGGTTTCCAAATGATCGTATTGATCGCGCGCTTCCTGGTATTTACCTACGCTCATCAATATTTCCATGACATCGCGGTGTACATCTTCACGTTCTGGCACTTCTTTAAGCGCGCGGTTGAAGAAGCCAAAAGCGCTGTCCATTTCGCCGCGCAGCTTGACGATCTTGCCCATACCGATCAACGATTTGGCGTATAAACTGCGTAGTTCTTCGCGGCGCTGCACCACCCATGACATTTCGATGGTTTGCAAAAACGGCGCTTTATAGATGTCGATGGCGCGCATATGATAATGCGTCATCTGATGTAAATCGTCGGCGCTGATGGCGCGTTCGACCGCATCGATAAAATCTTCGACATCATAATGGCGAACCATTTTATCGGATGGTAAATAAAACCCCGCGTTGTATTGGGTCAATTCGTAATTACCGCCGTCGGCGATTTTGGCGCTCACACGTTCGGTAATTTTACGCTTGGTCACATGAAAAACATTGGTCGCTTCTTTAACGTTGAGTTCGGGCCAAAACGACTGAAAAATCTCGTCACGTGTCACCAATGGATGATCGATGAAGAAGAAAAACAGATTGCGCGGCAGCGCGCCGTCCCAGTTGGTAACCTGCTGCCCATTAACGAGCGCATGACCACGACCGAGCGCGTACACCTCGAGCTGTGGGTGCGGGCTTGTTTCAACGGTGAACATGACATCATTGCGTCGATATTCAGTACCCAGTACGACGGCTTCGCCGCGCGTGACCATATCGATCCACGGTTGGTACATCAAAAGGCGACTGCTGAAAGCAATTTGGACTTTTTCTGGCAGGTTTTTGACCAGCGCGGCCATGAACTTGTTGAAATCCTCATCCATCGGAACACGGTCAAGTTCGTCAATATACAGCGTGATCGGGTCAAGCTTGAGCAGCGCCAAATCAGCCGCCAGCGCTTTGCCCATCGATACCGGATCGCCAGTGGGCAGCATATCGCGCAGGCGCGTGCCGAACTTGCCCAATACGTGTTCAAATTCTGAGACTAATCCATACAACCAGGCACTGATCGTATTTTGATCGGCAGCGATTCGATAGTACAACAAACCATCACGTGCATTCGATAGAAAATATGTCAAAAATAAGTTGCGATAGTTTGTCCATGGATACAATAATATCACTTTTTTGCTTTTTGACTTTTCACGGAAAGATTCAAGCGACACATTCAATACACTATCTCGAAATGGAAATGACATATCCTTGATACTCCATATGC
This sequence comes from Aggregatilineales bacterium, assembly GCA_038207205.1. Taxonomy (GTDB): domain Bacteria; phylum Chloroflexota; class Anaerolineae; order Aggregatilineales; family Phototrophicaceae; genus Flexifilum. The sequence continues at coordinate 23,257 of JBBRAA010000010.1, forward strand.
GTAAATATCTTAGCAATTGCATGTCTGACAACGTGTAACTACTCGTTATTCAGAGTACCACGTAGCGCAGCAAATTTCAATTACTTGGTATACCATCAAGAATAGCGCCTTAACGTTAAACTTTCTATCATAAGCTGATTGTCAAGCGGCATTCAGCACTATTTTTCGCAAGTGAACCCATATAAATGTTATTGTGCGCTGGAAATCGTGTGAATCAGGTGTGCAATTACTGATCCACAGAATGTAAAAAGGTTATTTCTGGCGTTCTATCTGCATTCTTAACATCTTTTATCGATGAGTGTTTGAATGTGAAAATGATATTTCGGAGCATTTTGTGGCTCGAACCAATCGCGCTGTTCATCATGCTTGCGGCATTCTGGACACCAGACATCAACCGCGTGCATACGTTGTGGTTGATGCTGCCTGTTTTGATCGCGCGCGTGTTGACAACCCGCCGCTTGCTCGCGCCATCACCGCTCAACGGGGTCATCATCGTGCTGCTGGCGCTCATGCTGATCAATATTGTGCTTGCACCCATGACCTGGGGGCTGTGGATTGTTGGACGCCCGCTGGCGGGTGCGCTGTTGGCGACCAGTTTTGCCGAGCGCGTCATGCGCGGCGGCGAACGCGGATTGACGACGCTGATAACGGCGACCATCGTGCTTGCGCTCGGAGTCGGTGTCATCGCGCTGTTGTATTCGCAGTGGACGAGTAAATCGATTCAGTTACAGGGTGTGATCGATTTACTGCCCCCGCCACCCGGCTGGGAGTTTATGCAAAATACGTTCGGCACTGGCTTCAACGTGAACGAGATTGCCGGAGCGCTCACATGGTTGTGTCCACTATCCGCCGCGATAGCGATCATCGATTTACGCGCGCGCCGGCGGCGCGGCTGGCTGGCGCTGCTAACATTCAGTGTGATAGCGCTCGCCTTGTTTCTCGGTCAAAGCCGATTCGCAATTTTTGGTGTCATCGGTGCAATGACGATCCTGGTCTGGGCGCTGTACCCGCCAGGACGCGCGCGCGTGGGTGCATGGGTCGGTTTAGCAGTCGTGCTGGCGGCGCAGCTCGTCATTTTGAGCGGTATTTTTAACCCGATTGCGGCGCAGGCTGCCCTGCGTGACGAAGACAGCTTTTCGGCACGTATTTTTATCTGGCAAGCCGGAATAGATATCACGCTCGATTATCCACTCACAGGCATTGGTCTCAATCAATATCGAAGCCGTGCGGTACGAGCGCTTTACCCGGTGCCGGGTTACGAAACCGCCGTTTTGCCGCACGCGCACAACGAATGGATACAAATGGGTGCGGATATGGGCATTCCTGGCGTCGCAGTGCTGTGCGTGCTGTACATAGTAACCATTTGGCGACTTGTAAAAGCATTTCGAAGTGGGCATAAATTAGCCGCTGGCATCGGCGCTGGCTTGTTGGCGCACGCCTTTTTTGGATTGGGCGACGCAATCACGCTTTATGATCGCTTCACATTTATTTTCTGGTGGTTGCTTGGGTTAGTAATTAGTTTAGACGTGGTTATGACTATGGTAGGGTCATCGAATCGCGTAAACCTTGCTGTACAATTAACGAAGCTACAGATGACAACGGAAGCGCCAACGAAAGCTGTTCCGGTGTAAATCATGACGACGACCAATGACCACCTTGAAAGTGATGATGAACATCTCCCATCACCGGAGCAGGATACAAATATGACGGTGAACAATGATGACTTTACGACAAAACCTGCTGCGCCGCGCGCCCACGAAATACCAGCGGTAAACGAATCGTTTATACGCGCACAGCAAGCCTTGATCAACCGACTGGAAGAATTGTCGTTGGTCGAAGATATTGCGCGTCAACTATCGGGTGCGCTCGGTTTTGAGGAAATTGTCAACAACATGTTGGAAATCGCGCTGCGTATCACGGTCGCCGATCGTGCAACACTAGCGACGATCACCGAATCGGGGTCATCATGGTTGGTGACGGGCAGACGAAGCGGCGAAAATGCGGCGCATAAATCTTACCGCACACGTGGACGTGACGACGGCATTTTCGGCGAGGTGATGCGCAACCGCGCGCCTGTTCGCATTGATGATTCGCACCACGATCATAAGAAGGCGTACGATATGTCCGAAGGGCGGTCGATTCTTGCCGTGCCGTTGATCGACACCGAAGCCGTGATCGGCATTTTGACGGTTGAAAGCGTACAGCCCACTTATTTCCGCGACGACGAACAAAATTTCTTAGTGCATTTGGCGGGTCACACGGTGATCGCCATTGAAAATAATCGTTTGATCGAAGAACACCGCCATCGCATCGAAATGTTGAGCAGTTTGCAATACCTGACCATGCGTACCAGCAAAGCGATTGGATTGGCAGATGTCGAATTCGCGATTCGTGAAACCGCGTGTCAGATGCTGGCAGCACGCGACGCGGCAATCTTTCATTATAACGCGGCGGCTGACGAACTAAAGCCGACTACCAGCGTGCAAACGAGCCTGAACCAGCTTTTTCCGTCGCACGAAAGTCTGCGCGCTGCACGCACTGGTGAAATTCAAATTACGCACCATACGCTGCCCATCAGCGTGCCGCTCGATATCAAACATGATGACATGCCGCCGCTCACGTTTATCAGCATTCCTATTCGCGGCGAACATTCGCTCAACGCCGTGCTGGTCGTCTCGTTCAACGAACATCGACGCTTACGCAAACGTGATCTCGATGCGCTTGAACTGCTGGCGGTGCAAGCGGGCAGCAGCATGGAAAAAGCCCAGCTTCAGGAACAGATTCGGCTCGCCCACGACCGCATGAGTGCGATTTTGCAATCGACGCGTGATGGCGTGCTGCTGCTCGACCGCGAAGGCAAACTGGTCGAAATCAACCCATCGGCAGAACGACTGCTCGGTATTCAACGCGACGATATGATCAATCGCAACTTTGTCAGCATGATTTTTCAGTTCATGGATGAAGGCAAGTCGCAAGGAATCGGCTATTCGCGTTCACAGTTGATCGAACTGGCGCGCCAACTGCGCACCCAGCCCAGCCGCATCACCAAACGTGAGTTCATGCGCGTGACCGATACCAAGACGATTTATATCGAAGAAATCGGATCGCCCGTCATGGACGAGCACCATACCATTGTCGGGCGTTTGCTCGTGCTGCGTGATGTCACCGAACAAAAGCAGCTTGAAGAATATCGTCAAGACATCGTCAATATGACAATCCACGACTTGCGTGGACCTTTAGCATCGATCATGGTCGGGCTGGATGTCGCTCTCAGCGATTTACGCGAACCGAATCTCGAAGCGCGCCGCATCGACCTTCAAAAACTGCTCAGCATCTCCACCGACAGCGCCGCCAAGTTGATCGAACTTGTGGATAGCGTTATGGAGATCGCCAATCTCGAATCGCGCGAACTGCCCTTGAACCCAACGATTGTCTCTCCCATTTGGCTGGCGCAATCGGCATTTGAAGCGCTGAGGAGTGGGTTTGAAGCGGCGGATATCACAATCAAAATCGATGTTCCCGATGACTTACGCTCGCTCTTCATTGACGAGCGCTTGATTCGCCGTATGCTGATCAATTTGTTAGATAATGCGCTGCGTTATACCCCTACTGGCGGTACGGTGATCTTGAGCGCCAAGCCGTCGCTCCGCCGTGTGGATCGTATGATTTTCAGTGTGGCAGATAGTGGCAATGGGATCGCCGTATCTGAACATAAGGCGATTTTCGGATATTTCCGTCAGGTCAAGAACAATCTACCCGTGCGCGGTTCGCGCGGCAGCGGTCTCGGTTTGACATTTTGCCGTCTCGCCATCGAAGCACATGGTGGCGAAATTTGGGTGGAAAAAGAATCGCCGCTCTCTGGTGCATGTATCGCCTTTGCGCTACCATTTGCACCCGCTGCATAAAGGATGCGTTACAATCCTTTTGCAGGTCTCCCGCTTGATGGTATGCACGAAAGGGCAGCGGCTTGAAAACGCGATTTTTATCTGGACGCGGCAAGACGACCACCAATGAACTGCCTGTCGTGCCAGCATCGCAGGATCAATCAGTGCGTCTGCAAGAATTGATGACACTGAACAGCATTTTGACTCAACTGACTGGAACGCTATCGCCGGAAAAAGTGTTGACCACCGTCATCGAATCGACGGCGCTTTTATCCCCCGGTGTGACGGGTTCTGCCGTGTATCTGTTCTGGGATGATCATAAGTCTGCACTGGCATTAGTCCGCAGTTTCGGCTTGAGCGACCGCTTTTTCTCAGACCCGCCCGATCCACACTTGATGAGTTCGACGCGCAAAAATGACCTGGCGATCACGCTGCCCCTGTGCGTTGAAAATGCGGCGGCATGGGCGATGACTCTAAACGGCGACGCCAACGCTGCACATTTGCGTGCCATGATGGCGCACGAAAATAAACAGGCATGGATCGAACTGCCGCTCGCGGTTGGCGGGGTCGGCTTAGGTGTTTTGGTGTTGTATTACGACAATGCACAAACCTTCGCGCCCGAACACATTGAACTGCTGCGTACTTTCGCCACCCAAGTCGCGCAAGCGATGAGCAATGCGCGTCTGTATGCCATTACAGATGAAGCACTCGAACGACGTGTCGGTCAACTGCTCGCGCTTGCGGCGATTGGGCATGAGCTGACCGCGACCATCGACCTCGATCAAATCTGCAAACTTGTGCTCAATCATGCAATGGACGCGACATCGACACAGGTCGGCGGTATCGTGCTGGTCGATTCGATGCAGAATATTGAAAAGCTCATCACGGTCGGCTTTCCCGATAGTGCGTTTGCCAATCCCGCGCGGGCGCTTTCAGGAATCACCAAACGCGTTATCGAATCTGGCAAACCATCGCTGACGCGCGACGCGCTCACCGATCTCGACTATGTGCCGATTCATCCCAGCACGCGCGCGCAATTATCGATCCCGATCATTCGTGCCGGGTTGGTGGTCGGCGCGATCACGCTGGAGAACGACGACCCTAACGCGCTCAACGACGAAGATTTGCATTTCGCCACCCAGCTCAGCAATCAAGCGGTGATTGCCATCGACAACGCGCGTTTGTTCAAGCGGGTTGCCGAAGCATTACATCGTTTACAGGTGATTTTGAACGCGATGAAAGAGGGGCTGGTGTTGATCGACCGCAGCGGCGTGGTCACAATGGCAAACGCTGCGATTCAACTACTCGGTCTCGCGCCAGATTTGCTGCTCAATGAATCGGTCGAAGACTTACTTGAAAGCCCGAACCTCGATCTGGCGCATCGTTTCGGTTTTGCCAGCGAAAACGAAATTCGGCGCATCGTCAAAGAACTGCGCTCGGCGGAGACATGGACGGAACGTGCGCCAAGCGCCTATTTGTTGGACGTGAATGGCAGCGCGGTGCGCGTGCAGCGTCAGGTCATTGTCGTAACCAGCACAGATTTACAGCCGCTCGGCGCGCTGCTGGTCTTTTACGATGAAACCGAGCCGTATCGACTCGAACAAACGCGCGAGGATGTCAGCCGAATGCTCGTGCACGACCTGCGCAGCCCGCTCACGGCTGTCACGATCAGCCTCAAATTGCTGACTGAACTGGTGCCAAAAGATGCTGATTTCCGCCCCGCCGTTGAATCGACGACCGATGCGGCACGGCGTGCGATCCGCAAACTGCTCAGCCGCGTCGATTCGCTGCTCGATGTCTCGCGGATGGAAAATGGGCTGACGTTAGAACGCAAGCCGACTGAACTGGCAACGTTGGTCGATAATGTGATCATCGAACTCAGCCCGCTGGCGCGCGAACTCAATGTCAGCATTCATACCGATGGGGTTGATACCGCGCCGCACCTGGACATTGACGCGGATAAAGTCGAACGCTTGATCCTGAACTTATTGGATAACGCGCTCAAATTTAGCCCGCTCGATAGCAATGTCCGTATTCGTGCTCATGCTGCCGGGACCAACGGCGCGTCACCCGGTTTTGTCCGCGTCGATGTAATCGACAATGGACCCGGTATTCCGGCGGATTACAAAACACGCTTATTCGACCGTTTTGTACAGGTGCAGGGGCGTACAGGCTCACGACGTGGAAGTGGTTTGGGGCTGACCTTCTGCCGTCTCGTCTCTGAGGGGCACGGCGGGCGTATCTGGATCGAAGATCAAGCGGGCGGTGGGAGCGTATTCGCGTTTACGCTGCCGATTTCGTCGCCAGCATCGACCTAAAACCAACGGGCGACTCTGTATGGGTCACCCGTCGGCGGATAGGGTATGGCTTTGTCCCTACAGTCACTAAATGCTAACCGCTAAAAGCTGTTCTCTACGCTTCGGTGATGGTGACCGAGGTCATCACATCGTTCTGGCGGATCGCGTTGACAATTTTCATGCCGTCGCCGACGACTTTACCGAACACGCCGTGCTTGCCGTTCAAATGCGGCTGCGGGCTGTGCGTAATGAAGAACTGCGAGCCGTTGGTATTAGGACCCGCATTCGCCATGCTTAATACGCCTGTTTCGTGCAGCAGCTTGAGCGATGCCGGTTCGTCGTTCCATTTATAGCCGGGACCACTTGTGCCTGTACCCGTCGGGTCGCCACCCTGAACCATGAAGTCCGAGATCACACGGTGAAACTTGATGCCATCGTAAAAGCCGTCACGCGCCAGAAAGACGAAATTATTGACGGTAATCGGTGCTTGCTTGGCATACAACTGAATATCAAAATCACCTTTGTTCGTCTTAAAATGCGCGGTGTACATCTTTTCCGAGTCGATGCTCAGTGCGGGGGCGGATGTGTACTGCTTCGCCATGTGGTTCGCTCCATATGCTGTAAATTGTACGAGTTTCTAGACAATACTGCGTTGTCATACGACACTATCGATAAGTGTACACGATGCGATCAAGCCCTGCTGCGTCAGCATTTGAAATCTGTAACCGAACCTGTGCAGACGTAAAGGAATTGATAGCCACTTCCGTGTTATTGTTTCTCATGAACGTGTTATAGTTGCACCATCTTAGGACATCGAAAACATTCTATGCAATTGTGGGAGCAAGACATCGCTATGCCGCGCGTCCTTTACATCGAAGATAACCGAGAGAACCGCATGTTGGTGCGGCGCGTATTGATGGCATCCGACTACGATTTTGTCGTACAGGAAGCAGAGACCGCGCTGCGCGGCATCGAAATGGCGCAAGCCGAGCCGCCCGATATCATTTTGATGGATTTAAGTATGCCGGAAATGGATGGACTGACGGCAACGCAGCATATCCGCACGATTCCGCAGCTTAGCACCATCCCGATTGTCGCGCTGACCGCTAACGCGATGCAAGGCGATAGAGAACGCAGTTTGAGCGCGGGCTGCGACGGCTATATCAGCAAACCGATTGATGTCGATAAACTGCCCGATGATGTGTTCGCGTTTGTCGGCGTCATACACATCGAACCGCCGCCCAGCACACAGCCAGCCGAACCGACACAAGCAGCGACAATTGACCCAATTCCAGCATCCGTTTTACAAGCGGTTGATCCAGTCATACCAAGCGCGCCAGCAGCAGAAACGGTCGGTTTGCCATTGACCCTGTTACCTGCTGCCGCGTTAGTGCCAGCAGCGGAAAATGGAAGTTCGCACACGATTATTGAACCCGTTTCCGCATCAGCACCAGCACCGGTTGAATCAGTATCACCGGCAGCACCATCTATTCATTCATCCGACGAACTACGTGAGCAGGATGCTCCCTAGTTTATCATCCAGGAAGGAGGGGCGGCGTTTCGGCGCTCATCGCAGAGCAAACGCCGCACATGTCAATGTCCGACGCGCAAAGCCAACCCAGTACTACGAATTCACCTACACCCAACACGACGCCCAAAGCGGTGGAACCGAGCGAAGCGCATGTGCTGGTTGTCGAAGACAATGTCCCCAACTTCGTTCTCATCGCGCGGATGCTGGCATTCATGGGCGTACAGCGCTGTGAGTGGAAAACATCCGGCTGGCAAGTCGTGCAGTTTGCGGATACGCTTCCGCGTGTCGATCTGATTTTGATGGATATACGCCTGCCCTACGAAGACGGGTATCAAGCGCTGCAAAAATTGCGCGCGAACCCACGCCTAAAAGATACAGTCGTATGCGCGGTGACGGCAGAAGCAAGTGAAGATCAAATGCGCCGCGCCAAAAAAGCAGGTTTCAACGGCTTTTTGGGCAAACCACTTGACCCCGATCGCTTTCCGGCACAGATTCGCCGCTTGTTGGGCGCCGAAGAAGTATGGGAATGGAAATAGCCCCGCGTTAACACACGATACAGCCAAACGCGACAGGACATAAGGATGAGGTTCGTATGATGAACGACGCAGAACGAGCAGAGCGCGCGGGCGGCAGCGCCGACATCCAGAGCCTTGCTCAAGCGCAGTACGAGGCGGCTGGCACGATCTACGGTTCGAACGACCCGACCGAAATTCTGGATGCGCTTGTCGGCTTTACAGGCATGGCATACGAAAACGCCCAGCTCGGTTTAGTGGACCCTGAAGCAACGCCAACAGCGCTCAATATTTTGGCGACCTACAGCGACCGCCGTATCGCACTTGCCAAGTACAGCCTCCGCTTAGATACGCTGCCCGCTTCGGATACATACAGCGCCATCGAAGTATTGAACGTCGCCAATCTCGATTTTGACCCCTTTTTAGATGCTGCTGAAAAACAACAATTACAAAGTGAAAATACCCGCGCGCTGCTGGTCATTCCAATGGTTGTGTCACAGCGCTTGATCGGTGTCATTGTGTTTCGTAACAGCACCCCCATCAACATCGATTCGTCGCGGCTGCGGGCGCTTCGAAACCTGGTCGATCAAGCCGCTGTCGTCTTTGAAAATCAGACACTTCTGCGAAATACCGAAAGCTCACTGCAAGAAGTCAGCACGCTGTACGAAATTAACCGCGATATGTTGAGAGCGGTCGATGCCATCGACATACTCCGTGTAATGCGCCAAAAACTTGCCCCCGAAGCGACGACTATTTTTCACATCGCCGCCGTCAATGATGGCAGCGCGAGTAAAAGCTATTTACTTCGGCATATCACCGCGCGCGACGGCGAACGCGACGTACAAACACTTGTCACCTTGTCGGTGGGGGCAGCACTCAACGACAATAATACCGCCACCGATGTCACGTTCGTCGAAGCCATCACCGTTGAGCCACAGCATCCCCTGCACGATATGATCACGGTGCGTAATGCGGCGTCCTATGTGGTGATGAATATTCGTGAGCGCGGACAAATTCAGGATTTCGTCGCGATCACATTCGATTTTCAGCAGGAATTTGAAGAACGCACGCGCCGTTTATATGCGGCAGTCGCAGACCAAACCACGATTGTGCTGCAAAATCAACGACTGCTCATCGATGCACAAAGCAGCGCGCTTAAAGCGACACAGCAGTTGCGCACGCTGCAAATCCTTAATCGCATGTCGATAGAACTTTCCAACATCGCTGATGAAAACGCGCTGCTCGATTACAGTATTCAGGTAATCACCGAAACCTTAGGTGTCGATCATGGCGGCATGGTACTGATAGAGCCCAGCGAGGATCAAGGCATCGTACGCGCCGAATTTCCAGCCACCGGCACATTAGGGCAGATTGTCCCTTTTGAAAACAACACCGTCGTCGAACTCTTGCAACGCCGCCCTTTTCGCGCGCTGGTCATCGAAGATGTAGCGACCGACGAACGGCTGCCGCAGATTACGCGCGAATTTCTCGTCAATCAAGCGGGCATTCGTGCCATGCTCATCCTGCCGCTCTTGTCGCAGGATCGGCTCATCGGTTCGGTGGGGCTGGACGTATACCAGGCAGGACACACGTTTGAATACGATCTCATCCAGACCGCGAATACAATGGCGGCACAGGTCGGAATCGCGCTTCAAAATGTGCGCCTCATCAAAGACAGTATGCGCCGTGCCGAACAATTGGCGCGTGTTGCCGCCTTTGGTCAATCGATGCAGGCGACCTTGAGCGAAACCACCATCTTTGAGCGCCTGTTCGCCGAAGCCGATCAAATGCTGCCCATCGATACGTTCGATATTGCGTTTTATGATGCTGAGCGCGATCTGCTGCGAATCGTCTCTCAGCGCCGCAGCATCACCGATACTCAGTCGTTCAGCGTCACACTTCCCCTTACTAGTCTCCCGGGCATGGTGTACGCCAGTGGTCAAACCGTAAATATCGCGGATGTGCAAAATCGCACCAATCTACCCGCACTGCCTGGCATCCCGTTGAACACGCGCTCGGTGTTGATCACCGCGCTCGTCGCGCGTGGACAGCCGTTCGGAGTCGTCATGCTGACATCCGCACAGTCGAACGCGTACAGCACGACCGACAGCGCGATTTTCGAGCAAATCACCAACCAGCTCGGCGTCGCCATCGAAAACAGCCGCACGTTTCAACAAGCGCAAAAAACCGCGCGCAATCAGACCTTGATCAACGCGGTTTCGGCGCGCTTGCAGCAAGTCGCGTCGCTGGAAGACATGGTCGAGGTAACCCTGCGCGAAATCGGTCGTGCGCTTGGCGCGCGCCGTGCGCGTGCGCGTTTCACACCACAATCGACCCCGACATCGGTCAAGGAAGAAGGATGACACGATGAACAGATTATTTGACTCGATCTTCAATATACAGTCGTTTGCTACCGTCGCAGAACGTAATCGCGTGCGGCTGCTCATCGGCACGACGTTATTGCTGTTCACGTTTTACACCATTTTTCTCTTTCTTATCCCGGTCGTCACTATCGATCCTCAAACGACCGGTCAGACGATCGGCAGTCAGTTCGGTCAAGATAACTTTATCACGCTGTCTATCAGCACGTTTTATCCATTGTTCATTCTGACCTTGGTATTGATACGCGCCAAACGTTACGACATCGCCCGATGGTCACCGCCAATTTTGTGGCTTTTCAGCGTCATGGTGCTGGCTTTCTCGGTCGGGTTTCGTGACCCTGATGGCGGCGCGCAAACTATTGTCCTCGTTCTGTTAGCAGCGATTTTCGCCCGCACAATCGGGATTTTGATTTTTACGCCGCTTGCCTTGGTTGTGCTTTTCACAGGTTTTCTCCGCTACCGCCAGATTGCTGTGAATGCGAACACCTACAGTGCAACTTTCGACGATATGATCGCGCTGTCATTCGTGCTCGTAGGCATCAGCGTTATGTTGTATTTCTTCCTGCGCAACCTCCTCAGCCAGGAGAAGGAAGCAGTGAGCACTGTCATCGAAGATCGTCAACGACTGGCGGAACTGACCACACAAATTTCAACGAGCGTACTGCGCCGCAGCGACCTTGACGCGACGCTTACGAGCGCGGTCGAAGAAATTCGTGTCAACTTTCCGCTGGCGTATCATGTCCAAATCTTCCTGATCGACGAAACCCGACGCAGTGCCCGACTCGCTGCAAGCACAGGCGATGTTGGACGCATATTGATGGAGCGTGGTCATAGTTTGCCTGTCGGCAGCACCAGCGTGATCGGACGTGTGACTTCGCAAGGCGATATTGTCGTCGCACGCTCAGGCTCAACCGAAACTGTTCATAAACGCAACGAATTTTTGCCTGAAACCGTCGTCGAAGCTGCGTTCCCGCTTCGCAGCGGCGATATCGTCATCGGCGCGCTCGATTTGCAAAGCAAATTAACCGATGCCTTCACAGAGAGTGAACTGCCGATTTTTCAGGCGTTAGCAGATAACGTCGCCATCGCCATCGACAACGCGCGCCTGCTCGAAGCGGCGGAAGTGCGCGTGCGCGAAAATCAACAATTGACCGAGCAAATGCGCTTGTCGCTGCGCGAAATCGAGCGCCTGAACGCGCAAATGACCGCACAATCGTGGAGCGATTATGTGGCACAGGTTGTACAGCCCAATATGACGCTTGATTTAGCGACCGAAAATGTGAATAAGCGCGCCGAATGGACGGCGACTCTTAACGAAGCCGCCGCTACCAACCAGATCGTGCAGCGCGCACTTGGCGATGCCCTTGTGTTGGCGATTCCTATCGCCGTCCGTACGCAGGTGATTGGCGCATTTGAATTTGAATTCGAGAACGAGGAGCCGCTTGACGCCGAGGATATGCAAATGCTCATGACCATCAGCGAACGACTGGGGCTGGCGCTCGAAAGTTCGCGCTTGTTCGACGAAAGCCGCCGCACTGCTCAGCGCGAAACGGTCGTCAACGAGATTGGCAGCCGTTTGGTCGCGTCGAACTCCATCAGCGGCGTCTTAAACGAAGCGGCACGCAGTATTCAAGAATCGTTGGGCGCTCATCGCGTCGCCATTCGCTTAGGCACGCCGCCCAAGCCCAATGGTCATGATGGAGGAAGGTCGTAAACCATGACCATTAGCCGCACCACCGAAATTCCGATTGCCGCCGCGCCTGAAGGCGATGTTATTCGTCAACTGCACGGCTTGTACATTGTCGTCGCAGCGCTTGTGTATTTGTTGTTCTTAGTCTTTTCGCTGCTCAATCTAGTCCTGTATCAAGGCGAAATGACCGGATTTGAGCAAATCACCGCGCTGATCATCGTCGGATTTTCTGCCCTTACTCTGTTGTGGATCGTCCTGGCGCGAAATGATAGGCAGCGCAGTGCTGCATTCGGGTTGATCGCTACCCTGCTGATAACGGGCTTTCTCAGCGTCACGTTCGACCCGGTGATCGGCTTGTTCGTGTTGATCTCGGTCGGCATTTTGGGCAACCGCACCGCCTTTATCGTCGTCAGCCTCTTGATCAGCGGACAGTTTGTCACCGAATTAATTGTTCAATCGATCAATGGCACTTTGACGCTTGATTATTTGACCACCACTTTTCCATTGTTCGTCACCATTTTTGTGCTTGGCATCCTCGTCCGCTATTTCATCGACACGCTGGAACGTTACACACGGTCTGCCCAGCGTTCATCGCAGTTGTTGCGCACCAGTTCGACCATTGGCGCGGCTGCCACACAAATTAGCGAACTCAAGCCGTTGTTCGACCGCGTGATCAATCATATTCAGCAACAATTCGATTACTATCATGTGCAGGTCTTCCTCGTTAACGCGGCGGGCGACCAGGCGGTCTTAATTGCCAGCACCGGCGACATCGGCGTGCGTCTGTTAAGCCGTAATCATCAATTGGCGATTGGTTCACAGAGCGTAATCGGGCAGGTGACCATGCTTGGTGATGCCGTCATCGCACGTGACACCGACCGCGACGAAGTGCATTATCGTAACGAACTGCTGATTAACACCCGTTCCGAAGTTGCACTGCCCATTCGTGACGGCGATGTCGTCGTCGGCGCGTTGGACGTACAAAGTGTGCAGACGAATGCCTTCGACCGTGACGACGTGCAAGCGCTGCAAGTCATCGCGGACTTTCTCGGCTCGGCGGTGCGAAATTCGGCACAATTCGAAGAACAAGCCCGTGTCAGCCAGGAAAACGAAGCGCTGCTTCGTGAAGCAGAAAATAATATTCGCACCATCCAACGCTTGAATCGTGAATTGACCCGCGCCACATGGGACGAGTTTGCGGCTAATGAAGGCACGGTCACTGGGGTCAGTCTGGAACAAAACCGATTGACCGAAACGCGCGATTGGACGACGGGACTGCAAACCGCATCGAGCGAACGCCGCACGGTGTTGACCACCGACGGCAGTCACCATATGGTCGCTGTACCGCTTACCCTGCGTGGCGAAGTGATCGGTGCTATCGAAATCGAAGGTGGGCAGCAGAACGACCCTGCCATGGTCAGCATGATCGAAGAAGTCGCCCAGCGTCTCGCCATCAGCCTGGAAAACGCGCGCCTGTACGAAGACTCGCGCGAAGCGACGGCGCAAGAACAATTCATCAACGCGCTGGCAGCGCGTTATCAATCCACGTCCTCGGTCGATGAACTCTTGCGGGTCACACTGCTCGAATTGAGCGAAACGCTGGGCGCGCAAGGCGCGTCGATCCGACTCGGCAAACTAGAAAACAGCGAAAATGGCGTCTCTGGTAAGACGAATGGAGCGGTGGCACGATGATCACTGCACTGCGTCAACAATTTTTAGAGGTTCGTTTCCCGTACGAAAATGCGTTGCAGCGCCAGCGCGCACAAACCCTGATTTATATGCTGGCGACCCTGTTGGTCATTTGGGCAGCCTCGATTTTGGCAGTCACCGTGCCACGTCTTGTACCAGGCGAAATACCAGCGTTGATTTGGGTGATCCTGATTGCGCTGCCATTCATGGTTTTTATCGCGTACCGCTCCATCCAACGCGGGCGCGTTGACTTTGGCGCGGGGCTGTTCGTCGGCTATTTGACAATCGGGACGATCATCCCGGCGGTCACGCTGACCGACCTGCACATCGCATTCATCTTGCTTATCCCGGTGGTCGGTGCGGGTGTCTTATTCAGCCGTATCAATCTCTTGATTGTGCTCGCGCTCGCGCTGATTGCACTGTTCGCGCGCGCGCTGTTGTTGTCACAGGTCGATCAAGTCATACGGTATGTGCCATCTCTCAACGGCGCGGTTGAAATCGGCACTGCCGCCGGGTTGATTTTGCTGACAGCCGTGTTTTTGCTCACGTTTAGCGGCAGCGCCGATAGGCTCGCGGCGACGGCGCTCGATGACATACGTCACTTGCAAGCCTTCGCCGTTTTCCGCGCGGGCAGCGAAACCGATACCGACCTTCTGGCGATGGCGGCGCTCGGTATTTTGCGCGATCAACTTGATTACAATCTCGCACAACTGTATATCGTCGATGAATCGGGCTATGTGACCCGCCGTTTGCGACCAGGTGGGGTCATCGACCGTCAATTCGCGCTGCGTGCCGATGAAATGCCAACCATTGGCGAGACAGTACGCGAGCGCCGCGTGCGTTACTTCCGGCGCGATGCGTCCTCGATTCAAGAATATCCACTTGCGCCCGCGCGCATCGGCATTATCGCACCGATTATGTATCAGGGTATTTTGCTCGGCATCCTGGACGCGCAAACGCGCAGTGCGGTTGAACCTACACCCGCACAGATCAGCACGTTTGAAGTGTTCGCAGAAACCCTGGCAGGTGCTTTCATGAATGCGCGCCGTTTGACCGAACTGCAAAAGACGGTCGAAGATCAGGAAGGCGTGATCGCCTCGTTCCGAACACGCTTGACCGAACTGCAATCGAGCAGCGCACAGGCGGTCGGTGGCGGCTGGTCACGCTATCTCGAAGGGCGCGGCGGTCGTGCGATTGGCTTCGACATCGCTATGACCGAAGGGTCGCCTATTGCTACGCCTGCCTCCGATTTACCCGCCGCGATCCGTGATACGTTGGCGCGCGGCGATTTGTACACCGAAGATTATGCCGAATCCACGATTGTTCACGTCCCAATTGTGCTGCGTGACGATGTGTTGGGCGCGATGACGTTCACCCTGCCGCGTGGACGCGGGCTGACAGACCGTCAAATCGAGGCGGTTCGCACGGTCGCAGCGCGTCTCGGTCAATCGCTGGAGAACAACCGCTTGTTCGAGCAATCGCAAGCGCAAGCCTTACGCGAACGTAAAGCCAGCGATGTCAGTGCGCGTTTGATCAGCGCGACCAACGTCGAATCGCTGCTCGAATTAGCGGCGCAAAGTTTTAACGAAGCCATGGGCGCGGTGTATACACGCGTCTTTATCGAACCGAGCGCGATCAGCGATACGCCGTCGTCACCGCAAGGCAGCCATGCCAACGGCAACAACGGCAGTACCCATGACGCTAACGGCGCGTCTGAACGGAGCGAATAATGCAGATGACTCCCCGACGCCTAAGCGCGTTCAATCCTCTTTCGTACCCCATCTGGCTCAAGCTCATCATCGGCTTTTCGGCGGCAATACTCTTGATCATCCTGCCCGCCTCCTTCTTTATCAGTCAGGGTGTCGAAGTCGTCAGTCTGCAAAACGCCAGCTCGTTCTTGTCCGAAAATGGCGCGCGCCAGCTTTCAAATGTGACCAATACCTTTGAGCGCGCCCGTACCAATGTCGAGCGCTTTATCGACGACCCGATCAATAATCGCGTGCTTGTCAGTTTGGTATTGGGTGACGTGCGTTCGGGCATCGATCTTGGCTTACAAACGACCAATGCCAGCGATGTGAACGATTTACTTGAAGCCACACTGCTTAATCCGGCGACCTCGCTGTATGAAAATGTACGTTTAATCGACCGGGATGGACAAGTCCTGGCGCAAGCCGGCGTGACACTGAGTGGAATCTCGCTGGTCGATCAATCGGAAACGTCTGCCTATCAAGCCGTGATCAGCGCGGCGGACGACCAGAACGGGCTGTTAGTCGTCTCGGTTCGCGGTTTTCCGGTTATCGAATTCGTCCACAAACTTCGCTGGCGTGATGGCTCGGTGATCGGCTACTTAATCTCACAGGTCAGCAACTCGCGCGTGATTTATTCCAATTTACGCTTCCGCTACACCGAAGGTGACGAGTTCCGTGCCTTTTCGTTCATCGTCGATACGCAAAATATCATCGTCAGTCCTATCGAATCACGCGATCTCGCGCAATCGAGCCTGGAATCTACCAGTGTGCGCCGTGCGCTTGGTGGTCAAAGTGGATTGGATACGTATACTATCGATCTGCTTGGCACGGGGCAATCTGACGAAATTCTGGGTTATTACGCGCCGATTGCCGGCACACCCTTCGCACTCGTCGCAGCGACCTCGGTTGCAGAAGCACGAGAGACTATCTTCGACTTGTTTCCTGTCGCGCGCTTTATCCTCGTTGTGGGGTCGGTTAGCCTGGTGATTGTGCTGGCGCTTCTGTTCAATCAAATGCTGACCCCGCCGTTGGTGCGCTTACGCCGCGCCGCGCTTGGGTTGATCAATGGCGATTACGAGTCGCCGCTGCCCGATGTGGCACGCCGTGACGAAATTGGTGACGCCGCGAATGCGTTTGCACAAATGCGCACGCGTATGCGCAGCGTCGTCGATGAGCTGGAAGGTCGCGTCGCTTTGCGCACGCGTGATATTCAAATCACACAAGAAATCAGCCGTTTTGCCGCATCACAGCGTGACGCGCAAGTATTGATGGATACGGTCGTCCGGCTGATTATCGAGCGTTTCCCGGTGCTGTACCACGCGCAAATCTTTTTGAACGATGCTGAAAATCGCTATTCGGTCGTACGCGCCAGCACAGGCGATGTTGGCAAGCAGTTATTGGAACGTGGACATCGTTTGGCGGTTGGCAGCGTCAGCGTGATCGGTCAGGTGACTGATCAGGGACGGTATATTCTCGCTAAAGATACCGCCGTCAGTCAGGTTCATCGCCGCAACGAATTCTTGCCCGAAACCCGCTCCGAGCTGGCAATCCCGCTCCGCGTTGGCGACCGCGTCATCGGCGCGCTGGACGTACAAAGTCAGCAATCGGATGCCTTCCCCGAAGACTTAATCCGCGTTCTGGAAACCATGTCTGACAATATCGCCATCGCCATTGAAAACGCGCGCTTGTACGAAGAATCGCTGCGTCGTGTACGCGAAATTGAAGATAGCAACCGCGAGGCGACTCTGCGTGTGTGGCAGGAGTACATGCGCGACCAGCGCACGCTCACGCTCACCCAAGAAGCGGGTATTGTCACGCCAGTCAACGATTCGATTTCGGGGCTGCGTCAGCGCGCTTTGACAAGTGGTGACATTGTGACGGGCGAATTGACCGAACGCAATACGTACCCAATCGCCGTCCCAATTCAGTTGCGTGGACAAACACTCGGCGCGGTCGAATGGGAAATTCCCGCCAATGATCTGACACGCGACAAGCTGGAACTGGCACGCGAATTGGCAAATCGTTTAGCGCTCAGCCTCGATAACGCGCGTTTGTTCCAAGAAAGCCGCCGCGCCACCGAACGCGAACGCCTCGTCAACAATATCGCCGCCCGCCTGACGGCACAGACCAATATCGATCAAATCCTGCAAACAGCAGTCAAAGAAGTCGGTCAAGCGCTCCGCTCACCGCAAGTGACGGTTCGTTTGACCAGCACACGTGTCGGTACGCCAGAACATGGCGGATCGAACGGAATTCAAACCGATCGTCCTAACGGCGATTCCGCCGAGCCGGGTTACAATGATGGCTAATCTCGTTCATTTTTCACTACGAAGGGGACATGAACCGCGATGTCCGTGACGACTGCACCCCAACGGATCGGCAAACGCTCGTCCGTGCGTACACGCACTATCAGGTTGATCGCGCTCGTGGTGATGGGTGCGTTCATCATTTTTGGCATTGCCGCTTTAATCGGTGTGCAATCGTCCGCACGTAATATCGTGCGTGCCGCGCAAGTCGCAGATGTGACCAGTATTTATGAGCAGGTCGATCTTGAGCTTGATCAAGCGATCGATGATTTGCGCCGTCTGGCTGGAACGACCGCCGCACGCGATTTCGCCAGCGCCACGCTGGGCGATGTGACGGGCAATCCCGCCGAGATCGCGCAAGCGCCGCTCATCGAAGAATTTGAGGCGCTGATGAGCATGGATGACGGCAACTATCTGGCGATACGCTATGTCACGTTTTCTGGCGCGGTCTGGACAGAAGTCACCCGCATCGGCGGACTGACGCGCACGATCACACGTGTACGTCCCAACGAATTCAACGATGACGAGACTTTGACGGGCGCACTTGGCAGCGGCAATGGTGATGTCATCGCCAGTGAACTCGATTTCCGCACCAATCCCGATGCGCCTGCTGCCGAGCGCTTGACACCGTTCGTGCGTTTCGCATCGTCCGTATTGACCAATGCCAGTTCGACCAATATTGCGGGTGTGATCCAGATCGATCTGGCGATTTCGCCTGTGTTCGATTTAATCAACGCCGCGGGCAGCGCTACCGCTGCCGCCCAACCCGGTCGCCGTTTGATCATCACCGATGATCTGGGGCGTGTGCTATCGGATAGCAGCGTGCCGAACACCAATTTTCTACGCAATCTCGCCAATCGTGTGCCGCAATTGTTCGAACAGACCAATCCGGTCTTAGCCAGTGCGGTCGAAACCGTCGGCGTCACCGAATTGGCAGAAGCCGACGATTTGATCTTCACCATGACGCGCTTGCCTTTGGCAGAAAACAGCACCCGCTACTGGCAGATCATTCTGGTCGATGAACGCGGCATCAACAACGTGTATTTGATCTCGCTTGCCGTGGTTATTTTTGTCGGCTGTCTGGGGCTGGGTGGGTTGATCGTCGTGCTTGTCGATCAGATTTTGCGGCGCACGCTCCGTCCGCTCCAGCAAATCAACGCGATCGCGGCGGGAACGGGCGGCGTGCGAACTGCGCAGACCAGCAGCAACGACGAACTAGGCGATTTACTGAACGCGTTTGCAGCGATGCGCGACGCGCAAGTCGTACTCAATACTGAACTCGACGCGCAAAAAGGACGCTTCAACCGCAATCTGGATATTGCGGCGCGTATCGGGCGCGAGACGGCTTCGCTCTACAACACAGATGAACTGCTCAACCGTGCCATCAACCTGATTTGCGATGAGTTTGGCTATTACCATGCACAAGTCTTTCGCATCGATGACGCGGGTGTTAACGCCGTGCTGGTGTATTCGCGCGGTCAAACAGGCGCGGAAATGCTGCGTGAAAATTATCGTTTGCCAGTTGGCTCGAACTCCGTCATCGGCACGGTGACAAAAACTGGCAAAGCACTGATCATTACCGATTCGCAAAACATCAGCCCTTCTCAGCCGTTCCAGTATGAACCACGCTTGCCCGATACGCGTTCCGAGATGGCACTGCCGCTCATCGTTGGTCAGCGCGTGATTGGTGGGTTGGATATTCAGAGCAAAACCGTCGGCGCATTCCGCGATGACGATGTGCGAATGCTGCAAATCATGGCGGATCAAATCGCCATCGCGCTCGAAAACGCGCGCTTGCTCGAAGAATCGCAGGAACGTTTCGATCAAATCGACGCGCTCAACCGTCAGTTGACCAATATCAACTGGGATGACCCGCAGGGACGTTCCGACCTGCAAAGCGTATATCGGTATGACCTGCTTAAAGTGCAGCGCGGCGGCGATACACTGCCACTGACCGATAGCAGCACCGATATGCGCATTCCAATCAGCATTCGTGGAGAAGTCATCGGCTCGCTGGAAGCGTCCACCCCGCAGGGCATCGATTTTACCGACAGCGATGAATCGATCATGCGCGCGGTCGCGGATCGTCTGGGTATCGCGATTGAAAACGCCCGTTTATTCGAACAACAGCAGGCGAGTTTGCAAGAAACATCGACTTTATATCAGTTGGTGCGCGCGCTCAACGAAGCCAACAGCCTGGAAGAAGTGCTGCAATCGATCGTCATGTCGGTAATGCCTGACGCCGTCAGCGCACAAATTGGCGTATTCGATAATTATAATCGCGGCGATACACCGCGCTTGCTCGAAGTACTCGCCGATTGGACGAGCGCCAGCGACGACCAGCGCGATGTTCAATTGAGTGGTTTGCAGCTCAACTTCTTGGAACACCCGATTTTGTACACCATGCAGCCTAACCAGGTTGTATTGATCAACGACGCCGAGCGCGATGTGCGCCTCGACGAGGTCTTCCGCGCGATTGTTTCAACGACGAGCGGGCGCGCTATGGTCATCATCCCGGTCACGGTGCGCGGTGTATGGCGCGGCGTGCTGATGGCACAGTTCGGGCAGCCGCGCGATTTTAGCGACCGTGAAGGACGTGTGTTTAGCTCGCTCATCGACCAGGCGGGTGTCGTCATCGATAACCGTATGCTCTTGCGCGATAACGAGAAAAACCTTGATCAGGTCGAACGCCTGTATTCTGCCAGCCGGTCGATCAATATGTCGGTTTCACCAGCCGACCTCGTATCGGCGGCGGCGGGCGCGGACGAAAGTACCGACCGTGACTTTGAACTCGCGCTCTTTGAAGGCGCTTTAGAGGCGGGCGGATGGCCGTCGCAAATTCGTGTCTCGGCTTATTCACGCGGCGGCAAGGTTTTTTCCAGCGACGATGTGTACAACATTACTATCAGTCCAGAATCGCCACTGCGCGCGCGCGAAGCCCAGATCGTCACACTTTTGAGCGAATCAACCGCTGATGACAGCCCAACATCGCTCAGTTTGACCAGCTATGTGCGGGCGCGCGGCAATCGGTTCGCAGCGGTCTTCCCGTTGTTCAGTGTCAATCAACCCATCGCCTTATTCCTGGTGACAAGCGAACAAGCCCGCGAAGCGCTTTCTGAAGACGACTATGAAGCCTACAAAGCGCTGACCGGACAGATGAGTACCGTGCTGCAAAATCGGCGCTTGCTCGATCAAACCTCCGCGACGTTGGATGAAACCCGCCGCTTATATGCTGCCAGTCGCGCGATTGCCAGCGCGCAGGATCAAGAATCGATTTACGAAGCAGCCGCGCGTTATCTCACACTGCCAACTGCCCCGCTCACCCGCATGTCGGTGCTGCTGGCGAATACGCCGACGCCTTACGCGCAGCATGTGGAATACAGCTATATTCATACGCGAGAAGAAAACTTCGCGTCCGATGTCGTCGTGGGTACTCAGGTTCCAGCGACGCTCGTGCCATTTGGTGAGATGCTGCTCGACTCGCGGTCGATGGCATTCAATCGACCAGAAGATTTCGATGAATTTCCGGCGCTGCAAGCGTTGATCAACCGCAGCGGCAGCCAAAGCGCGGCGGTGATTTCGCTGCAAAGCCGCCAACAGTGGTTTGGCGTTCTGCTCATCGAAGGCGAACAGGTCAATACGTTCAGCGACGGGTATCTCGTGTTCAGCCAGGCGGTCGGTGACCAAATCGCGATTGCGCTCGACGCACTGCGCTTGTTCCAGGAAGCACGGTCACAAGCCCAGCGCGCATTGGCGCTGGCGCAAGCAGGTCAGCTTGCCAACCGGATCGGTTCTGAATTTGACCTCAGCATTGCGGAAGTCTTCATCCGTGTCTCTGATGCCGCCGAGTATGATCGCTGGCTGCTTTCGCTGTACGATGAAGAAAGCCAGGGCTTGAAACGTGTCGTCGAATACAGCGCCGAACGCGGCATCGCAGATTCTACGATCGAAGGCGGAATCGTCCCTATCGATATACGTGGCATCCCAATGGTCGATGCCTATCACCTGGGGCGGATGCTGTTGGTCAACGACCCACGCAGTTATCCAGATTTTCCAACGAACTATGCGGGGTTGGAGGATTTTGCGCCCTATGTCGGTAAGCACATCGCCATCCCGATCATCGTCGGCAATCAGGTGATCGGCTCGATGGCGATTGGGCGCGATTTAAGTGCGCAGGACCTTGACGAAAATGACGAAGAACTGGTGACGACGTTAGCGGCACAGGTCGCCATCGCAATCGAAAATCGTCGCTTATTCCGCGCGGCAGAAGGCGAACGCCAGAACTTGCGCTCGATCCTTGAAACGCTGCCCGCTGGCGTTCTGGTGTTGGACGCGAACACCTATCACCCGATTCAGTTCAATCAACAAGCGATTGACCTGCTGGGGCGTGAAATCGACGCTGATAGGCCGTTCTCTGTCAAAGACTACAACCTGTTCCAAACGAGCCGCAATGCGTTGTTCATCACCAGCGAAATGCCGATTTTCCAGGCATCAAAAGACATGATGCTCGCATCGAGCGACGATGTAACGGTGATTCAGCCCAACGGCGGACGCACCAACTTGCTCGTCAATGCCGCGCCAATTACCGATGAAAACGGCGACGTGACTGCGATTGTGGCGGCGTTCCAGGATATTTCTAAGATTCGCGAGCTGGAGGGCGACTTACAGTTGAACCTGAGCCAAACCAGAACGCTGTACGAAACCACGCGCGCGTTCGCAGAAGGCAATACGCTCGAAGAACTGCTCGATCAAGTCATTTCACGCTTGAGCAGTCTACAGCCAGTACCCGATAATGCGTTCGTCCTGCTGCTCGAAAGCGAAGGCTTGCACGTTGCGCGTGCGTTTGGCACAGACGAGGCAGATTACAACCTGCCCGACGATATTCTGACCCAGACTTCTGCGCTGGTGATCCCGAACGTGCAAAATGCGTCTCCCATCAACGACGATACCCGCGCCGCCCTGAATATGCTCGATATACAGGCATTCTTCAGTTTGCCGCTGCTGGCGCGCGCACGTTCCGAGACGCCGTTAGGCTGGTTGGTCGGGGTGTATCATCAGCCGCAGCCGACACTCGTAGAACGTGCGGGCTTCCTGAGTACGCTCACCGACAGCGCTGCCGTCGCCATCGATAACCGCAACCTGTTCCGCGATACACGCAGCGCGCTGCAAGATACAAACGACTTGTACCGCGCCACGACGATGATCAGCCGCGCACGTGGACGCGATCAACTCAGCGAGGCGCTCCGCGTTACGGTTGAAACGCTCAAGCCAGATGTGTACGCAGCATACCTGTACCAGAATGAAGACGGCACACGCGAACTCGTCGAACTTTTCAACGAAAATCTCGATGCTGCGCCGCTTGATTTCGCCAGCTTGATTGAACAATTCAATTTGTCCAGTTTTAGCAATCTGTTCATCGACGATTTGCGCTCGATTGAAAATCCATCAGCGTTCGAAACGGCGCTGCTCGACCTCGGCACGATCCGCTCATTGGGGCTGGTACGCACGGTTTCCAACCGCGATAACCAACCATCAGGCGAAATTTTGATCGGCTATCACCGTCCACGCCGCTTCGATGACAGCACCGCGCGTTATCTCGGCGCAATTACAGACAGCGCGGCGGTTATCATCGATAATCTGCTGCTGCTCGGTCAAATTCAGAACAACCTGAACGAAACCAGCACGCTCTATCAAGCCAGCCGTGCGCTTTCTGACGCGGTGACACCCGCCGATATTGTCGAAGTCGCGCAAAAATATCTGCGCAACCGTCCGTTGAGCGCCGTGTTCATGGCGATGCTTGTGACAAAAGGCTGGCATCAACAGGATTCGATGGTGCGTGTCACGGCGAGCTGGCGCGACGAAGAGAAAAAAGACGAGATCGTCGATCTGCGTGGAATCACGCTTTCCAGCGAGCAGTTTCCAGCATGGCGCTTACTGGCAGTCGATGATGTGTATACCATCGATGATACAACCGACATCACCGTGCTGGACGAGATGGAACAAGCGGGCGTGTTGAGCATCGGGATGCTGTCAGCGGCATTCTTGCCCCTGCGTGTGAGCGGTAATGCGATTGGCACGCTCGTGATCGGTTCACAGACGCCGTATCGACACACCGAGCGCGATTTGCGCGTGTATCGTTCGTTCGCCGAACAAGCGTCACTGCGTCTTGAAGCGACGCGGTTGTTCGACCAGGCGCAGCGCCGCGCCGCACAATTGGCGCTTTCTGCCGATGTCAGCGGCGCCGCCAGTTCGATTCTCGATTTGCAATTCTTGCTCTCGCGCATCGTGGACTTGATTAAAGATGCATTCAAATACGACCACGTCCAGATTTTCTTGATGGATCAAAACGACGAATATGCGGTGCTGCGTGCCAGTACGGGCGAAGCCGGACGCAATTTGTTGAGCGTCAATCACAAACTGGCACGCGGGTCGGCATCCGTCATCGGTCAAGTGACCGACAACGCACAGCCAACCATTGCCGCCGATACCGCCGATGCGCGTGTCGTCCATCGCCCGAACCCGTATTTACCCGGTACGCGCTCCGAACTCGCGCTCCCGCTCGTCTTGAAAGGCTTAGTCGTCGGCGCGCTCGATGTGCAATCGAACCAGCCGAACGCCTTCGACGATGATGACATCGCTGTGTTGAAAACGCTGTCGGCACAAATTTCGGTCGCCATCGATAACGCCGGTCTGTACGAAGACGCGCAGCGCCGTGCCAAAGATACCGCCTTCCTGTTCAATGTCACCAGTCAAGCCGCCGCCGCCGACACGCTCGAAAACGCATTATCGATCGCCACCGATGACTTGCGCGCAGAACTGACTTCGCTGGTGGCGGTCATGTATCTGCCGCGCTTTTATGTCGAAAGCGAGAGCGAAAACATGTTCACGCAGTTGGAGCCCGTCGCCATGGCTGGCATCGATATGCCGTTGAGCGAACTGACACCCGTCCGCCTCGACCAACCAGATAACCTGATCGCCGAAGCAGGCGATAAGCGCCGCCCGTTTATTTTGACCGAACTCAACGACGAAACGCGCTACTTCCCCGTCGCCGAAGGCGCACGGTCAGCGTTGATCGTACCGCTGGTTTCGGGCGCACAGTTGATCGGTTTATTAGTCAGCGAAAGTGCCCAGCCCAACGCCTATACTGACGCAACGCTCACGCTCATGCAAACGCTGGCAGGATCGCTGGCGGCGATTGTGCAAAACCAGCAGCTTCTGGAGCAAGTGCAGCGCCAGAACGATTTGCTGCGCGAACTTGACCGTCTCAAGAGCGACTTCCTGGCGAATATGAGCCACGAATTGCGTACACCGCTCAACTCCATTATCGGTTTCAGCCGCGTGATCCTGAAGGGTATCGATGGACCGCTCACCGAAATGCAAGAGCAAGACCTGAGCACGATTTACAATTCCGGCTTGCATCTGCTCAATCTGATCAACGACATTCTCGACCAGGCGAAGATCGCGGCGGGCAAGATGGACCTGCAAAGCGATTACTTCGATATGAAGGGCGTCATCGACGGCGTGCGTTCGATTGGTATCGGCTTGGTCAAAGAGAAGCCCATCGATATTCAAGTGCATTTAGCGCCTGGTCTTCCCAAAGCGTACGGTGATGAATTCCGCACGCGACAAATCTTGATCAATCTGATCTCGAACGCGGCGAAATTCACCAGGCAGGGCACGATTGTCATGGATGTCTACCCCGTCAAACACGAATCCACGCGCAAGCTCATGCTGCGTGTAGACGTGACAGACAGCGGTATCGGCATCGCCGATAAGGACATTCCGTTGTTATTTGAAGAATTCCGGCAGGTCGATTCGTCGCTGACGCGCACCCAGGGCGGAACTGGTTTGGGTCTGCCGATTGCCAAATCACTGGTCGAAATGCAAGGCGGCGAAATGCGCGTCAAATCGCAGGTCAATGAGGGTTCGACATTTAGTATCCTGCTCCCGACCGAACCTGTGATTGATATGAGCGAAAAAGGTACTGGAGAGCTTAAGAAACCGACCGGAAGAATGGGAAAAACCGCCCCGCTCGATCCGTCGGTGGTCAACGCGTCCGGCATGATGATGAATGGCGTCGACGAAACGCAGGAACGTCCGCATGAAGACAGCGCGAATGACAGCCCCCAAGCCTTCCCAGCGACACGCCCGCCGATGCACATCAAGCGCCAGATTTTGTTGATCGAAGATAACCCGGAGATGGTCGATCAATTCCGGCGCGTGTTGCAGCGCGAAGGTTTCGATATTTTCGCCGCGTCGATCCCGCTCGAAGCCGAAGCGATGGCGAGCGGCTTGCACCCAACCTTGATCGTGATGGATGTCAACTTTGCCGATGGTCAAGGCTGGAATATTCTGGAACGGCTCAAAGGACGCGACGATACGCGCGATATTCCGGTGGTGGTCGTCACCATCAACCCCGACGAAGCGCGTGTATACGAAACAGGTGCGTTCGCGTATCTGCCGCGTCCATTCACACCCGAAATGCTGGCGGAGACGATTTTGAATGCCGAGCGTGAAGCGCGCATCGACCGCATCCTGATCATCGATGACCAAGCCGACAGCATCAAGATCATCGAAGATTTGTTGAGCGAACAAGGGCATTACAAAGTGTTTACGGCGGGCAGCGCGATGGACGGCATTTCGATGGTGGCGCGCCGTCGCCCCGACCTTGTCATCCTTGATTTGCGGATGCCGGAAATGGACGGTTTTCAGGTGATCAGCGAATTGCGGTCGAACCCTGAAACCGCTACTATTCCGATCATCGTCGTCACGGGTGAAACACTCAACGCGAGCGAGCGCGATCAACTTACCAACCTGCCTGTCTTGTTCAAAGCCGACATCAATGCCGGACAGCGCAAGCAGTTCATGGATGGTGTGAAAGCGAACTTGACCCGCACCAACGGCAATTAACGACAGCAGCACCGCACGGGCAACCTGCGATATTGCACGACAAGATCAATGAACAACGTCAGGGCGGGTCTAAGACCCGCCCTCGCATTGTAATGCTAATTGATGAAATCAACAGGCAAACCATCTTGCTTATAACCGAAGCGACTACAACCAAACACATCGAACTCGAATGCATCAACTGCCGCACGCGTATCGTCCTCGATAAGCATGTGAGCGGCTGCCCGAACTGCGGTGAAAACATCCTCGAAGCGCGCTACGAACTTGAAAAGATCGATGTGCCGCGCTGGAGCGAACAACTCCGTCAGCGCCCACCGGGGTTGTGGCGTTATCATGAAATTTTGCCGATCTACGATGAACACAACATCGTCAGTCTTGGCGAAGGTGGCACGCCGTTGATCAAGTCGCGCACGTTGGCGGCGAGTCTGGGCTTGAAGCATTTATACTTCAAAGATGAACGGCAGGGACCAACCGCCAGCTTCAAAGACCGTCAGGCGACGGTCGCAATTTCGGCGCTGCGCGAATTAGGCATCGACGAAGTCGTCGTCGCCAGCACTGGCAATGTAGCGATCGCTTATGCCGCATACGGCGCGCGGGCGGGCATCAAGGTGTGGGCGTTCTTCCCAAGCCTTACGCCGGGTGACAAAATGCGCGAAGCGGCTTTGTACGGCGCAGAAGTCATTAAAATTACAGGCACGTATGACCAGACCAAAGAAATCGCGGCGCGCTTCGCGAAGCGCAAAGGTATCTTTCTCGATCGTGGCATCAAATCGGTCGCGGCTATCGAAGCCATGAAAACGATGGCGTACGAAATTGGCGAGCAGTTGGGCTACGAACTCGAAGGCGGCGAACGCTGGCGCGCGCCCGATTGGTTCTTGCAGGGCGTGAGCGGCGGTATGGGACCCATCGGCGTCGGCAAGGGCTTCCGCGAAATGATCGATTTTGGGCTGACCGACAAAATGCCTGCGCTCGGCATCATCCAATCGACAGGATGCGCGCCAATGGTCGAAGCGTTCAAGCGCGGTCAGCGCATCGCTATCCCTGTCGATGTGCCAGAGACGATTATCGCGACTCTGGCGACGGGTAATCCTGGACGCGCTTATGAATTGCTGTACGACTACGTGCAGGCATATGGCGGCTCGTTCGCCAGCGCCACCGACGATGAAGCGTTTGAAGCCACGCGTATATTGGCACGCAACGAAGGTATTTCGGTCGAACCCGCGACGGCGGTTACATTCGCCGGGTTGTTCAAACTGGTACGTCAGGGCGTGATCAAGCCGAACGATGTCGTCGTCGTCAATGTGTCTGGTCACACCATGCCTGTCGAAACCATGATCCTGGGTGATCAATGGCAAAAGTCGGTCGATCTGGCGCAGCGCAATGTCGAAGCCGCCTTGCCACAAGAAGGCTTATACGCGGCGCTCGAACAGATCGAATCTCAAGTAAGACGAATCGTGATCATCGAAGATAATGAAGATGCAGCGCGTTTAATTTTGCGTATGCTAGAAGCACGTGGCACGTTCGAAGTGCATCTGGCGTATGACGGTAAAAGTGGCATCGAGCTGGTGCGGTCAATTCGTCCCGATATGGTCATCACCGATTTGATGATGCCCGATGTCGATGGTTTTCAGGTGATCGATACTTTGAAAGCCGATCCTGAATTGGCATCGCTTCCCATTGTCGTGATCACCGCCAAAGAACTGACGGCAAAAGAACGCGCGCGCCTGAACGAACAAGTCGAGATGCTGCTGCCTAAAGGCTCATCGATTGACGAAAGCTTTATCGAAAGCCTTGTGATCAAACTCGAGTGACCGACATGACCGATAAAACGCAAACCATTCTTTACATCGAAGATGACCCCGCCAGTCGTTCGCTGGTCGAACGTACGCTCAAATTCGCGGGGTATCGCGTGCTGGTCGCAGAATGCGGCTTGGACGGAATCGACATGGCACGGCGCGAGACGCCCGATTTGATTTTGACGGATATCAACCTGCCCGATTTGACCGGACGCGAAATCACGACGCGCTTACGCAGCGATAAAAAGTTCGAGCGCACGCCGATTGTCGCGCTGACCGCGCAATCGATGGGTGAACAACGCGAACTGGCACTAGCGGCAGGTGTGACCGGATACATCACCAAACCGCTCGATGTCGAAGCGCTGCCCACTCAGGTTGAGTTTTTTCTCAACGGCGGCAGCGAAAAACTCGACGCGGGTAAAATGAGCGAAGCACAAACGCGCTATACGCGCGAAGTCGTCGAACGGTTGGAGACGCAAATCCGCGAACTCGAATCGGTCAACACGCAGTTAAGACGACTCGACCGCATGAAAGATACATTCATTCAGATTACCGCACATGAACTGCGTACCCCGCTCACGCTCGTGTACGGCTACAGCCGCTTGCTCGATGATAATCCACACATCAAGCCCGCCGTCGCCCATGACCCGACCCTGCGAATGCTGCTCGATGGCATGAACGGATCGATCGGGCGGATGCAGTCCATCATCAACGAAGTGGTGATGATGAGCCGTATTATGACCAACCAGATCGATCTCGTACTGGGTCCCACCGATTTGGGTCAAACGGCGATCAAAGCGCTTAAGTCGTTCGACACTGCGATCAAGGATCGGCGACTGGTCGTCAATTTCGAGCGCGCCAGTTTCCCGATTGCCATGCGCGCCGACTGGGAGCTTATGGAATTGGCACTGCGTAACCTGATCAGCAACGCGATCAAATATACGCCCGACGGCGGCAGTATTGATTTATTCGCGCAAGTCGAAAACGATAAAGTGCGCGTGACCGTGCGGGATCATGGTATCGGCATCCCCAAAAGCGACCAGGCTGGCATGTTCGACCGTTTCAATACCACCAGCGATATGGGCTTGCATTCGACGAGTAAGACGGCATTTCGCGGCGGCGGCATCGGCTTGGGGTTAGCCATCAGCAAAGGCATTATCGACGCGCACGGCGGGCATATTTGGGTCGAGAGCGATGGCTATGACCCTGACAAGTATCCGGGCAGCGCGTTCATTTTTACGATGCCACTTGTGAACGAACGCTAAACCTCGCTGTTCAAAATGGGGCGACCCACCACATCGCCCCTAGCCGCCACATGAACGCTGCCTTTTGAAGCCACTATCACAATTTTGTTATACAATCGTGTGTAGACACATCACTGATGTTGTTTTGTCAATGCGTTAAAGACTGTACACGAGAAAAATCAGCGTGCGTATCAAACTTGTAACCCCATCAGCGCGTACACAGGGAATCGCCGCCGCGTTTCTTACACCCCTCTTTTTGGGTGTCGCACCGATTCTTGGCAAGTTCGCCATCAATGCGGGTGCCGACCCGTTTTCGGTGGCGGCAACGCGCACCGTGATCGCCGTCGTGATGTTGTGGAGTATTTACGGGCTGTTCTTCCGCAAATATCTTTACATTTATCCGGCGGGGTTGCTCGGCTGCATTGTGGTCGGCACGATTAACGGGATTGGCTCGCTGTTTTTTTACGGCGGCTTAAACCTGCTCGATGCGTCGTTATCGCAACTGCTTAACGGCATGTATTTAATTTTCGCGCTCTTGCTCACCCGCCTGGGCGGCGAAAAGATCGACCGCCGCACCGCGATCCGTGTGGGTGTGGCGATGCTGGCAATCCTGATGATCACGGGTTTAGGCGGCAAACCGATCAACTTTCTTGGCGTCGGTTTGATGCTGGCGAACGCGCTTATGTTCGCTGGGACGGTCATTCTGAGTCAGTTTGTGCTGCGCGAAATGCCCGCGCCGACCGCCGCGCTGTATATTTTGACGACGATGGCGGTGATCGTAGTGATGGCATGGGCAGCGGTCGGGCGTCCGCTCACAAGTGAAGTGATTACGTCGGCATTTCCGGCGATTTTCGTTTTAGGCATCACGACCGCGCTTTCTCGACTCACGATGTTTGCCAGTGTGCAGGTCTTTGGCAGTTTGCGCACAGCGGTAATCGCCGTCGCGGAAATTGGCGTTGCGCTGTCGCTCGCGTATTTTGTCTTGGGCGATCGTCTAAATATGGCGCAAGTCGTTGGGATTGTGCTGCTGTTGGTGACACTGCTGCTGATTCGCACCAAAGATTTAACGCCGCGCTTGATCAACCCGAACACGCTGTTGGTGCGCGATATCGCCAGCATTCAGTTTCAGCGCATCGCGTTTTACCGCGCGTTCGGCAAAAGCCAGCACGATAACGAATACGAGACGATGGCGGCGCTGACCACGCAGGATATGCGCTTGATCAAGAATATGATGGGCGCGGGTGATAAACCGGTCGATCCGTTTCCGCTCAACGGCAATACGCTGATCAACGCCAGCGAGTTAGAGAAGATTCTCGGCGCGCGCGATGCGACGCCAGATCAGAGGCAAGCGGATCAACCCCCAATCTGACTCATCACGCGCGTCAGCGGGATCACATCTTCACCCAACCCATGACCCCACGGCTTTTGCCAGATTCCATCCAAAATAATCTGCTTGACCTGTGCTTGTGTCGCGCCATTGCGGAGCGGCGTCAGCAAATCGACTTCTTTATCGCGCAGCAGGCACAACCGCAGCACGCCATCCGCCGTTAGCCGCGCGCGATTGCACGACGCGCAAAACGGCTGCGTCACACTGCTGATAAAGCCGACTTCACCCTTCGCACCAGCAAACTTGTACAGGCGCGCTTCGCCATCGAGCTTGCCATCGTCAAGCAGTTGGAGCGGTTCGTATTCGGCGGCGATCTGGTCGCGGATTTGTTGATCGGTCACGATCTGCGACTTTGCAAACGCGGCAACCTCGCCGAACGGCATCATCTCGATAAAGCGTACCTGCCAGTCATGATCGACCGTCAGCTTGGCGATATCGGTCACATCCTGATCATTGAAGCCGCGCACGATCACCGCGTTCAGCTTGATCGGCGTCAGTCCGGCGCGTTCCGCCGCATCGATGCCCGCCCACACATCATCGATATTGCCCCAACGGGTGATTTTTTTGAAGCGAGCCGCATCGAGCGTATCGATGCTGATATTCAGGCGCTGCAAACCAGCGCGTTTGAGGGGTTCAGCTAAATTTTTGAGCAGTACGCCGTTGGTCGTCATCGAAAGATTGTTCACACCGGGCGTATGCGCGATAAAATTGACGATCTCGGTGATATTCTGGCGGATTGTCGGTTCGCCGCCCGTCAGCCTAAACTTGTGAAAACCGAGTTCAGCGAATACCCGCACCAGCGTCTTGAGTTCGTCGTCTTGCAGCAGCGCGTCATTGGGGCGAAAGACCATATCTTCCGGCATACAATAGACGCAGCGTAAGTTACATTTGTCTGTCAGCGAAATTCGCAGGTAGTTGATGAGTCGCCCGAAGCGGTCTTTAGCGGTCGTGGTCACGAGGTATTACTCCAATCGACATCGATCAAGTGTAGTCCGATTGACAATTTTTATCAAGATTATCTGTTTTATCTGACGCCAATGTGTTGAGTACACTGACGCGCTAACAACGGTAATCGTACGAAAGCCCGTATGAGCGTTGTATGCATATCACGTGCGGCGTAAAATGCTCAGAGTGGCATCATTCAAGAAAAGGCGGGTTATGCCGCGTATTCCCATTCATGTACGCATGTTCGCGTTTTATGCGCTGATCGCGCTGATCGTTACGTTTCCGCTGATCGCAAATCTCAGCACCCATTTTGCAGGTCTGGCGTATGGCGACGCGCCAGAGATGGCGCGCCATGTGTGGTGGTTCAGCCGTGCATTACAAACAGGCGAGCTGTTATTTTTTCAACCGCTGCTCGGCTACCCAAATGGGCTGGATGGCAGTATTTTGTGGGCGACACCGCTCCAGTTCTTCCCCGCATCCGCGCTGGCATTGATCTTTCCGCTCCCGGCGGCGATCAACCTGCATATCTTGCTGGCGCTGACGTTGAATGGGTGGGCGATGTGGCGGTTCGCCCGCGATTTGCTCGGTCACGATCATGCTGTCCCTGCGCTGATCGCGGGCGTTGTGTATATGCTCTTTCCGACGATGCAAGGGCATGTCGGCGCGACTCATATCGGTTTGATCGTGCAATGGGGCGTGCCGCTCTATGCGCTGGGCTTATTCCGCTTGAGCGCGCTTGATGTTCAATCTGTGATGGACAACCCACCGCGACGATTGATCATGTTGACTGCGGTGTACTTTTTCATCGGTGCGGCGGGACATACGATCAATGTCTTATACACGCTGATCCCGCTGACAGGCTTATTCGTGTTGGCGTTGATCGTGCGTCGTCACTGGGAGGCATTAGCGCGTGTGACGCTTGCCGCCGGGATTGGCGCAGCACTATTGCTTATCTTTTTACTGCCAATCCTCGCATCAACGCTCAACACGCCGATTTATACCGAGTCGAGCGGCGGCGTCCGCTACAGTGCCGATCTGTTGGCGGCGTTTACACCGTCGTTTCAACATCCGCTGTGGGGCAATCTGGACTACACGCGCCGTGTTTTGGGCGTCAACATCGATGAAGGCGCGGCGTATTTCGGGATCGTCCCAATCTTGCTCGGCATCATCGGCGCGATCAAATTCAAATCGGCGCGCTGGTGGGTCATTGTCGCGGCGGTCGCCTATATATTGTCGCTCGGCGCGCTTTTGAAAGTCTTCGATCAGCCTGTCACGCTCAGCGTTGATGGCTATGTTTCATATGTGACGCTGCCGTTCGCCTTCATCGCTGAACTGCCGTTCATTAGTTTGGCGCGCACGCCGGGACGCTTTAATTTTCTCACGGCGCTGGCGGTCGCAACATTAACGGGGTACGGCGCGGCGTGGCTGTGGGATCGGGCGGCGCGGCTGCCGAAGATCGCGCGCGACATTGGAGTCGTCGTTATCATCGCGTTGATCGCATTCGATATGCAGGTCTTTTTCCCGTTCCCGATGATCGACGCGGCGATCCCGACGGCAATTTACGATCTGCGCGCGCGCGACGATGTGCGCGCGGTGCTTGATTTACCGTATGACAATTTGATCGTCGCCAAACGCGGCATGTACTTGCAGACCGCACACGAACACCCGTTGATCGCTGGACACATCACGCGCGAAACGCCGGTTAATCCAGCAAAGTTAGCCGTGTTGCAAGCGACTCTCGACCCAGGATTGTTAACACAAGCCGGCGCGGACGTGGTGATTGTGCATCGTGAATATGATATCGACAATGTGATCGAAACGCGCGCGCGTGAAGTTCTAGGCGAACCTGTGTATGAAGAGGCGGCGTTCGTGGTTTTCAATGTAACCGCACCTGAATTCTTTGAAGTTCCCGCTATCACCCCCGCGTCAAATTTACCTGCAACCCAAAATGAGGTCTACTTTTACAGCCGTGAAGGCTGGGTACAAATTGATGGTGAGATTAGTGGAGCTACAAGCACTATCCAGATGCAACTTGATGGCGTGATTTATCATCAGTGGATACCGAACGAGAACACGCCGATTCAATTTGATCTGACACTGCCCATGAGTGAAAGTTATCACACCATTCGCTGGATGCCATCGAGTGAAGCAGTTGAGGTCAATTTTGACCTGACCTATGAACCGAACCGATCTTCAAACGAGCGCATGATTCAGTATGAGGCAGGGATTTCGCTTCAGGCATTTACCTTGACATGCTGTCGTATGGGAACGCCAGACTCTCAAGGGCAGGTTCATTTGGTTTGGAATTTCGATCAACCCATCGATCAAACGTATGTCCGCTTTGTTCACTTAATCGATATCGAAACAGGTGAACTGATTGATCAGAGTGACCGCGCCATCGGCGCGTTTGAAACAGGGACATATTGGGCGGAAACCATCGTTTTTCAGAATGTAATGGGTGTAAACGTGCTTGTCGGTTGGTATCAACTCGCGCCTGATGGCAGGGTGACGAACCTCACAATTTTGTCCGGTGCGCCTGAGGGTTCGATGGATAACGCCGCGTATATCAGTGGTTTTAATTGACGACTGCTTGCCGTGCGCGCGGCGGGCTGGCATAATGGAGCGATTGTGAAAATGATTATATCGCTCAAGAAAGAAGACCTGTTCATGTCGAATGATCGTTCTGCACGAACTGTAATTGCCGTGCTGCTTATCACGCTGGCGATGATGCTGGTGACGAATTACGCCATCAACGAACGCCCGGTGCTGGAGTGGTGGCTGCCCGCGCTGTTAAGCATCGTGGGTGTTGTTTTGGCGCTGCCGATCAATATATCGCCGCGCCGCGCGACCGCGTTGGATGCCGAACCAGAAACCGCGCTGGCGGTCACGATGCCCAAGCCGATCATCCGCGACTATGATGTCAGCGCGCTGCCTAAACGCGACACATCCACGCCCGTTATTTCACGCGTCGCGCAACCTGTCCCTACACGCGCCACCATCGCGCCTGCCGCACCCGTCGAAGCAGCAGTCAGTCTGCCGAATATTCCGACGTGGAGCGTGACCGACGATACCCCGACCGACGCCGTTCCCGCCGCCCCATCGCCAGAACCGTCCGCTACGATTCACAACGAAAAAATCGGCGAGACGCCCGATATCGTCGATACACCCGGTATTCCGCGCCAAACCACCGCAGACGAACCGCTCGTTGTCGAACATGTCGGGGATATTCCCGTCGCGGTCACGCCGGATCAACCCGCGCCAACTGCCGAACCGCCGTCCATCCCCAAAGTGACGCCAGATATCAGCGCTGCCGTCGGCGATACCTCCGCCGCGATTGCCGCGACGCCGGGCGCGGGCGTCACCGTGCAGGATTTTATCAAGATTGATGGGATTGGTCCGCGCATCGCAGGCGTGTTGATCGCTGGTGGCATTGATACCTTCGAGAAACTGGCGGGGGCAACTGAAGCTGATCTGCGCGCGATGTTGAGCGCCGCTGGCATTCGCCTCGCGCCCAGCCTGAATACGTGGTCGGAACAAGCCGCCTTCGCCACTCAAAACGATTGGGCGAGCATGGATGCTTTCAACGCTGGACGCAAATAATCGTCGTTTGTCGGGGCGCAGCACGCTGCATCCCCTGAAGTTTGGCTCTTGTAAGCATCCCTACGCCTAAAGGCTATGTATTACCCACATCTTTTTGGGGAAGGGGATAGGGAGAAACAAAGCGCTTTTCTCGTGCGAAAGTCGCCCAAAAGGAGGCTGCATCGCCCTGTCGGAACGAAGCAACCTGGGGCGAATACCGCCGAACACGGCAGCATTCTCCCGCTCTTGGCAGCAAGGGGGTCAATTGGATACAGGAATGGTATAGGGTATGGCTCCGATTCTGATGCGTGTTCTTCCCTCAACACCGCCTGTTTTACCCCGTGTTCGACCCCGATCCGACTTGTGGGTAATGCATAGCCCTCAGGGCGGGGGGAGAAAAACCGTCGCGGCAGGGGAAGTCCTTCTCCCTGAGGGAGAAGGATTTAGGATGAGGGCAATCTGCGTAAGGTGAGTTACATAATCAGGACAGTTGGAAAAACACTCTGCTCAGGCAGAGGAAACAGCTTATTCTGGGCGACCAGAGCCAGCAGCGGGGTTAAAACCCCTGGGACGAAATTCCCGAACGCGGTGTTGATATTCGACGCCGGGTGGCAGTCAATCCGCCATACGCGGTGTGTGTCTTGGGTACTCAATCCCGCCATAACTGCAAGCCCCTAGCTTTAGCTATGGGGTCGTTGACTTAACCAAGCAATTGTTTAACCGCGCTAATCGCATCAGCACGGCGCACAGTCACTTCCTGACCATCTTTTAGGCGCTTGAACCTGACTTCACCTGAGGCAATCTCATCCTCGCCGAGCAATGCGACGACCGCAACCCCTTTTTTGTCGGCGTACCCGATTTGCCTGCCAATCGGTTTATCTTGCAAATACAGTTCGGTGCGAATGCCGCCGAGGCGCAGTTCAGCGCTCAACTTGCTCGATTCAGCGCGCGTGTCGTCGCTAAATACCGTCACCAGTGTTTGCACGACCGTGCCGCCCAGCGACTCTGGGAACAGATTGAAGGCTTCGACGACATCGATGATGCGCTCAATGCCCAACGATCCGCCGGTTGTCGGCAGCGCGTCGGTGCGGAATAAGCCGATTAAATCATCATAGCGTCCGCCACCTGCAACGCTGCCGACGCCACCTGCTGCGATAATCGCCTCGAAGATGGGTCCCGTGTAATAACCTAACCCGCGTACCATAGTGAAATCGAAGTCGTAATCAGTCTCCGCGATACCAAGCAAACGTAAATTATCCTGGATCGCGCGCAGCTCACTGATTCCGGTTTGTGCGTCGGGCAGCGTTCCCATCAATTCCTTAAGAAAATCGAGCTTTTGATCGCGCGGCAGATCGACCGTAATCATCTCCATGATGCGGGCGATCACATCGGCGCTTAATCCACGCTTGATGAGTTCGTCGCGCACGCCATCCGCGCCGATTTTGTCGAATTTGTCGATGCTTCGGTACAGCTCACCCAGCAAGTCGCCTTCGACGCCCGCGTATTGACCAATGGCGGTCAACAGCTTGCGATTGTTGATATTGACGCTGAAGTTATTGAAGCCGATTCGCCGCAATACCGCTGCGATAAGGCTGATAATCTCGGCATCGGCGTCTTGTCCCGCAGCACCGACGATATCGATGTCGCATTGATAAAATTCACGATACCGTCCTTTTTGCGGGCGTTCTCCACGCCACACGGGCGAAATCTGATATCGCCGAAACGGGATCGTAATCTCGTTGGCGTGTTGTCCCATAACACGCGCTAATGGAACCGTCAAGTCATAGCGAAGCGCGAGTTCTTCCTTGCCGCCGGCGTGCTGGGCGTTGAAAATCAGCTTTTCGGCGTCTTCGCCATACTTGCCCATCAAAGTCTCACGCAGTTCAAGCACGGGTGTTTGCAACGGTTCAAAGCCGTATAAGTGGAAGATTTCGCGCACAATGCCAAAGACGTATTCACGCTTGATCATATCGGCGGGTAAAAAGTCGCGCATTCCTTTTGGTAAGCGCGGCTCAAATTTCGGTTTTGCCATGACATGCCTCCTTGAAAAATGCAACAAAAAAGCGCAGACCATTGTCCGCGCTTTGGGTAAGCTAAGCCAAGCGAACGCTGATCACATCGCGGGAAAACGCATGGGTTGATGATGATGAATCAAGCGTGTGACCATGATATGCAGCGTCCTTTCACTAAAATAAAGTATCAGTGAATCACGAAACCTTGTTTTTGCCCTCACCCTAAATCCCTCTCCCTCAGGGCGAGGGACTTCAAAAGCGCATTTTTCTCCCCTTCTCCCTCATGGAGAAGGGGTCGGGGGATGAGGGCTGGTGAACATTCATGATTCGCTGAGTATAGCTTTTTAGCCCACTCTTGACAAGCAAAATGAGTCGCTGCCTGACTCTAAGATGGCATCGCGTGGAGATCAAAGCGCCTCAACCCTGCTCTTGTTGAGGTCACCACGATCTATGGTCGTTACCCGTTCACGCCCGCCCGCGCCGCTTGCGCCTGATTGAGTACGTCACGGAACTGCTCATAGTGCTGCCATTCATGATACAACCCCAGCATATATTGCCCTTTCGCGTTCAAATCTCCCCATAATTCGTGGGCGCGTTCGCTCATCTCGCGAATATTCTCGAAGAATGGTTGATCGGGGAACGTGGCTAGGTAGCCAAGTCGTATGCGGCGGCTCTCTTCTAAACGCTGGATGGCTTGTGCTTGTGTGGTGATCGTTTTCCATTCGGTTTCGTAGCGTAAACGGGGTTCTTTGCCGTACGCGACGCCACGCGCCAAAATCGACGCGATAGCTGCCGATTCTTCGCTGGTTGCGGTGACATGTACGACCAAATGTCCTAAACTCCAGCCGATTTTCTCTTCGCCCTCGATTGCATCTGGATCATCAGCGAGTGCATCGAGCGGATCGAATGTGATCATAGCGTTATCGGCTTGATCAACCATCGAACGCAACAAATCGATGCTGGCATTGACTGCATTCTTAAGTGCATCGACGCTGAACTGCTGCGCGAACGCGCCAAGCAAGATTTGTTTATCCCAAACAGGCGAAAAGTCGATCGACATGATAATCCTCATTTGTGTAACGGCTAATGTGAGTGTGAACTCATTTCAAAGAAGTGGCTTGTCTCATAAATCTTTCAAGATTTTGGGTTTTTCTCATCACACGGTTATAGTCGAATGAAAAGTGACGCTTCCCATGCCTAAAGGCAGGGGCTTCTGAACGACGCTTGCGCTTACCGTCGCCTTACGGCGTTGGTAGCGGCGCTACGTTATCGTTCACGGATGCGTCCCATCCGTCTTGCATTAAAGCACGATTGAGTAGATGAATTGAAGGATGTTTCATGCTGACGACCGTTGAAAAAATGTTGTTTTTGATGCTGGCGCTGCTGGCGATTGGCGCGACGATTGCCAGCTTTACCGACATGATCAAAGTGATTGGGCGTGGACAAAGCAGACTGTACCTGGATCATTTGCCCGCGCGCTTATGGCAGGCGCTGCGCGTGTATATGACGCAAGTGACCACGCTGAAAACGCGACGGCTGACCAGTCTGATCCATATCGGCGTGGTATGGGGGTTCACTTATTACTTTTTGGTCAACGGCGCGGACGTTTTAGAAGGGTTTATCCCCGACTTCACGTTTTTGGGTGGTGCAGGTTTATTCTCTGATCTGTATCGTGTTGGCGGTGACTTACTCAGCATTGCTGTGTTGTTCGGCGTCAGCTACTTTTTACTCCGCCGTTTCGTACTACCGAATAAAACCGATCTGCAATATCACGACAATATTTTACTGCATCCCAAAGTCAAAGCGGGCGCTATCAGCCGTGATTCGTTGATTGTCGGCGTCTTTATTTTGCTGCATGTCGGTGCGCGCTTTTTGGGTCAATCGGTTCAGGTTGCAGAGACAGGCGCGGATATATTTCGCCCGTTCGCCACGCTGGTCAGTCCGATTTGGGGTGGGTTGAACGAAGACGGCTTACGCATCATGGAGCATCTGTTCTGGTGGGTGGCGCTCGGCGGGATTTTGTTGTTCACGCCGTATTTCCCGTATAGCAAGCACGCGCATCTGTTCATGGCACCCTTGAATTTCCTGACGCGCCCGCGTCGTACATCGCTAGGCGAGATGGAAAAAGTCGATTTTGAAGACGAAACGCGTGAACAATTCGGCGCACACAAACTCGAAGACTTGACTCAAACCAATTTGTTCGATGCCTTCGCGTGCATTATGTGTAATCGCTGTCAGGATGTGTGTCCGGCTTATGTGACGGGCAAAGAATTATCGCCCGCCGCGTATGAAATCAATAAGCGTTATCTAATCAAAGATGAAATGAGCGAACTTGCGGCGGGCGCGGAAAGTACGTATCCGTTGATGGGCTTCGCCATCAGCGAATCGGCGGTGTGGGCGTGTACATCGTGTGGCGCGTGCATCGATATTTGTCCGGTCGGCAACGAACCGATGCTGGATATTCTCGATATTCGCCGTGACGCCGTACTGGTGCAGAGCGAGTTCCCGGCGGCGCTGCAAACCGCGTTCAACGGGATGGAGCGCAACGGCAATCCCTGGAATAACGCGCGTGCTGATCGGTTCAAGTGGGCGACGGGCTTAGAAATTCCTGTGCCGACGGTGGAAGAAAACCCCGACTTCGATATTCTGTACTGGGTAGGCTGCGCGCCGAGCTACGACCCGCGCGCACAACTTACGGCGCGCGCGCTGGTCAAAGTGCTGGATCGCGCGGGTGTCAATTTCGCGGTGTTGGGTGAACAAGAGCAGTGTACAGGTGATAGCGCCCGCCGCGCTGGCAACGAGTATTTGTATCAACAATTGGCGACGGCGAACGTCGAAACGCTGAATGTGGTTTTTGACAACAAACCGCGTCGCGTCGTCGTGACATGTCCGCATTGTTATCACAACGTTGGCAAAGAATACCACCAGTTCGGCGGTGATTATGAAGTCGTGCATCATACCGAACTCATTGACGAACTGATCGCGACTGGCAGACTGCCTGACAGCGTGAAACTCGACAAGTCGCCCAACGTGACGTTTCATGATCCGTGCTATTTGGGACGGCATAATGGCGTGATCGATGAACCGCGCGACGTGCTGACCAGCATGGGCGCGTCAGTCATCGAAATGCCGCGCACCAAGAAGAATTCATTCTGCTGCGGTGCAGGCGGTGCGCAGTTCTGGAAAGAAGAAGAACACGGGACGAAAGCGGTCAACATTGAACGCTACGAAGAAGCGGTTGCCACTGGCGCGGAGACGCTGGCGGTTGGCTGTCCGTTCTGTATGCAGATGTTCGAGAGTGCCAAGACCAATGTCGGCGGCGACATCATCATCAAGGATGTGGTCGAACTGATCGCGGAACGTCTACCCGAACGCGCACAGGCGGCAGGGGATTAGATATCAATCAAACAGCAAAACGCAAAAGAGGATGTATAAATGCTTCCACATACTTCCTCACAGAAACATCAGTTTTGATGAATATGTAGTATCAGCGTAATGGATGCGCTTTTGGGAGCGAGTGAAGACTCGCTCCCTTAAACTGAGGTTTTAGATATTGGTCAACGTGACCGCGCGGCTGTTGGCAATAATACGGTCGATTTCGGCGCGGAAGTAATCGGCAAGCGCCGCGCAATTTTCGGCATTGACCGCATCACTGCCGTCCATGTCTGTAATCGTCGCGTATGGGCTGCCAAGCACGAACAGGTTTTCGTCATTGACGCCGTTACCGGGCTTCGTGTAGTTCATGCTCCCCGCGACGACAATCGCACGGTCGATCACCATGAGCTTATGATGCAGCTTACGAAATTTGGCGAACGTACCGCGTTTATTCGGGTAAAACAGATTGATGCCTTCGTCAAGTAACCATTTGGTCGCAGCCCATTTTTGTTCACCCTGCATCGGGTCGAGCGCACCGTTGATTTGCCGTCCGGCTTGGTGCGCCATGATCAGGGCGTCGTCGATGCCTGATGAGCCTGAAAACGTGAAGATGGCAAAATCAATCCTTTCGACCGATTTCAACATCTGTTTCATGATTTCTAATTCCGGTGTGTGGTCGGGCGCGAACAGCACACTAACAGGCACGCCACCGACGTTATACGTTTTAGGTTCATCCCGATGACGGTCACGCATAACGCCAAAGGTCCCCGTCCAAATTTGCTGGAATTCAGTGGAATAATCCGCCGTGATGCGGTGATCGTTGAAAATGATCAGGTTGTTCAGGTTCAAATGGGTATCGGTATACGTGAAATTTGCCGATCCCGTCAGAATCGAGGACTTTTTATTGCGTGCGCTTGTCTTGCTGTCTTCGGGAAAGTAATCGCGGATGATGAATTTCTGATGGAATATTGTCGGGTTGTAATCGGCTTTGACATCGATATTGTTGCGCAGGAGGGCGGCCAGAATCATACGATTGCGTGGATAAACGTCTTCACCATCATCGGATGCTTCAGTCCACTGCACGCGTTCGGTTGCCGCTTCGATAGTCTCGCCTTCAAGGATTTTCACTTCACCACGCGGCACTTTGCCATCCATCAGGTAATCTTGTTCCACGACCATACGCACCGACACCTTGCGCCAACGCGCCCGAATAATCGCTTTCGCAATCTCATGCGAATCAAGTTCTTGTA
The DNA here is from genome assembly GCA_038207205.1 of Aggregatilineales bacterium. Lineage (GTDB taxonomy): Bacteria > Chloroflexota > Anaerolineae > Aggregatilineales > Phototrophicaceae > Flexifilum. The sequence goes on from JBBRAA010000010.1 coordinate 65,790, forward strand.
CGGCGATATACAGGCGATGCTGCGCGGCATCGATAAAATCGACGATAATTTGCTCCAGGTTATCCGCCGCACCTAGTGCCGGCGGACCGACAAAGGCTTCGATTTTTCCCTCCGCAAAGACGGTCAAGGTCGTACTCCTTTGGCTGCTAACAGGACTTTTCATACTGTACGCCGATATGGAAATTTGCGCGACCTGGCTATGATGTTTTGTCATAGATTGTGCGAATTAGCTAAACGAAACACGCCAATAATCGTGTAAAGTGTTATAATATTCTGAAAAGCTGCGCTTTGTCTTAAAAATCTTTGTTTGGAGCGTGCATGACATTAGATCGTGTAATTGGTGCAAGCGCTGGGTTGGATGAAACGACGCTGCGCGAGATGTTTTATACGATGCTGCTCAGCCGCCGCTTAGATGAACGGGCGTGGGCGCTGCATCGGCAGGGGAAGATCGCGTTTCACATCAGCGCGATGGGACACGAAGCGGCACAAGTCGGCGCGGCATACGCGATTACGCGCGGGGTCGATTATGTGCATCCGTACTATCGTGATCTGGCGCTGGTGCTGTCACTTGGCGTCACGCCGTTCGATTTTATGATGTCACTGTTCGCCAAACGCGACGAATTAAGTTCTGGTGGGCGACAAATGCCGAGTCATTTCTCGGCTAAACACCTGAATATCATCAGCGGCTCGGCACCCGTCGCCACACAAGTCCCACAAGCGGCTGGGCTGGCATTTGCGATTAAATACCGCCAGCAAACGGGTATGGTGGACGCGAACGACGCCACGCAGCCGCGGCTTGCGCTGACATCGCTTGGCGAAGGCTCGACCAGTCAAGGCGAATGGCACGAAGGTATGAATTGGGCAGGCGTGCATAAGCTGCCGCTTATTTGTCTGGTACAAAATAATATTTATGCTATCAGCGTCAAGATGGATTCGCAGATGGCGGTCGCGAATGTCGCGGATCGTGCGCCTGCGTACGGCGTACATGGCTTGTGGGTGGACGGTAACGATATTTTCGCCGTTTACGATGCCGTCCACGAGGCAGCAGCGCGCGCCTATAACGGCGGCGGGGCGACATTGATTGAAGCGAAAACATATCGTCCGGTGCCGCATTCGAGCGATGACGATGATCGCAGCTACCGGACGCGCGAGGAAGTGGAGGAATGGAAGAAAAAAGACCCGATCCAGCGTATGCAGCATTTTTTGCTGGAACAAAGCATTTTGACGGCGGATGCGCTCAACGAGTACGAGGTACGCGCGCGTGCAACCGTCGATCATGCGCAAAAAGCTGCCGAAGCTGCGCCCAGTCCCGCCCCTGAAACGGCGATTGCATCGTTGTATGCGCCGGAGGATGAATAGATGACCGTCATGACACTGATCGACGCGATCCGCGCGGCGATGGACGAAGAAATGGCGCGCGACCCACGTGTGTTTATCACAGGTGAGGATGTCGGTGTGCGTGGGGGGGTATTCCGCGCCACACAAGGGTTACAGGCGAAATATGGAGCGGCGCGCGTGATCGATTCGCCGCTTGCTGAACTGAGCATCGTCGCGATTGGCATTGGCGCGGCGTTGGCGGAACTGCGCCCGATCTGCGAAATTCAATTCGCGGATTTTATTCACCCTGCGTTCAATCAAATCGTCAACGAAGCAGCGAAAATGTATTATCGTTCCAACGGACAATGGCGTGTGCCACTCACCATTCGCGCACCGTATGGCGGCGGTATTGCGGGTGGTTTATATCACAGCCAAAGTGTAGAAGCGTTCTTCGCGCATGTGCCGGGCTTGAAAATTGTCATCCCCAGCACGCCGCATGATGCTAAAGGATTGCTCAAGAGCGCTGTACGTGACCCGAACCCGGTTTTGTTTTTCGAGCCTAAAAAAGGGTATCGTGCGATCAAAGGTGATGTTTCGGACGACGACTACACCGTCCCGATTGGACCCGCGCGCATTGCTCGTGAAGGGCGTGATCTGAGCGTATTCGCATATGGCATGATGGCGCATTACACGGTCATTGCGGCGGAAAAAGTCGCGCGGGAAAACGGAATCGATGCTGAAGTCGTCGATCTGCGAACGCTGCTGCCCATCGATAAAGAATCGATTTTGAAATCGGTCAAGAAAACGGGTAAAGCGCTGATCGTGTATGAAGACAGCCGAACGATGGGCTACGGCGCGGAAGTAGCGGCGATCTTAGCCGATGATGGCTTTGAAACACTCGACGCACCAATCCGCCGCCTGACTGGATACGACATTCCGGCAGTGCCATTCAACCACGATATGCAAGAATTTTTCATGCCGAACCCGGACAAAATTGCGGATGCTATCCGCGAATTGGCAGGTTATTAAAAACATTGAACCGCAGAGAGCGCAAAGACAGCGAAGTATTTAATAATACGCGCTGCCTTTTCTGCGTCGGCTGCGGTTAATAAAAAAAGGGGTTCTTGATGACAACACAAGTGATCATGCCGCAGTTGGGTGAAAGCGTCGTCGAAGGTACGGTTTCGCGCTGGCTGAAACAAGAAGGTGACGCCATCCAAGAATTTGAGCCGCTGCTGGAAATCAGCACGGATAAAGTTGATACCGAAATTCCGGCATCAGCGGGCGGCGTACTGCTCAAGATTTATGTGCAAGCAGGGCAAACAGTCGAACGTGGCACACTGCTCGCCGTGATCGGTGCGGCGGGCGAGATCGTTGGGGATGACTCACCACCCGTGACCGCGCAGCATGTGCCGCCGACTCATCAACAGCCGGCAGTCAACGCGGTTCCCATCGCGTACAACGGACAAATGACGCCAGTTGTGGCGCGTATGGCAGCGGAACATCAGCTCGATTTAGCGGCGATCAACGGCACGGGTCGGAATGGGCGCGTGACCAAGCGCGATGTCGAGGATTATTTAGAACGCGATGGCATACAGGACGACGCGCCGACCGACGATACGCCGCCGTGGGAACGTCCTGGCAGCGGTGACTTATTCAAATCGACGGTCGATTACGAGGATCAGCCGCAAACCGAAACTGCTGTAACAGCGCGACCCACCGAGTCGCCCCTACAAAAGTCAAATGTAGATATAAGGGTGCATCCGGTCGAAGCGATTCCGGCGGGCATCGACGGTGAATTGATTCCGCTCACGGCGATGCGGCGTGCGATCGCCAATCATATGGTCATGAGCAAACACACCAGCCCGCATGTGACGACCGTCTTTGAAATTGACATGAGTGCGGTTCTCAAACATCGTGAGGCGCACAAAGAGTCGTTTGCCAAGCAAGGCGTCAACCTGACGCTAACCGCATATTTCGTCAGCGCGGCAGCCGACGCCTTACAGACTGTGCCGTATTTGAACGCACGCTGGACGGATGACGGCATTTATTTGGTCAACGGCATTCACATCGGTGTCGCGGTCGCGCTCGACAATGGGTTGATCGTGCCGGTGATCAAGAACGTGCATGATTTGAATTTGCTCGGTGCTGCGCGCGCGATCAACGATTTAGCGACACGGGCACGCGAAAAAAAACTCAAACCAGAAGAAGTTCAGGGCGGTACATTCAGCATTACCAATCATGGCGTAAGCGGCAGTTTGATGGCGATGCCGATCATCAACCAACCACAAGTCGGCATTTTGGGAATCGGTATGATGGAAAAGCGCGTCAAAGTCATCGACGATATGATCGCTATCCGCCCGTGTGTATATACGTCGCTGACGTTCGATCATCGGGTGGTCGATGGCGCGCAAGGCGACACCTTCATGATGACCCTCAAGCGGCGTTTAGAGGGGTGGGTATAGCGTAGGTCAAATGTACCTTGCGCGAAAAAGCGGTTTTGATTAGGGTTGAGGTTGTTGAATTATCAAAGGAAATCACGCATGTTCAAACAATCTCGCTTTGCAGCCCTGCTGATCGCGCTTTTGATAGCGACTGGCGCGTTTGCAGTTTACGGACAAGAAACTGTTAATCCTGCTGAGCCCGATCCAAACGCACAAATCACGTTTCCGCCGCCTGTTTACGTCTTGCGCGGCGAATTTGAAGTGCGTGGAAGCGCAAATTTGGCGGGGATGGTCGGCTACTTTCTGGAATATCGCCCGTTGAACAATGATTTCGTCCCTGACGAAAATGTGCTCCCCGAAGAAGATAATGTGTGGCTGCCTGCGACGATCCCCGCTGGGACGCCCGTTGTCGATGATGTGCTCGGCGTGTGGGACACGACGCTGAACGATGATGGATTATTCGAGCTGCGCTTATCGATTTTGTTCGAAGACGAAGCTGATGTCGTGCAGTCTGTGGTGAGTCCGCTGCGCATCGAAAATGAAATCCCACCGTTTCTGACACCAGAAGCACCAGAAGCACCAGTGGTCACCGAAGAAGCATTCGTCGTGGCGACAGCAGTGCCGGATACAGCGCCCATTACGAGCGGCGCAGCGATAGGCACGGCATCCGTCAACGGCAATGTTCGCACGGGTGATACCACCGCTTACCCGGTGCTGACAGCGCTGCGCATTGGTCAGCAAGTCGATGTCGTCGGCATCAGCAGTACGGGTTCAGGCTGGTATCAAATTCGTCTGCCGGATGGTCGCCTGGGCTTTGTCGCGCCGACGATTATTAACGTCACGGGGGACACGAGCAGTTTGCCACAAATCAATCCGCCACCGCGCCCTGTGACACTGCCAACGAATATTCCTGCCGCTGGTGCAACGGCAACTGCTGCCCCCGCGACAGGACTGCCGGACGCGATTATCACGAATCTTCAGTATGACCGCACCATTGTTCAGGGACAACCATTCCAGTTCTTCCTGACGATTCGCAATGAAAGCGATGTCGCGCTGCCGGGTGTTATCGGCGCGTGCAATTTCACACCGCAAAATCAGTTGTTCAGCGGTTCGATAGGTGGTTTGGGGGCGCGTTCGCAGGTAAGTTTAGCCGTCACGGCGCAGCTCGATTCGGGCGGCGGATCGAACACGACGGCAAACTGTGCGGTCGATGTCAACAATCTGGTTACGGAAAGTAATGAAGGTAACAACTTCTTCAACCTGACCAGCCTGCTGTCTCCGTAAGCGTTTGGGTTCTGTGGCATAAGTGAAAGACACGAAGGGCGTCCACATGGGCGCCCTTCGTGTCTTTGATGGGCGCTGATCGCAATTTGTTGTGCGCTGTGAGCAAGTACAGACGGTGGTGCATTGGCATATCCAATTGATCAGCCATGACGGAAAAACAGGGTTGTCAACGCTGGAAACGATCTGGTAATTATCCTCGTCATATTTTTCCCTTAAACAGCGTCTAAATACTGTACAGATGGACTCGTCGGCGTCTTTTAGTTCAGACGTGACAGCGCTACAATGATTCACAAATCACATATATCAACTTGGAGATAACGCCAATGGCGCAAGCATATGATGTCGTCGTGGTCGGCGCAGGTCCCGGCGGGTATGTCGCCGCGATTCGAGCCAGTCAACTGGGGCTGAAAACCGCGATTATCGAGAAAAAATACTGGGGTGGCGTATGCCTCAACGTCGGCTGTATCCCCAGCAAAGCACTGCTCCGCAATGCTGAACTTGCGCATATTGTGACGAAAGAAGCCGAAAAGTTCGGCATGAAGTTCACCGGCGAAGTCACCTTCGAGTATGCGTCGGCGTACAAACGCAGCCGCACGGTCGCGGACGGTCGCGTCAAGGGTGTGCATTTCCTGATGAAGAAGAACAAGATCGACGAATACGACGGTTGGGGAGAGTTCCAAGACGCTAATACGATCAACGTCGCGCTCAATGACGGCAAAACAGAGACGCTGACTTTCAAGCACTGTATCTTGTCGCCGGGCGCAACGACGCGCTTGATTCCCGGCACGACATTGAGCGAGCGAGTCGTCACCTACGAAGAACAGATTATGGAAGAAAACTTGCCCGCATCGATCATCATCGCGGGTGGCGGCGCAATTGGTGTCGAGTTCAGCTACATCATGAAGAATTATGGCGTCGATGTCACGATTGTAGAATTTCTGGATCGGCTGCTGCCGCTTGAAGATGAAGAGGTCTCGGCGGAGTTGGAAAAGCAGTACAAGAAACTCGGTGTCAAAGTGATGACCAAGACGCGCGTAGACAGCATCGAGGACACCGGAAGCGGTGTGCGCGTCAATGTGACCACGGGCGATGGCAAACAGCAAACGCTAGAAGCCGATAAAGTGATGCAGTCGATTGGCTTTAAGCCGCGCACCGAAGGCTATGGGCTGGAAAAAACAGGCGTCAAGCTGAGCGAGCGCGGCGCGGTCGAAATCGATGGACATATGCGAACGAACGTGCCGCATATTTACGCGATTGGCGATGTGACGGCGAAATTGATGCTGGCACATGTTGCGGAGGCGATGGGCATGATCGCTGCGGAAGCGATTGCGGGCGAACCGACGATTGAACTGGAATACGATATGCTGCCACGCGCGACGTATTGTCAGCCTCAGGTCGCCAGCTTTGGCTACACCGAGAAGCAAGCGCGCGAAAAAGGCTACGATATCAATGTCGCCAAGTTTCCGTTTCAGGCGAACGGTAAGGCGCACGGCTTGGGCGACCCGACCGGATTCGTCAAATTGATCAGCGACAAGAAATACGGCGAACTGCTCGGCGCACATCTGATTGGTCCCGATGTGACCGAACTGCTGCCCGAACTGACATTGGCGCGTATGGCGGAACTGACGCCGAACGAGATCGCGCGCAATGTCCATGCGCATCCGACGCTCAGTGAAGCCATTAAAGAGGCGGCGCACGGGCTTGAAGGGCATATGATCAATTTCTAGACGGCACCTAAAAGCTCACCTTACGCAAGCCGCTCGTTTTCAGCCCTCACCCCCTGCCCCTCTTTGACAGGGCGAGGGGTGAAAAACCATTGCGGTAGGGGAAATCCTTCTCCCTGAGGGTAGAAGCCCCCGCCTAAAGGCGGGGGAGTATGTCACTCCATCATCATGTCAGCGTAATCGACGCGCACAATCTGATACTGTTCCTGCTCTGGATTGCCCAGATAGGCGTTGATGTAGTACGCGGCGCCATCGGCAAGTGCCAGTGTGGTCGCCGCGCCAGTGGTCTCGGCAGCAATGGTGATAGCTGCCGATTCCCAATCATCGGTACTCGCAAGGACAGCGATAACCTGGCGTTCGCCTTCACCATCTTGCGGGCGGCCCACCGCGATCAGGTTGTTGTCGGCATCAATCGCCATACCGTCAATCCCAATTGGATACGGCAATGTCACCTGGGTGATGCTCGTCGGGTCATCTACCGGCACTTTATAAATCGCACCGCTCGCACCAACCGCCGCTAACAGATAACCATCGGGATGATAATCGATGCCATTCAAACCGAAGCCTTCGACGGCGAAAGCGTCATCTTGCGCGAAAATCGATGCTTCGCCTTCCGGCGTGACGCGGTAGATCACAGGCGCAAAGGAATCAGTAATATAGGCGTTGCCGTCGGCGTCGGCGGTTACGTCATTCGTAAAATGTGCAGTTTCGGTATCGGTGTAAAGGTCGGACATGTCCGCCGAGTACAATAGCTCGCCCGTTTCCAGATCGAAGGCGAACAGTGATGCAAGATTACGAGTGCTGCCGTTTGAATTCGCAACCAGCAGGCGGCTGTTCGCGGCATCGACATGAATACCTACGCTTGAAACCAAGCCTTCATCCTCAGCGAACACGCTGATAGTGCCATCGACATCGACGCGGTGAATTGTGCCTTCGCTAAGCGACCCGAACAGAAAACCTGAGAGCGTCGGGTGATATTCGACGCCTTCAGGAAGAATGCTGGCGACATCGATCACGATTTCGGCGGGGAGTGGTTGCATCATTTCGGGGGTCACTTCTGGCGTGCTATTTTGTGCAGCAGCAGGGAGCACCAACAAAATCATCAGCGCGAACACGATAAAACGAGACATTACACTTGTCCTTTCGTTTGCTTACCGTGTTGATGATGCACGTCAGTCTTTAGCAGACCCTTGCCGGTGCATTAGCGGCAGGTATGTGCGTCTGCAAGCAAACAACCTGTGACACTCGCTTTACAGACTATTGACCAACTGCCGAAAATGTTCACCACGCTCGGCAAAATCGGCATAAGCATCGTAACTTGTGCCGCCGGGAGAGAGCAGCACGACATCGCCGCTCAGCGCGAGTTCGCGCGCCCGCTCGACTGCTTGATCAAGCGAGTCGGCACGCGAATAATTATCGAAGCTGGGCACAATACGCTGAATAACGTCCGCGATCATGGCAGCGGCATCACCAAACAACAAAATATGCCGCGATTTTTGAACCGCCAGCGTGATCATCTCATCCCACATCAGCTTTTTGTCGCGCCCGCCCAATAACAACACCAGTGGCTCGTCAAAACTTTTCAACGCTGCGAGTACGCGCTCTGGCGCCGTTGCGATACTGTCATTGATATAGGTTACGCCTTCGTGCGTGCGCACGACTTCCAGGCGATGCGGCACCCCTTTGAAACCACGAATCACACTTGTCATCGCTTGTACTGGCGCGCCCGCCACACCCGTAATAGCGCACGCTGCCAACACATTCAACACATTGTGATCGCCGCGTAATGGAATCTCGTCGCGTTCCAGGACCACGCGCGGGTCGCCATCCTCGATGCTGCTGTCGCCGACGACGATCAAACGGCGTCCAGCGAGAAAAGCGCCGTCTCCAACCATACTGAGCGCGCTAAACCAACATAATCTGCCGACGATGCGTTCTTCGAGGCTGTGACTGCCGCCGTCATCCCACCCCAACACGGCGGTATCGACCTGACCATCGGTGTACACCTGATGATCGACGATATGCGCCTTTGCATTTAAGTACGACTCCATTGTGCCGTGTCGATCGAGGTGATTGGGCGTAATATTCAGCACCGCACCGATATGCGGGCTGTGCGTCATCAATTCAAGTTGAAAACTGGATAATTCCATGACCACGCGATCATCACGCTCGATTTGTGGCAGCACATCGAGCAGGACATCCCCGATATTGCCGCCGACCCATGTCTTAAACCGCGCTTCTTGCAGGATCAAGCCTGTCAGTGTGGTGGTGGTCGTCTTGCCTGCGCTACCCGTAATTCCGATTACTTTTGCGGGGCAGCGCTCCATGAATAACTGTGCGTCATTCGTCAACGGAATACCGCGCTGAATAGCTTCTACGACAATCGGCAGATCGAGCGGTACACCGCCTGAAACACACAGCGCATCGACGCCGTCGAGCATATCCGGCACATGCGCGCCTAATACGAAATCGACGCCGGGGTAGTCCGATGGGTTCACACCGAGTTGTTGTGCTGTTTTATCATCGCTGACCAGTACGCGCGCGCCAATCGTGGGCAACCAGCGCGCCAGCGCGCGTCCCTGTCGTGCAAAGCCGAGTACAGCGACCTTTTTTTCCGATAGAGGATCGGTCATAACAGCGCCAGCGCCACCCCCGCCATCGCGCTCAACAACCCGACAAGCCAGAAGCGCTGTACGACCTGTGTTTCGCTCCACCCGCTCAATTCAAAATGGTGATGAAGCGGCGACATGCGAAACAATCGCTGTCCTTTGGTCATTTTGAAATAGGTGACTTGCAAGATAACACTGACCGCCTCCGCGACGGGAACAATCGCAATGATCGGCAGCAGCAGCCATTGTCCGGTCATGATCGCGACGGTTGCCAATGTTGCACCGAGCGCTAACGCGCCCGTGTCACCCATGAACAACTGCGCCGGATGTGCGTTGTACCACAAAAACCCGAAACAGGCGCCAACCAGGATAAAGCATAACTGCACGAGAAAGATTTGTCCCTGCAAGAACGCGATGATCCCATAAGCGGCGAAGGCGCTGGCGGTGATAATGCCCGCCAACCCGTCCAGTCCGTCCGTCAAATTGAGCGCGTTTGAAAAGCCGACGATCAAAAACGCCGCGATGGGGATGAACAGAATCGGCGGCAATGGAATGCGGATATTGAGCAGCGGAATCGGCAGTTCATTCGCGAACTGAAAGCCGCCATCATAAAGCGACATGATGGACGCAGCGATCAGCGCCAAAATCACCTGCGCGGCGAATTTAGCGCGCGGCGTAATACCTTCGCCAAGCGGTCGTCCATGAGAACGGCGAATGCCCTCATAATCGTCGTAAGCACCCAGTACGGCAAAACCGAACAAAACAAATAAGGGTAGTAAAATGCTCGACCCCGTAACGGCAGCATTTGGGCGCAAAATAGCGACTAAATTGAGCGCCAAGGTCATCAGGATCGTCGGCAGTAAAATCATGATGCCGCCCATCGTTGGCGTACCGGCTTTCTTCTGATGTTCTTCCGCCAGTTCGACACGAATCCGTTTACCGACCCCTAAACGGCGTAGAATTTCGACAAAGGGTCCGCCCCAGATGACGCCGAGTAAAAATGCGAGTACGCCCACACTGAGCGCAAAAGGTAAAGGTGATAGCATTAAATGTTTATCCTATCGCTGGTTCAATGACGGTATCGCCTTTATACGCAAGGATAATATGCTCGTGGTGTACTCCTTCGCGCATCATGGCTGCTACATGTCGATCTGGAAAAATCAATGTCATAGGTTCTTTGATAACGATCCAAGTTTGCCCTATCAGGTTACCGCTGAATCGACCCGACCGCGCCGCCTTGTTCCGCCAGCGCACGCCGAATATCGTCGGTGGGAATTTCCAGCAGGATCACAAGACGTTCCGCGACACGCTGAAATACTGGTGCGGCTACGCGGCTGCCCCAATACTCGGCAGGTTCATCCAACTTGACCAGAATAATCAATTGCGGGTCATCTGCTGGCAGAAAGCCGACGAACGAGACAATCGAGACGCCCGATTTATAGCCGATGGGCGTAGGAATTTGTGCAGTGCCGGTTTTACCCGCGACAGTGTAGCCATCGACCGACGCCGCACCATCCAAGCCGTCACGTACGACCGCGACCATCATATCCGATACCGTTTGCGCGGTTTCAGCACTGATCGGGCGACCGAGTGCCGACGGCTGCGATGGGATGACATTCTCGCCGTCGATGATACGATCCACGACATGCGGCTGCATCATCAACCCATCATTGGCGATGGCGCCTATCGCGCTGAGCATCTGAATCGGCGTGACCGCGATACTCTGACCGAACGAATTGATCGCCAATTCCGATTCGCTCCAGTTTGGGTCGCCAGGAACCGCGAGCGTTCCAAAAGCTTCTCCCTGCATATCGACGCCTGTCAGACGCCCGATACCGAAGCTGTTCATCATGCTGTAAAAATCGTTCGACCCCATACCGACGGCGATCTGCGCCGCACCAACATCGAGCGACTGAACCAGAATTTGCGTGACATCGACAACGCCATGCGCTGCGCCATCCCAGTTATAAACATCGACGCCGCCGAAGGTATATACGCCCTGATCGTTGTAGCTCCACTGTGGGCTAATCGTGCCACGTTCGATCGCGGATGCGACCGTGAGCACTTTGAAGATTGATCCTGGCTCCCATTCATTGCTGATCGCCGGATTGACCAACTGCTCGGCATCCGCAACATCATAAAATGCGTTCGGGTCATAAGACGGATACGACGCCATCGCCAAAATATCGCCATTACGCGGATTCATCACCAGAATCGTGCCGCGAATCGACGCCGTTTCGGTGATTGCGCGCTGGAGTTCCTGTTCGACCACGAACTGCACATCACGGTCAATCGTCAGTACGATGTCCTGACCACGATCTTCCCGCAGGTCGAGCTGTGACACGGCGAAAGGAATATTGCTGATCTCTCGTTCACGACTCGCACCCGCCAGCACCCCTTGATAATAGCCTTCTATGCCGTAATAGCCTTGTAAATCGCCTGCCACGAACCCGACCACTTGTGCTGCCAGCGTGCCCTGCGGATAACTGCGGCGCGGGATCGTTTCGGTGCGCACGCCGTAAATATCGAGCGCGTTGACGCGTTGACCGATTTCAGCGTTGACGCGCGGCGCCAGATTGACCCATACCGCGTCGCTCGTCAATTGTTCATAGACTTCCAGTTCAGATAAGCCTATCGCGGCAGCAAGTTCCTGAGCAGCGGTACGCGGGTCGCTAATCAGGTTAGGGCTTGCACCAATACGGTATTCAAGCGTATTGACTGCCAGCGGTTCACCGTTGCGATCATAGATAAAGCCGCGCGCCGCGCCGATTTCCAGCGTTTGTTGATAGTTCGCATCGCGCTGGCGTTGCAGATAGCTCAACACTTCGGGGGTGAGCAGTTGAAACTGAAACGACGCCAAACGCCCTATCAAAATCAGCGTGACGACCACCAAGCCGACCACGACGAAGGGCAAACGGCGGCGAAAAATATCCTGTTGTGGCAGCACCGCACTTACAGCCATTAGCGTGACTCCTGCAACTTACTCATGAATCTGCATCGCGCTGAAACGAGTCGATCTGCTGCTGTAACCAGCCGATCAACGACTCATCATACACGGGGATATCTTCAACGATGACTTCGCGCGGCGCAATCTCCGCTTCACGATTGGGGTTATACCCCTGCACGACAAGATACTCAATATCGCTGCGGTCAGCAAATCGAAAGCCCATTTCCTGCGCGCGCGTCTGCAAATTCGCCATACCTTGCAGACCAGCGATTTCGGCGCGCAGTTGTTCATTAGTTTGTTCTAATCGGTCGCGCGTCTGAATCAAGTCCTCCAGTTCGCGTCCCAACGTAGCCATCTGCGATGACTGCGACAAATACAGCGTACCAACGATAATCGCCACGAAAACACCAAGCGTTGCCAACGCTATCACCTGCCGTTGTGGACGCCAGCGCGCTTGCTTTTGGGCATGTGGAACCGTCTGCATAAACATCTCCAAAACGGGCACGACCGATCGAGTCGCCCTACAACTTTTCGATCACGCGCAGTTTAGCGCTGCGACTGCGTGCATTCACAGCGATCTCGGCATCGGCGGCAATAATCGGTTTTTTGGTCATCAATCTGACCGACGCGTGATGATCGCATATACAAATCGGAAATTCTGGCGGACAGATGCATTCGGTCGCTGCCCGTTTGAACGCTTCTTTGACCAGTCGATCTTCAAGACTGTGAAAACTGATCACCGCGAAACGACCGCCACGCTCCAGTAAATCAATGGCGCGCGGCAAAATCCGCTCGACTACGCCCAACTCATCGTTGACGGCAATCCGCAGTGCTTGAAAAACACGTGTCGCCGGGTGGATTTTGTCATCATGTCGGCGGGGAGTCGCACGCTCGATTACACCGGTCAAATCGCGCGTGGTATAAAGAGGGCGTGCTTGCAGAATGGCGCGCGCGAGCTTGCGTCCGTGTGGTTCTTCGCCATATTTGTAAAAAATGGTGGCGAGCTCATCCTCATCCATGTGGTTGACGAGATCAGCGGCGGTTGAGTCGTGGGTATCGGTATTAAAGCGCATATCAAGCGGCGCATCATACCGAAACGAAAATCCACGTTCGGGGGTATCGACTTGCATCGATGACACACCGAGATCGAGCAGAATCGCATCGACATGCGTCCAGCCCAATGCCGCTGCCTGTTCATGCATGGTGACATAACTGGCATGGACAACATGCGCGCGTTCACCAAAACGGGCGAGCGCGGCGGATGCCAAACCGACAGCGGTCGGATCAGCATCCAAGCCCAACAACGCGCCCGCGCCATGATCGAGCAATGCAGCGGCATGTCCGCCTGCCCCAACTGTGCCATCGATGACACGCGTCGGTGGTGTATCTTCGGGCATCAAATACTGCAATACGTCATTTAATAAAACGGGTACGTGCATCAATCAACCTGCGTTAATCTGTACAGTCGATTGTAGCACAAGCGAAACCACGTGGGTTAGGCTGTCCAAACTCATTGTAGATGATTGATCTGCTTGAGCAAATCAGCGACGTGCTGGTTGCGACGGCGCAAGCGCTGTACCAAAATCCGCATGATTGTGATGGCAAAGCCGGGCGTCTCTTGCACCATAAAGTCGAAACGGCGTTCATCGACCGCGACGAGTTTCACATCCGTCTTGGCACGCACGGTGGCACTGCGCGGGTCATCGGTGATCAATGCCATTTCCCCGAAGAAGCCGCCTTTATCAACCGTCTCTTGCAGGTCAGGCAAAATGTCGATTTCAACTTCGCCTTCAATAATCACGTACATGCTGTGAGCTTCATCGCCTTGATTGAAGATCACGTCGCCAGCTTTGTATACGACGAAATCAGTGGCACGGTCGAAGATATGAATCTTACTGTCGGTCATGTTTGGCTCCTTGTCAGAATCCGATCCAGCGTAGCGCCGAATTTTAAGTACGCAAGAGAATTTAACATAATCTTAGTATATACGCACGGTCGTCGTCGCATTTTTGTTCTGATTCTGCTAAAATAGAGCCTATTCCTAACTCGATTCAGGCAGTTCTCAGCCCAACCTTATGGTCTTCCAACCCTCCGATCACATCAAGACGATTCTCGCCAATCTGCCGCTCAAGCCCGGTGTCTATATCATGAAAGACATCAACGGGACGATTATTTACATTGGCAAGGCGAAGAAGCTGCGTAATCGCGTACGGAGTTATTTCAATTCGAGCGCTGAAAGCAGCCCCAAAACACTGCAACTCCGTGTGCGCATCGTTGATATTGATTTCATCATTGAAGAAAACGAGATCAAAGCGCTGATCCTTGAAGAAACGCTGATCAAACGGCACAAGCCGCGTTACAACATCAGCCTGAAAGACGATAAGCGCTACCCATATATCAAAATCACATGGCAAACCGCGTTTCCAAAAGTTGAAACTACACGTCGTATCGAAAATGATGGCAGTCGCTACTTCGGACCCTATGTAGCAATGTGGGCAGTACAAAATACGCTGCAAACGCTGCGTAAAGCCTTCCCGTATTTGACCTGTGACCGCGATATTACCGGCAACGATGCGCGCGCGTGCTTGTTTTACGATATCAAGCTGTGTAACGCACCGTGTATCGGCAGGGTCAATCAAGAACAATATCGGCAGATGATTCAGGAATTGATGGATGTGCTGTCGGGCAAATCCGAAGGCGTAGTTGACCGCATGGCGACCGAAATGGCGACCGCCGCCGAAGCGCTCAATTTTGAAAGCGCGGCGGCGATTCGCGATCAACTCAAAGCGATTGAATACATCACACGCCAGCATAAAGCGGTCAGTGCCGATTTTGCCAACCGCGATGTGATTGCGCTGGCACGCGACAAAGGCGAAGCGCTGGTACAGATTTTGTTCATCCGCAACGGAAAACTGATCGGTAGTGACTCGCGCCCACTCGACGGTACAGAAGGCGAAACCGACCCCGAAATTCTCGAAGAATTCATCAAACGATTTTACGGCACGGGCAGCGAAGTCCCGGAAGAAATCGTGATTCAGCAAAACATTGAAGAAATGCGCATCATCGAACGTTGGTTACGCGACCGTCGAAGCGGCAAACGCGTGACGATCACCGTGCCGCAGCGCGGCGATAAACTGCACCTGATCGAAATGGCGGAAGAAAACGCCAAAGAAGCGCTCAATATGCTGCGCGCGCAATGGGAAGCCGACGCCCACAAGCAAGAAGGCGCGCTGGCGGAACTTCAGGAGGCGATTGGCTTGCCCAGACCCCCCGTGCGCGTCGAATGCTTCGATATTTCGACGACACAAGGCACAGCAATCGTCGCCAGTCGCATTGTATTTGTGCAGGGCGTCGCCAAGAAAAGCGAGTACCGTAAGTTCAATATTCGCACCGTCACGCATAAAGGATCGGACGACTTTCAATCGATGCGCGAAGCCTTAACGCGGCGCTTTAATCGCTGGAAAACATCGTTGGAAGAACCGATGATCATCGAACCGGGCAAAGAAGACCGTGACGAAACATGGCGCTTACTGCCCGATCTGCTCATGATCGACGGCGGCAAAGGGCAGCTCAATATCGCTGTCGAAGTGCTGAACGAGTTCGACTTATTAGATCGCGTGCCAGTTGTTTCGCTGGCGAAACAGTTCGAAGAAATTTTTGTGCCTGGTCGCCCAGAGTCGATTATGCTGCCGCGCCGCAGTCAGGCATTATATATGGTGCAGCGCATCCGCGATGAAGCACACCGATTCGCCATCACCAGTCACCGCCAACGCCGCCAGAAAATCGGCATGGTGAGCCTGCTCGAAGCAGTACCGGGTGTGGGTCCCAACAAGCGCAAAGCGCTCTTGAAGGCATTCGGCAATTCGATTAGCGCGATCCGCGCTGCCAGCGTCGATGAACTTACCGCTGTTCCAGGTATCACCCAAAAGCTGGCAGCGTTGATCAAAGAAACATTGTAGACGCGGCGTGTGCCAG
Organism: Aggregatilineales bacterium; assembly: GCA_038207205.1. GTDB lineage: Bacteria > Chloroflexota > Anaerolineae > Aggregatilineales > Phototrophicaceae > Flexifilum. Next base: position 82,090 of record JBBRAA010000010.1, read on the forward strand.
GGTAATTGCATCTAAATGAAGGATGGAAATCGGGTAAACTCAAGCGGAATGAGGAGAATAACCGATGAGCCAGCCCCAGCCCCGCCCGTTGAGTCTCAGTAAACACTTCGAGAGCGTCACCGACCCCCGAGTCGAGCGAACCAA
>JBBRAA010000011.1:0-81925 GCA_038207205.1 Aggregatilineales bacterium
AAACAAACGTACCAACCCGAAGCCTTGCGCTTGAGGTTAACCGTCTTGATAACGCCGTTTTCAGGCAGGGGACGGTGCAACTTTACTTTCAGGTTGCCCACGTTTTGAATGTACAGGCGATTGTCTGTCAGCTTACAGCCAAAAGCACTTTGCGCCGATACTTCGGACACCACACAAAGTGGAATTTGAGAGTGAAAACAGACCCAGAATTGCGCTTATATCGAGTGTCTACCATACTGCTAATTTTAGCGGATTAGTGGTTAAATGTTAACTATCAAATGAAAGGAGCAAGCCGCATTCCCCTGCCGCCTAAAGGCGACAGGGGAATGCGGATTTTCTTATGGAAATTTTATACCGCATTTTGATCCTCTTGCTCATAGCGATTGTGGGCGCCCGCACCAGCACCAGCGCACCGATTCCACCAACGGACGATCAAACTTTTGAAAGCGAGACCGTGATCGAGTCGGTAGAGGCGCTGGTCATGGAGTCATTCCCGCCGACGATCATGCTGAATGTCAGCGGTTATCAAGCGGATGGCTGCGAATACCCGGTCACGATCCGGCAGTCGCGCACCGACAATCGGATTGACATCGATATTTTTCGTGTCATGCCCATCAGCGTGATGTGTTCCATGCAAATCATCCCGTACAGCGGGTCGATTGTCGTCGAGGGTACGTTTGAACTCGGAACGTATACAATCGATGTCAACGGCATTGTGATCAGCGTCGAACTGTAGGCAAAACCCTGTAACGCGGCAGCGCCGCAAGGAGATACCCATGAAAAAATTCACGTTAATCCCCGTCGTGGTATTCAGTTTGATCGTGTTGAGCGTCATCGCGGTTGGCGCGCAAGAAGCAACGCCAGAAACCACGCCCGCTCGTTCCAGCGTCTCGCTGGCGATTTACAATCAGGGGACGGCGCTGGTACAGGATCGCCGTTCGTTCACGTTCGTAGAAGGCGAAAATCGCATCGATTTTACCGATGTCGCGTCTGGCATCGATGCGACATCGGTCACATTTATCTCGCTGACCGATCCGCTTGGCACGTATGTGCTGGAACAAAATTACGTGTTCGACCTCGTCAATTCGACCGCGCTTGCCAACCGTTATATCGACGAAGCGATTGAAGTCGTGACCGAAGATGGCACCGTCTATAACGGCGTGCTGCTGAGCAGCAACGGCGGCTTGATTTTGCGCCAGGAAAACGGACAGATCATCACGGTCAGCCTCGGCTTTATCCGTGATATACGGTTTCCGTCGCTGCCCAGCGGCTTGATCACGCGCCCAACGCTGCGCTGGACACTGCAAAGTGCGACGGCGGGCGTACAGGATGTCGCACTGACGTATTTAACAAGCGGCATGACATGGACAGCCGATTACAATGTGCTGTTGGCAGGCAGCAACGAGTCGCTCGACCTGAACGGATGGGTGACGCTGACCAACACATCGGGCGCGACGTATCAGGATGCACAGGTCAAGCTGATCGCGGGGGATGTCAACCGGATTTATGATGCGCCGATGATGGAATACATCGGCGATGCCATGATGGCGTCGCCTGCTGCTCCAGAACAACGTGTCGAACAGCGCGACATCAGCGAGTACAAGCTGTACGAGATTGAACGGTTGGTCACTGTCGCCAATAACGAAATTAAACAAGTCGAATTCGTGACGGGCGCGGATGTCCCCGCGACGACGTATTACGTGTATGAAGCCAGCTATCCATATTACGGCGGCGGACCCGTGTACGATCAATACTACGGCGCGACCGGGACGACCGACATTGCCACGTATCTCGAATTCACAACCGATGAGGACGGCGGCTTAGGTGCAGATTTACCCGCCGGACGCGTGCGTGTGTATCAGGAAGATATCGATGGTGGCGCGATTTTGGTCGGTGAAAATACCATCGATCACACGCCCGAAGGCGAAACCGTCAATTTGTATCTGGGGAACGCCTTCGATCTGGTCGGTGAGCGCACGCAGACCAGCTATCTCTATATCGGCACGAATGTGTTGGAAGAAACCTACGAAATTCGCCTGCGCAACCGCAAAGAAGATGAAACCGTCGAAATTCGCGTGCCAGAAAATATGTCGCGCTGGTCGAACTGGGAAATTCTCGCCTCGTCGCAAGACTATACCCAGCTCAATTCGAATACCATCGAATTTGTCGCGTCGGTCGAACCAGGCGGCGAAACCGTGATCACGTATACCGTTCGTTATACGTTCCCACGCTAGCCCTGCCCATTTTGCAGGAAATCATCCAAGACTCTGCGCGCAATGCGAAACCCACTCGCAGTGCGCGCAGCGGCGATTTTGCCCTCGTCGATCAACCCCTGAATATCGGCGGCGGTCACGCGCAGATACGCCGCCGCTTCATCGACCGTCATCACCGATGGCATGGGCGGCGGTGCTTGTTTTGGCATCCCCGCGAACGGAAAATTATTGCTTGGTGCGCTGGTCGAAGGCGCGCCATACGAGTAGGTCGGCGGGACTACCGGCGGCGTATTTGGCGGTGACTTGGGGCGCGACAAGATTAAATACGCGACGCCGATCAACGCCAGAACCAACAAGCCGAGTTCGAGCAGCGCGACTTGTTGATATTCAGGGCTGTTGATCAAAGTATCGATGGAAATATCCTCGGTGACATCCATAATGCCGGGCAAAACCAGCACGCTCACACAAATGCTGACTACCAGCGGCGCGATCAAGAGTCCACCGATCAAGCGTCCAAAATTCTTGGGGATATTGCGATTGGCGATGCGAAAATCGCCTTTTACGAGCAAAAACAAGCCAATGATGAGCGCCGCGCCACTGCACATGAGATCGTGTCTCCAAACATGACATCCGCTGATTATAACGCATTGCACGACTCAAAAACGGGCGGATGTGATTCCACCCCAGAGCAAACGCATCAAAATTTCTGGGAGTTCATCAAGGGTCAAGAATGCTCGTAGGGGAGGAGCAATGTCCCCTCCCCACCATAAAAAGCACGGGCGACCCCGTGTGGTCGCCCCTACACGCCCGCTCTGACCTCGATACAACTATCCGCTGATTTTGATGCGTTTGCCCTATCAGCACGTATACTGTTGTAAAGAAGGTATCCAAGTCCATGTGCCACTCCTTTGTTTGGTCATAATGAGCGGAACATGCACCGATACCTTCTTCAATACCGGATAACGCTATTTAGGGTGAGGGCATAGCAGTCACCCTGCGCCCTTCTTTTATGTCGATCTTTGGGTTATGGTCTGGGTATCTTCCATCAGCGTATTAAAGGATATCCCCATGCGTATACGCAGTTTCATGCTGTTGTTCATATGTTTTTCTCTCCTGATAGGCATGGCGTCCCCTGCCCAAGCCGCCGAAATCATCGTCACCACGCTGAGCGATAACGACGGCACGTGTCCGGGTGATACCTGCTCGCTGCGCGCTGCCATTCAAGCCGCGGCGCCCGGTGATATTATCCGTGTCTCAGTGCAAGGCGTCATCGCGCTCAACAGCGAAATTGTCATCAGCAAATCGTTGACGATCAACGGTGGTACTAACCTGACACTCGACGCGGGCGGCGAGGCGCGCATCATGACGATTAACGCACCCGATGTCATGATCAACAATGTGCGCTTCATCAACGGCAGCGCAGAAACAGGCGGCGCGATCTTCGTCGGTGCTGATGCCGTTGCCACACTTTTCAATGTCGAATTATCGGGTAATACCGCCGTCAGTGGCGGCGCGATCACCGTCGGTCGTGGCACATTGATTCTCCGCCGCAGCCGCCTCTTTGACAACACGGCGACCGATGTTGGCGGCGCGATTCATTCTAATCAGGGTACGCTCAACGTGATCAATACGAGTCTGCGCGATAATCAGGTCGATGGCAGCGATGCCAATACCGTAGGCGCACGCGGCGGCGCGATCAACCTGATCGGCGGCACGGCGGCACTTTATCGGGTCACATTTTTGAGTAATCGCGTCCTCGTGCGTGCCGGCGATACGCCACCCGAAGGCGCAGGGCTGCGGTTGATCAATGGCGCTGTGGTCACTATCGCCAACAGCACGTTCAGCGCCAACCGTGCCGATGACGGCAGCGCGGGCGCAGTGCTGGTCGGCAGCGGGGAACTGAACTTGTTTCATGTCACGCTCGCCGGAAACATCCAAACGGATGCCGCGCTCACTGTATTGGATGGCATTGTGCGTATTCAAAATTCGGTATTCATCGGCAATACTACCGACTGCCGCATCGCCAGTACGGTGATGGTTGAAGGCGACAATAATCTTGGGCGGCTGCCATGCCCAGATGCGCGCAATGAGGCGACTGGCGTCGTGTTAATCGCATCGGATCAGGGTGGCGATACGCCAACGAATGCACTGCTCGCTTCCAGCAATGCAATCGATGCCGCTGATTCATGCGTGTATCCGCCCGCATTTACTGTGGCAGTTTTTGGCGAGGCTGGTGCGCCGCTGCGTGTCGATCAACGCGGATTTGTCCGCCCAACCGGGCGCGCGTGCGATTTGGGCGCATTTGAATCAGGCGCGGTGCTGCCAACACCTGTCCCAACCCAGGCGGCGGTTCGACTTGCACCAGACCGCGTGCTGCATGTCAGCGCGCCCGCGCAAAACCTGCGTGAATCCGTAGGCGGGCGGATTGGCGAGTTCGTCATTACGCTTGACCGCGCGCCCATTCAAGGCGAGGTGATCACGATCACACCTGTATTCGACGCGGCACAGGTCAATATCGAACCGACCACCCGTACGCTGGACAACGGCAATTGGGAAACAGGGCGTCGTTTTGGGATTCGTGTCATCGACGATACCCTTAGAGAAGGTGCGCATCAAACCGTGATCACCTTTCGCGTTACCAGCAGTGATCAACGTTCGCCGTTCAACGGCGCGCAGCCAAATAACCGCGTCACCGTGTCGATTCAAGACAATGAGTAGCCCAAGTTAAGCGCCGCCGCGGTGGGTTGAAACCCACCGCTATGCTTACGCAATGATCCTTAAGTTGATGTCGGCGAGTCCCAATCCTGCCCGCGCACACTGCTGATTTTCACCTTTTAACTTTTAACTTTCGCCTTTATACTCAAATTTCATTTTCGCCCCTAAATCACACTGGCAAACTTTCATGACCATCGATTCTCCTAACGACATCGCGGGCTTACTCCGCGTGGGGCGCGTCGTCGGCTTGGCGATCAAAGCTATGCGCGACGCCATCCATCCTGGCATCAGCACGCTCGAACTCGATGCTATCGGCGCAGCGGTTATGCATCAGCACGGCGCACGGTCAGCGCCGATTTTATCGTATAACTTTCTTGCCCAAACGTGTGTCAGCATCAACGATGAAGTCGCACATGGCATTCCACGTGCTGAACGTATCATTCAGCCTGGTGACCTTGTCAACGTTGACGTATCGGCAGAACTCAACGGCTATTATGCGGATGCTGGCTGGTCGCAGCCCGTGCCACCCGTCACGGTCGCCACCGAGCAGTTATGTCTAGCCGGACAAACTGCCTTACAAATCGCCATCGATGCCGTACAGGTGGGCAAACCAATCAACCAGATTGGCAAAGCGGTTCAGGCATACGCCAATCAAAACGGCTTCACCGTCATCCGTGAATTGAACGGTCATGGCATCGGGCGTAAGCTGCATGAAGACCCACGCAATATTCCCAGTCATTTCAACCGTCAAGCGACCACCCTGATGAGCGACGGCATGGTCATCACGCTCGAACCGTTCCTGACGCCGGGCAAAGGCAAAATTTTCACCGCGCCCGATAAATGGACGCTCAAGACGAAAGATGGCAAGGTAGCTGTACAGTACGAACACACGATCATCATCACCAACAGCCGACCGATCATTGTGACAGCGGCGTAAATGGCAGGGTGGTTTGGCTATCGTTTTGTGCATCGACTTTGTTGATCGGCAGCATGATTGTAAATGTACTGCCCACGCCTACCGTGCTTTCCAGGCTGAGTTCGCCCGCGTGCAGTTCGATGATGCGCTGCGCAACGGGCAGCCCAAGCCCGAATCCGGCTGTATTTCGCGCGGCTTCAACGCGATAAAATGCTTCGAAGATGCGTTTGTGCTCAACGGGGTCGATGCCCACCCCTGTATCTTCCACGACGATGAAGAGCGTTGTCGCGGTTGTATGAGCGCGCAAAATCACCCGTCCGCCTGCTTCGGTATACCGAAGCGCATTCATAATAAGATTGCGGATCGCGCGCGAAAGTTGAATCGGCGCGATTGGAATGAGCGGCAAATCGGGCGTGATTTCGGCGCGATAATCGATTTGTTGGCTTTCAGCTTCTCGCAGGCACGCATTGAAGCAGATTTCGAGCAGCGGCGTCATGGGTGTGTTTTGCATCGACAGATCGATTTCGCTTTCCAGGCGCGTCAGTTCGACCATATCTTCAACCAACGTCATAATGTTGATCGCTTGTTCTTCAATCCGCCGAATACGTTCTAACCGTTCTTGAGCGTCATTGGTCTTGCCAAGCAGATATAAACCGCTGTGAATGGTCGCCAATGGAGTCCGGAATTCGTGTGAAATATTACGGATAAACGTTGAAAGCAGCCGACGGCGTTCACGTTCAATCGCTAATTCAAGCGCGTCGTGCTGCGCCTGTTTGATATGTGTGATGTCCTGCGCTATACCAATGCTGCGCAATGGCGTGCCAGCTTCATCTAATACGGGTATGCTATGCGCCCACACCCATTTGATTCGTCCATCGGGCATCATCAGTCGATATTCGGTATCGTAATCGCTCTCACCACTCAGACTTTTTTGTAATGCCTCGCGCTGACGTGCCAAGTCCGCCGGATAAATCATGCGCTGATACGCTTCTGGATCATCCAACAGCGATTGTCGGCTGTCGCCAAACATGGTCTCGTAGCCAGCGCTGACATACAAATACTTGTTCAACCGTAAATCGTACACCCACAGCGTCAGCGCGATATGCTCCGCGATTTCGCGGAACAGCATCTCGTCGTCATCAGCGCGGGTTTTTAAGCGTTTCAACTCGGTCACATCGTCGGTCATCACACACACAGCGATGACAGTTTTGTCGTCTTCATCATAAACCGGGTTGTAACGCCATTCATAATGGAGCGTTTCACCCGTTTCAGCGCTGGCGAAGGTATACGTTGACCGCACGGATATGCCTGCCAGCGCTTGCTTGAAGACCGCTTCAAAACCCGTCCGTTGTTCGTCGGATATTGCGTCTAGTATCGAACTATTGCGTTGGGGAGGCAGCGCACCCAATACGCGTGCGTGTGTCTCTGTCGTTTTGTTCCATGCCAACTGTCTATACTGCTTGTCGATCAACATGAACGCAATATCCGTATTTTCTAACAACGTGCGCAGACTTTTCTCGCTGGCGACCAACAGTGTCTCGCGTGTAACCTGTTCTTGCACCACCGCGCTCATGCTGTCGTTGTGCTTGACCATCAACGACAAACCTTTAAATCCCATCACGCCTTGCACGAAGATCGAAAACACCAGCACGCCAAAAGCGATCAAGATCGGCGGCGGATGTCCATCATTGATCAAGTAAACCCCAACGATGATCACGGCGATCAGCTCGATGATGCTGAAACCCGATTGTACGAGCGTCATCCACCGAGGGATAATCGAGTTCGATCCGTGCTGTGGTGGCGTTGGATTCATAGGATCAACATTGATAGTAGAAAAAACCTCGCTTATTGTAACGCTAATTGGTGTCAATGAAGTCGAAAGGTTTGTAAATTAACGGCGGCAAGCAAAAAAGACTTTTGCTTTATAATCAACAGCTATACAAATTGAGGAACGCTCCATGACCGACCAGGCACGAACTAAGCTCACGGTCGATGATTACCGCCGCCTCATCGGTGACGATCATCTCGATATTGTCGAACTTATCAACGGGGAGATGGTAACGACTGTAGCGACAGACCCGCACCAATCCGCAATAGGCGATATTTACAGCGCCTTCCGTGCGCTGCTCTCGAAGGATCGCGTACGTTTCGCGCTCGTCAATGTCTATTTGGACGACGATAATTACATTGAATCGGATGTCTTTTATGTTGGGGATGAAACCTCATCGTGCCGCCTCGACGAACGCGGTTTTTGGCACGGCGCGCCCGCGCTGATCGTCGAAGTCATTTCGCCATCGAGCGTACGCCGCGACCGAGTCGAAAAATTCGACCTGTACGAAAAACACAGCGTGCGCGAATACTGGATCGTTGAACCCGTCGCGCTCACGATTGAAGTCTATTCGCTGGAAAACGCCGTGTATCGGCGCGTCGGCGGCTTTGCATCAGGCGGGTCGTTTACATCGCCCCTTTTGGGTGTGATGTTCAAGATCGACGCGTTGTTTGGCGCATGAACAAAAAAGCGGCGCGCGCATACGTCTTCGCTTATCAGTTTAACGGTCACTCTATTCAGGCGGATGATAACCTGCTTTAACCCACCTTAGTCGTGCAATCACTAAACGAGGACGATTCATTTTCAACCGTTCGATCGTCGCCCGACCAGTCGGCGTCTTTCCTTGTACACGAATCGCGTTTTCAATCCACTCGAAATGATCTGACCATTGCTGCTGTCGCGGATTAAAAAGCGCCGCGATTTCGTTCGTTTGAGGGTCAAATGCGCTTACAGCTCGGTGTTTACTGCTGTTACAATTCCAACATGCCAGGCACAAATTCTCTAATTCATCTTCATCTTGCGGGTCAATATGATCAACCTGCATAGTCTGTCCAGTATTGATTTCACAAGTGTGACAATATTCACAGCACCCATTCGCTTGTTGATAAACTTGGACGCGTATACGTCCCCAAGAAAAACTAGTCATGTGCCGCTAAAAAATCGACTGGCAGAAAATGATGTCCGCGTTTACGAAGCAGATCCGCCGCTTCAGCCTTGCGCATCATGACCCGATCAGCGCGTTCAACCAACATATCGAGTTCAATAAGTTCGTCTTCATTTATGTTAAGTCGAGCATTTTTTTCCATCAACTCGTGCGCTCGCTTTTGCACATCTGCTGGAAGTTGTTCGCGCGCCATCGTCCATAAGGCGTCATCGGATAAAAATTGTAGCGCTTCAATTTCTGCAAGTTCATTATCTGGCAGCAGCATCCAAAGCGGTGATAATCGCTGTAATTGTTCAATCAAAACTTGCTCAACCGCTTGATCGGTCGTTTCGGCGATGCGTCGCGCCCGTTCCGTAACGATATCAGGTACAGTCAATGTAATCTGGTCACTCATAAGGAAAACCTTTCGTCTCGGTTACACGCATTATAAGCGAGCTTGTATGTTTGTAAACAAAAAAAGCGGCGCGCTTGCGCGCACCGCCCTTCATTAATTAATTCAGACTTGGCGTTCTTACGCCCGGCAGTCAAGCCGGAACGAACGTTTCGACCAAGGCTGGCAGTACTGTCACCGATGGAATGGGGAAGCCGTTAAATGCCGCCGCGTATTCGTTGGTATACGCGCCCGTATCGTAAAACACGATTCGATCATCTGTATCCAGTTGCGGCAGTTGAATTTGTCGCCCGATCACATCGCAGCTATCGCACGATGGACCCGCCAGCGTGTAGCTCATCAGCGGACGATCTTCATTTTCCAGCACGCGCACCACAGGCGGAAACCCTTCGTAGGTCTCCATCAAGCCGTTGAATACGCCGACATCCAGGTACAACCATGTCTGGTCGCCTGCCGCTGTGCGCCGAATCGCTTTGCCCGTCACCGACGCGACCAAACGACCGCTTTCGCCAACCATGCCGCGACCCGGCTCCAGCACGAACATCAGATCAGCACGCGCGGGGATGTACGCTTCCAACGCCGCCATGACCACGAGCGCGATCTGCTCAATGGTCGGGATGCTCGGCGTGTGATAATGCCCCGCCGGGAAACCACCGCCAATATCCAGGAAATGGAAGCGATGCCCGCGCGCTTCAGCGTCGCGCCACAAATCGCCGCACGCACGGATCGCATTGACCCAGTTTTGTGGATTCAAACACTGCGACCCGACATGGAACGACAAGCCAATGGGCTCCAGCCCCAAATCACGCGCTTGATCGAACAGATCGAGCGCCATCGCGCCATCGACGCCGAATTTGCCTGCCAACGGCAGCACGCTGCCCGTATTATCGACGGCGAGGCGCACATAGACGCGCATACCCGGCGCGAACTTAGCGATCTTTTCCATCTCGTCAGCGCTATCGACGACGACGGCATACACATTTTCGGTTTGCATCCGACGCAAGAACGCCGGGCTTTTAATGGGATTACTGCAAATGATCTGATCGCCGCTTGCGCCCGCAGCCAGTGCTTTTTCTAATTCTGGCAGCGATGCGATCTCGAAGCCTGCGCCTTTACGACCGAGCAAATCACATACGTCCTGATGGGCGTTCGCCTTCATCGCGTAATAGATCAAACCCTGCACATCATCGGTACGGTAGGAGTCGATAAAACGATCATAGGTATGTGAAATGATCTCGAAATCGAGAACCAGAGCGGGGGTGACTAACAACGGGTTTTGTACTGTCGAGTTCAGACGAAACGTGTCCAACCGGACCAAATCCTCCTTGTGGGCTATCCCACGATAAAAAGTACGTTAAACAACAGGTTGCAGTATACGGCTGTTTTTGGCTGAGAATCATTAGAATTTCGCCGAAAAGCCCCGCAATTTTAGGGGGACTCGTAACTGCTCAGCCCTCATCCTTAAATCCCTCAGCCCACAAGGGGAGAGGGGTGAAAAACCGTCGCGGTAGGGGAAGTCCTTCACCCTGAGGGAGAAGGATTTAGGATGAGGGCAATCTGCGAAGGTGTGTTTAAAAACAAACTTTTAACGCACAGCCGCAAGCATACGGGCATGGCGAAAAGCTTAGGGTCTGCGATACGCATTGGATACGCGAACCTCATTACGAACCCGTGTGCGCCGCAAAGTAGGCTTTATACCACGCGACGGCGCGCGCTAAGCCGTCATCGAAATCGATGACGGGATGAAAATCGAGCAGGTCAATCGCTTTTTCGATGTTGGCGCGGCTGTGTTTGATATCACCCGTGCGGGCGGGTAGAAACGTCGGCTGAACATCGGTATCGAGCAGCGTGTTAATTTTTTCGACGAGTTCAAGCAGCGTGATCCGCCCACCGGTCGCTAAATTCATGACTTGTCCGGCGGCGTTTGGCGCAGTCAACGCGAGTAAATTGCCGTAGACCACGTTATCGATATAGGTGAAGTCGCGCGACTGTGAGCCGTCGCCATAAATCAACGGTGGTTCGCCGCGCAGCATCGCCATGACAAAGCGCGGAATCACGGCGGCGTATTGGCTGGTTTCATCCTGGCGCGCGCCGAACACATTAAAGTAGCGCAGCGCGACGGTTTCAAGCCCGTAGACCTGTGTGAATGTCTGACAATAAAACTCGCCCGCCAGTTTGCTGACGCCATAGGGCGAGAGCGGACGCGGGGACAGCGTTTCGACTTTGTACTCGTCTTCGACATCGCCATACGCCGCCGACGACGCCGCATACGCCACACGCCGGACGCCATTTTCTTTGGCGGCGACCAGCACATTGAGTGTGCCAGTCACATTGATCTCGTGGGTGGTGATCGGGTCATCGATGCTGCGCGGCACACTGGGCAGCGCGGCTTGATGCAGTACATAATCAACGCCACGAAAAATCTCGCGCAATGCCGTTAAGTCGGTAATGCTGGCGTCGAAAAATTCATACGAGTCGGCAGGCAGATGCGCGAGATTGGTCTTTTTGCCCGTGATCAAGTTATCGACCACACGCACGCGCTGCCCATCCTGGACAAGACGTTCGACCAGATGTGACCCGATAAATCCTGCGCCACCTGTTACGACGTAAGTGTGTGGTGTCATGCTGTTCGTAGGCTTTACTGCGGTGTAATACCGCGTTGAGGTGCAATCTGCGTTTGATATTTGCCGCGTGCCCACACCATAAAAATAAACAGCGCCGCCATACTGCTCAAACCGACCAGCCCGACAGCGAACGCCATGTTTGTCTCTAGTGTACTGACTAAAAAGGCGATCCCACTAAAAAGGATCGCAATACCGTATAAGACATACAAGGTTTGGCGCTGATTAAGCCCCATGCTCATCAAGCGATGCGAGGTGTGGTCTTTGCCACCCTGAAACGGCGACCGTCCTTCGCGCAAGCGCGTGAACACGACCAGCGCGATATCGGTGAGCGGGACGCCCAACACCAGAATCGGCACCATCCACGAGATGTTGAGCGGCGTCGCGCCAAACTCCAGTTTGATGCCCAAGACCGCCAGGATAAAGCCTAATACGAGCGCGCCCATATCGCCCATGAACGTGCTGGCGGGGTTGAAGTTGTAAATCAGGAAGCCGACTGCGCTGCCCGCCAATGCTGCTGCCAGCGAACTGACGAGCGACAGGTTTTCGTTGAACGCGAGCAGCGTAAAGCATAACGCGGCGATGCCGGCAAGTCCGGCGGCTAAGCCATCCATGTTGTCGATGAAGTTCATGGCGTTGGTCAAGCCGACGACCCATAACAGTGTCAGTGCATAATCAAACAGCGGCACGCCGAGCAGCCGGATATGAATGCCAGCCGCGATCAAGACCAGTGCCGCAACAGTTTGCGCGACCAGGCGCACGCCGATACCCAAATTGTAGCGGTCATCTGCCAAACCGACGACGGCAAGTACGCCCGCGCCGCTCAATACCGCGGCGAGTTCGACGATGTGCTGGGGTGGGCTGAATAAGACCAATGAGATGACGAGTGCGGCGTAGATCGCCAGACCGCCCATAAGCGGGGTGGCTTGAACGTGGATTTTGCGCTGCGCATTCGGTTTATCGACGATGCCCAAACGGATGGCGATAACACGCGAGATCGGCGTTAAACCGAGCGACGCGGCGAAACCAACGAGTAGAAACGGGACGAACTGAAACGCATCCATAACCGGATTTCCTGTGCAGACTGACGCAAAGTATAGCCTAGAGTAGATAGACATCGGGAGTGTGCGTTTAGTTTCGACGCGCCGAACATAAGAGATCACGGTTGTCGAAACGGGGTGACGCACCCTAAGATGCAAAGGCGGCAGTGTGACATACTTCCAAATACTTCCTACAGGAAGAAAAATTACTCGCTCGTGATAATTAGTAAGTAACTCACCTCACGCAGATTGCCCTCATCCTAAATCCTTCTCCCTCAGGGAGAAGGACTTCCCCTACCGCGACGGTTTTTCACCCCTCGCCCTGAGGAAGAGGGGCAGGGGGTGAGGGCTGAAAATGAGGGGCTTGCGTAAGGTGACTAAGTGAGTAAAACGAGAGTGGGGCAGTCGATGACACAAGAGGCAAATCGTGCGCGTGTGCGCCGTGTGTTGTGGGTGACATTGGTGCTGAACGTGATCGTTGCGGTTGGCAAGATTGCGATTGGCGCGACGACCGGGGCGGTAGCGATCACCGCCGATGGCTTTCATTCGTTGATGGATGGATCCGCCAATGTGATCGCGCTTGTCGCCAACCGCATCGCCGCCAAACCTGCTGACGCCGATCATCCGTATGGACACCGCCGATACGAAACGCTGGCGGCGCTCGGCGTCGGGATACTGCTGTTGGTGACGGCGTGGGAGATCGTGAGCAGCGCCATCGAACGGTTGACAAGTCCACAGCCCGTAACCGTAACGCCGCTGGTGTTCGGCGTCCTGGTCGCGACGCTCATCGTCAATCTGGTCGTCAGCACCGTTGAACGGCGCGAAGGGGAGCGGCTGAAAAGCGAACTGTTGATCGCAGATGCAGCGAATACACGCGCGGATGTGTTGGTGACGATTTCGGTGCTGATCAGCATGGGGCTGACGGCGGCGGGGTTCTCGTGGGCTGACCCATTGGCGGCGTTGATCATCGTCGTCTTGATCGCGCGCGCGGCGTGGAGCGTCATCCAGCAAACGGGCGGGGTACTGGTCGATACCGCGCCCTACGACCCGGCGCAACTGGCGGCACTGGCAGCAAAAACGCCAGGGATCGAGCGCGTGATTCGAGCGCGTTCGCGCGGGACGGCGGACGCAGCATTTATCGATATCGACGTGCAAGTACCGCCAGAAATGACTGCTGGACATGCGGCAGTGCTGGCGGGCGTAATCCGCGAACGACTGGCAGCGGAACTGCATGGCGTGCAAGAGATAGAGGTGCATTTCGCGCCGCCAGAAGATGCTGCTGCACCCGATTATGCGCTGGCAGCACGGGCGCAAGCCGACGCGCTCGGACTTTCGACGCATGAGGTGATCGTGCGCGAGACAAGCGACGGGAAAATTATGGAGATGCATGTCGAAGTACCGCCCAATCAAACATTGGCGGAAGCGCACGCGCAAGTAACGGCTTTAGAAGTCCAAGTCCGTTCAGTGCTGCCAGATGTGCACGATGTGATCACGCATATCGAGCCGCGCGCGGGGATACAAATCGAGGATACGTCCGCGCCTGCCGCCGATGATTTATCCGCGCGCGTGATCCGCTTGCTGACGAGGCTGTATCCCGAAGCGGCGTGGCATGAATTACACGCGATACAAACGGTGGACGGCTGCGCGCTGACACTGCATGTCGGGCTGGATCAAGCGACGACGGTACAGGAGGCGCATCGGCTGGCGGAGGAGGCAGAGACGACGATCAAAGCGAATTACCCGGTGGTGACGCGCGTGACGATTCATACCGAGCCGCCGGAGGGAGAAAAGCCGGAATGAGGAAAAACAAAGGCGCAAAGCAGAAAAGAAAGTCGCAAGGGAATGTGATGAGTTTTTACCCAAGTGACTGGCGCGCGCAACGCAATCTATGATTAAATAGGGGTATGAACACAAAACGATTTGCCCTACTCGTGTGCTTACTCGCGCTGTTGGTCAGCGCGTGCAATTTGACGACGGCGCGCCCGACGCCGACGCCACAGCCGACGACTCCGCCGCGCCCACAAGAAACCCCGCGTCCTGATGTGACGCCGATTGTCGTCACAGGTGAAAATGGCGAGCTGTGCATCATCCCTGAAGGGTGGGTACGCTATGTTATCGAGGTCGGTGACTCGATGGGATTGCTGGCGTCGCAAACCGACAGCAGCATCGCCGAGATCACACAAGCGAACTGTCTAGCCGACCCGAACGATTTATTCGTGGGGCAGGAGTTGTATCTGCCGCGCCCGCCTGTGATTAGCTGATGTGTTTTGGTGATCAATACCTGTGCCAAAAAGGGGGCATAAAGAAGTAGGGTTTTCAGGTAAAGTGGAATCTCTCACAACACCACACGACCAGAAAACCCATGAGCGAAATTATAGCACTCACGCACTGCCTTGTATCCTCCCTCTCGCCGACGACGTTACGCCAACTACGGCACATGGTCGCAGCGATGCTGTGCATGTCGGGACGAGTGACGACGTTGGGACTGTCGCGCTGGACAGAAGCCGGGGGGTAGTTGTCGAACGCTGCAACGGTGGATGCAGACCCCCATCGAGTGGGGGCAGGTGCTATGACGGTGGTACGGGTGCATTTACTTGACCGTGACGGCAAACGCATCAAAATCAGCGGATAGTTGTATCGAGGTCAGAGCGGGCGTGTAGGGGCACCCCCGTGTGGTCGCCCGTGCTTTTTATAGCGGGAGGAGACATCGCCCCTCCCCTACGAGCATTCTTGACGCTTAATGAACTCCCAGAAATTTTGATGCGATTGCCCTGGACCCTGACCGTAGTCATCGTGTGGCGTGGCAGGATTTGCGCTATACTGTGACAAAATTTGTGAATGAAGGTTCAAACGATGGCGGATCAATCAGCAGCGCCACAATTCACCGACGCCGAGTTCGATTTACCTGTCGGCGTACGCTCGCAGCCGATCATTCGCGGCGGGATGCGCACGGCAACGCCCGATCTCGTGCCGGATCGTACTGCCTCGCGTCGTGAACTTCTTTCAATGATCGACCGCTACATTCTGGTCGTTGTCGTTTTGCTCGTCGCCATCGGTTCCATGATGGTGTACAGCGCGACTTTCGACTGGAGCTATCAGGAGTTCGGTGCTCCGACTGTAATCTTTATGCAACACGTGCGTAACGTCGTGATCGCCATTGCTGCCTTCGTGGTCATGACATTGATCGATTATCGGCTGCTCAAACGCTTCGCGGTTATCTTGCTGCTCGGTACGATTGGAAGTCTGGTCGCCGTGTTGATCTTCGGTGACGATACGTTTAACGCGCGGCGCGCTTTCTTTCAAGGGTCGTATCAACCGGGTGAATTTGCGGAACTGGCGATGGTCATCTACATGGCAGCATGGCTTGGATCAAAGCGGACAAAAGTGAGCAGCTTCACATTCGGTTTGATCCCGTTCATGGTGTTGATGGGGATCGTCGTCGTATTGGTCGCGCTGCAACCCGACTTGAGCACGGCAGCAACAATTGTTCTCGTGTGCGGCGTCATGTTCTTTTTAGCAGGCGCAAACCTGACCCAACTGGCAACGCTCGGCGCGATTGCGATCGCAGGTGCCGTGATTTTTAGCCAGCGCCTGGCTTACACCAACAGCCGTATCGATACGTTTGTCGCCAGTTTGACCGACCTGACCGAGACAAATTATCACGCACAGCAAGCGATCATCGCCTTCTTGAACGGGGGTTGGTTTGGGCGCGGTCTCGGACAAGGACTGCAAAAATTCGGCTTTTTGCCCGCGCCGCATACTGACAGCATCTTCGCCGTCATCGGAGAAGAATTGGGTGTAGTCGGTGCGTCGTTCGTCGTTTTGCTTTATGTCGTACTTGTGGTTCGCGGCTTGCAGGTGGCGCGACGATCGCCGGATATGTTTGGCTCGCTGCTGGCAAGTGGGATCACACTGTGGATCGCCACCAAAGCGCTCTTAAATATTTCAACGATGCTCAACCTGATCCCATCGACAGGTATTTCGCTGCCGTTCCTGAGCTTCGGCGGCTCGTCGCTGGTTGTGGTCATGGCGGGTGCGGGGTTGTTACTGAGTATTTCGCGCATGACTGCCAGAACGAATGCGCCTGAAGGGAGAAACGTGAGTGCGAATTATGATCGCGGCTGGGGGAACCGGTGGTCACGTTTATCCGGCCCTGGCGGTCGCTGAGGCGATGCTCGCGCGTCGCGCTGATGTCGCGCTGACGTTTGTCGGCGGCGTAGGAGATTTTGCGCGTCCACTGGTCGAAGCCGCCCATCTCCCATTTGAACATTATGACGAAGTTCGTTCAGGTCCGTTGCATGGCGTTTCGCTGCCAGCAGCCATCGTTAGTCTCGTGCAAGTGGTCATTGGCACGTTTCAGGCGATCAGCTTAATGCGTCGGCGCAAGCCATCGGCGCTGCTATTGACGGGCGGATGGGTTGGGCTGCCTGTCGCGTTGGCAGGGCGTGTCTTTGGCGTGCCAAGTATGATCTATTTGCCCGATATCGAGCCGGGTTTAACCATCAGGGTGCTGCGTCATATCGCTAACCGTGTCGCGATTACCGCACATGAGAGCGAGCCGTATTTTGCGCGTGGACAAACGGTTTTGACAGGCTATCCGGTGCGGCGTGGCATGATCGACGCTGCACAGGGTGACGGACGCGCACGCGGAGTCGCACATTTTGGGCTTGATCCATCACGCAAAACACTGCTGGTATTCGGCGGCAGTCGCGGCGCGCGCTCGATCAATCAGGCGCTCATGGCGCTTTTGCCTGATTTGCTCGCGCATCCCATCCAGGTCATCCATGTGACTGGGACGCTGGATTGGGAACAGGATGCGAATGCGCGTGACGCGCTGACGACGCAGTATCCTGATTTGACAACCCATTATCATGCATATGCGTATTTGTATGACGAGATGGCGCTCGCGTTTGCCTGCGCCGACCTGGTGCTGAGTCGAAGCGGTGCCAGCGTACTCGGTGAATTTCCATTGTTTGGGCTGCCGTCGGTACTGGTGCCGTATCCACATGCGTGGCGCTATCAAAAGGTCAACGCCGATTATCTGGCGGCGCATGGCGCGGCGATTGTGCTGCGCGATGAAGCCATGCCGACCGAGTTAATGGCATTGTTACGCACCTTGTTGATCGATGAGCCAATCCGGTTACAATCGATGCGGGCGGCAAGTCAGGAATTGGCGACCCAACACGCGCCCGATGGGGACGAAATGCCGTCGGACGGCGCGTGGAATGTTGCGCGGGAACTTCTACGCCTTTCAGGGGAACAAGCATGATCCAACTATCTGCTGTCATGGTACTCATGGCGGTTTTCTTCGGGCTCATCGGCTTTTTGCGCGGCTGGAACAAAGAATTGATCTCGACCGCCGGGATTGTGCTGGGTCTGTTCGCGCTGTATCAATTCGATGCGCTGCTGCGTGGTACGCTTTTGGCGGGTGTTAACCGCGATCAAGTCTTTTTTGTACAAGCGCTGATTTTTATTGTAATCGTGTATTTTGCTTATCAGCAGCGCGCGATCATGGGCGATGATGTGCGCCGTGCACGTGAAGGACGCGACCGTCTACAAGAAGGTATTCTGGGTGGCATCGTCGGCTTCGTCAACGGCTACCTGATCTGGGGGTCGCTGTGGTATTTCATGGATATCAATGAATATCCGTTCGCGCCGTATATCATCGCTCCCTCGCCCGGTTCACCGAGTGACCAGGCGCGTAATTTGCTGCCGCTGGTCTTGTTAGGTGGCGGTACAGGCGATTTGCTGGCAGTCGCGGTCATTATTTTGTTTGTGATTGTGCTGGTTCTGATTTAACCATTCACCTTACGCAAGCCCTCGTTTTCAGCCCTCACCCCCTGCCCTTCTCGCTCAGGGCAAGGGGGTGAAAAATCGTCGCGGTAGGGGAAGTCCTTCTCCCTGAGGGTGAAGGGGAGAAAAGCACGCTTTTGAAGTCCCTCGCCCTGAGGGAGAGGGATTTAGGGTGAGGGCAAAAACAAGGTTTCGTGATTCACTGATTCTGAATACGGGCGGCAGCGCTGCCGCCCCAATACCGACTGCCTTCGATAAAAAACCTGAAGATTACTCACGATGAAAATATTAAGAAATAAATTAAACGAGTCAATGCGTGTACATTTTGTCGGTATTGGCGGCGTCGGGTTATCCGCGATGGCACGTATACTCCTGCAACGTGGATTTCACGTGTCTGGCTCTGACCGCATCGCAAACGTGCTAACCGAGCGTTTGAGCGCGGACGGTGCGATCATTCAGATTGGTCACGAAGCGGGCAATATCGATGGTGCAAATGTCGTGATCGTCTCATCGGCAATCAGCACGGATAACACGGAAATCGACGCGGCACGGGCACAAAATATTCCGGTTTATAAACGTGCTGACATCATCATGGATGTGATCGGCGCGGGGCTGGAGCAGATGCCATTTGTGATTGCGGTCGCCGGGACACACGGCAAGACGACGACGACCAGCATGATCGCGCACATGATGATCACATGCGGGTTGCAGCCGGGATACATCATCGGCGGGGTGTTGAGTACCACCAATACCAATGCGGACGCGGGCGGCGGCGAGTTTTTCGTCATCGAAGCCGATGAATATGACAATATGTTTCACGGTTTGCGCTACGATCTGGCGGTGATCACCAATATCGAATGGGATCACCCCGATTTTTTCAAGACGCCCGATGATATGATGGCGTCGTTCGAACGGTTTGTCACGCATTCATCAATTGGCAATTGCTGCACTATTCTATGTGATGATGATCCAGGGGTTCAGGCTTTGCGTGCGCGCGTGGAAGCATCAGCGCTTGGATTACAAACGTATGGGTTGAAAAGCGCGGCGAATATCCATTTTGAAGGCGATGAAACTGTGTTTGGTTTGGCGGAGACACCGCTTGTCGCACGCATCAACCGACCTGGCGCGCACAATGTGCTCAATGCGCTTGGCGCGCTGCAGGTGATGTTTGTGCTGTCATGGTTTGAAACCGGACAAAAACGTTTTACGCTGGAAGGCGCAACCGATTCTCTGGCGAGCTTTAACGGCGCGGCGCGGCGCTTTGAAGTGATGGGTGAACGTGCTGGCGTACTCGTGATCAACGATTACGCGCATCACCCGACCGCGATCCGTGCGACCTTGGCGGCGGCGAAAGCGCGTTATCCAGAACGTCCAGTGTGGTCGGTGTGGCAGCCGCATACGTTCAGCCGTACAAAAGCCTTATGGGGTGATTACCTGACAGCGTTTGTGGATGCTGATCATGTCGTGGTGACAGAGATTTACGCGGCGCGCGAAGGACCCATTGCGGATGTTACATCGGTGCGTTTTGTGGCGGCGTTATCAGATAATCACCCCAGCGTACACTATGCGTCTACGCTGGACGCCGCCGCCGATTTTTTGATCGAGACGGTCGGCGCGCCTGCCATCATCATCATCATGAGCGCGGGTGATGCGCCCGACGTGGGAACTTTATTTTTAGCCGCCCAATTGCGCTAAGCATCCATAAGCTATGTCTGTAAAGAAGCCTGCATGATCGACCTTGCACAGATTTTACCCAACGTGACACTGCTCAAAGATGAGCCAATGGCGAAATATACGGCGGCGCGCTTGGGCGGCAGCGCCGATTGGCTGTATAACGCGCGCGGCGACACAAATGATTTGATGATGGTCGTCACGACGGCGTGGCGTGAAGCGATGCCCGTGCGGATTTTGGGCGGCGGTGCGAATGTGCTGGTCAGTGATCGGGGCGTGCGCGGCTTGGTTGTGATCGATAAAGTCAACGATTTGCATATCGAAGGTGAAAAGATCACCGTTTCTGCTGGTATGTCGCTGACAGTGCTGGCGCACAAGCTGGCGGCGCGGGGGCTGAGCGGTTTTGAATGGGCGGTAAGCGTGCCGGGTACAGTGGGCGGCGCGGTGGTGAACAACGCGGGGGCGCACAAAAGTGATATGGCGGCGAATGTACACGCGGTACACGTGATGGACGCCGAACACGGACTTGTCACGCTGAATCGTGACCAACTCGCTTATGAATATCGAACGTCCAGCTTAAAACAGCGCGCCGACAGGCGTTTTTTGGTGCGCTCTGCCGAATTGATGTTTACGCTCGATGACCCCGCCGCGATACAGGCGCGCATGGATGAGCATATCGTGTATCGCAAGCGCACCCAGCCGTCAGGCGCAAGTTTGGGCAGCATTTTCAAAAATCCATCGGGTGATTACGCCGGACGTTTGATCGAACTGTGCGGCTTGAAAGGCTATACGATAGGCGGTGTGCGCGTATCGCCTGTCCATGCCAATTTTTTCATCAATACCGATGTCAGGCAGGCAACCGCGACCGATTATGACGCGCTGATCCGTCATGTGCGCGGCATCGTCGCGGAAAAAACAGGCGTCGTGTTAGAAGCAGAGATCGAATGGGTTGGAGATTGGTAGGAATGCAACCGCCCATCGCAACGCGCAAGTGCTTCATGTTATGATTGCCCGTATCGAACATGACCAGGTTCGGGCGGATCGCACTCTCGCCCTTCCAATGTTTTGAAACGGACTTATGACCTCACGCCTGCGCCAACCTGATCGAACTGAATCGCGCCGCCCGGAACCGCGCAGGACGCGTCAACCTGCCGTGTATCGTGGCGCCAATGCATCGAAGAAGCGTGCCGATCGCCCGACAGAACATGTCGAAGGGCGTGCGTTCATCCGTTGGCGCTACGTGAGCGGGTTTGTCGTAGCATGTCTGCTCGTGCTGATAGTGATTTTTTTCATCTCAGATAGTTTTTATGTGCATCGCATCGCGGCGGGCGGGCTGGAAGTTATGACCGTCGATGAAGTCTATGAACTGACGGGCATTGCGGATACACATCTGTTTTGGATTGACCCGGTGGAAGTCCGGCGCAATTTGCTCTCATCGCCGACGATTGCCGATGCACAGGTTTATGTGAGCTGGAACGAGCCGATGGTGCAAGTCTTGATCCAGGAACGTGAGCCAGCGCTGTTGTGGCAGCAAGGCGAAACCGCGACCTGGCTTGATCTGCAAGGGCGCGCGATGCAGCAGCGCGGTCTACGCGACGATCTGCTCGTGGTTGTAGCGGAAGTCGACGACTTGCTTACGCAGCCCATCGACCCACAAATTGTCAATGGTGCGCTGCAAATGCGCGCGTTGCTGCCAACGATCACACAGTTGCGCTATTTACCGGCGACCGGGTTAGGCTACACCGACTCGCGCGGGTGGGAGGCGTGGTTTGGCGATGGCGCGGATATGCCAGAAAAAATTTTGATATACAATGCGATTGTCGATGATTTACAAATGCGCGGCATTCAGGCGCGTGTGATCAACGTTATTAACCCGGACGCGCCTTATTACACCGCGTTGGGGCGGTGAACAGATTGAAACGCAGGCGAAGCGACGGTCTATGAACGATCTGGTAGTTGGAATTGACATCGGTACGACGAAAGTCTGTACGATTGTGGGCGAAGTGCGCGCTGACGATATTTTTGTCGTCGGCGTTGGCTTAGAACCCGCACGTGGCATGAAAAAGGGTGTGGTGAACGATATTCACCTGCTTTCAAACGCGATTGCGGCGTCGGTGCATAAAGCCGAAAAGACGAGCGGGTATCAAATCGAGCGCGCTTTCATCAGTGTAGCGGGCAATCATATCGCGTCGATCAACAGTCGTGGCACGATTGGCTTGGTCGGAAATCGCGGGGTGCGCGCTGAAGATTTGGACAAAGTGATCGATCAAGCGCGCGCGATTGCAATTCCGCACAACCGCGAAGTGCTGCATGTGATTCCGCGCCGCTATTCTATCGACGAACAAGGCAGCGTGCGCTCGCCAATTGGAATGCATGGATTTCGCCTCGAAGTTGAAGCGCACATCATCACGGCGTCATCGACAAGCGTTGCCAATCTCGAACAAGCCGTGCAGGCGGCGGGGGTTTACCCTGACCGCTTCATCCTCAATCCATTGGCGAGTGGTGACGCGGTGCTGAACACGCAGGAACGCGAGATGGGCTGTGTGCTCGTCGATATTGGCGGCGGCACGACCGACCTGGCGATTTTCATTGAAGGTACGGTGTGGCACAGCGGCGTGATCAGTGTCGGCGGTGATATGATCACCAACGACATTACGCATCTGCTGCATGTCCCGTTCGATGTGGCGGAAGCCGTCAAGCTCGAACATGGGCATGCCATCGAACGCGAAGTCGATGCGGCGGAGACGTTTCTTGTACAGCCCTTTGGTGAAGGTTTGCCCCAAGAATTTCATCGCAGTGATCTGGCGATGGTGATCGAGTCGCGCGTCGAAGAACTGGTCGAAATGATTCACAGCGAGATAAAACGGTCGGGGTATGATGGATTGCTGCGCGCGGGTATGGTTTTGACGGGTGGATGCGCGCAGTTGCCCGGTCTGCGTGAACTGGCAGAAGATATACTCGGGATGCCAGTCCGTGTCGCAAAACCCGAGCGGCTGACAGGGATGGCAGATTTATTGCGTAATCCATCGTATAGTACCAGCGTCGGTTTGCTGCGTCTGGGGCTGCAAATGGACGCGGTAGCGACAGCACAGCCCGCGACGAACGGCGGTGGTTCACCTGCAAAAGTGACCAGCTTTTTAAGCGGCTTATTCAAGCGACTGCTGCCGGATGACGGCGAACGATGAGCTTGATCGCAGGTAGAACAGGCTAAACTGCACCACAGACTTTGGTAATAGTTGCGCGCGGCGGCGAACGTATTACAATTGACCTTCATCTAACGCTTATGTAACATTCGGGCATTGACGGGAAGGGTCGCATTTCATGGATATGCTCACACCGGGCGAAAATTTCGCCACAATCAAAGTAGTAGGGGTAGGCGGTGGTGGTACGAACGCCGTCAACCGTATGGTCAGCGAAGGATTGGGCGGCGTCGAGTTTATCGCTATCAATACGGATAATCAGGCGCTCAACCTAGCAAAAGCGAAAACGCGCATTCGTATTGGTGATAAACTGACGCGCGGTTTAGGCGCGGGTGGCAACCCAGAAGTTGGTCGCAAAGCCGCCGAAGAAAGCGCGGATGAACTGTACGAAGTGCTGCGCGGCGCGGATATGGTATTCATCGCGTGTGGCATGGGTGGCGGCACGGGTACGGGCGCTAGTCCGGTCGTGGCGCAGATCGCTAAGGAATTGGGTGCTCTGACCATTGGCGTTGTCACCCGTCCATTCACGTTTGAAGGCACAAGGCGTCATCAATCGGCTGATGCGGGCATCGAAGCCCTCAAAAGCCAGGTCGATACGCTGATCGTAATTCCTAATGATCGGTTGCTGCAAATCGCTACCAAGCACATGAACCTCCAGCAAACATTTTCGCTGGCAGACGATGTGTTACGTCAAGGTATTCAGGGCATCAGCGAATTGATCACCGTACCAGCGCTCATCAACCTCGACTTTGCCGACGTAAAGACGATTATGAGCGAAGGCGGCGCGGCATTGATGGCAGTGGGTCGTGCTGAAGGCGACGATCGCGCGCGGCGTGCGGCAGAAGCCGCGATTAGCAGCAGCTTACTCGATGTTACCATCGACGGCGCACGCGGCATTCTGTTCAACATCACGGGTGGACCCGATTTGAGTCTGTTTGAAGTCAATGAAGCGGCGGCGATTGTTAAAGAAAGTGCGCACCCCGAAGTCAATTTGATCTTCGGCGCTCAAATCGACGAATCGATGGGTGACGAAATCCGTATCACCGTCATCGCCACCGGTTTTGAGACCAGCCGCGTACAACGCAAACTGGATCAACAAGTCAGTTATCGCCCGACCGCGCAAGCACAGCGCCCGGCGCAAACCCAACAGCCTGCACGTCAGATGCCGCAGTATCAAGTGCCTGCTGCACCGCAGCAACCCGCACCTGCCGCACCAGAACCGCAGCACCAGACGCCGCCTGCACCGCAGCCGCAGCGCCAACCTGCACCCGCGCCGAACGGGAATGAAAATTTCACATCGCGCGTGTACGAAGAAGAAAATATGGATATTCCGACCTTTTTGCGAAACCGCGATAAAGGTCGCCGTTAAACAGACATGGATTTACGACTTGAAACGGGGACTTTCGAGTCCCCGTTTTTGTTTTAGAGACAATGTGGGTTGATGCGGAAAATGTGGGAAAGATGTTATATAAACGAACGCAATTCTAACCGATTTGAACCTATGTTCTAGTGGACAAAAACATCGCGTTGTGTTAACTTATCTTTACGAAAAACGAACGGTTTTCCTCTATTCAATGCCCCAGTTTGGGAAAAAAGTCGGCTGTTAACGAACCGCTTGCGCCAATACGTCGCACGCGATGGCTTTTATTTCTTTGTACGACTCTTTGAGTGTTTTCGTCCGTTCGAGAGGTTACAGCATGGTTCAAATCAAAGCAACAAAAAATGCACTTCACGAGTTGGGTTATAAGATTTTTCTGGATCGCTATGCCCAGAAAGATATGAATCGCACCACCCTGACGATTGGTGATACGGTTATCGTAGTCGTCAACGGCACGACCGGGCAGCGTGAAATCGGCAAGATTACGCAGATCAATGGACAGCAGATAACGATAGAACTGCTGGATGGCGAAGTTGTCACACGCGACATTGAAAATGTCGATAAACCTTTAGAAACCGACCCAGCGCAAATGATGGATCGCGTCGCACACGGGATCGCACAAATTGAAGCGAGCGACGAACTGCGCGCGGAATGGGCGGAGAAATTTCGCTGGCTCTTGGATGACTTCAAGTTCGTCCCAGCAGGACGGATTTTGGCGGCGGCTGGCACAGACCAATTATTAACATATTATAACTGCTATGTTGTACCATCCCCCCGTGACTCGCGCGGCGGTATCATCGAAACCCTGCGCCAAATGACCGAGATCATGTCGCGCGGCGGTGGCGTCGGCATCAACATCAGCAGTTTGCGTCCGCGCCATGCCTATGTCAAAGGCGTCAACGGTCGGTCGAGCGGGTCGGTCTCGTGGGGGGCGCTGTACAGCTTCGTCACCGGGTTGATTGAGCAAGGCGGGAGTCGAAGAGGCGCTTTGATGCTTATCCTCAACGACTGGCATCCAGACATCTACGACTTTATCAACAGCAAGCGCACCGCCGGAAAAATCACCAACGCTAACATTAGCGTCGGCATCTCGGATCGCTTCATGGATGCGGTCAAAGCGGATGCCGATTGGGATTTGGTGTTCCCTGACTCCCATCACGAAGCGTATGACGCCGAATGGGATGGTCAGCTTGAACTGTGGCAAAGCAAGGGCTATCCGGTCATCACCTATAAGACGGTCAAAGCGCGCGATATTTGGAACGCGCTCATCGAAAGTGCGTGGGCAAGCGCCGAACCGGGGGTGTGGTTCCGCGAACGCGCCAATAAGATGAGCAATAGCTCATATTATAGTAATGGTATATTGATCGCTACTAATCCATGCGGCGAGCAATCACTTTCAGCATGGGCGGTTTGTAATCTTGGCGCGATCAATCTCGCCAAATTCTACGACGATGCCAACCAAGATGTGAAGTGGGATGACTTGGATCGGGCTGTGCGTTATGCGACACGCTTCTTGGATGATGTGATCGACTCGACGCCGTATTTCTTCGAGGAAAACGCCAATCAGCAGCTCGGCGAACGCCGTGTTGGGCTGAATAACATGGGCTTGGCAGAACTCATGATCAAGCTTGGTATCCGCTACGGCAGCGACGAGTCGGTTGCGTTCATCGACAAACTGTACTCGCTAATCGCGCGGGCGTCGTATGAAACATCAGCAGAACTCGCGTCCGAAAAAGGCGCATTCCCGATGTTCGACGCGGAAAAGTTTCTGCAAAGCGGTTTTATGCAGACAATGCCGGACGATGTACGCACGAAAATTCGTGAGCAGGGTATTCGGAATGTCACGCTCTTGACGCAAGCACCGACCGGCTGCGTTGCACCGGATACGCTGATCAGTACCAGCACAGGGATGCAAGCGATTGGGGCGATGGGTAATGTCAATGGAATGCAGTGGCAGATTATGACACGTGATGTGCATACCGATGTTGGATTGCGTAAAACATCGCATTTCTTCATCAATGGATTTGCGGCGGTCAAGAAAATCACGACCAAACGCGGATTTAGCATCACTGCGACGCATAATCACCGCATTCGTGTAATCGATGCGACGGGTGACTACGTATGGCGGCGCATGGATGAAGTGCAAGCTGGCGATACGGTAGTCATGAAGAAAAATACGCTTGGCGATGGCGATATTGTCGACCTAACACCTGTATCGCAAGGTAACCGCGCATTAAGCCAACTCCCAACCAGGCTGACGCCAGAATTTGCCGAAATGCTCGGTTTGTATATGGGGGATGGGTATACCAAAAAACGCGGCGGAATGCATATCGTTGTCGCAGACAAAGACGCCGATTTGCTTGACTATATTCCGTCGCTACTCCGTTCGATCTGGGGTGATCGTCATGTGAGTATTGAAAAGCGTGTCGGTTGCTCAACAGTCAATTTGACAGGTTACTACATTCGCCGCTTCTTAGAAGCAAACGGAATGCTTAAGCCAAGTGGTAATCATGGCGAAGGCGCGGCTGGCGCATTCATTCCTGCCAAGGTGCTGCAAGGTGGACGTTTGATTGTTGCGCCATTCTTACGCGGTTTGTTCGAGACGGATGGCAGCATCTCTCGTGGGACGGTGACATATGTCAGCACGTCGCAAACGCTGGTCAAGCAGATGCAAATTGCACTGCTAGGCTTGGGCATCGTCGCAACGCTGCGAACCATGCCAGAACAAGAAAACCGCTATGGCGACCGCCCGATTTATGAACTGCGCTTATTGAATCGTCGTGAAGTCGTCAAATTTGTCGAACAAATCGGTTTCATCAGCGAGCGCAAGCGCGCCAAAGCTGCACAAATCGGTGCGATCTCGGATCGTGGCGATAGCATCGATAACATACCACTTCTGCAAAACTTTTACGCGACATCGCAAGGGTTGAACAATGACACCCGCCAACGTATCACGGGGTTGGTGAGCAATGGTGCGTTGACGCAGCAGTTCGTAAAAGAAATGACCACGACTCATCCGCAGATGATGAACAGTCGTTTGGGTGAACTGGTGTCGATGGATATGTTTCTTGACCAGATTGTCAGCATTGAAGATGGCGAGTCGCATACCTACGATTTGTCTGTGCCAGATAACCACACCTATATCGCCAACGGTTTCGTTTCGCACAATACGACCGGAACCATGGTGAACACTTCTACTGGAATCGAGCCGTTCTTCTCGTGGGTGTACTATCGCAAGAGCCGTCTTGGTTTGCACGAGGAACAAGTCCCGCTCGTCAAGGAATGGTACGACGCGCATCCAGGCGAAACGGAACTACCCGAATACTTTATCACGGCGATGGATTTAAGCCCGACCGAGCATGTCAAAGTGCAGGCGGCGATCCAGCGATGGGTCGATTCAAGCATCAGCAAAACGGCGAATTTGCCCAACAGCTACACCATCGATCAGACACGCGAATTGTACGAATACATGTACGAACTGGGCTGCAAGGGCGGCACGGTTTACCGCGACGGCAGCCGTGACGAACAGGTCTTGATGCTCAAGAAAGACCTGCCAAAAGCCGAAGCCGTCGTAAGCGAAACAGCCGAAATCACACAGGTTGCCACGCCGCACTATGTGTATCCGCGCCCGAACAAACTCAATGGTGTGACGGTCGTGTGCAAGACGCCATATGGCACGGCATACGTGACCATGAACAGTGACGAAAATGGCTATCCATTCGAGGTGTTCATCACCGCGCCGGGCAAGGCAGGCAGCGATTTGCAAGCCGACGCCGAAGGCTTGGGACGTATGATCAGTTTGCAACTTCGTACGACCGCGCCGCAAAATCGTCTGCAAATGCTCAAGTTGGTCATCGATCAACTGCAAGGGATCGGCGGCTCGCGTTCAATTGGGATGGGACCGAAACGTGTCACGTCGCTGCCCGATGCGCTCGCAGGTGCGCTGATGGATCAGTATTTCCCGCAAGACCGTATCGAGCAGTTGAGCATGTTCGCGCAAACGTTTGATGTGCCCATTGAATCATTCGATGTGCCATCGGTGACTGCGCCAACGTTGAGCAACGGTCATGCGCACGACGAACATGAACCCAACGGCAATGGACGCGCGATTAGCTCAGTAAAAGGCTATGCGCGTGGTGCAGAAATGTGTCCGTCGTGCGGCACGATGTCGCTGCTGCGCGTTGAAGGCTGCAAGAAGTGCGAAGTGTGCGGTTTTTCGGAATGCTAAATCAATAAATTAATGAAGGGCGACTATACAGTCGCCCTTTTCATTTCTTATTTATCCACCTGAGTATAATGGCGCTGATTTGCTCACATATTTGTAGGATCGCCATTGAATTTCAAACGACCCCTCAAAACCCTCACCCGTTTTCTGCTCATTGTGTTATTGATCGAACTCCTCGTCTGTATCGGCTTGGTCACACTTATCCACTTTTACGGACAAGCTGATTACGCGCAGCCCGCCGACGTGATCGTCGTGTTAGGCTCAGGGCTGCGCTCGGACGGGCGGGCGGGTCCGGCGCTGCTCCGTCGTTCGATCCACGCGGCGGAACTTTGGGGACAAGCCTATGCACCTGTCGTCATTTGTACGGGTGGCGTCACAATGGGGCGACCGCGCAGCGAAGCGGCGGCGTGCCGAGAAGTCCTGATCGATAATGGCGTCCCAGAAGATGCGATTTATCTGGATGAACGCAGCCGCAGCACCGAAGAAAACGCGCTCTATACGCGCGATATCCTCAATGCCAACGGATGGGGTAACGTGATCGTAGTCAGCGATGCGTATCATCTGCTACGCGCGCAATGGATTTTTAGTATTGAAGGAATCGATGTGACGACCAGCCCGACTGTCAATCCGCCTGTGATGACGTATATCTTTTCGGTCGCCCGCGAAGTCGCGGCGCTGCATTGGCAGCTTGTCAAAGAAGTTTTTCAACTTCCAGTCACCTATATTCCTACGTTATAAGCAGGATCAGCCACATGGCATAAACGGCGCGCCCAAAACGTCCTATAATCAGAAGTAGAATATTCAACCACGAGAATAGGACTTCATATGCACCGTGCATGGATCGCGCTGTTGGCGCTGTGCTTATTACTAGGGGTGTCGGTGACGGCGGCTCAGGAGGCGACGCCTGCGCCAGAGTCGTTGGTGGATGCTTTGCAAGTGAGCAGCGTGCTGCCCGCTGACGGCAGTGATGGCTTGACGACCGACTCGCTGATCGTCGTCATCTTCAATCGTCCAGTCGTGCCGCTTGTAATCACGGCAGAAACGGGCGACTTGCCGATGCCAATCACGATTGATCCACCCGTCGAAGGTCAAGGCGAATGGGTCAATACGTCGATTTACACCTTCCGTCCTCAATCCGGCTTGGCAGGTGGACAAACGTACACCGTCACCGTTCCGGCGGGCTTAACCTCCGTCGATGGTGCAACGTTTGAGTCGCCGTTTACGTGGTCATTTACGACCGCTGCGCCAAGCATCGCTCAGGTCAACCCGAATGACGGTATCATCGGCGTGCGCCTGGAAGAAACGATCCAGATCGATTTTTCGTCGGCAGTGGATCGTGCCGGCGCCGAAGCGGCGTTTTATGTGCGTCCCGTGGGTCAAACGAGCGCAACCGTCGCTGGTTCGTTCGAATGGGCAGATGACGGGAGTGGTTTCCGTTTTACGCCAGACGACAATCTCGCGCTCGCTACGACCTATGCAGTCGGCTTTGTTACCGGACAGGTCACGTCACCGGGCGGGGGCGCGCCCTTGACAGGGATTCTGGAAACCTCATTTTCAACCGTCGATGCACCCGGTATCGGAACGACCGATCCGTTTGATGGACAAACAGACGCCTATCCCAGCAGCGGTTTTACGATCTATTTTCAATCCCCGATGAACGTAGACACGATTGAAGACCGCATAATCATTGATCCCGCACCGTTCCGCGACTTTGAAACGTATTACAGCGATTACAATTACAGCTATACGCTGGCATTTACGAGCGAGCCGAGTACCGATTACATCATCACTATTCAACCGGGTATCGAAGATATTTACGGTAACGCTATCCAGACCGAAACCGTCGTGCGCTATACAACACGTGCCTTCGACCCGGATGTCATGCTGCAAACCAACGGAGCCATCGGCTTTTATAACGCTGATAAACCCGACACACGGCTGTTCATGACGCACCGCAATGTCAGCCAAATCGACTTGGAATTGTACCGCGTGCCGACTGATGCGTTCATCGAGTTGATGACCAGCGACTTGTATTACGACCCGGTCAATAATTACGCGCCCGATCCAAACAGTCTGCTGCGTACCTGGTCGATTGCATCGAACACCGACTTGAATCAACGCCGTTATGAACTGCTCAATCTGGGCGCGATCATTCAGGAATCGGTCGCGTGTGAAGGCACGCCAGAATCGCGTCTTCAAATCGGTGACTCGATTCGCGTCATCACCGATGCGATCCGCGTGCGTGCGACACCCCCCGACGGCGATATTTTAGAAGTGTTGTACACCAACAATGTGCTGCCGATCACAGGCGGCGCAACCTGCGCGGGTGGCTATCTGTGGTGGCAAATCACGCTGCAAGATGGGCGTACCGGGTGGATTGCGGAAGGCGATTTGAACGAGTATTACATCGATATCGAAACGCCCGCGCTCGAAACACCCATCGACGTGACCGACGCCAACGGCAGCGCTTTACAACCGGGCGTGTACTTGCTGCGTGCCAGTTCACCAGAAACGCGTGACTTCATGGGTGGCGTACCGCTTGGACATTTCCTGATCGTCGGCAATGTCAATCTGACGCTTAAAACCGCGACCGATGAACTGCTGATATGGGCGACCGACGTACAAACCGGGGTATCGATTCCCGATCTGTCGCTGACGGTTTATGACGCGGTTCCGCCCGTCGAAACGATACCGGGCGCAACTGACTCTGACGGACTTTTCGTGACCGACCTGCCTTTTACGCCTGATTTATACTCGCCACGCGCAGTGCTGGTCGATACAGGCGACGCTTTCGGCATCGGCTTATCGTTGTGGTCCGACGGCATCGAAGGCTACAGCTTCGGTTTGAACACGAATTATTACCCGCAGCCGTATCGCGCCTATTTGTATACGGATCGCCCAATCTATCGTCCTGACCAGCCCGTACATTTTCGCGGCGTGGTGCGTCTGCGTGACGATGTGCGCTACACCCCGTTGGATGTCCAATCGATCCCGGTGCGTATCAGCGATGAGATGGGCAACATCGTGTATGAAAATACGCTTGCGCTCACCCCCTACGGCACGTTTAGCGATACGTTCGCGCTCGCGCCTGATGCTGCGCTCGGTTATTACCAACTGGCGATAGTGCTGCCCGGCGAAGATGTCGAGTTTTTCGGCAGAACCGGGTCGGTCGGATTTCGTGTCGCGGAGTACCGTGCGCCAGAATTTCAGGTGACATTGACGCCAGAAACCGACCAGGTCGCGCAAGGCGATACTATTCGGGCGGCGGTCGATGCGCGTTATTTCTTCGGTGGGGTCGTGCAAAATGCGACGGTCGAATATACCGTGATCGGCGAGCCCTATTATTTCACCAGCGACGACGGGGCTTACTCGTTCGTCGATTTTGATGCCGACTCCGGATCGAGTGCGTTTTACAGCTATGGCGGCGGCGAAATTGCGACTGGGACGGGCGTGATCGACGCTAATGGACAGTACGTCATCGAAATTCTGGCGGCGCTCGAAGATGACGCGCAAAGTCAAAACTGGCGTATCGAAGCGACGATTACCGACGAAAGTGGACAAGCCGTCGCTGGACGCACCAGCGTGATTGTGCATCAGGGGTTGATCTATGTCGGCGTCAAGCCGGAATTTTATGTGGCGACGGCACAACAGCCGACCAACGTCGATATTGTCGCCGTTGATTGGTCGGGCGATGCGATTGCCGGACAAGCGGTCGATATTACCGTTGTTGACCGTCGTTGGTCGAGCGTGCAAGAACGCGACGATCAAGGACGTACCGTATGGACGACCGAAGTCGAAGATACGCCGATCACGCAGGGTGATGTCATCACCGATGCCAACGGGCGCGCGCAGTACACATTTACGCCACCGAGCGCGGGTATTTACAAGGTGACGACGACCACACAAGACGCCGATGGCAACGCGATCACCGCTTCCACGCTGATTTATGTGAGCGGCGACGAATTTGTCGCGTGGCGGCAGCAAAACAGTTCGCGCATCGATTTGGTCGCGGATCAGGATGCTTACGAAGTTGGTGATACTGCCGAAATTTTGATCGCGTCGCCGTTTCAAGGGGCGGTCGAAGCGCTGGTCAGCATCGAGCGCGGCGCTATCCTGTCGTATGAACGCATCACGCTCGATACCAACTCGTTTGTGTACGAACTGCCGATTACACCCGATTACGCGCCGAACGTGTACGTAAGTGTCGTGATCGTCAAAGGCGTCGATGAGACCAACCCGGTTGCGGCGTTCCGCGTCGGTATGATTCAAATCGCAGTCGATGCCGCGCAAAAAGAGATCACGCTCGATATTCAACCGTCGGTCGAACAAGCGGGTCCTGGCGATACTGTCACGTTCACCGTGACAGCGACCGATTATCAAGGCACGCCCGTACAAGCCGAGATCGGCGCGGGCTTGACCGATTTGAGTGTGTTGACGTTGGTTGACCCGAACACGACGCGGATTCTGCCGTATTTTTACGGACAGCAAGATTTAAGCGTGCGGACATCGACCCCATTGACGATCAATGTGGATCAATTGACGCAAACCGTGCTGGATACGATCAAAGGCGGCGGCGGTGGCAGCGGCGAAGGCGGCATCTTTGATATTCGAGAGGATTTTGTCGATACAGCCTATTGGAATGCCGCGCTTGTCACCGACGCGAACGGCGTCGCTGCATTCGATGTTACGCTGCCCGATAACTTGACGACATGGCGGCTCGATTTGCGCGCGGTCACGTCTGGCGACGATGGGTTAACCCTGGTTGGGGATACCACGTACGAATTGATTTCGACCAAGCCGCTCTTGATCCGTCCGGTCACCCCACGCTTCTTCGTGGTTGGGGATCAAGTATCGCTCGGTGCAATCGTCAACAATACCACCGACGCGCCGCTCGATGTCGTGGTCGATGTGAGCGGTACAGGCTTTATATTGACTGAGGAGTCTTCGCAAGGCGGCACAATCTCGGCGGGTGGCAGTCTCCGCGTCGATTGGAATGTCACCATCGAGAACGTCGAAGCGGTTGAACTGATTTTCACGACACAAAGTCAGGATGGTCTCTATCAGGATGCCAGCCGTCCAGCGCTTGGACAAGGCGAAAACCGTGTCATCCCTGTCTATCGCTATGAAGTACCGGAAACCGTCGGTACGGGCGGCGCGCTCCTGGAAGCTGGAGCTGCAACCGAGTCTATCCCACTGCCGACAGCGCTGCCGGTGGTACAAGGTGATCTGCGTGTGCGTGTCGAACCGTCGCTGATCACAAGTGCGCTCGAAAGTTTGGAGGCGCTTCGTAATACCCCGTATCAAGGCGTGGAGCAGGTTGTTACACAAACCTATGTCAATGTGGTCACTTATCGCGCCCTCAACGGTTTACCCGCCATGACCGATACCCTGCGTCAGCAGTTCAGTCAGGAAATCGGCATCGGCTTGCAGCGCCTGTATGCGTGGCAGAAAGTCGATGGCGGATGGGGCTGGTTCCCACGCGATAGCAGCGATGCGATGACGACTGCGTATGCGCTGCTCGCGTTGATCGAAGCCCGTGCGCAAGGATTTGCTGTCGAAGAAACGGTGATCGTCAACGCACAAAACTACCTGACGACGCAGTTCATCGTGCCAGGTCTTGGTGTTCCGCAATGGCAGTTAAATCGTCAGGCATTCGTGCTGTACGCGCTGGGACAAGCTGGTGCATCGGATGTAGCGCGCACCGCGACGCTGTACGAAAATCGCTCTATGCTTGCGCAATGGGCGCAAGCACTGCTTGCCATTACAGTTGCGCGCATCGACGGGAACACTGCTCGCGCCGACGTACTGCTCGGTGATCTGTTGACCAATGCAATCATCAGTGCGAACGGCGCGCACTGGGAAGAAGACCAGCGTGACGCCTACAACTGGAACACGAATACGCGCACCACGGCAATGGTACTACACGCGCTGGTACGTCTGCACCCCGAAAACGGCTTGATCCCGCAGGTGATCCGCTGGTTGATGAACGCGCGCACCGCCGATACGTGGGAGACCACGCAAGAAACAGCATGGTCACTGCTGGCGCTGACCGATTGGTCAGCGGTGACAGGCGACGCCCAACCGACGTATGCGTATACGATTTTACTAAACGCGACCGAACTTGCTGTTGGGGAAGCACCTGCCGATCCGTCGCGCCCGATTGTAGACAGCACGATTCTATTCAGCGATTTGTTGGCGGATAATACGCTGACGATTGCGCGTGAAGATGGCAGCGGTGCGCTGTACTACACCGCATATATTCGCGCGTTTTTGCCTGTCGATCAGGTCGAAGCGTTGAGCAATGGCATTACCGTGCAGCGCCGTTATACGCTGGCGGATGACGACACCAATACGCCGATCAACGCCGCACAAGTCGGCGATTTAATCCGCGTGCGCCTGACGGTCATCGCGCCGACCGATCTCAACTTCGTGATCGTCGATGACCCGATCCCGGCGGGAACCGATGCCATCGATCCGAGCCTGAACACCAGCCCACAAGTCGGTACGCAGCCAGAAATCGAGCGCGACGACCCGCTCGATACGGGCTGGGGTTGGTGGTATTTCAGCAATATCGAGTTCCGCGACGAGCGTGTGGTCATGTACGCGACGTATTTGCCTGCTGGTACGTATGAATTTGTGTACACGATCCGTGCTGGGCTGCCGGGTACATACAGCGTAATCCCGCCGACAGCGAGCGAGGCGTACTTTCCAGAGGTTTACGGACGGGGCGACGGCATAAGCTTCACGATTACGACCGCCGCCGAGTAAAAACAGGTCACGTAGGGCAGATGTCAAACCTGCCCTATGGATGCTTTTACTGGAGAAATTCTGCCATCAGCGCATTGACTTCGTTTGGCTTTTCGTGCGCGATCCAATGTCCGGCGTCGTTGAATGTTATCAAACGTCCATCGTCGCATAAATCGATGCTGGGCTGTGCCATTTCTGAGCCAAGTGCGATGTCTTTTGTCCCCCACACCAACAGCGTCGGCATGGTAACGCGGATGGATCCACCGCTTGACAGGTTGCCGCTGCTCGGTTTACGTCCAGTGGCGCGATACCAATTGAGCATGGCTGTCATCGCGCCAGGACGTTTCCATGCTTTGATATATTCGGCAATATCGGCGTCGCTGAAGGTGCCGGGTTTCGAGCTGAATTGAAGCAGGTTCGCTGCACCCATGCCATCACCGAGCATCAACATGGCTTCGGGCGCGAACGGCAGTTGAAAGAATCCCATATAGAGACTGCGTGAGACTTGTCGCGGATTCGAGCCCAATTGTTGTAAGAACACCGACGGATGCGGTGTATTCAAAATCACCAGCTTCTTGATACGTTCTGGATGCTGAATTGCGGTCGCCCATGCGACGCCGCCGCCCCAATCGTGCCCAACGAGATAAACCTGATCGTGCCCGATATGGTCGATCAAGCCAATCACATCCGCGACCAGTTGATACATCCGATACGCTTCGACCGCTTTGGGCTTGTCACTTAAGTTATAACCGCGCTGATCAGGTACGATCACACGGTAGCCCGCGTTTGCCAAAAATTCGATCTGTGCTTTCCAGCCATACCAAAATTCTGGAAATCCATGCAGCAAAATCACAGGCTGACCGTCGGCGGGTCCCGCCATTTTGACATGCAGACTGACCCCGTTTGTGTCGATATAGTATGTTTCCATGTCAAGCGTGCTTTTTCGGGTTGTGACCATATTCCATCCTTCTCATCTAAAGGGCGACCAGGTGGGATCGCCTCTACGTGTCGGTTTGGGGTGGTTCGGTTATGGTGCGGCGGCGCATGAGCGCGATCACGCGCGGCATCAGGCGGGTATACGCGCTGTAAAGCAGCGGATACGGCGCGTAATCCCATGCGCCGATGTGACGGACAACACTGCCGCGAAAACCACGTTTGAACGCGTACACGCCCCACATCGGGTCGCTTTCTTCAAATATATCTGGCGCGCCCCACATATCGTAAATCGCGTAGCCATTCGCTTTTGCCCAGCGCATCGCGCTCCATTGCAGTGCGTAATTGGGCATCGCGTCGCGGTGGTCGTTGGATGAAGCACCGTAAAAATACCAGCATTTGCGCCCAAAATGGAACAGAATTACATGAGCGACAGCTTTCCCGTCGATTTCTGCGATCAACGGATGCGCCAATCCTGCTTCGATGAATGTCCGCCACGCACGTTCATAATAGGCTGACGGGCGGATTAAGAAGTGATCGCGTTCGCCTGTGATCCGATACAGATCATACAAGATCGGGAGATCCGCCGCTGTACCGACGCGCACCGTTACACCATCGCGTTCCGCGACGCGGATTTTGCGGCGCGTGTTTTGGCTGATCGCGGCGAGCAACTCATCTTCGGTGTGGGTGAGGTCAATGGAGACCGTATTGCGGAACTGCACTTGATCCGCCGAAAAGCGCCAGCCGCGCTTTGATAATATCGTCAAGGTCGCCGTCCCGGTTGGGTCGGGTCGGTCAGTGGTGTCGCCGGGGATGCCCGTGCCTACGATGACATCGGGGTCAACTTTGATCCAGATCGCGCCTTTTTGCCGCGCGAACTTTTCGAGGTGACTCAACACGTGCGCGGTCAGTTCCGCGTCATCGTAGGCGAGCGCGGGTCCTTTCGAGACGACCATAACCTTGAACAGGCGCGCGACCGAGCGCACGCCGACCGACGCCATCGCCACGATTCGACCTTCAAGCCTGAAGGCGAGTCGAGTCGGCTGCCAACCAGTCGTTACGCGCTTAAATTCACCCCATTCCCATGTTTGCAGAATGTGAGCGGAGGGCAGCGCCCGCAGCGCATCATTCCATGCGTCGCGCGCGTCGATGATTTCAACCAAAAGCGGATGCACGAATTTTGACCGCCAGTTTGTATGCCGAATAAATCAATGGATTGTATACCCGATCCCACGCGCCTACAGAGCGCACCACGCGCCCGCCCCAGCCGCGTTTGAAGCCGTACACCCCCCACAAGCCGTCGTCGCGCGTCTCGAATTGGGCTTCTAATGCCGTTTCTTCTTCATCGGGGATGCCCCACATATCGTAATATTTGCAGCCGCGCGCCTTTGCCCACTGGATCGCTGCCCACTGCACCCCATACGACGCCATTAAATTCCGCTTGACGTTCGATGACCCGCCGTATAAATACCACGCCCAATCACCGAGCGCGAACACGAATACCCCCGCCAATGGATCGTCTTCATGCGCTGCCAGCATCAGTGCGGCGTCGCGCGGCACGAACAGATCATAGGCTTTCTGATAATACGCGGGGTCATGCACGCCGAACTCATTGCGTGCGCCCGTCACCTGCACGATGCTGTTGAATTTCTCTACGTCGGTGCGTGCTGCCTCGTAAAAACGCACGCCATTTTTTTGACTCTGGCGGATTTTGCGGCGTGTGCCTTGATTCATACGTGCCAGTATCGCGTCATCATCACCTGTTAAGTCGATGGTTATCGTGTTTGGCGGCTGTACCGTTTGCGGCGACGGCTTAAAACCAAGCGCGGTCAGCGTTGGCGCGGTGTGATCCAGAACGATGCTCGGCTCGTACTTTAAGAAGGTCGCTCCATTTTTGCGCGCGCATTTATCGATGGCACGCCACAAATCGTCTTGCAGCGCGGCGCGTCCGCGATCATCAAGTTGGGCATCGATAAGCCCGCCCATGGGTATATACGCCATTGCGCCAAGCTGTGCCGGCAATCGACGAAATAACAACTGCGCGCCGCCGCGTATCTGTCCGTCTTCGACCAGCGCAATCGTCTCCGTTCGCCAGCCGAACGCGCGCTTGAGATTAGCCCATGCGCTAAGCTGCAAAACGTGCCCGCGCGGATGTGACCGCACAAATTGATCCCATTGATCGGGGAAGGGCGTGAACACGGTCAAGACCATAAATCGAGGTTTCCCTTCATAGGCTGTCCAAATCGAGCGCGGCTTTCAGGCGATTATACCAAATGCGCGCCGTATGACTTTGTGTGAAAGCGCACAGACGCATGATACAATCCGCTTCATCCGCTCCGCTCTGCTCTTTGCACGATAAGCGCGCGGTGTTATACTCTTGGCATTTGTACCAAAAGGCGCAATCGCTCCTTTTTTTGCTGACACCTTGTCAACTTTACGGGAGATTTTCTGCGATGAACGTAGTCAATGAATGGGCATTTATCGGTGTGTTTATGGCGGTCGCGTGGGTGCTGCCCACCGCACCGCTCATTGTCTCATGGATTTTTCGCCCGAAACGCCCGAACGCGATCAAGATGGCGACGTATGAATGCGGCGTCGAAACCGTCGGCGATACCTGGGTGCAGTTCAAAGTCCAGTATTATCTGACCGGGCTTATTTTTCTCGTGTTCGATGTCGAATTGATTTTCCTGTTCCCATGGGCAATCGCCTACAACCAGCTCGATTTCTTTGCATTCGGCGCGGGGCTGTTGTTCATTTTCTTGCTTTCAGACGCGCTTATTTACGCATGGCGCAAAAACGCCCTTGAATGGTCGTAGCGCCCATCGTTTTGGACGATAAGGTTTGGTAAGGACGTTATTCGATGGAAACACAGCAGTGCATCAATATTATCGAAACGATGGTGCCGTGCCTGGTGCGCAGCGGCACTGACCCGGGATTGGCACAGTTCCTGTCGATTATCATTGGCGTGCTGATTGTGACGCTGATGCCGTTGGTTCTGGTGATCCTGTTCATTTGGCTGGAACGTAAAATTGCGGCGCGTGTGCAAGACCGCATTGGTCCTAACCGCGTCGGTCCGTTCGGTCTGCTGCAAAATGTCGCAGATGCCGTTAAGCTGATTATCAAAGAAGACATCACCCCTGCCGGCGCGGATCGTCTGATTTACAACGCTGCGCCTGTCATCGCCATTCTGTCGGTGATTTTGGTCTGGGGCGCCATCCCTTACAGCCCCATCCATATTGGCGCGGATTTAAGCATTGGTGTCGTATACGTGGTCGCGATCGGCAGCGTTGGTACGCTGGCGATCATGATGGCGGGGTGGTCGAGCAATAATAAATATGCATTGCTCGGCGCGTTTCGCGCCGTCGCCGCGCTCATCAGTTATGAAATCCCAATGATTTTGGCACTGTTGATCCCGGTCATGATCGCAGGCACGATGAGTATGCAGGGCATCGTCGAAGCGCAGCAGGGCATGTGGTTCATCGTCAGCGCACCCATCGCCGCGTTGATTTTCTACATCTCCAATCTTGCCGAAACCGGACGTGCGCCATTCGACTTGGTCGAAGCGGAATCCGAACTGGTGGCGGGCTACAACATCGAATACAGCGGTATGAAATTCGGCTTGTTCATGGCAAGCGAATTTCTGCACTCGTTCACGGCGAACTTATTGTTCGCGGTCATCTTTCTGGGTGGGTGGTCGGGTCCTTTCGTGGCACAGCTACCGCTGCTTGGTTTCGTCTGGCTGATGGCGAAAACGCTCGTGCCGTATATCTTCACACTGGTGCTGCGCGCGACTATTCCGCGCGTGCGCATCGACCAGATGATGGCGTTCAACTGGAAGTTTCTTGTTCCGATAGCGATTGTCAATGTGTTGATCACGGCGCTGGTGTTGAAGATCGTTCAAACAGTTGGCTTATCACCGTCACCGGAAAACGCGACCGATTTTGTCGCGAATTTGCCGCAAGGCTTGATTTTGTTCGCCACGAATTTGTTCATGGCATTTATCGTGCTGAACATGCTGCGTAATCAGGGGCGGCGCGAACGGATGGCGGATCAAGCGCGAATGCTGCGCACTGTCGAGCAGGATAAACAGATCGTGCCATCGGCTGCGCATTAATCACGGCATTGAAAGTAGTCAAGGGCATGGTTAAACCATGCCCTTACGTTGAGCAGCGTATTCGCATCTTTAAGGAAAAGCGGCATGTTGGAATTGAACGCGCAAACGATTGTCTTTTTCGTGTTTTCGCTGCTTACATTGGGCGGGGCGCTCGGCGTCGTCACCAACCGCAATCTGATTCACGGCGCGATCTATTTGATCATCAGTTTGTTCGGCGGCGCGGGCTTGTTCGTGCTGCTTAGCGCGCCATTCCTGGCGGCGGTGCAAGTGTTGGTTTACATCGGCGCGATTGCCATCCTCATCATTTTCGCGGTCATGCTCACGCGTTCGATGACTCAGTTGCGTGAGGTATTCAACGGTCAATGGTGGGCGAGCGCGCTGGTTGGCGTGCTCTTGTTTACGCTGTTGATCGGGGGTGTGATTTTGCCAGTGTGGGGGAACAGTGGCACTAATCCTAATTTGCCTGTCAGCGATCTGGTAGCGACCACGCAGGATTTAGGGGTTGCGCTGGTCGATGGCAATCAATATGTACTCCCATTTGAAGTTGCATCGATGTTGCTGACGGCGGCGATGATTGGCGCGATTGTCATCGCGCGCGAAGACGACTAGGAGCGTTGGCATGATCCCATTGTGGATGTATTTAATTGTCGCCGCCGGGATGTTTTGCATCGGGGTATATGGCGTGCTGGCACGGCGGAATGCCATCGCCATTTTAATGAGTGTCGAGCTTATGTTGAGCGCGGTCAACATTAACCTGGTCGCATTTTGGCGTTATGTCACCCCGCAAAATATGTCGGGGCAAGCGTTCGCTGCATTTGTGTTCGTGATTGCGGCGGCAGAAGCGGCAGTCGGTTTGGCAATTGTGATTTCGATTTACCGCACTCGGCGTTCCGTCATCGTCGATGACGTGAACGTGCTGAGGGGATAAAAAACATGGACCTGGCAAGTTTCATCAGTAATCCCAATTATCTGCCGTGGCTGATTCCGGTAGGTCCACTCGTTGCTTTCGCGATCATCACGCTGCTGACCAACCGATCTAAATGGATTCCGGCGACCAGCAGTGAGTACGGCGGTCATCACCCCGATTATGACGGGATGAATGTCGCCGTTGTGACGGCAACCAGCCGCGTGGTCAGCATCATCGTTGGCATGAGCGGTATCGTCATGGCATGGTTGATTAGTCTGCGCGTCGTGTTCGATGCGTTCGCCATCGATCATCTTGGCGAAACCGTACTGCAAAGCAGTGTCGCATGGATTTCGACAGGCATTTCGAGCCTTAATATGGGCGTGCTGGTTGACCCGCTCACGGTGATTATGCTGGTCATGGTGCCGTTCGCGTGCGTCATGATCTTCATTTACTCGCTCGGTTATATGGCGAACGATCCGCGTCAAGCGCGTTTTTTCAGCCTTATCTCTCTGTTCGCGGGCGCGATGCTCATGCTCGTAGTTGCGGATAATCTGCTGCTGCTGTTCTTCGGCTGGGAGATCATGGGTTTGTGTTCATATCTGCTCATCGGTTTCTGGTTTGAAAAACCATCCGCCTACCAAGCCGCGATCAAAGCGTTCACGACTACGCGCGTTGCCGATGTCATTATGATGCTCGGTATCGTTTATCTGTATGCATCAGCGGGGACGCTCAACTTCCGCGACATCATGTATAACCCCGCCCCAGAACTTGCCACCACGGAAGAAGCGTCGGGTGAAGGCGAAGCTGCTAAACCTGTCATCCAGTTTGCGCGCGAAGACGCGGGCGGTTTGGTGGGCGAAGGCGAAAACAGCGAAGGTGCAGTCGCCGAAGGTGAAGAAGAAGTATATGAAGAGGTATATGTCGAAACCATCGCGATGCGCCTGGCAGAAACACCCGCCATTCTTTTCGGTGGGATTAGTGCCGCCAGTCTGATCGGCATCTTCCTGATTATCGGCACGATTGGCAAATCGGCGCAATTCCCGCTGCATGTCTGGCTGCCTGATGCGATGGAAGGTCCCACGCCTGTCAGCGCGATGATCCACGCTGCCGCGATGGTATCGGCAGGTGTATACGCAATCATCCGCATGTATCCGTTGTTCGAGGCGGGCGGTCACCCGCACGATGGCGATTTCACATCACCGTTGATGCTGCTGTCGATTGTCGGTTCGGTGACGGCGCTGTTCGCAGCGACAATTGCGGTTGCACAAAACGACGTGAAAAAAGTGCTGGCGTACTCGACCATTTCGCAGTTAGGCTTTATGGTCGCGGCGCTCGGCATCGGCGGTTACATCGCGGCAGCTTTCCACTTGATCACGCACGCGTTCTTCAAAGCGCTGTTGTTCATGGCGTCCGGCGCGGTCATTCACGGCATGGAACACGGCGAACATCATGTTCATACACATGCTCATGCACACGGGGGCGGCGGTGGCGATGACCCACACGCCCACGACGCACATGCGATTGTGCCCGTACACGCCGACGACCACGCCATCGAAGCGCACGGCACGTTCGACGAACACGGGACACAGAGTCATGAACACGTACACTTTGACCCGCAAGACATGATGAACATGGGCGGTCTGCGCAAAACGATGCCCGTCACTTTCATCACATTCCTGATCGGCGGTTTGTCGCTTTCGGGGTTGCCGCTGCTTACAGCGGGTTTCTGGTCGAAGGACGAAATCCTTGCCGAAGCCTGGTTGGGCTTGACCGAAGGTTTTGGTCCACACGCGCTGGTATTCTTGTGTCTGGCGCTGGCAGCGTTCTTGACTGCGTTTTACACCGCACGTCAGTTGTGTCTGACATTCCTGGGCGACGCGCGCACGGAAGAAGCTAAACACGCCAATCTTGGTCGTGGCATCGTCAGCTTTACCATGACACTGCCGCTCGTCTTGCTGTCGATTTTTGCTGTGATCGCGGGCTTCGTCGGCGTCCCGTCGGATTTCCCGTTGTTCGGTGCGATTTTCTCGTCAGGGGGCAACCCATTCCATGATTTCATGGCGGGGTCACTACTGGTACATCCGCCGACGCT
Organism: Aggregatilineales bacterium; assembly: GCA_038207205.1. Taxonomy (GTDB): domain Bacteria; phylum Chloroflexota; class Anaerolineae; order Aggregatilineales; family Phototrophicaceae; genus Flexifilum. The sequence goes on from JBBRAA010000011.1 coordinate 43,950, forward strand.
GTCATTCAACTTGTTCCCTGTGCTGGTCTCGTTCGCGGTCGCGCTTGGCGGTCTGGGATTAGGCTATCTGATGTACGGCGTCAAGCCGCTCGTTGCGGCGCAGCCCGACCCGCTCGTCAAGATTTTGGGACCGGTGCATACCACGCTCAAGAACAAATACTACTTCGACGAACTGTACACGATCCTCTTTGTGCGTCCGTCGCAGTGGTTTGGTCGCCAGGTCTCGTATCTGTTCCTGGATAAAGGTGTGATCGACGGCTTCATTCATCTGATCGCGCGCGTGTTTACGTGGATCGGTGATTTCATCAAGACGCTCAACGCATGGTTGATCGATGGCGTTGGTGACGGTGTGCCAGAACTGATCGCGCGCTTTGGCGGATGGGTTCGCGGCGTGCAAACCGGACGTATTCAGCAGTACATGCTCCTTATCATGATCGCCGTATTGGTGATTGGTATCCTTTTCGCCCTCTCGACGGGCGCTTTGCAAGCTTCTCCGTAGAGGCGGACTTATGACGATTATCGGTATCGACATACTCACATTTCTGATCGCCGCGCCCGCAGTGGGTGCGGTTGCACTGCTGATGCTGCCATCGCAGATGAAAGGGCTGGTACGGTTCGCCGCGCTCGGCATTTCAATTGTGATTGCGGCGATAAGCATCGTGGTTTTTTTCGCGTATAACTCGATGAATACGGGCGCGTACGGCATGGTCGTCGATCTGCCTTGGTTCGAACTTATCGGTGTTGGCTGGCATCTGGGCATCGACGGCATTAGCGCTGCGATGGTGCTGCTCACCGGCATTTTGACACCGCTCGCTATTCTCGTCAGTTTTGAAATCGATGACCGCGTGAACATGCACATGGCGTTGATTTTGTTCTTCGCCACCGGGTCGTTTGGTGTGTTCGCGGCGATGGACTTGATGATTTTCTTCTTGTTCTACGAACTGACACTGGTGCCGATGTACTTCATCATCAACCAGTGGGGCAGCGTGGACGGGCGTGAATATGCCTCGAAGAAGTTCTTTATCTACTCGCTTGGCGGTTCTCTGGGGATGCTGTTGGCAATTCAGTTGATAGGCTGGTCGGTCTCGACCGTCCCCGCCGAGATCGTGGCAACACTGAGCGAAACTACCCCTGCGCTGCTGAGCTATGTCGCGGGTTCTCCCTCGTTTGACATCGGTGTGATCACGGCGTTATGGCCCGCGTTGACGACGCAAATCGGCGGCGTGTTCTTAGGCGTCGATATCCAAACGGTCAAGACGCTGGCGTTCCTGGGTTTCTTCATCGCGTTCTGCATCAAAGTCCCGGTCTGGCCCTTCCATACATGGCTGCCAGACGCGCATTCCGAAGCGCCGACCGCCGGGTCGATGCTGTTGGCGGGCGTCATGCTCAAGTTGGGCGCGTACGGTTTCTTGCGGCTTGTCATCCCGTTCTTTCCCGATGTGTGGGTCGGTGAGATCGATATTCTCGGCGCAATTCAAACCAACTTCGCGACGATTTTCGCGGTGTTGGCGATGCTTGGCGTTGTGTTAGGCGCCTACAGTGCGTTCGGTCAAACCGATATTAAGCGCCTGGTCGCGTACAGCTCGGTCAATCATATGGGCTTTGTGGCGATGGGGTTGGCAGTCGCGGCGCTGGCGTATGGGCAAGCATACATGACGGGTAGCAGCGTCCACATACAAGACGCTATTCTCGCCACCAACGGCGCGGTCTTGCAGATGTTCAATCATGGTTTAAGTTCGGCGGGCATGTTCTTGCTCGCGGGTGGCATTTATCACAAGACGCACACGCGCGATATGACTCAATATGGCGGGTTCTGGGTCAAGGCGCCGATTTTGGGGGGTATTTTCATCTTTACGAGTATGGCGAGTCTGGGTTTGCCCGGCTTGAACGGCTTTGTAAGTGAATTTCTCATTGTGCGCGGTGCGTGGTCGGTGTTTACCTCGCTGACAGTGATCTCGATGCTCGGTTTGTTGTTCACAGGCGGCTACATCCTCAAGGGAATCCGCGCTGTGCTGCATGGACCGTTCAACATGCACTGGAAAGATCACAAGCTAGAAATTGATCTCCGTGAGCTGGTCGCTATCGCGCCGCTCATGGCGTTGATGCTGATTACAGGCATCGCCCCTAACTGGATTTTGAGCGTTATCAATGCGTCGGTGTCGCTGATGATGGGCATCCCTGTACAGGCGTAACCCGAAGGAAGAATTATGGTCGAAACGGTTTCATTTCCTGTACTAAGCTTGTTGATCTTCATCCCGATCATTGCGGCGGTGATCATCTTGTTCTTGCCGCGTGAGCAAAAAGATTTGATCAAGGGCATCGCTGTCACGGCGGCATTCGCAGTATTCGTGCTTGGTTTGTTCACGTTCATTTCGTATAACAACAATCACGAAATGATCCGCGCGGCGCAAGATGCGATTATTGCGGAAGGCGGCGAAAGTAGCGCCACCCGCATGTACGACGAAACGCTGGTATTTGAAGAACGCGTTGTGTGGGTGGAAGCCCTCGGCATCACCTATCATTTAGGTATCGATGGTTTGAGCGCGCCGATGGTACTGCTTACGGGCATGGTTACAGTCACGGGTGTGCTGATGAGCTGGCGCATCGAAGACCGCACGCGTGAGTTTATGGCGTTCTTCTTGCTGCTGGTATCGGGCGTGTTCGGCGTGTTCGTCGCCAACGATTTATTCGTGCTGTTCTTCTTCTATGAACTGGCGATCTTCCCGATGTATCTGCTCATCGCCACCTGGGGCTGGGTCAAGCTGCGAGAATATGCAGCGATGAAACTGACGCTGTATATCCTAATTGGCTCGGTGGTCGCGCTGGTCGGTGCAATTGCGATGGTGCTGCAAGCCAATACGTTTTTCGTCAACGATGGCGCGCAAATCTTCGCCAACGCTGTCGAATCCGGCATTTTGCCCGCGAATTCGAGCGAACTCAGCTTCAGCATCACCCAGTTGACGCTCGCCGCCGAAAATGGCGCGTTTAACCTGCCATTTGTCGGTGATATCAGCTTCGCCAATGTCTGGTTCCCGTTCATTTTTCTCGGCTTCGCGGTATTGGCGGGCGTGTTTCCGTTCCACAACTGGAGTCCTGATGGTCACGTCGCTGCGCCGACCGCCGTCTCGATGATCCATGCAGGCGTGCTGATGAAAGTCGGTGCGTATGCTGCGCTGCGTGTCGGTATTCAATTGATGCCAGAGGGCGCGCACACGCATTTGCCTTGGATCGTTTTCCTTACGCTGATCAATGTTGTGTACGGCGCGTTTATCGCCTTCAGACAGCGCGACTTCAAGTATGTGATCGGCTTCTCGTCGGTCAGTCATATGGGCTTGGTCAGCATGGGGTTTGCAACCATGAATCTGGTCGGTATGACGGGCGCGGGCTTACAAATGTTCAGTCACGGCGCGATGACCGCGTTGTTCTTCGGCTGCGTGGGGATGGTCTATGACCGCGCGCATACCCGCGATATTCCCAGCTTAGGTGGGTTCATTAAAATCATGCCATGGGTTGGCGTCGCCTTTATTATTGGCGGCTTGGCGAGCATGGGGATGCCGGGACTAAGCGGCTTCGTCGCCGAATTTCCGATCTTTCAAGGCATGTGGGAAGCATCACCGACTACAGTACTGCAAATCGGGAGTTTCTCGCTCACGAATTACTATGCAATACTGGTGATCATCGCGGCGCTCGGTATTGTCATCACGGCGGCATACGTACTGCGTGTGACAGGGCAGGTGTTTTTTGGCGAGTTCGACCGCGCTAAATACCCCGATGTCGATGACATTACGCTGCGCGAACGCTTCATCCTGGTCTTTTTGGGTGCGCCGCTCATTTTGTTAGGCATTTATCCATCGCTGATCGCGCCGATGCTGGAAACCGGTTTACGTCCGGTACTAGCGTTGCTGGGCGTGGCGACGTAACCGGAGCGTGAATCGATGAATGAATTCAACTTTTTAGCCAGCTTGCCGTCGATTGCGCCAGAAATCGGCTTGACGGTCATGGCGGTCGTCATCCTGTTCTTGGATTTGCAACTGCCTGACAGTCAACGTCGTAATTTATCCATTGTGACAGCCGTCGGGTTGATTGGCACGGCGCTGCTCACAGTCGCGGTGTGGTCGCCAACGCCAGAGACGACGGGCTTGTATTGGGGCGGTATGATCCGCTTCGACCTGCTGGCGGTGATCTTCAAAGTCATGATTTTGTTCGCTGCCGCGATCACCGCGTTGATCGCCTCTGATTCGACTGGAATCGGGCGTAAAGGCGAGTTCTATTTAATCATGGTTGTCTCGTCGCTCGGCGCGTGTTTGATCAGCGGTGCGGCGGATTTGATCATGGTCTTTCTCGCGCTCGAAACCACGACCATTCCGCTTTATATTCTCGCGGCGTTCAAACGTGATGACCCGCGCTCGTCCGAAAGCGGCATGAAGTATTTTCTATTCGGCTCGTTCGCGTCCGCGATTTTGTTATACGGATTGAGCTGGTTGTACGGCTTTACAGGACAAACCAATCTGTACGCGATTGCCGAGTATCTCGGTTCGCCCGAATTTCAGATCAACATTGTTCCGGTATTGGCGGCGCTCGCGTTGATCATTGTCGGCTTTGGCTTTAAGATCAGCGCTGCGCCGTTTCACTTCTGGACTCCTGACGTTTATGAAGGTGCACCGACGCCAGTGACGGCGTTCTTGAGCGTCGCCAGTAAGGCGGGGAGTTTCGCGCTGCTCGTACGTTTCCTGGTTGCCACCTTCCCTGATACGTTGATCATGGATGGTCAGCAGGTCGCTAGTTTCTGGATCAATCTGATGGCAGTGCTGGCGGTTATTTCGATGACTTTCGGCAATATCGTCGCGTTGTCACAGCGCAATATCAAACGCTTGCTGGCATATTCATCAATCGCCCAGGCAGGATACACGCTGATCGGTGTGGCTGCGATTCAAGCGACAGGCGCGTATCAGGGTGTGGAAGCAGTCGCGGCGATCGCCTATTACATGTTCATGTATACGTTCACGAACTTGCTTGCGTTCGCCGTCATCATCATCTTCAGCGAGGCGACGGGCAGCGAATCAATCCGTGATTTCGCTGGCTTGTCACGGCGCAACCCATGGATGGCGCTGACGATGACCATTGCGCTGCTTTCGCTTTCCGGTGTGCCGCCAGCGGCTGGTTTTTTCGGCAAGTTCTTCCTGTTCAATGCGGCTGTGCAAGCCAATCTCGTCTGGTTGGCGATTATTGGTGTTTTGAACAGCATCATCGCGCTATATTACTATCTGGTCGTCATCAAGGTCATGTATGTGGATAGTAGTGAGGATGATGACAAACCGATTACGATGAGCCGTACTTACAGCTATGTATTGGGTGTGGTCAGCGTGATTGTGCTGCTGCTCGGCACGTTCGGTGTGCAGCCCATCTATAATTGGGCATTGAGCGGTGCGCGTGCACTGCTTAACATCTAAGATGGTGCGATCAAAGGGCGGCGTTGCTGCCGCCCTAGCGCTGGCTTTGGCAAAAAATCGTGTTTGTGTAAATTGCTGATTTTAACCCCTTCTCTTTTTGGTATTGTTGATCGTTTGTGATAGAATGCACATAAACAATGAGCCAACCGGCGCTTCCACGTCGGATAGCACGCCTGAAGCGCAGTCGCGCGTCAAAAACATCACCTATGCGGTGTTGGCGGCGCAAGGCGGATGTTTTACCCTCGTCATTATTTTCGCTGCGTTGTTCATCGGCTTATGGCTGGATGCTCAGTTCGGCAGACGAGGACCATTTACCATTGGTTTGCTTTTGTTGAGTGTCCCATTTAGTTTATTCGTGATGGTGCGTTTAGCCTTGCGATCCGTCGCTCAGATTGCGCCGCCGAGCGCGCAGCAAAGCACCGAACACAACAAGCAGGAGGTCGGTCGTTGATAGAGTATTGGAAACAACCTCTAAGAGAGGAGCGCCTGTATGAGTAATCTCAGTCCAACCGTACGCGGCGTCATTATTTTTGGCGGTCTCGTCGTCTTTTTGGTCGTATGCGCTTTTATCACCTTTACGGTGCTGCCGGGCGCGGGCGTAAGCGTCGCGCTGCCAGTCATCACGGTGCCAGGTGAAGCATTCAATGGCGCCCTGCCCTCGTCTGAGGAGTATGGCGTGCAAAACCCGATTGGTGGCTGGACGAATACGTTCCTGGCGATGCTGCTTGCTGACGCGATGGTTATCGTGTTCATGCTGTGGGCGCGCCGTTCGTCAAAGAACTGGACGAGCCAGGTTCCTGGGCGTTTTCAGGTCTTTGCTGAATTGATCGGCAATTTCATTTACGGACAAACCAAGAACTTCGCGGGTAACCGTGCGCTGGCATTGAACTGGTTGTTCCCGCTTGCCGCCACGATTTTCGTGTTTTTGCTGGCGGTCAACTGGATGAAACTGCTGCCGGGCATCGAAAGTGTCGGCGTGCTGCATTGCGCTCACGAAGGTTTTAGCGGCTACCCAGCGATTCAAGTTGGACCCGGCGCGTATCAATTGTATGTCGATGCGCCGTTGGATGCAGGTGTCCGCGCCACCGAAGACGATTATCACCACTGTGAAGAATACAAAGAAGGCGGCGTAAAGCCTTCAAAAGAAGCACTCGCCGTTGCCGCTAATGAACTCGCCGCTGCCGAAGCCGCGTTGGTCGCTCAGTTCGATGCTGAACCGGAAGTGACTACGGAAGAACAAGAAGTACGCATCAATGAAGCGCGGCTTGAAGTCATCGAAAGTGTGTACGAAGCCCCAACCTTCCCCATCAGCGAAGAAGAACTGCGTATGGGCGTCGTGCCTTATGTGCAGGTCGTCACACCGTATGTACGCGGTGGTTCGACCGACTTGAACCTGACGCTGGGTTTGGCGCTGGTTTCGTTCATCGCCATTCAAGTGTTCGGCGTTGCTGCTCAAGGACCTGCTTACTTCAAGAAGTTCGTCAACGTGGATGCGCTCGGTAATGCGGGCAAAAATCCTATCGGCGTCATCGATTTTGTCGTCGGTATCTTTGAGATCGTGTCGGAAATCGGCAAGATTATCTCGCTTGCCTTCCGTCTTTTCGGTAACATGTTCGCGGGTGGCATTTTGCTCGCGGTTATGTCGTTCCTGATTGCGTTCTTCCTGCCGATGATTTTCATCGGTCTGGAATTGATCGTGACGAGCATTCAAGCCTTCGTGTTCGCGGTCTTGACGATTGTTTTCAGCGCGCAAGCGATGGAAGGTCATCACGGCGACGACCATGACGATCAAGACCATGCAGAAAACCCAGAACACCTTGAATCACACGGGACGCCAGCGACGACATAAGTCGCAGCGCACCGTTCAATTTACCATTATCAACTTGCTAAGCTAAACAGCGATAGCGAATAACAAAGGATAAAAGACACATGATCGAAGGATCGCTCGAAACAGGGTTGAAGGCGCTGGGCGCGGGTCTGGCGATGGTTGGTGCGTTTGGTCCTGGCATCGGCATCGGTTTGCTGGTACAAGGCGCAATGCAAGCGATTGGTCGCAACCCCGACGCGGCAGGTCAAATTCAGGCGAACATGATTCTCGGTATCGTGTTTACTGAAGCGATCTCGATTTACGCGCTGGTTGTTTCGCTCATCATCCTGTTCGTGCTTTAGTACACGGCACGGGGAGGATCACTAATGGTTAAACAATCATTCTGGAAGCGTCTGCTTCTGCTCGTTGTGTTGGTCGTGGCGATGTCGCTGAGCGCGGTTGTCGGGTTCGCGCAAGAAGGCGAAACGCCTGCTGCCGAAGGCGCAGAGGCAGGGACGGAAGAATCCGCCGCGGTTGAAGGCGAAGGCGAAGCGGAAGAAGTCGCTACAAACCCACTCACCCCGCTCGGTATCAACACTGGTTTCTTGATCGCGCAGATCGTCAACTTCGGTATCATCTTCATTCTGCTCACCACGTCGTTGTGGCGTCCGATGAAGAATATGATCGACAGCCGCGCTGCGACCATTCAAAAAGGCTTGGAAGATGCGGCGGCGGCGGCGAATGCACGTCGCAGCGCAGAAGATGAAGCTGAAAAAATTCGTGCGGCAGCGCGTGGCGATGTCACCCGTGTCATTGAAGAAGCGCGCTCGCGTGCTGACGTGATGATCCGTGACGCAGAACGCACCGCTTCGACCGAAGCCGAACGCATCCGCGCCGAAGGGCGCAGCGCAGCGGAAGAAGAACGCAATCGTCAATTGGGCGAACTGCGTGGTCAAGTCGCCGCGATTGGTATCGCCGTTGCCGAACGCTTGATCGGCTCGTCGATGGACGCAAATCGTCAACAGTCGTTGATCAACGATTTCTTCGCTAAAGTCCCGGATGATGCGCGCGCGATGAGCGGCGATGTCGAAGTCATCAGCGCAATGCCGTTGAGCGACGATGAACAATCGGCAGTGCAGCGCGAAGTCGGCGGTAGCAGCAGCATCCGTTTCTCGGTCGATCCGAGCATTCTGGGCGGCTTAGTCGTTCGCAGCGCCGACCGTGTGGTCGATGGCAGCGTCCGCAGCAGCCTGACCGATTTAGCGAGTCAATTGCGCTAATCACAAAACATGTTACAACGTAGGGGCGGGTCTTAGACCCGCTCTTTTTACTTGTAAATCTGTGTAGAACGATAGCGGACGACCCAGCAAGTCGCTCCCTACAGAAAATATCCGCGATGAAAACCCTGCACGATTTATTATCCGCACTCCCACAAACATTTGAAATTTCCGGCGATCCCGACACGCTTATCACTGCCCCCGTCACCGAAAGCGACGCAGACCTTGAAGCGGGCGGCGTGTTCGTCGCGCGGCGCGGCGGGTCGGTCGATGGGCACGATTTTATCCCGCGTGCCATCGAACGCGGCGCGGCGGCGATCATCGGTGAGCAGGCGATTACTGGGTTAGCGATGCCGTATATCCGCGTCGAAAACGCGATGGAAGCGACCGGGTATTTGGCAGCGGCGTACCACGATTTCCCGTCGCGCAATCTGATCGTCATTGGTGTGACCGGGACGGATGGCAAGACCACGACCAGCACGCTCATTCACAGCATCTTGAAGTTGGCGACGAACAACAAAGCGGGCTTGATCAGCACGATCAGCGCGGATATTGGCGGCATGCAGTTGGATACCGGTTTTCATGTGACGACTCCATCTGCGCCGATGATTCAAAAACTGCTGGCTCAAATGGTCGGCAACGGGTTAACTCATGTCGTGCTGGAAATGACCAGTCACGGCTTGGCGCAAGGACGTTTAAACGGCGTCGATATTGACGCAGCGGTCTTGACCAATCTGACGCATGAACATCTTGATTATCACGGCACATTTGAGAATTATCGCGCCGCTAAAGGGCGCATGTTCGAGATGTTGGGCACGTCATTTCGTAAATGGAAGTACCAATCCAAATGGGCAATCATCAACGCGAATGACGCGAACGCTGATTATTTCAAATCACGCTATTCAAGTGCTATTCATGTCGGGTTTGGCGCAGCAAGCAATCGAAAAGAGTGGAATTTTGTGTATAGTGCTTTGGGGGCACATTTCTCCCCACAAAACACCGAATTCAAAATTGTCGAATTCTTTCGTCCTATGACAGATACGCCAAATAATTATACGAATTTGCCGCAACTACATCTTCAGACTGCTTTGTTGGGCGATTTCAACGTGACCAACATTCTCGCGGCGGTTGCATGTGTCAAAAGTGTTATGCGCATGTCGGATCATAAATTTGCTGTGCATCCGCTAAAATTATCCGATCAAGCTATTCAGGCAGGAATCGCGGCGGTAAAGACAATTCCTGGTCGTCTTGAGCGCATCGACGAAGGACAGAACTTTCTGGCAATTGTCGATTTCGCGCACACGCCCAACGCGCTTAAAAATGCGCTGCAAGTCGCGCGCACGATGACGCAAAATGGCGGGCGCGTGATCTGCGTGTTTGGCTGCGCCGGGTTGCGCGACCGCGAAAAGCGACGCCTGATGCCCGAACACGCAATCAAACTCGCGGATGTCAGTATTTTCACCGCCGAAGACCCACGCACCGAGTCGCTTGATGATATTTTGGCGACAATGGCAGATGCGGCGGTCAACGTTGGCGGCGTCGAGGGTGATAATTTCATGCGTGTACTGGATCGCGGTGAGGCGCTGTATCGCGCCTGTCAAATCGCGCGCGCGGGTGATGTCGTCATCGCGTGCGGCAAAGGACATGAACAAAGTATGGCATTCGGCACGACCGAGTATTTATGGGATGACCGCGACGCGATGCGCGCCGCTTTACGGGGTGAAGCGCTTCAAACGCTGCCGACTGCGAACAAAAGCGAACCATAGAGAATGCAGAGATTTTGGAACTTAACGATTTGACTATGTGTCTCAATCACAAGGCTTATTGATTCGCATTCTGCGCTCTCTGCGGTTCAAAATTTATGCTTTTTTTCTCATGTGGTACAATTTTCCGCGTGAAGGAAGTGATTGATGCTCGATCTGGGAATTGTCATCCTCAACTGGAATACGCGCGACCTGCTGCGGACATGTTTACAAACCGTCCTTGCCAGCACGGGTGATTTTTCCTATCAGGTCGTCGTCGTCGATAACGCGTCGTCCGATGATAGCGCTGAAATGGTCGCGCGCGAGTTTCCAACGGTTACGCTGATTCGCAGCCCGATTAACGGCGGCTATCCGTATGGGAACAATCTCGGTTTTCGTGCGCTCGGTTATCGTGGCATGGGTGATGTGGACGCTGACGCGCCGCGTTATGCATTGCTGCTTAACCCCGATACCGAAGTACCGCCGACTGCGCTCTACGAGATGGTGACATGGATGGACTCGCGCCCCGATACAGGTGCGGCGGGCTGCAAGCTGGTGCTGCTCGATGGCTCGCTCGATAAAGCCTGTCGGCGCGGCTTTCCTACACCACTGGTCAGTTTTTATCATTTCGTCGGGTTGAGCAAACGATTTCCCGACAATCCGCGTTTCGCGCGTTACAATATGTCGTTTCTCGACCCCGATCAAGAAGCCGAAGTCGATTCGGTCGTGGGCGCTTACATGCAAATTCGCCGCGAGGCGATCCAGGCGGTCGGCTTGCTCGATGAAACCTTCTTTATGTATGGCGAAGACCTCGATTGGGCATTCCGCATTAAAGAGGCAGGATGGAAGATCGTCTACCACCCTCAAGTGGTGGTCAAACACGTCAAGCGGGCAGCAAGCAAGCAGAGCAAACGGGCGCAGTTCGAATTTTGGCGCGCGATGCTGATCTTTTATCGCAAGCATTACCGGGCGACGACGCCGTTCCCGCTGCACGCGATTATCATGGTCGGCTTGTTCAGCAAGGGGGGACGGGCACTGTGGGCGGAAATCCGCCAGCCCGCCCGCTCGATTCCGACCGCCAACGTCGCGGGTTAGCCGCCGCCAAACACGCCCGCCGCTCGCGTCGTGTCAAGGCGTTCATGTCGGTGCTGCTCATGATCATCGACGCGAGCATGTTGATGCTCGCATTCGTGCTCGCTTACCGTGTGCGCGGGTCGGTGCAGTTCTTCAACGTGCCAAATGTGCAGCCGATGCTGACGCAGTATATTCCCACGATCTTTTTTCATGTCGTCATTATCATGACGATCTTTTATTTTTCGCGTTTTTATCACATGCGTCGTGCTGTCAGCCGTATCGATCACGCGCGTAATTTGCTGGGCGCGATCACGATTGGCGCGCTGCTCGTCAATTCGATTCAAGACCTTGTGCTGCGGAATACGGGTTATGACCCGGTGGATTACCCACGCACGCTGTTCTTTTACGTGTGGGTATTCAGCGCCGTCTTAGTCGTTTCTGGGCGCGAAGTGCATCGTGCGCTGCGTCGGCTTTTGCGCCGGAACAGTATCGAGCGTGACAATTTACTGATCATTGGTGTCGGCAATGTTGCCAAGGACATCACCAAGCGCATTCTGAATAACCCGCAGTTGGGTTACAACGTCGTCGGCATGATCCCGGTGCGTCCGACGGGCAAACAAACACCTTTCATGAATGTGCCGCTCATTGGTGATCAATCCGAAATACCACAGATCATCGATTTATACGCCATCGATCAGGTGATTATCGCGGTGCCAGATCCACAGCGCAGCGAACTGGTCGATTTGATCACGTTGTGTCAGCGCGGCAAAGTCGATATTAAGGTCTATCCCGATATGTTCGCGTATATGGCGGGCGACCTTAGCGTTGATGATCTGGGCGGCACACCGCTCATCACCGTGCGCGATACCGCGCTGCGCGGCTGGAAGCTCAGCCTTAAACGTGGGCTGGATTTTGTCGGTTCGGGGATCGGATTGATCTTTTTGTCGCCTGCCATGCTGCTGACCGCGACCTTGATCAAGCTTGAATCGCCCGGCGATGTATTTTTCACGCAAGAGCGCATGGGCTTGGATGGTCGACCCTTTCAAATGATCAAGTTCAGGTCGATGCGCGCCGATGCCGAAAAAAATGGACCTGGCTGGACGACTCCCGGCGACCCGCGCATCACTAAAATTGGCGCCTTCATACGAAAGACCAACTGGGATGAGATTCCGCAGTTGATCAATGTGTTCATCGGTGAGATGAGTCTTGTAGGACCCAGACCAGAGCGTCCGTTCTATGTCCAGCAGTTCCGCGAGCGTATTCCGCGTTATATGGAACGTCACCGCGAAAAAGCTGGGATGACCGGATGGGCGCAAGTCAACGGCTTGCGCGGCGATACGTCGATTGCCGAACGCACGTCATATGATTTGTGGTATGTCGAAAACTGGTCGCTGTGGCTGGATATCAAAATCATCATACGAACGGTGATACAGACCGCTTTGCGCCGCGACAAAAATGCGTATTAAGTTGGTCAGCGATTGGCTTTTAGCACATGGATTTAACGACACTTACCCAAGCCATGCACGCCTTTGTGAGCGCTAAAGGCTGGTATGAACCGCACTCAAAACGCCCACAGATGCCGCGTAATTTAGCGATCTCGTTGGTTTTGGAGGCGTCCGAAGTTTTGGAGTTGTATCAGTGGGGCGACTCCGCGACCGACAAAACCGAACTCGCGGGCGAACTTGCAGACGTGATGTTGTATTTGCTCCAGCTTGCCAGTCTGAGCGAGATCGATCTGGGTCAGGCAGTCATGGACAAGCTCAATATCAACTACACGCGCACGTGGGATCAAACCGACGAAACCTGATCCCGATCCGCTAAAAATTTCCCTGTAATACGTGCTCACTCATGGCTATTATTGCTATCCGCCAACCGCTTAGGGAGCATGTATGACACAGGCATTACCGTCCAGCGCGATGACCTGTCCTTTGGTCACCCGAAACACCGCTTGCACCCAGTACATGAAACATGTCTGAAACGCCTTCCCCTCGATTTTGGCAAACACATCCTCAAACGTGTCCTGAGATGGTATCCCATTCTCCAGCTTCAGAAACTAACGAAACCACGCCTCTTTTGCTCGTGCCACCGTTTCCACCCCGACCCGGCTATCCGCCCCGCACAAGGCGGCACACACCGCGATGATAAGAATATCCATCAGTTTATGGTCACACCGTCCCTGTAGGCGCGGGTCGGCTAGGTCGCTGAAGCATTCTTCCAGACTGCTTTCGAGGTTATTGCTCATGGCGGGACACCCTGTTTTTGCCAGATTATCCTCCCAACTACATTTTGAAGCGATTACCCTGCAACACCTGCTGCCGTCGGTCAATTAAGCAAGACGTTTTCCGTGTCCAATTTTAGGGATGCAGTACAGTATCTTGCTCAAGCGGTGTGTCAGAATTCCGTAAGATTTCTGTGAAAGAATGGGGATGTCGGTTTTAACTTCAAACACATGGGAGATTAGATTATGACTCGTAATAAACGCTTTCTCGTGACAACAGTGTTCGCGGTGTTTGCACTTGTAGCCGTCTTCGGTTTCGGTGTACAGCGCAATCAGGTAGCGCGTGCCCAGGATGGCATGGTTACATGCGATTTATCCCTCATCAGCCAGCTTTATATCGCTGAGCATGTTTACGGTCACTTCCCCATGACCGACGTTTCCAACATTGATAAAGGTCAGTACGCTCCGCTGTTCGACGCGATGATGGCGATGATGGAACAGATGGTACCGACTGAAGAAGCCATGATGGAACCGACTGAAGAAGCCATGATGGAACCGACTGAAGAAGTGATGATGGAAGGTATGACCATACTGGCATCTGGCGATGTCCCTGGCGAACCCCAGGTTTGCACAGACCTGCGCCATGAACTGGATGCCTGGTTTCTCGAACACTTCAAACTTGAAATGGAGATGACGTCAGAAGTCTCGTAAATCCTCTGGCTATCACGCGCAAGTTTTAATGTCCATTACCAGAACTGTAAAGGCAGCTAAGTCCGCTGCTCTTACAGTTCTTTATTATGTGTTCTTCCTGAATATTGAACAATCCAATTTTCTCATACACTAAACTAATTGTTTGGGGTATGTCTGATGTCCGCATCGGTGAATAACTCTGGGGGTGTATTCTTGCAAAAAACGGAAACACGCTGGATACAATTGGGTGCGAGTCTCGGTGGACTGGCTGCGCTGATTAGCCTGGGTCTGTTCCTGATACTATCTGGCTCAGACCCAAACAGTGTTGTTCCGGGTTTTCTGATGTATTTTGCATTGGCTCTTCTGGCAGGTGCAGGTTATGGTTGGTTGCTTAGAACGGGTATTCGCCAACTTAAAACCTACGAAAGCATTGTGCTAGGTGTCGTCTATGGTGTTGCAAGCTGGCTATTTTTCGGTTTAGTAATCGTCCCTGTGCTGTCCGGCATGGGACCTCAGTGGAATGCAGCAGATGCAGCAGTGCAGTTTCCGCTGCTCATGATTTATTTGCTGCAAGGCGTAATTCTGGCGCTGGCACTTCATGGGATGCAGGCTCTTGGTTGGCTGCGTGCAGTAGAATCGCCACATGCTATTGACGAATTAGAGACGCACATCCAGCAGCGTGTGGTCATTCTGGGTGGTGGCTTCGCTGGAGTAACAACCGCCCAGGAACTTGAAAAACGTTTGGGCAATCATTCGCATGTTCAGATCACACTCGTCAGCCAGACCAATCACCTCTTGTTCACGCCGATGCTGGCGGAAGTCACAGCAGGAGGGGTGGAAGCGCAGCACATCAGTCCGCCGCTGCGTGCTTTCTTTCGCCATGTACGGGTGATCCGAGGTGAACCAACGAAAATTAACGCCGCTGAGAACACCATTGCAGTGCAATTAAGTTCAGGGTCAAGCATGACCCTAGCGTATGACCATCTGGTTTTGGCGTTAGGGACAGTACCGAATTTCTTTGGGAATGCCAATTTCGCGCGTTACGCTTTTACGTTTAAGTCACTGGCGGACGCAATTCACATTCGTAATCATGTCATCGACTGTCTGGAACGAGCCGACAGCGAAATGAACCCAGAGCGGCGGCGGGCACGGTTGACATTCGTCGTGGTAGGCGCGGGATTTGCTGGCTCAGAACTCATCGGCGGTCTGAACGATTTTGTGCGTGGTTCGCTCTGGTATTACAAACATCTCCGCAACGAGGAGGTAACGTTTCTTTTGGTTCATCCGGGTGAGCGCATTCTACCAGAACTCAGCACCGAACTGGCACTATATGCCGAGGATAAAATGACGGCGCGGGGTGTGGCGATTCGCGGCAACGTGCGTGTAACCGATGCTGGATTGGGCAGTGTGACGATTGGGGATGAAACCATTTCTGCTGAAACTCTGATTTGGACAGCCGGTAATCTGCCAAATCCTATTCTGAAAAACATTGGCTGCGAAACGGACACACGTGGCGCGATCATCGCCGACGAGAAGCTGCTGGTAAAAGGACAGCACAACCTCTGGGCTGTGGGCGACTGTGCGGTTATCCCGGATGTCGTTACCGGAAAAAGCGCCCCACCGACGGCTCAATATGCGCTGCGTGAAGCCAAGACGCTGGCTCATAACCTGCACGCAGTGTTAAACCAGGGCGAACCCATAGTATTCCGCCATCGTTCGCAAGGTGCGCTCGCCGTAGTTGGGCATCAAACGGCTTGTGCTGAGGTCTTCGGGTTCAAGTTTTCTGGTTTGTTCGCGTGGTTAATGTGGCGTGGAATTTACCTGTCCAAATTGCCCACTCTAGAGAAAAAAGTGCGTGTACTGCTGGATTGGGTAATTGACGTGTTTTTCCCGCGCGATATTACCTATGCTCCACTCGACGATGAAACTGTTGACCCGATCCCAGCCACAGGAGATTGATTCATGAGCGCGCGATTCATAACCCAATCTGACCATCTTTTGCCGCCTATAAAACGATTGGTACAGACAGCGTGTGGAACTTTGGCTGGATTGTTGGCAGGCTTGATTTATGCGGCGCTGTTGACCAGCCAGCAGATTTCTCCGATGATGAACGCGACTGATTTACCCGGCGATAGCCTTTTCCACCTGCTTCTGAGCGCGATTGTTGGAGGCTGGTTCGGGTTGACGTTGGGCGAACGGACGGCAACGGTGGGCGGAAGCCTCGTCTGGGGTATTAACTTCGGCGTGCTATGGTGGCTGGTTGGCCCGCTGACTCTGTTTCCCTTGCTGAACGGGGTACGCCCTGACTGGAGTGTGACGACGGCACGTACAGCTTTCCCCCTGCTCGTCGGACTATCTGTGACCTATGGTGCATTTATGGGTCTGCTGCACTGGGGATTGTATAAGCTTGTGGTGAACAGGCGCAATCTTCGCGTGGTGCGACAGCGGCTACTGCACACAGTCCAAGCCTCAATCAGCGGAGGTCTATCCGGTTTGCTCGGCGGTTGGATTTTCGGGATGTGGATGGAACAGACTGGTTTTTTTCCATTGGTCGCGGGGCTGGTCAATTCGACGGATCCCGGCATGGGGCGCAGTTTGCATTTCGGTATCAGTGTATTGATTGGGGTGAGTTATGGCATCTTATTCCAACGAGATACGCGAACGATTGGAACGAGTATTGCCTGGGGATTGGTCTATGGGCTAATCTGGTGGATTCTGGGATCTCTCACCCTCATGCCGTTGCTTCTAGGGCAGGGTGTGCAGTGGAGTCTGGCAGCGGCACAGTCCGTTTTCGCCTCACTCATCGGACATTTGTTGTATGGTATCACCCTGGGTGTTGCTCAGGCTGTCCTGAATCAGATTTGGCGTACATTATTCGTGGATTCGGATCCCCTCATGCGCGAACCCGAAGGTCCTGGCACACGCGGTTTACGGGCGCTGGGCTTGGGCGCAGTCGCGAGCATTGGGGGTGGGCTGGCTTTCACCACAGTGATGGTGGCAACGAACGCGCTCCCAGTGATCGCTGGGTTAATGGGGATGTCTGGTGCCATCGAAGGCTTTATTGTTCATATGGGCATCAGCGTACTTATTGGTGCAGCTTATGGTTTGTTGTTCCGACATGAATCTACGTCATCGTACGCTGCATTGGCTTGGGGATTAGTTTACGGTACTGTGTGGTGGGTACTGGGGCCGCTCACGCTCATGCCATCCCTGTTAGGGTCGCCGCTCCAGTGGTCGTTGGAAGCCGCTTCAAGCAACTTCCCATCACTGGTTGGTCATTTGTTATATGGCGTGGTTTTGGCGTTCGTCTATGATCGCCTGCTACAACGCTACGACCCGCGTAGGGCGAACGCCGCCCAAACGGAGATTGCGCCTTTCGCAAAGGCTGTACCAGCATTATGGGTGCTGACGTTGATTCTGCTGCTGTTCATCGTGCTGCTTCAGATGTAAAGGGCAGGCAGTCTTCTACACGGCGAAAGTCGGGGACAAAATCTTAGAGAACGCCGCTTGGGCATACCCCGAAGCACCGCCTAACCGCCCCGATCTAAAAGATTATGTTGCGTTCAAATGGGATGCGATGGATGCCTGGTACGAGGAAGAAGAAGAAGTATTCGTTCATCCACGCGATCCGTATCATCGCGTCGATACCGTTTCCAGTTCGCGCCATATTCAGGTTGTCGTCGATGGTGAGATCGTTGCCGAGACCCGCCGTGCCCATCTGTTGTTTGAAACAGGTTTGCCTACGCGCTACTACATCTCGCAGGAAGATGTACGGATGAGCCTACTCACGCCCACACAAACGCAATGCCCGTACAAAGGTGTCTCTTCATATTGGAGCGTGCATGTGAATGGCAGCGTGCATGAAGACATTGTGTGGGGTTACCCGAATCCCATTCCCGAAATCCCCAAGATCAAAGGGCTGGTCAGTTTTTACAACGAGAAGCTGGATATTTACGTGGATGGCGTACTTGAAGAGAAACCGCGCACAGTGTGGTCTTAGGCTGGCTTAGCGGCAGGGTAGCAATCGCAGTGACATCCTACAAGGAGTAATCTTTCAAATGGCAGTTCAACCTCAAATCGATGCAACTTTACAGGAACAGATTGACGCATTTCGCGCCGAACGCGCCAGCAAAGCACCCGCCAATCCTGAAGCGACAGCGGCACGCGAAAAAATGCTGGAGCAGCTTATTCAGAGTGAAGCCATAAAGTCCAGCCTGCAGGTAGGCGCGCAAGCACCCGACTTTTTACTACCGAATGTTGATGGCACTATCGTAAGCCTTTCAACACTGCTGCAATCTGGACCGGTGGTGGTCACTTTCTACCGTGGGGATTGGTGCCCGTTTTGTAATTTTACGCTGCGCGCCTACGAAAGTATCCTGCCCCAGATTCAAGCGGCTGGCGCATCACTGATTGCCATCTCTCCCCAGACACCCGATTACTCGATCCTGACTGCCCAAAGCAAGGAACTTACCTACCCAGTGTTGAGCGATGTTGGCAATACGGTTGCGCGACGTTATGGGCTGGTGTTTACAGTGCCAGAAGCAGTACGTCCCTATTCTGCGAACCTGCTTCAGTACAATGGGGATGAGTCATGGGAATTACCGGTGACTGGAACCTTTGTTATTGGTCGCTCTGGCGAGGTAACTCTGGCTTCTGTTAATCCGAACTATATGCTGCGGCTAGAACCTGCTGCAATTTTGGCTGAACTGGACAGACTTCAGGCGGTTCACTGATCTTTCCAACGCTACCTTATACTGACAGAGGCAACTAGGAGAAACAAACTGCGTCAACGACCCTATAGCTAAAGCTAGGGGCTTGCAGTTATGGCTGGCGCGAAGCCCAAGACACACATCGCGTATGGCGGATTGACTGCCGCCCGGCTCGCAATTACACGAGCCGCGTTCTGGAACTCCGGTTCCATTGTCGGTCTGGCGTTGAGCCAGAGTAAACCGTTTCTCTGCCTGAGCAGAGTGCCTTTTCGACTGTCATGATCATATAACAGAAAGGAAAAAGGCGCTATCCCTCCCCGTGCCTAAAGGCAGGGGTATCTCGCGCCGATTTGATGAGACGATTTTTGCGAGTGCTGCTGTTATGTATCACGTTAAGTGTGCTTCCAGCGATGGCACAGGAGAGAACACCCCCGCCCACCGATGCGATGATCACGGGCGGCGATGACGCCAGTTTACGCGCGTTGATTGGGCGGTTGTTCAGAGGTTTCAATAGTTTACAGCAAACGCAAATCACCGTCGGTGCGCTTGATCCAGCGATTGCAGATCGACTGCCTGTTCCATTAGAAGCGACGATTTTAGGCACTGTTATCAGCGATGTGGGTTATGCTTACGCTCAGGTCTATTTTGATACGGCGCTGGATACAGAAACACTGACCCGTTATTACCGTGAAGCCTTTACAGAAGGTTGGACAGAACCCGCAGGTGCGTCGGTGACAAGCGGTTTTATCGGGAATGCGATTCCGGTACAGTTGGTCTTTTGCAGTGTCGGTGAACCCGCTGAAGCGGTACGGGTGGTCGCGCTCCCATCAACCGATGGTGGTGTGACCAGCGTCGATATTTTATATCAGCAAGGCGCACCTTTTGAAGAATGTGTTGGCGGCGCACGTGTACTCCCCAGCACTTATATCCCCGCATTGACCGCGCCTGATGGTGCTGCCGTACTTGGTGCGATTAATGGTGGCGGCAATCTCGATCAGTTTTACAGCTTGATCAGCTTGCAAACGTCGCAAAGTCCCGCCGACATTTTAGCGCATTACGACGCCCAGCTTATCATGGTATGGTCGCCTTTGGGCAGCAGCACCAGTGTCGAAACCGAGCAGGTTTTCAGCGTATGGCGTTTTGGCGCTATAGAGGGCGAGGAATGGACAGGGATTTTGATCGTCGTCCCGACGGGCGACGATCAACGGTTGGTAAGCTTGCAGATCACGCGGGTGGGGCTGTAAAAATACAAGGAGGGGCGGGTCTTGATCCGCCCCTCCACGCAAGTCACCAACCTATACGTTCAAACGCAGCACCGACAGCACGCGCCCTTGAATCCGCACGTTGTTAGCATTGACCATAATGGGTTGCATCGTCGGATGCGCGGGTTCCAAGCGTACTTGTTCGCCTTCACGGTAGAAATACTTGAGCGTGACTTCGCTCTTATCTTCCATGAACACCGCGCACATATCGCCATCGTCGGCGGTTTGTTGGCGGCGGATCAACACGATGTCGCCATCACTGATCATAGCGTCGATCATCGACTCGCCTTTGACGCGCAGGGCAAAGACTTCTGCCGGGTCAACGCCGTGCAGCATAGACGGCAGTACATCGAGCATATCGGCGGAGTCCTGCATGTTGTCGGGAATAGCCAACGGCTGACCTGCCGCGATGGGTCCTGCAAACTGAATTTGCAGCGCGATCATGCTGCTCTGCACCGACTGCGTGCCACGCCGACCCCGTTCTTTATTGACTAAACGCAGCCCACGCGATGAACGTGCTTCACGCAAGAGATAGCCCGCTACCACCAGTTTATTCAGGTTGTAGTTGACGACCGATGTCGATTCGATTCCGGTCGCCTTTCCAATCTGACGGATGGTTGGTGGGAACCCATGCGATTCGATATGCTGTTCGATGAAGCGTAAAATGTTGCGCTGGCGCTCTGAGAGTTTATTCCGCTCTTTCATGATGCGACTCCACATAGTGTTGGTGATAAAAGTTACCCTTGTGTATCGATTGTAGACGAACAGTAGTTCTACGTCAAACAAAATCGCAAATTTGTTCACAAATCCGCTAAAATAGAGTGTCTATTGAGAGGTATTGTTTTATGTCGAGCGTGCTGCGAACCTTGCGCGAAGCCGATCCCGCGCTGATCAATTTGTTGGCGGCAGCGTGGGGCGTGCGCGCCGAAGGGCTGGATCATGACGGCAAAATCGATTTGCTGAACAAGACCATGCAAAATCGTCAGCGTGCCGAAGCGATATGGGATGCGCTGGACGATAAACAACGTGGCGCGCTGCTGATGCTGGCGAGCGACGGTGCGCGAATGCACGAGAACAAGTTCTCGCTGCTGTTTGGCAAAATTCGCAAGCTGTCGCCTGCTCAAATCGCGCGCGATAAACCGCAGGAAAATCCATCCAGCGTCGCCGAAGCACTGTATTATCGCGGCTTGATAGCCCAGGGCTTTGAAAACGAAGCGACTGGCGCGCGCGCCATTGTCTTTGTCCCCGACGATTTAATCGAGGCACTGCCACTCCGCAAAACCTCGTATACCGGGCTCGACGACGACGCCTTCGACGATTCGATGTTTGACGAAGATGATGAAGAAGAGCATACCGATGCGCCACAGGTGACAGCGGCTGCAACCAGCACGGCTGTCGATGAGCGCGCGACCCAACAAGTCGCCCCTACGAGTGGTCACCAAGATAAAGTGGCGACTAAGCACGATTCGCAATCAAGTGATGAATGGGCGCTCGACCCCATTCCACAAAACCAAATCGCCAATCCACGCGCCGCCGATACCAGCATCATCGACGACATGACGACGCTGTTGGCATATTTGCAAATTAACCCGCCGATTTTGGAACATGACTTTTTCGGCAAGCGCGATCTCGAAACAATGATGTCGCATCTGTTGATACCGGAACGTCCGCGCGCCGCATTTTTGTACGGACTCGGCTTGAGCTGCGACTTGATCGAGATTCAAACCGGACGTGCCATCCCCAACCGCGCCGAACTCCGTCGCTGGTTGGGCGGCACACGTGCCGAACAGCTCAGGCGGCTGGCAGATGCGTGGCGTACCAGCACAATCTGGATCGACCTGTTTCATATTCCCGGCTTGCACCCCGAACCTGAAGCCGGGACGCTCAACCAGTACAACGCCGCCGCCGCTCGTGCCGCTATCCTGGAGATGCTGGGCGATGTCGTGCCACACGGCGAGTGGTGGTCGATTGACAACCTGATCGAGCTTGTGCATGACCAGAACCCCGATTTTCAGCGACCCAACGGCGACTTTGATAGTTGGTACATCCGCAATGACGCCGGTGATTATTTGAGTGGCATCGAAAGTTGGGATGCCGTCGAAGGCGCACTGCTCGAATATATGGTGACAACGCCGCTCCATTGGCTCGGCATGGTCGATATTACGCAAAACGCGGCGCGGCTGACCGCTTATGGGCGCGGCTTTCTGGGCATCACCGCGTTTCCCTCACCGGCCGACCCGACCGATAACCCGGCAATCGGCGCGGACGGCGTGATCACCGTCTCGCGCAAAGTCTCGCGCATGGATCGTTTTCAAGTCTCTCGTTTTGCCACATGGGGAACGACCGCCGATCTCGCGGGCAAGCCGTACACCTACAAAATCGACGCGCGCAGTGTCTCACGCGCGACCGGACAAGGTATTGATGTTGGACACATCAGCGCATATCTCGGCAAGTTCGCCAACCCGCTGCCAGCGTCGATTGGCAATTTGCTCGGCAATTGGCAGGGCGGCGCAGCCGCGAGCGTCTCGTTCGAGCGCGTGTTGATCGTGCGCGCGATGTCAAGCGAAGTCATGGATCAAATCGTCAATACGCCAGAAACACGCCGATTTTTGGGCGCACGTTTAGGCGACATGGCGGCGATCATCCGTGCTGACCAGGCGGATGCGCTGCGCGAAACACTCAACGAAATGGGTATCGATGTTGAAGGGCTGTCTTAATGCGCGTTTTTGTGCTGTTGCTGTGTTTGTGTACGCTGTGCGCGCCGATCACCGCCCAAGAAATCACGCCGATTCCGCTCGATGTCGCCTTGAATACCACGCCGATTCCGCCGCGTGACCGCATCGACCTGGCGCGCCGCTTGAATGGAGTCACCGATATTCCCGACGCACCAACGAGCGCACCGCTCGGTGCCGTCGGTGAACAAGCACAATTCTTTGTCAGCAATACCAGCGATGAAGAAATGGTGCAGATCACGGCGACGCTGCAAGTGGTCGGCGATCATATTTACCTGTGGGTAGAAAACGATCTCGATACACCGCTCGATTTAGCCGAGTTAACCAATTTGGCGGATGCGTTTGACCTGGAGATTTATGATATCGTGCGCGAGCTTTGGGGCAGCGAGGCTAACCCCGGCATTGATGGTGATGCGCGGGTTTATGCGTTGTTCACCGATGATGTTGGCGCAGGCGCGGCGGCGTATTATATGGGCGACAACGTATATCCACGCGCGGTGCTGGCAACGAGTAACCAACACGACATGTTCTACTTCAACGCCGACGTGTTTGGGCGTTATCCGGCGCTTGCGATTGAAAGCGTGGTCGCGCACGAATTTCAGCACATGATCCGCCGCAACTTGCAGATCAATGAAGAAACATGGATGAACGAAGGCTTCAGTAC
The DNA here is from genome assembly GCA_038207205.1 of Aggregatilineales bacterium. GTDB lineage: Bacteria > Chloroflexota > Anaerolineae > Aggregatilineales > Phototrophicaceae > Flexifilum. The sequence goes on from JBBRAA010000011.1 coordinate 67,575, forward strand.
GTTCACCGAGACGCTTTTATACGCGCCCGACACCGAGACGATCTATTCATTTTTGCTTGATCCGAATATGCAGTTGAATTCGTGGAACGAAAACCAGTCGGCGCGTGGCGCGAATTATGGCGCGGCGAATTTGTTCATCACCTATTTTTACGAACGCTACGGGATCATTGCGACACGCCAATTGAGCGAAGACAATGCGCCGCGCGGCTTGCAAGCAGTCGATAATGTGCTGCGCGAGATTGGCGAACCCGGCGTCGATGTGCTGTTCGCGGATTGGGTGGTCGCTAACCGTGTACTCGACGCGAATACAGCCGACGGGCGCTATGGCTATGACTTGATCGACTTGAACTTCAATGATTTGATGTACGACGAAAATGACACCTACCCAATGACACTGACCGGCATTGTCGCGCAGTACGGTACACAGTACACCGAACTGATTGACCCGCCAGATATACTGACGCTGGATATAAAAATGCCGACGACGGTCGGGGTCGTGCCGACGAGCGCGCCGAGCGGAACACGCTTCTGGTACAGCAACCGCGCCGATATGAGCGACATGACGCTGACACGCGCCTTCGATTTGACTGGCGTGACAACCGCAACGTTGACGTTTAATGTATGGCATCATTTTGAGACGCTGTGGGATTTCGGTCATGTCATGGTCAGCATCGACGACGGCGCGACCTGGCAGATTTTGCAATCGCGCCTGATGACCACCGACAACCCGTACAACACTGCATATGGAGCGGGCTATACAGGCGTGAGTGGCGGCGATGGAAGCGTACCAGCATGGGCAGCCGACGCAATTTCGCTCGATGCGTATGTCGGGCAGCAAATTCTGTTACGCTTCGAGGCGATCAGCGATGACGCCATCAATCAACCGGGCATGGTCATCGACGATATAGAAATCGCGGAAATTGGCTATGAAAGCGATTTTGAAAATGACGATGGCGGCTGGCAAGCAAACGGGTTCATCTGGACAAACAACAGCATGCCACAACGCGCATGGGTGCAAATTATAGAACGCAAAAACGGTGATGTGCGTGTCACACGCTGGCTAATCCCAGATGACGGCACACAGTTCATGATCGATTTGGAATCGGAGTTCGTCACATTAGCGATCTCCGGCATCGCACCCGTGACGACTGTGCCGATGCCGTATCAAATCACATTGGCAAGCCAATAACCGACTCAGCCCCTTTAACGGGCTTACGGGTTTTTTGTGCAGCCGCACGGCTTTAGCCTGCCGCTAGAGGCGATCCACGCTTACACGGTTTCGCGCAAACTCGGTGCGGTTCGATTCAGTTTCGCCGCGAAGTCGGCTTCGAGTTCGCGTTGACGTTCAGCGCTGGCGAGGCGTGCCTGATCCATCGTGTCATCGAATCCCTGGCGAAGCTGCGCGCGGAATGTGCGACCACTCGACGGCGCGAATAATGCGATCAAGGCGACGCCTATCGCCGCACCGATGCTGACTCCGAGTGCAAGACTGCGTAAGGTTTTCATAGCGCTGATTTCTCCATTGATCCTATGGTTGGCGACCCGACCGTCTGGATTGTACCACCGAGTTGCGGCGTATAGATCAGGTGCGTATCATCACCTTTCGATCCGCCGATTGACCTATATTCTCAGGAGTCCATGATGCCAAAAACTGCTGTACAAACCGCCAATGCCCCTGCTGCCGTCGCTGCCTATTCACAGGCGATCATCGCCAACGGGTTCGTGTATGTCGCCGGACAAGTGCCGCTTGTGCCAGAGACGAAAACCTTGATCGAAGGCGACATCAGCGTACAAACCCGCCGCGTGCTGGATAATATCGCCGCGATTTTAGACGCCGCCGGGTCGAGCATTGCCAATGTGGTCAAGACGACCGTTTTCTTGACCGACATCAGCGATTTTGCCGCCATGAACGTCGTGTACGCTTCGTATTTTACCGAAACGCCGCCCGCCCGTTCGACAATCCAGGTCGCAGGGCTGCCGTTAGTCGGCGCACGCATCGAAATCGAAGTCGTCGCGCTGGCGTAAGCATCGATACACCGTAACGCTCACAACCCCATGACGAACCCGACCGCGCCGCCAAGCACGATCAACCATGTCGCGTTGATTTTGAATCTATAAATTGCCACGAACGCGACGAGTGCGACGATCAGGCTGACAAAGCTGATCGGCGCGACCGCTTCCACACCTTCCGCGAGCGGGATCAACGCCACCAACCCCAGATCGATGATGGTGAGCAAAATCGCCGCCAGAACCGCCGCGTTGACACCATCGAGAAACGCGCTCAAAAAAATACTTCGGCGCATTCTGGGGATCAACGGTGCGGATAAAATCACGAACACGAACGCGGGCAAAAACACGCCGACCAATGCGGCAATCGCGCCGGGTACCCCTGCCAGCACATAACCAACTGCGCCCGCTGTCGTCAATAACGGCCCAGGCGTAAACTGACCGATGGCGACCAGATCAAGCACTTGCTGTGCGCTCAACCAGCCATAAGTATTGACCAAATCCTGCTGGATGTACGCGATCAACAAGTAACCGCTGCCAAACAAAATCGAGCCGATGCGTAAGAAATACCAGAACAGATCACCTGCCGTCACGACCACAGCCGGAATCACGGCGGTTTGAAGGATGCCTGTCCACATTTGCAGGGAAGGCATAAATATCACGCGTAATTCGTTGAATGCTGCGGCTGCGGTTTGCCACGCCCCAACCAGACTGAACGTGAATACCCCACCGCCAAAGCGTTTGAAGAGCGCATAACTGATCCCAGCGACGAGCAATACGAATAGTTCGGGCAAATTAAACACGATCAGCGCGGCGATACACAACCCGTATACGACCTGGAGCGGACGGTTTTTCAGCGCCGACGGCATCAACCGCACGCCCGCGACCGCGATGATCGCCACGATCACGGGCTTGATACCCCAGAATATCGCTTCGACTTGGGGTATCGTCCCAGTCGAGACATACAACCCGGTCAGCACCAGCGTGATCGCAAACGCGGGTAAAATAAAACATAAGCCCGCCAGAATTGCACCCGGAATGCCGCGCATGACATAACCGACATGAATAATGACTTCGGTCGAATTGGGTCCCGGAATCAGATTGGTGGCGGCGATCAAATCAAGAAAGTGCTGGCGCGTCAGCCACCCGCGCCGCGTCACAATCTCGTCTTCGCCCATCGCAATATGCGCCATGGGACCCCCAAATGCCAACACGCTCATACGCAAAAATAAGCGTGCCAGCTCAGCATAGCTGGCACGCTTGATCGGCTGTTGTTCACCCATCGATTCGGTCATGTGTCTCCCTAAACAACGTCTTCTTCCTGATTAAATAATATACCGAATGCGCTTGCTTCTTCAGCCTTCAACACTGGCAGATGAACACGAAACACGCTGCCCGTGCCAAGCTGACTTTCGACAGTGATACGCCCGCCGTGTGCTTCGGCGATTTTGCGCGCGATGTTCAAGCCCAAACCCGTGCCGCCGTCGGTGCTGTTTTGCAGGTTGTCCTTGTAATAATAGCGCTCGAAGATCAGCGGCAGTTCCAGCGTGCCAATGCCAGCGCCCGTATCGCGCACCGAAACCACGACTTCGTGGTCTTGATAACTGGTTTGCACAGTCACAGACCCGCCTTCTGGCGTGTGCGCCAGTCCATTCAGGATCAGATGATTGACCATGCGCCCGTATTCCTTCGGGTCAATCAAAATATCTGGCAGTCGATCATCAGGTACAAACTCCAGCTTTTGGCGGCGGCGAAGCGCGAGCGCAAGATGATCCTGTACCGCGCTTTGCGTCGGTAGATTGATGTTCAGCCATTTGAAACGGTAATCGCTGGTATCGGCTTTATCAAGCTTGGACATACTGAGCAGGTCATCAAACAAGCGGTTCAGATGGTCTACCTGTGCCGATAGTGAATCGACCTGCTGTAATTGTTTTTCAGGCTCATTTTTTAAGCGCTTGAACAAATACACGCTGGTTTTTATCACCGTAAGCGGCGTGCGTAAATCGTGACTCATATTGCCGATAAAGCGCTGTAAGACGTTGACTTTTTCGCGTTCAATTGCCATTTCGATTTGATGTGATTCGGCTCGTTTGCTCAGGCTGATATCACGCACACCCGCCACGCGTAATAGTTTACCCTTATACATATGCGATTTACCACGTATTTCGACCCAGATTTTTTGCCCGCCACTTGTGACCACACGCGCTTCATACGGCTGCGTCGCTCCGCTATTTGCTTGTGCTAACACATTGACCTGATCGTCGGGATGAATGAATTCGATCACACGCCGCCCAATCAAATCAGGCAGCGAGGTCTGCAACATTTTCGCCAACGCGGGGTTGGCATCAACGATGACGCCCTGATCGTGAATGGCGATAGGCTCGAACGTCGCTTCAAATAAATCACGGTAGCGGGCTTCGCTTTCGCTCAATGCGCGCTCGGTATCGCGGATCAGGGTTGTATAGCGCACGCGCATCACCGCTGCGATCAGCATGAGAACGGAAACAATCGTGGCGAAATACAGCGGAAAAACGAGCAATCCATACGTAATTTCGGGGATCGTCAGCGGCAGCAGAATAGTTGCGATCATCCCAATCAAAACAGACAACGCGGTTCCGCGCAGCGAGAATAATAAATATGCCGCGATGATGCCCGGCACGATGCATACCATTACCACCATCACCTTGATCGAGCTGTAATCGTAATCGACCATGAGCGCGACAAACGGCATGGCGGATAAGAACAAAACCACGATGCCAGCGCCAACACCGTAATAACCGAACCGATTGAAGCAGTACGCGCCGAATAGTACAATCGTGTTGCCGATCAGAAAAAGTTGCAATGCCAATGCAGCGTCCCCATTGAACGCCCAAAATGCAGCCGTAATCATCCCCGGAATCATCACCAGCAGCAGCAGCGACAGCAGATGCGACTGAGTCGGTTCGACATGTGTCGGGCGAAGCGGCTCGACAAGCAGTATCCATAAGCGCTGCGCCCATTGACTGCCGCGCGTGAGCGTGGTCGTTTTAATACGGTGATCGGAGTGAGCATCCATGATGATTTTCCAAGCTCGTTTTGGTCTAGTATAGCGTGCAAGTTTTGGCGCTGTTACACTTAAGTACGTGTTGCAACCCCCAAACCGTGAGGACAAAAAGCCAATGACATTTATGATTGCTGAAAAAACAACCTATACGATTGATAAGATCGCTGAAGTGTTGGGCGATAAAGCAGAAAATTATCTCGGTCATGTGAGCAAAACCATCGCCAAGGAAAATTTGTATCTGCCGCACGGCGATTTCGTCAGTGATGTCTTTCAAGACTCGGATCGTACACCCCGCGTACTGCGCAGCTTGCAATCCATGTTCGATCATGGGCGGCTGGCGGGCACAGGCTATCTGAGTATTTTACCTGTCGATCAAGGTATTGAACATTCGGCAGGCGCGTCGTTCGCCAAAAATCCAGCATACTTTGACTCCGCCAAAATTGTCGAACTCGCCATCGAAGGCGGATGCAACGCGGTCGCGAGCACATTTGGCGTTCTGGCATCGGTCGCACGCAAATACGCGCACAAAATCCCGTTCATGGTCAAGATCAATCACAATGAACTGCTGACATTCCCGAACAAGCACGATCAAATCATGTTCGGCAATATTAAACAAGCGCACGATATGGGCGCGGTCGCTGTCGGCGCCACCGTCTATTTTGGCAGCGAAGAAAGTGGACGCCAACTCGTCGAAGTCGCCGAAGCATTTTCGCAAGCGCACGAACTCGGTATGGCGTGCGTCTTGTGGTGTTATACACGCAATGCCGGGTTCAAAGTCAACGGCGTCAACTATGAGACCGCCGCCGACCTGACCGGACAAGCCAATCATCTTGGCGTCACGATTGGCGCGGATATCGTCAAGCAGAAGCTGCCGACATTGAACGGCGGCTTTAAGGCGCTGAACTCCGGTGATTCGAGCTACGGCAAACTCGACGAGCGCATGTATACAGAACTTGCCAGCGATCACCCGATCGATTTAACCCGCTATCAGGTCGCCAATGGCTACATGGGACGCATTGGCTTGATCAACAGCGGCGGCGCAAGCGGCGACAACGACCTGCAAGAGGCGATCACGACGGCGGTCATCAACAAGCGTGCAGGCGGCATGGGTTTGATCAGTGGACGTAAGGCGTTCCAACGCCCGATGCACGAAGGTGCGGCGCTGCTGCGGGCGATCCAGGATGTGTATCTGTGCGAAGATGTGACCGTCGCGTAAGTTGACACCGCATTTTCGTCGGGGCGAATAATCAGGGTTCGTCAGTGTGTTTTGCGTAACCGTGATAGTCATTGTTGGCATTCACTGCGCGGGGACGATAGATACCAGCGTACATACAGACACGGAAGAGGCAGATTTTAGACCTGCCTCTTCTTCATAACCATGCTTAGTTAAAATTCGGCGTTGGCGTTGGACCCGTATTCGACAACCCGCCAATCGGGATAATCGTGTTGGTTGGCACGCCACCGCCAACCGGCGGCACTACTTGCGCGCCGAACGTATCCGTCGGGAACGGCAGCGGTGTGAACGGCGCGAACGTCGGCAGTGGCGGCAGCGGTGTCACCGTCGGGCTGGGCGTGATCGTCGGCGTCGGCGGAACGTTGTTAACGACGATGCGCACCGTCCGGTACAGATACCCGTTCTGGTTAGAGAATACCGCTAAACGCAAGATATACGTCCCGTTTTGCACGGTGCGCGAATCCCATTGCGTCAGCACGCCGTTTTGTGCTTGCTGGTTGAAGGGACCTGCAATCGTCGTAAACGTATTAGTGCCCTCAAGCGCCAGTTCAATTTGATAACGACTCAAATCGGCGGATAACACCGTACCGTTGATCGTGACTGTTTCGGTTACAACCGCGCCATCTGTCGGTGAATTGAGACCAATCTGCGGGATCGTCTGGTTGATGACGCATTCGGCAGTCGGCGCAGCGCGAGTCGGCAGGGTGTTCGCTTGCGCATACGCACGTCCCTCGCTGGTACTTGCCAGCCACGTCACCGCTGACGCATCGGTGAGCGCCAGGAACCGTTCCGTGATGACGCTTTCGGCACAATACTGATTGGCGCGCAGTTGACTCCACGTATCGATGCTGACATCGCGGACAAAGGCTTGACCTGAGGCGGACGGCGGCTGACTTTGGGTAAAGATTTCGTTGCGCGGGTTGCGGCACTGTGCTGTCGCATCAAACAACGCGCCGGTATCACCGCAAACCTGCTGCTGAACGACACCTGTCGGTGGGTTGAACCCCGCCGGCGGCGCACCGGACAATACCGCGCCCATGATCGCGTTCCAAATTGGCACAGCCGTCGTTTGCGTCGTGTTGATCGTATTGCCGTCATCATGACGACCGATCCACACGCCGACGACGAAGTTGTTGGAGAAGCCCATCGTCCACAAATCGCGGTTGCCGTCGCTCGTCCCGGTTTTGGCGGCGACACGCCCTGCATAGGCGGGAAATGCCAAGCCGCTGTTCGTGCCGAAGGCGGACGCGCGTGCGTCGTTGTCGCTTAGGATATTTTGCATCAGGTAGGCGACGGGTGCGACGACGACCTGTTCTGGCGCAGCGCGGGTCGGCAGTTCGATCTCGTTGCCCGCCGCGTCGCGAATCGACGTGATGCTGTACAACGACACGCGCAACCCTTGATTTGCCAGCGTGCCATAGGCTTGCACCATGTCGTATAAACGGGCTTCATTCGCACCGAGCGCGGTCGCTAACCCAAACTGCGCGTCATCCAAAAAGCGGATGCCCATGCGTCCGGCGGTATCGCGGAAGCGGTCGATGCCAAGCCATTCAAGCGTCTTGACCGCCGGGACATTGCGGCTGTTTTGCAGCGCCAAACGCAGCGAGGTCGGTCCGTTGAAGATGCCATCGAAATTGACAGGCGCATACGTGCCATACTGAACAGGCACGTCCCATAGAATGGTGGCAGGGGTGTAATAATCACCCGTCCCGCGCCCTTCGAGCGCCGCCGTATATAAAATCGGCTTGATCGCGGAACCAGGCTGCTGCCACGAAATGACGTTATTGACCTGCCCGGCGATTTGTTCGTTGGAGAAATCGGGGCTGCCGACCATCGCCAAAATCGCGCCTGTGGTCGGGTTGCTCACCAAAATCGCGCCCGTATCGACCGACGTTGATCCAGCAATCGTGTTCACACCCTGCGCCAACACATCTTCCGAATAATCCTGGATCGATGGATTGATCGTGGTCGTGATCTGCATTCCTTGACGGAAAATCGCTTCGGACGAACCGAAGGCGTTTTCGATATACCCCTGCACATAGTTGACAAAGTGCGGGTAACGAACCTGGAACGTGCGCGGTAAATAATCGCGCGCTTCGATGCGGGCAATATCGACCGCGACCGGACCGCCGCTGACGCGCTGTGCGGTCACGCAGTACGGCTCACCAAGATACGGCGCGTGCTGGAACTGCAAACAGCCGACTTCCGCCATGCGATTCATGACAACGCGAATGCGCTGGAACGCAGCATCACGGTTGACGACCGGGTCGAATGTCGCGGGCGCCTGGATCAGTCCGGCGACCAATGCGGCTTGCGGTAATGTCAAATCCGCCGCCGAGTCATCGAAGTAAAACTGCGCCGCTGCTTCAACGCCATTTGCCTGATTGCCCAAGAAAATTTCATTCAGGTACAGCTCAAGAATGAAATTCTTGTCGTAGCGCTGCGCGATTTCGGCGGCGATGACGATCTCTTGCAATTTACGGTCGGCGGTTTGTACCGAGTCACGCATGACCAGATTACGCGCGATTTGCTGCGTGATCGTACTCGCGCCCGACTCGATATCGCCCGCCGTCAAATTCTGAATGAACGCGCGACCAATCGCGATCGGGTCGAAGCCTGGGTCTTCAAAGTAGCGCTCGTTTTCTAACGAAATGACAGCGTGGATCAGATCAGGCGACACATTTTCGAGATCGATCTGTTGGCGGTCGCCGCCGCTGCGGCTGACCAACTGCGCAATTTCGTTGCCCGCCGCATCGAAGATACGCGCGGTTTGCGCGGTCGGTTGATAATTGGCGAGCGCGATAATTTCGTCCTGCCACGGTTCCGCGAGGTTATTATAGGTAACTACACCGAGTACGATGGCGCCCGCCGCACCCAGGAACAGCAGCGCCGCGATGACCGCCGCAGCGATGCCCACCGTGCGGAAGGTCGATGCGCGTTGTTCGTCGACCGCACGTTCGTACGTTGGTGTGCGCGCGTTGACATTGTACTGCGGCGGTTGATCTGCCAACGGCGCGGGGATGCTCGGCATGACCGCACCGCCTGTGTTCGGGTTGATCATCGTTTGACCCGCGTCGAGCGCATCATATGGGTCAGACGCGACCGTCGGTTGTGCGTATGGGTCGTTGTTCTCGCCTAGATAAATCCCCTGTGTACCGGGAATAGTCGCTTCGGGGTCGCGGACTGGAACCTGGCGCGGAAGCGGCATATTGTCGGTATAAATGGGCGACGTGGGTACAGTCTGCCCCTCTTCAATCGGCACATCGCGCTGCGCCGGACTGAGATCGTCGGGCAAATACGGCAGCGAGAGGCTGCCCGCCGCTTGATACGTCGATGCGCGCACTGGCGCGGCGGGAGCGGGCGGGTTGGCGACTTGTTCTTTCGCCAACACATCGGGCGTGCCTAACATCCATTGGTTATTTTCATAGCGATACCACGCTTCGCTCTCGATGCCCATCATCCACCAGCGCTGTTGATCATCCAAGACCATGAAGCGCTTAAGCTGTTCTTGCAGTTGGTCACGCGAGATGACATTGGCGCGGTATTGATCGCGCAGGGCGCGAATTTGCCCTTCGGCAGCGTGATATTTTTGTGCCAGCGATTGTTCGCTGGTTGTTAAGGCGATGGGCGCGACCGTTGGTAGCGGCGTTCCTGCCGTGCCAGACTCGATCGCGGTTGCGAGTCGCTGGCTTTCGGTCAAGCGTTCCAACTGCTGGCGCGCGTAAGCCGCCGCGTTGGTTTCGGTGACGGCGGGTTCGGCGCTGGTCGCTTCGCCTGCGTTGGTCGCACCTTCGATGAACGCGCCTGTCGTCGAATTGGTTTGCTGCGCCTGTAACAGCGCGAGTTGTTCGCGCGCATATGCCGCCGGGTCATTGGCGTCAGTAGCTGCTTCAGCCACAGGGGCGGGCATAGTCGGCTGCGGCTTCTGGTTATCGACCAGACTCGCCAGCGCGATCAGCTCGCTCATGCTAAAGCTTTCGTCGTCATCGTCCTCGTCGACGTAATCGAGCGATTGCGCGGCGGTGACTTCTGCGGCGAGTTCACCCTCAGCATCGAAGGGCAGCACAGTAATGGCTTCATCAGCTTCATTGGCGGGTGCTTCGCTTTGCGCGATCACCGGTGCGGCTTGCGATGCGTCAGCGGTGATGAACTCGCCACCGGGTGGGATCAGCGCGTCGTCGATTTGATCAGGTGCAACCACGCTTTGGTCATCATCCGAGAACGTCGTATCTTCGGGTTTGGGGCGATGCCATGCACCCGATTCTTCTGGCTGAATCTCCATGTCGCGCGGGAGCGTGGGCACACGCCATGAACCGGACGTCCGCGTTTCGATAGGCGGCGTCTTAGGCTGTTGGAACTCCCCTTCGGGAGTCGGCGTGCGTTGCGGGACGCGCCAACCGCCGCCAGCATTGGCGTTAGGCTGCTGCCATCCCCCACCAGTTTGACCCTCTGGCGGATTGTTTTGCTTATTGGGATTGTTCGGGCGGTCAGACATCGCCGTCGTCCTCTTTCGTCAGAAAGATAGGTTAGGGAATCTTAACGACCCGATTATAACGCGAAAAGCAGGTTTACTGCACCTTTTTATAAATCGGGGGATGACTCTTCATCTTGCACCGTGCCAGATTCTGGCGGATGCAGTGATGGTAAGGCGCGGACGGTATCTTCCACGCTCAAATGCAGCGTCGGCGTATCATCCAGCAAAATTGGTTTCTTGATTTCGACCGTCGCCTCGTCGTCGGGCGCACCTTCAAGCGCGATCACGACCACGCTGATATTGTCTTCACCACCGAGCGCGTTGGCGCGGTCGATCAGCGCTTGTGCGGCTTGTGCAGGTTCTGCATACTGGGTGATTAACTGCGCGATCTCCGTCTCTTTGACATGGCGCGTCAGTCCATCCGAACACAGGACGAGACGGTCGCCATTATGCATCCGCGTTTCGTAGACATCGACATCGATTTCGTCAGCCTGACCAAGCGCGCGATACAAGACATTGCGCATGGGGTGTTCTTCGGCTTGTTCTTTTGTCAAATGCCCGGCTTCGACCAATGCTTCGACAAAACTATGATCAGAGGTGATCTGGCGAATCTGGCGCAGCGTTCCTTGGATATGATATGCACGGCTGTCACCGACATGCGCGACGATGACATGCGTGCCGCGCACAAACGCGAGCGTCATCGTCGTCCCCATACCGCGATATTCGGGGTTCGCCGCCGCGCTTTCGACGATGTTCAAATTGGCGGCGCGAATCGCTGCGCACATGATGTCCGTCACCATATCGTCGGATGACGCTTGCAAGCCCGTTTGTGTCATCATGCCGCTTTCGACCGCTTCGACCGCCAAACGACTGGCTTCTTCACCCGCCGCTGCGCCGCCCATGCCGTCAGCGACGACCGCCAGCATGAATTCATCCTGCGACCATAGAAACAGGTTATCTTCGTTATTTTCCCGAATTTGTCCGGTGCTGGTACTTACAGCGCCATGCAGCCGGATTCGTCGCTCTGTTTCACTCATTGGTTCGACCTTTTAGCGTCTACGCAAACTGCCATAAGACGAATTTAACAGAACCCCGTAAGCGGCGCAAGCACTCTCTTATCATGTGTGTAAATTGTTACATACTCGTAAAACCGTGATCCTAATTGCAGGGTTCAGTTCGGGCAAAACCACCCTATCGCAGGTTATAACACGATGGTAAAGTGATGGAATATATCCCAAACAGATCACCCGAATTTGGGATAAAATACGAGACCTGTTTATGGCACAACTGGCAGACCATTATCAACTTTTGAATTATAACGATACTTTCGCGTTAGGGCACTACGCGCGCGTGATGGATGCTTACGACCGCCAGAGCGGTGATTTAATCGCGCTTAAGGTGATGCGCCCCGAACATTTATCACCGGGCAGCGAACCCCGCTGGGAATATCGCGCATTTGCCAACGAAGCTGAACTGCTCAGTAAGCTGGCGGATACGCCACATGTGATCGAACTGCTCGACTGTGGTTATTTGGAAGCATCGGGCGAAGCGCCGGACGGCGGCGAGATTGTGTCGTATGGGCGCGATGTGATCACGTTCACACGCGCGCTGTTCGATTTTTCCGAGCGCGGATGGCGTCCGTACTTAGCACTGGAAAATTTACCACGCACTGAAAATTTATTTTATGTGATGCGCCCCGACCGCGCGAATACCCGTTTTCGTTTGCCTACCGAAGAAGGTGTCTCATTGGCACTCCAATTCGGAGAACTGATGCGGATCGCGCATCGGCAGGGCATCGTATACATGGATCACAAGCTGGAGCATGTCTACTGGGATGGCGTACAGTTACGCATCATCGATCTGAACAGTTCGCGCCAGCTCGAAGGCAGCACTGCCGAAAACGCGCATTATTTTCGTATGGATATTCATAATTTCTGCGTCGGCATTTTGTATTCCGCGTTCACGGGGTTATCACCGCAGAAAACCACGCTGCGCCCGCAGCCCGGTTCGATGAGCGATGTCGAATCACGCTATGGTGACATCAACCATTTAGACTTTGGTGTGGAACCGACGCTCAGTCTAGCGCTGCAAGAGCTGCTCCAGCGCGGCGCGGCGATGGACATCAACACCGCCGACGAATTTATTGAGGGGGTGCAAGCCGTCGCCTCCGAATTCGGCTGGGATTTTCCCGGACGTTACACACGCCCTGTCAACCGTGAAGCGCGCACCCATATGAAGGCGGGTTTAGCAGCGATCCGGCACGGTCATGATCAACTGCGGGAAGCGCGCGATCATTTTCGTGAGGCGGCAATTCAAGATGGGATCACCGAGGATTTAGAGGCAGAACTGCGGCGACTGGTCAAAGCGCTCAATGACATGCTGCAAGTCCGCGTGATTCCGTAAGCGAGCGGGGATGACAACCGCCTTTACGACGCGGTCAGTTCGGCAGCGGCGCGTTCCATGACGGCGCGGATGCGCGCTTGATCGTCGGGGTGATACGACTCGACGTTGACGGGCAGTGCGGCGTAATCGACGCGGTTGCTGAATGCGCGCAATCCCTCGAAGGTGCGGTCATAGACACTGTTCAAGTCCAACATCACTTTATCATCACCAGCCAGCGGCACTTCGACAGGTGGCAGCGCTTGATCGACGCCGATCCCGAAGACGCGCGTTAATCCTTGCGCGAGCGTTGGTCGCGGATCGGTGATGATGATCACATATGGATATGCATTCGGTTCACGGTCGGGGTAACTGGGGATACGATGCGATGGCGCGCGTGTTTCATGTAAATAATCGATTTCAATGAGCGGCACCCGACTTTGAAGCGTGCGATTGCGCTTATCACGATAATGCAGCCAGCCGTCACCCTTCGGTTTATTCGTCGGTGACAGCAGTTCGAGCCGCAAGACCGGAATACGAGCTTCTTTAATGATTTGTTTGACGATGACTGCCGTCAAGTACGCATCTTCCTCGTCATATTCAAGAAACTCGATCGCTTGTAAGGTCAGGTCTGGCAGGACGGCGGTCGATGAACCATACGATTGTGGTTGCGCGCCTATATCATAAGCTGTCACATCTGGTTGAGGGCGGTAACGCTTGCCCTCGTCGGTTTCTGGATAATATTCCGAAAGTTGCAGCGATTTTTCTAGTGAGACTTCGTAACCTAACGGCACAAGTGTATCTAGTCGTTCGGCAATATGCGTAATGTGGCTGGAGTGAAACGGACTCCACCCGTCATCTTCATATTGCAAATAACTGTGCAGATGCGCGTTCACGCCATGATACAAATTCTTGCGCGTATGGAGTGCCATCATTGCGATCCTTGTAACCGATTTGGGACGATTTACAATACCATGAGCTTGGCAGCGGCGCGTTCCAGAACAGGACTTATCTCGATTATATCCCAACACCAAAACCGTGTCTGCTATAATGACGCTGTTTCGACCGAACTCGTAAGCATCCCCACGCCTAAAGGCGGGGGCTTTTAGCCCTAATGCTTACCAGACTCAGCCCGCAAGGGCTGCGTTAGCGGTAAATACATAGGCACTTCGGAATGCCTCACCAGTTCCGAACGCTGCGGTGAACGATTAAAC
>JBBRAA010000012.1:0-79889 GCA_038207205.1 Aggregatilineales bacterium
CAGTGACTTTGAGTCGTTGAACATGTTTCAACGGCTGGATAAAGTTTTTCATCAACCGCGCTATATCTGGGTGACGCGGCGAGACAAGGTTCGGCAGGCTGTCTCGTTGTATCGTGCAACTAATACGGGCGATTGGGTTCGTCGTGTAGGGGATGCACCTGTTTCGGCGCAACCAGCGGTCGAGTTTTCGTTTCAGTCGATTGAAAACGCTCACTCGCAAGTGATGACAGGGGATGCGGGATGGAAGCATCTGTTTGCTGAAAACCATGTCACACCGCTCATCATCGAGTATGAAGATTTCATGGAAAACTACAAACCGACCATGCGCCAGGTGCTCGATTTTATCGAAGCGACTCCGCCGCCAGGTTTTCAAATTCCTGCACCCCCCGTCGAAAAACAAGCTGATAATATCAACGAACAATTTGTGCAGCGATACACTCATATGAGAGAACGCAGCGATGGGCAATTTGGCAACGTATTACGCCGCGCAAAACGCACGCTGGGTTTATAAGTTAAATCATTTGAGTAAGCAACCGGAGGGGGTGAATGATGAACAATCCTATTGAAAAGCCAAAGTTGCCTAGCAAAACTTATCTCATTTGCGCGAGTCAGCGTAGTGGGAGCAACTTATTCATGAGTGGGTTGAACTCCACCGGGTTGGCAGGCGACGGAAGAGAACACTTCTTCGACCGTGAAGTTTTTAGCCACATCGACCATTATAAACTCAATGTGACATCATTCGTCGACTATGTGGATGCACTGATGCGTGTGGCGAAGACGCCTAACGGTGTGTTCGGCACGAAAGTTTTTCGGCGTGATTTCAACGATTTCATTTTGCGTCACTTGAGTACGCAGCCAGAGTATGCTGCTTTATCGATGACAGAGCGCATCGATACGTTGTTCTTGCAGCCCAAATATATCTGGCTCTCGCGACGGGATAAGCTGGCACAAGCAATCTCGTGGGTAATCGCCAATGCAACGGATGTGTGGCAGATGTTTGGCGAACTCCAATATGGCTATCAAGAAAAGCCTGCATTTGAACCTCGATTCAATTATGCGTTGATCAAAGAACACCTGAGTTGGTTAACACGCGCAGACCTTGAATGGCAGCAATATTTTGAAAATAACGGTATTACGCCATTCCGTGTGATTTATGAAGACTTCGAGCAAGACTACGAGGCGACACTATTGCGCGCGCTTGATTTTATGGACATCGAATACCCTGCCGAATTTGTGATACCAGCGCAGCGTATCACCAAGCAGCGTACCTTGTTGAACGAAGAATGGGCGGATAAATTTCGAGAAATCGAAACGCAATCGCCCGATGCAGCACAGCTAAAGATAATGGAAATACAGCATTTACAGGCGCGTATGAGTGAATTGGAATCGCACTTGCACGATCTAAAACGTGCTGAGCACACGCAGTTTCTCGAATTGGGTGAACGATATCGAGCGTTAGAACAAGAAAAATGGAAACTGGCGACTGATCTCCACAACGTACGGTCTGTAAAACGCGAATTTCAAGCGGCGGCGCAGCAAGCGGAGCAGCAAGTACAACAACTACGGTCGCTGCCACACCCAACCATTGAACTTGCGCTGCGTAACCTGTACCGCACTGTGATTCCGTATGCGATCCGAGTCAAAATTGGTCAAAATTGGTCAAAGCGTCGTGGAACGACTGACGCTCAACCTTCTAACGTGTAGATTGCGATAATCAACCTCAGTATGACAACATATATCCGTGAACTTTATGACGCGCGCGATCTGCTATCGATCTGGGTACAGCGCGAAATCAAAGCGCGCTACACCACTTCAACGCTTGGTTTTGCCTGGGCTGTGTTGCAACCGCTTGCTGTATTAGCCATTTTCAGTTTTGTGTTTTCGGTACTTTTGAGCGTTCCCACGCGCGGCGTTCCGTATCCGCTCTGGTTGTTTTGCGGACTTTCATCGTGGCTGTTTTTTAACAGCTCTATCACGAGCTCGACGAATGCGCTGATCGGCAACATGAACCTGGTGAAGAAAGTGTATTTCCCGCGTGAAATCTTTCCCATTGGTGCGCTGATGGTGAATGTGGTCGATTTTATGATTGCCACTGCGATTTTTGTGATCATGTTGATTATCGATCCAACTCCGTTTTATCCAACGCTGCTGTTGTATCCGCTCATTCTGGCGATTCAACTCTGCTTCATGATGGGGTTGAGTCTGTTTCTATCGTCGTTTATCGTCTTTTTCCGCGATGTGCGCTTCATTGTGCCGCTTGTGCTGCAAATGTGGATGTATCTCACCCCTGTATTTTATCCACTCGAACAAGTGCCACCGAACTTGCTGCCGTTTTATATGCTCAACCCGATGGCAGCGATTTTGGATTCATATCGGCGCGTTGCGCTGTTCGGTCAGCTTCCAGATTGGGGGCAGCTCGCATACGCCGCAGTGGTCTCTGTACTGCTGTTGGTCGCGGCTTACCTGTATTTCAAACGTTCAGAACGTGAATTAGTCGACCAATTTTAGGAGCGCGCCAGCATATGGCAATCATCCAATTCGACGATGTATCGAAACGCTATCGCTTGGGTGGCGCCCACCAAAGTTTGCTCAGTAACACGCGTAAGCTTGCAAAACGTCTGATGCGCGCCGGTTCGCCGGAAGACGATACGTTGTGGGCGCTGCGAAATGTCAATTTCGCCATTGAGCCCGGCGAAATGGTCGGTATCATCGGGCGCAATGGCGCGGGCAAAAGTACGATGTTAAAGCTGCTTTCACAGGTAGCCTACCCGACGACGGGTAAAGTTGAATGTAACGGTCGACTCAGCGCCATGATCGAATTGGGGGCAGGTTTTCACCCCGATCTTTCAGGACGAGACAACATTTTCTTGAGCGGCGCGATTCAGGGGCTGCGCCGCCGCGAAATCGAACGCCTGGTAGACCCGATCATCGAATTTGCCGAGCTGCGTAAGTTCATCGAAACGCCGGTCAAATATTATTCATCAGGAATGTACGCGCGACTTGGGTTTGCGATCGTGCAGCAAATCGATTCGGAGATTTTGTTGATCGACGAAGTATTGTCGGTCGGTGATGCGGCGTTTCGGCGTAAATGTCTTGATCGAATGCGCGAAATGCACGATCAAGGGCGTACGATCATCCTTGTTTCTCATGATACATGGTCGATAACGAGTTTCTGCACGCGCGCGATCATGATGGATAAGGGGCGCATCGAGGCGGATGGCACTGCCAGCGATGTCGTTGCACATTATCGCCAATTTGAACGCGACGAATGGTTAGAACATCATCATGACGATGAACGACCGAGCGGTACGGGTGATGTTCGTATCGAAGATTTCGAGTTTCTGGATGAAACCGGCGCTCAGGCAGCCGAATTAACACAAAAAGATATCACGATTCGGGTTCACTATCTGACAAACAAAGTCATCGATAACCCGGTATTTATCCTGCGTATTCGGCGTATGGACGGTCTCGTGTGTTGCAATGTGAATTCGACAAGGGTGCCAGAAATGGCAATCGATGCGATAGCAGGACGCGGATTCGTGGAAGCAAAGTTCGCTTTTCTGCCGCTCGTACCCGACAACTACACTGTAGAAGCTGTAATTCAGCACCGCGACCTGCCTCTGGTGTATGCGCGCGAGATTAGCGACAACTTTCGCATCAAGGGTATCATTGGCAACTCGGAATTGAATGGCGTCTTTAATACCCGATCAATCTGGGCAGTTTCTGAACCCACCAAAGCGATGAGTGAATGATAAGTTCGATTCAAAAAGTTTCTATTGTCATTCCAACCTACGACCGACCCGACGCGCTTGCCACGTGTTTGCAATCGTTAATTGCACAGCGCGCTGATTTTGCGATTGAAATTATCATTGTAGATAATCATCCAGAAACGGGCATCACTCCCCCTGTCGTCGCGCGATATGCGGGTGTCCGTTGTCTTTCTGAAGCGCGCCAAGGCATTTCCTATGCGCGAAATACTGGCATCCGCAATGCAGAGGGTGAAATCATTGTTGCGACCGACGATGACATCACCGCACCACCAGGCTGGATAGCGGCGTTGGTCATGCCATTCGAACGACCGGAGATTAGCGCGGTAACAGGCAATATTCTGCCTATCAGTCTGGAAAAACGTGCCGAGCGCTTATTTGAGGCGTACACGAGCATGAAACGTGACGATCAACCGCGCCTTTTTGAACGTGCCTGGCTAAAGAGTAAAGGTTGGCACCTCGCCCCGTTGTGGGAAATCGGCATGACGGCGAATGCCGCATTTCGCGCAACCGTCTTTCGTGACCCGCGTGTCGGTTTACTTGATGAAGCCTTAGGCGCGGGCAGCCCAACGGGTGCCTTCGAGGATTTGTATTGTTTCTACAAAATGCTTCATGCCGATTATCGCCTTGAATATGCCCCGTCGGGATGGTTGTATCACGCGCATCGCCGCGATATGCAGGGCTTGTATCGCCAGTTGAAGTCGTATCGGCGCGGTGAGAGCGCGTTTTATCTGCTGCTGTTCCTGCGGCATGGAGATTGGCGTGCGTTGATGCAGTTAATCATATGGCTTCCAGCGCAGCGATGTCTCGTATTATGCAAAGAATTGAAGCGACGACGAAACGGTCGAAAATTGCTGCCATTTCGGTTGATTTGGCATGAAAACATTTCGTATTTGCTGGGTCCTTTCGCCCTATGGAAATCGCTCCGACGCGTCCAACAAGTTGGGGTTTCTGAACCCTTAACCGCACCATCAACGCCGCCAAATGCCCAGGAAGATCATCCATAATGATGCAGCCCTCACTGACGCATCTCCCTCCCTCTGCTGCAAGTTTTACTGGAATAAGTATCGTCATCCCTGTATATAACGCCCTCGATTATGCTGCCGCATGTGTAGAAAGTTTGTACCGCGTCAGCGATCCCGCGCTATTTGAAGTCATCATCGTTGATAATGGATCGATGGCTGGAGACGCCGTCGCATGGCTGGAAAGCGAGAAACTGCGTCTCAACCTTTGGTTTTTGCGCTATGACGAACCGCTCGGCTTTGCTCGCGCCGTCAATATTGGGGTTCATCATGCGCGTGGGGCATACGTCGTCATTTTGAACAGCGATACCGTCGTGACTGATGGTTGGTTGACCGCACTTATGCACGCGATGGACAATGACCCTGCCTTAGGTGTTGTCAGTCCCATCACCAATCACGCCGGAGGCGAACGTCAACAAGACCTGAAGGCAGTTTCGCTGCGTGCTGATCAAGCGCAGGCGTACGCGCAATCGATTTCGGTACCTGCCATAACGGAGATTACGACGCTGCGGCTGACATTTTTCTGTGTGATGGTGCGACGTGCGTTATGGGAATTACTGGGTGGATTGGACGAGGGCTATCGTACTGGCAACTACGAGGATGACGATTTCTGTCTGCGCACGTTGATCGTCGGTTATCGACTCGGCGTTGCGCGCAACAGTTTCGTCTTTCACCATAATAATACCACCTTCAAAGTCAATGATCTCAGTCATGGCTCGTGGATGAATCACAACGAGCGGCGTTTTTACGATCGAGCGGCGGCATTCGCGCTTGCCTTACAGCCCATGACAACAATGCCGAACGTCCCGATTGAAGTCAGCATTATTTATTTTGCCACACAGTCTGACGCGTTACCTGGCAAAACGGCGCTAAGCACACTTCATACACAGCTTTTTCAAAATTTTGAATTGATTGCCGTGACGCCGGATGCAGAAACGAAAGCGTGGCTCAATACAAATGCGCTGTTTCCCGTGCAAATTGTAGATGATGTGCCCACGAATGGATTCGGCGCAAATTTACGCGCAGCGCTCAAAAAAGCGCAGGGTCGATGGGTAGCTTTCATGTCGGATCAGGTAATTCTGTATCCGACACATCTGCATGCGCTGGTCGAGGTGATGACGCGCACCGATGCGGGGCGTGCTGCATATACGCGATGGTGCGCGGTTCGCAGAGATGAAGCGGGGACTTATCAACGAGGTATGCCGCCGCTTCGCTTTCTGGAATGGTGGAATCGCGCCGAATGGCATCTCGAGCGTGACCTGACCCTTGAGTGCGTACTGGTGGCGCGAAATCTATTCGAAATGACCACCGTCGCACCCGATGATACGCCGTCAGAAATCCTGGGGCAGTTGGTCGGTGTTGTAGATATGGTGTATACCAGCGCGACCACTTTAGAACGTCATCTCACGGATGAGGTTGTCGATGAAACATGGTTCGCTGTGCCCGAACCGAGCCAATTGTTACGCGCCGTACCGCCGCCACCCGATGCTAAGTCAGTGGCGACAACAAAAGCGTGGAAACGAAAACAAGCGCTGCGCCAAGCTGCTAAGAAAGTCCGCAGTGTATTGATAGCCGCCGGTCAGAATGCGTACAAAATGATTCTGCCGTCATATGATGCGCGTGTAGCCTTGAGCAACATTGCCCGTCGGCGACTTGGGATGCCTTTAATCCCGGTTTCTAATAGCGTGCTGCTGCGTAGTGCACGGCGGCAGATGCGCCAGCAGCTCGGCAACCAGGTCGTGACAGGACAATTTGCCAGCGATGCCAACGAGCAGCCCGACATTTTTCTTTTCAACATTATCGAATGGTCTGCGTTGAAGCAGCGCCCGCAGCATTTAGCACAAGGATTAGCGGCGCGGGGTTGTCGTGTGTTCTGGATCGATGTGCGTCTAAAGCAAGTCGATGGAGTCGGGTGGTGGACTGGGGCGGCGCTGCCTGAACCGACGCCAAATATCCATTATCTGGAACTTCCCGGTACGCTCCCCGATATTTACAGCACCCGCGTGGAAGGCGTAGCCCTGGATACAATGACGACTGCACTCGATTTAATCCGTCGCGCATATGGTGTCAAACACGCTGTGTGTATCGTCAATTATCTGGGATGGACGCCGTTGGTGTTGAAAGTGCGTGCCCGGTTTGGCTGGAAAATTGTATATGACTGTCTCGATAACGCACGCGCTTTCAGCCGCATGTATCACTTAGATATGGAAGATCGCGAAATTGTGCTTACGCGTGCTGCCGACGCGGTTACTGCATCGGCGCAAAACTTGTATGACCACGTCTGCACGTTCAATCCGAATACCCACTTGATTCGTAATGGAGCAGATTACGATTTATTCAGTTCTGCACAATCGCGAGGGCTGCTTGATGTGTATGCAGCGCCACGGATTGGCTTTTTTGGCGCGTTCGCAGAATGGCTGGATTTCGACCTTATCGAAGCCGCTGCCATCCGCTTTCCAGATTATTCATTCATTTTTGTCGGGCGTGATGTTTTTCCGAGTGACAAGGAACGGGCACGTTGGGCATTGATTAGGAAGCACCCCAATGTCCATATCCTTGAACAGGTTGATCATGAAACACTGGCGGCGATGTGCGCTCAGTTCGATATAACGACCGTGCCATTTCAGGATTTACCGATTACACAAGCGATGAACACGGTTAAAGTCTATGAATATCTTGCGGCTGGCAAGCCTGTCATCGCCAGCGACTTACCAGAAGCACGTTTGATTCACGACTTAGACTTGATCACGCTGTACAAGACTCACGACGAATACTTCGATAAGTTGGGGCAGATGGTTGATGATCTGGAGTCGCCCGATGCCCATGCACATGCCGCCGCGCGTCGTCAATTCGCCGCCGTGCATACCTGGACGAGGCGAACTGACGACTTGCTCAGGATTATCGAGCGTCTGAACGCTTAGACATTTTTACGAAATCACCCCACATGCGTTCTTCGAGGGGTTTCCACATGCTATCCCAACTGTAACGCTCGACCGCAAGTTGGCGTCCGTTCTCGCTCAATTGCTGCCACAGCCCACGATTGGTCAACACCTCGTTGACGCTGTCTGCAAACGCCTGCGGGTCGTCACGGACGAGCAAATGCTCGCCATCTTCTCCATGCAGACCAAGACAACCGAGCGATGTCGAAACGACCGGCACGCCGAGCGCCATCGAGTCTAGTATTTTCAGGCGTGTGCCGCCGCCGAAGCGTAAAGGTACGATGCTGGCACTGGTACGCCACATAATCGGTGGAATTTCTTTGGGTGTGTTGAAAAGGGTGATGCCTGGCTGCTTGCACAGCTCGATTATGTCTTGGCGTGGGTCACGTCCGACAACAAAAAACTTGATCGATGGGTTGCGCTGCCGAATGAGTGGCAAAATTTCATCGACAAAATAGAACATGCCATCGATATTCGGATAGTAATTGAGTGTGCCCAAAAACAGGATTGTATTTGTATCTGGGCGCGCGCGCGGCGTCATCTTGGTAAAACTGGTGCCGTTATCGACGACCAGCGTATCGGCGGGGTCGCGCCCAGAACGTTCATCGATGATCGACTTATCATGTGCGCTGACCGCCGAGATGAGGTCAAAATGCCGCCAGATACGCTGCTCGTATTGGCGCAGCCCGGTGGCGGTTTCTAATTCATTGGTAAAATTTACCGTCAATTCCGGTTTTTGACCGCCTGCTTGGGCGACTTGTTCGCTAAGCTCGGATTCAATGTTTTGTTCGTCCAGTACCATAAAGGGCGCATCCACGTAAGCGAGATATGGCGTGGTATAAATATGCGCAAACATCGCCACATCGAAATTGCGAGACGGAATCATCTTCAAAATCTCGACCAAATCGCCCGATACGCGCTGTTTGATCAGGTCAGTCAACATGTCCATTTCGGCGACCGGACGTGAATTGTGGGGTACGGTATATGCCGATTTCAGATACGGCGTGATCGCACTCATATCGAATCGCGTGGTCCGGTAATTGATGAAACTGACGAATGTGATATCGTGGCGGGCACCAAAGTAACGAATTGCTTCCCAAACGCGTATTGACCCGCCAGAGTTTGCTGGGTACGGGAAGTATGGCGCCATCATCAGGATATTCAGCCGCCGACCGCTACTTGCGCCATTGCTACGATTTGCAGTACGTGCGCCTAATCCAAGCCGCGCGTGCCAGCGTTTTCCCAGCACAGGCTTGGCAAGGTCAATGGTTTCTGACGCTATTTCAGCGTCCTTCATCACGCTGTGGGTTGCGGTCGCCAAATGATAGAGACCGAGTGGGTCATAGCGATCATCGTAATAGCGGGTGACGCGCGTATGATTGCGATATTGATTGGTGGTCGTAGATACGCCGCCATCTAATTGGCGATACCAGTGCAGTGTATCTGGCAGTGCATCGACTTTATACCCTGCTAAACCGGTGCGGACGTGCAGTTCATAATCTTCGTAGCCGATGCCTTTGATTTCGGTGTACCCACCAAGCGCATTGAACACGTTGCGGCGGATGATCATGGTAGGTCCGCCGTACAAGTCATTCATCTGACTGCCGACCAGATCGTTTCCAACGGGCATATACAGCATATTTGGCGGCACGTTGATTTTGCCATCATCGCCAATCGGGTAGTCTTCACCCAGAAAGCGATACGTCGAGGCGATCACGCTGTCGTCACCGCTTGTGCGAATCGCTTCGAGCAGACGCGCAACGAAATAATCTGGCGCGACATCATCTGAGTCGAGAAAGATGATGTATTCTGCGTTTCCCAAACGCGCGGCATGATTGCGTGCAGCGCCGGGATAAGCATTCGCTTGACGTTCAAAAATCCAACCGCGTGGTGAATACTTCGCGCGCATGTCGTCGAACACGCGACGCGCTTCGGGGTCGGTCGAACCGTCATCGATGATAATCACCTGGAAGTTTGTCACTGTTTGTAATTCGAGTGACTGGAGCATCTGCGGTAGATATTTAGGCTGATTGAAGTAGGGCACACAGATATCGACAGCAGGATTAGCGGTGATCTGCGTCAGTACGGGGAGTGCAAGCGCCATCGTGTGTTCGTGATGACGACTGACCTGCGCGTGAAAATCGAGCCACCGTGTATTGATGGTGTCGAAATCGATGTAGGGCAGATCGGCGGCGGTTCTTGGTGGGGTTGTCCACGCTGCCGCGATTTTTTGCGCCATCATGACGCTATCCGCCGCGTAAGACTGGCGCGCATCGCCTTCGAACATTTCGGGCATTCCGCCAGATGCTGGATAAATGAGGTTCAATCCCGTGATACTGGCAGCATCGAGCAGAGTATATGGGGTATTGCTTGGCGAAGGTGGCACAATCACCAGCGCGTCGCCCGCGTGCGCGCGCAAAAACTCCATTTGTTCATCAAAGGAAAACCTTGTTTGCAAATCGAACGCATAAGCGTATGACAAGCGAATCAAGGTGTGGCGGGCGCGCGGCTGATATTGATTTTCATTGCCGAGCAAAATGACCGATTCAATTTGAGACGTAACCGCCGGGTAAAGCCGATGCAGCGTGGTAAGCCCATGAATGAGATGATCGAGACCAAATTCCGCTGTGGTTTGCCCAAAATAGAGTAGATGTTTGAAGCGCGGAGCAGCTTCGACGGTGGGCGCAACCTGCGTACTGACAAATGGAGTTCCGAGCACGTGTGTTTCGGCGGGCAAAGACCAATCAGTAACGTTACGCGCAAAATCGACTATAAATTGGCTGGTCGCGACGATAAAATCGCTTTGTTCGGCACTGTAGCGCTCGATGAAAGCCTCGGCGTGCTGCGTGATCAGGCTGAAATACGTCGACTCGGTCATTGCGCGCAGCACGCTGCCGCCGAGCAGCACGGTCACGACTGTCGGGTAATGCGCGTAATGAAATCGACGTTGGCGCAGCAGTTCATAGGCTAAGTTATTGAGATCGAGGGCGTATACAATATCAAATTCGGGCAGCTTTTCGCGCAGCGTATCGGATATCGCCATAGGGCGTGCATTGGGCCAGCGCCTATCCGCATGGGCGTCGATAAGGTCAGGAATGACCTTTATCCCGCCGTCTAACCAATAGGGTTCGGTTGGGGTATGGCGCGGTGTCCACCATTTTTCAGGCAGCGCATGAAAAATGGCGATCTCATCTGTGGTGTGCTTTTGCAGTAAGCGCGCCCAATGCAGTGTGAAGGCAGTACGATCATCGTGCGGTGCAAGATGTGGATAAAATTCTGATGTCAGGATTGCTATTTTCATGGCGTAAGGTCAACTTTTCTGCCGAGCAATTTCATCACACGGGCGTGCAGGCGTAGTCGCGTTTCTAAAGGCAGCGCGTCGCGGTACATGTTGCGAAGGCGGTCAATCACACGGTCTTGCAGCTTCATAGCCTCGGTGATCGGCATTCGTTCATCGACCGTTGGCTGATTTGCCCATCCCTGTTGAAACAAATGAAAAGGGGTATCGACCAGCCGCATTTCGGTTTCGACGTTCAATTTTCGTTTACGTAATTCTTGTAACTGGTTGTACATCCCATAGAACGCCCATGCAGCGCCGCGCATTCCGACTTGTGCAAGGCGTTCTTCATAGGCTTCGATAATGCGCTGTTTGGCGCGATATTGATCGGATGTGCGTGCTAACCCGGTCTCGACCTGCCGATAAAATTGCAGATATTCGGGGACGACATCGGTTTTATACCCTGCCAGCGCTAAACGCGCGTGCAGTTCCCAATCTTCGTGCTGCGCGCCACGCCACTCGCGGTAGCCGCCTATCGCTTCAAATGCGCGGCGGCGTACGATGATCATAGGACTGCCAAAGATAATCGGTTCGAGCAAACCCGCAACCAGATTCGCGCCCAGCGGCATGTAAAACGCGAAAGGAGGCGCGGTGATCTCGCCTGTTTCGATTGAAAACGGCAGGTTGTCACCGACGAACAGATAACTGCCGCATGTCAGCAAGTCGTCGCCACTCGTGCGGATTGCTTGCAGATAGCGCGCGACGGTATTGAGGGTGGGAATATCATCCGAGTCGATGAACAAGAGATACTCGGCTTTCCCCAATTGTGCGGCAGTATTGCGCGCAGCGTCTACCCATTGATTTTCTTGCCGTACAAACGTCCAGCCGCGCGGCGCATACTGTGCTTGCATCCGGTCGAAGATGGCGATCGATTCAGGGTCGGTCGATCCGTCGTCGATAATGTAAACACTGAAGTCCTGTGACGTTTGATGCGCCAGACAATCGAGCAGTTGAATCAAATACGCGCCTTTGTTGTAGTACGTCACGCAAATATCGACCGATGGAACAGGCGACGGTACGACTGCCGGATGAACGGTTCGTTTTTTCGAGGCAGCCAGTTCTGCGGCTTCGCGATGAAAGTCCAGATAGCGCGCGTTCGCGGCGGCGTAGTCATATGGCGTGGGCACAACGTCGTTCGATGCGGGCTTTCCCAGTCGTTTTTCCAGCGCGGCGGCGAACGCACGTGGATACGGATCGAACAACATCGAGTCGCTGTTTGCGCCTAAGATTTCGGGGATTCCGCCTGTGCGCGCGCACAAAAGATGAACGCCGGGAATCAGCGTCGTTTCGATGACGGTATACGGGAAATTATCGGATAAGCTGGGGATGACAATTAACGATTCGTGTGCATGTTCCGCCAGAAAATCGAGCGCTTGTGGACTCGCCAAATCGCCGCGATGTTCCACGTTGTAGCCAGCTTGTTTCAGGTCAGACCACACCTGATCGACGTGATTTCGATAGCTGTTGGTATAGTGGCTGCCCAGAAACACAACCTGTTCGAGCGACTTCACTGTTTCAGGGTTGGTTTTCGCTAACAGTTTGAGTGCATCGACGGTGAGTTCAAACCCTTTGCGCGTTTCCAAACGTCCGAAATAAATCAGCCGCTTGTAATCAGGCGCGTGTGTGCTGTTTCCGCCGCGCGC
The DNA here is from genome assembly GCA_038207205.1 of Aggregatilineales bacterium. GTDB lineage: Bacteria > Chloroflexota > Anaerolineae > Aggregatilineales > Phototrophicaceae > Flexifilum. Next base: position 12,709 of record JBBRAA010000012.1, read on the forward strand.
AGCAGGGAATATGGGCAGCCCAATCACACGGGTTTGTGTCGGCAAGCGCCACCCATGCGCCGTCACCCACTCGCGGATATAGTCGCTGGGTGCAAGCACAAAATCGCTGTGCAAGGTTGTATAGCGTTCAACATAATCGGTATTCAGGTCTTGGACGACACGCGGAAATAGCTGATTGCCGCCGCGTTCCCAAATCGCCGCCCCATGCAGCACATTGACAAATACGGATGTGTCATTCGGATTGAAACGACGTGTGCGTATCGCATGAAACCCCGCGCTTGCCCAATCCTGCATGTAGATCACGTCAAAATCTGCAAGATGGGGGGTGACAAATTCCGATAAACGCATTTCGAGCACGACGGGCCAGCGCTGTACCGAGGGTCGGGGATTATGCACCTCAATGATCTTGATGCCCATCGCTGCATAACGCGCTTTCGCATCGGCATCAATAGAAACAGGTGATGTTTCGAGGCGGGTCAGAATGATGGTGACATCTTCGCCCGCATCGCGTAAGAGCGTAGAAAGATGTGCTACGAACGTGCCAACGCCGCCCGCGCGTCCGTTGATGGTCGGCACGTCGAAAGAAAGAATTGCTGTTTTTGTCATGATTTCACAATCGGTTGTGAGAGAGAAATCTCATCTCTCATTGTGCCAAGTCATGCGTCTCGCTGCAATGGTAGAATGTGCGACGCCTGTTATTGTTGTGTGTGTCTTACGCTCCGAAATTGCGCTCGATCAGACTTTTTAAGACGCTGATTGCCTCGTGTGCGCGTATGCCTATAGCTTCGATTTTGATCACATGTCCCGGCTGAACCGCCAGCACCATTAGCTTAAGTGGGCTGTCGCCTTTAGCAGGCGCCTTGTTCAGAGTCATATTCCATACGTTGATCGTTGTATCATCATACTGTTTGACGATCTTGACGAACTGTGCCAATGGGCGCGCATGAAGTCCAGAATCATGATTGATTTTGAAGACCGACTGCTCATTCATCCGCAGCGACTCGCCTGTTTTCGGGGTACATGTTAATAAACTATAATGCCCGTTCATTTGATTGCAACCCTTTTACATAACCCTATTTCGTTCAGGTTAGCGCCGTTGGGTTACAATGAAGCGACTTGTTTACACACAGATCAATTGACGATGGCACAAATCGATGCGGTAGTGGTGGGTTCGGGTCCAAATGGGCTGGCGGCGGCGATTACGCTGGCACGCGCGGGCCGTAAAGTTGTGTTGTATGAAGCAAAATCGACCGTTGGTGGTGGGTTGCGGTCTGCCGAATTGACAGCGCCAGGTTTTATCCACGATGTTTGTTCTGCTATTCATCCGCTCACGTTGGTATCGCCATTCTTCAAAACAGTTCCGCTCACCGATTATGGCGTTGAATGGGTGTATCCACCGTCAGAAGTGGCACATCCACTCGATGACGGCAGCGCGGTGATGACCGAACGCACAGTCGAAGCGACAGCGGCAGGTTTGGGGCGCGACGCCGCTGCTTATCGGCGGTTGATGGGGTTGTTCACTGCCAACGCGGAGGCGCTCTTTGATGAGCTGTTGGGTCCGCTCAATATTCCGCCACGTCATCTTAGCGCCCTTGCGACTTTCGGACCGTTTGCGCTGCTGCCCGCCATGCAGATGGCACAGTGGGTGTTTCGTGAGGAACGTGCACGCGCGCAGTTTGCAGGGATGGCAGCGCACAGTGTGTTATCGCTCAATCGTGTTGGTACGTCGGCTTTTGGGCTGATGTTGGCAATTTCGGCGCACACGGCGGGATGGGCATTCCCGCGTGGCGGCGCGCAAAAAATTGCGGACGCGCTGGCGGCTTATTTCATCAGCCTGGGGGGTGAGATCGTGTGCGATTTCGATGTTAAATCGTTTGATCAACTGCCGCCCGCACGCCTCAAACTGCTTGATATCACCCCGCGCCGTTTCGCCGACATGGTGCAAGGTCAACTGCCAGCACTCTATAGTTATTTGCTCAACCATTATCGCTATGGCGCGGGCGTATTCAAAATCGATTACGCACTCTCCGCGCCGATCCCGTGGAAAGCGCCAGAAGTCGCGCGCGCCGCGACGGTTCATCTTGGCGGCACGCTGGACGAAATCGGGGATAGCGAACGCGCGTTAGGAATCGGCGCGCACGCTCAACGTCCGTATGTGCTGTTGGCGCAGCACAGCTTATTCGATGACACGCGCGCTCCAGACGGTAAACATACGGCGTGGGTCTATTGTCATGTTCCTGGTGGATCAACGGTCGATATGACCGCGCGTATCGAAGCACAGATTGAACGGTTCGCGCCCGGTTTTCGTGATGTGGTCATCGCACGGCATACGCGCAACACGGTCGAACTTGAGGCATACAACGCTAATTATGTCGGCGGTGACATCAACAGCGGCGTACAGGATATTTTCCAGCAGTTCACCCGTCCTGTTCCACGGCTCAACCCGTATTCAACCCCGTTGAAGGGTGTCTATCTGTGTTCTTCCGCGACGCCACCCGGCGGTGGTGTACATGGCATGTCTGGGTATCATGCAGCGATGTCGGCACTGCGTGAGTTACTTTAATTATTGAAGCAAGTTGTGCAATTTCAACAAATGTTTTGATATGAGCGTGCAAAAGTGCTACGCTCATTTTCAATACTTTATAATGCATATTTCAACTAAACTTAATGATAGCTCAATCTTCTAAATCGTCGCTTATTCATACATCGCCGATCGCGCTTGATCCTTCTAAAGTGCGCGCACTGATTGCGCTGCGCAAATTCGGCGCGATGTCGCGGACTGACCTGGCTGATCGCATGGGGTATTCGCGTTCTACGATCACGACCATCAGCCAGGATTTGATCGATTTGGGCATCGTCGAAGAAATCGGCGATGCGGTATCGAACGGGGGTCGCCGTCCCCGCGTGCTGAATTTCCGCGCCAATTACGGCTACATTGTTGGTATTGATTTAGGCGCAACCAGTCTCGATCTGGTCTTCGCTGACTTCAATGGCATCATCCTCGAACGCGCTTCGACGATATTGGACGTACGCCAAGGCGCGGCGCTGACGCTCAACATCATCCGCGATTTGATTATCGACATGCTGAACAATCAAAATTTGCCACCGACGTGTTTGGTCGCCATCGGCTTGGGTGTGCCAGGCCCCGTCGATTTTCACGCGGGGCTGCTGATTGCGCCACCGATTATGCCCGGCTGGGATGCGTATCCGATCCGCGCTTTCTTTCGTGAAAGCTTTCCTAACGCCGTCGTCACCGTCGATAACGATGTTAATGTGATGGCGTTGGGTGAACTGCGCGCGGGCGCGGGCATCGAACATGAAAACTTCATTTTCGTTAAAGTCGGAACGGGCATCGGTTGTGGCATCGTATGTCGTGGAGAGATTTATCGTGGTGCGGATGGCTGCGCCGGCGATATCGGGCATATTTGCGCCGATAAAAACGGACCCGTATGTCATTGCGGCAACGTCGGTTGTCTGGAAGCGATTGCGGCAGGACCGCCGATTGCACGCCGCGCCATCGAAGCCGTTCACGCCGGACGCAGTCCGATTTTGAGCAAATACTATCAAATGACCGACAGCAGGCTGACATCGGTCGAAGTCAGCCGCGCTGCCGCCGAAGGTGATGCAATTGCCAACGAGATCATCCGCGACAGTGGACGCGCGATTGGCGAGGTGCTTGCCGGATTGGTCAATTTCTTTAACCCAACCATGATTCTAATCGGTGGCGGGGTGAGCGGCATCGGTCATTTGTTCCTGTCGTCGATTCGCGGTGGCATTTTGCAGCGCTCGCTGCCGCTTTCCACGCGTAATCTAAGAATCGATACCACCAGCATGAAGCAAGATGCTGGCGTCATTGGCGCGCTCATGCTCGCGCTTGAACACGTTTTCATGGTGAAAACATGACGCCTTCCCCTATTGTGCCTAATCTGTCAACACTGACAGTGATTAGAGCAGTTTTCGACCCAATGTTCGTTATGAGGAGGCACACTATCGACGAAATGAACGGGATATTTGGCAGTAATTCACTCCGTATAAAGCAAATTTTCTCGCAGGTTTCTTAAAGGAGCAGTACGACATGAAAAAACTGTCGATTGGTTTAATCCTCGTTGCCTTGGTCGTTATGTTTGGCGGCGCAGTGCAAGCCCAAGAAATCACCGAATTGAATATCTGGTGGGCGGAATGGGATCCGGCGGGCTACTTACAGCAAATCGGAAATGAATACGAAGCCGAAACCGGAATCAAAGTCAACGTTGTGCAGACGCCATGGGGCAGCTATTACGGTCGCGTGACCACCGAATGGGCGGCACAAGGCAATGCGTTCGATATGGTGGTCGGTGACAGCCAATGGCTCGGTCAGGCAGTGACAGAAGGTCACTACGCCGACTTGACCGAATTCATGACCACCGCGAATGACGATGGTGTTTCGATTGCCGACACCGTGACGCCCGCCACACTTTCGTATTACGGCGAATACCCGGCGGGCAGCGCTTCTTACTACGCATACCCGACCGAAGGTGATGCCAATGGTTTTGCGTATCGCGTGGATTTGTTCGAAGACCCAGAAGAAATGGCGGCATTTGAAACGGCGTATGGTTATCCGCTTGCCGTCCCACAAACATGGGCAGAACTGCGCGATATCGCAGAATTCTTCACCCGCCCTGATGACGGTCAATACGGCGTCGGCGTGTATACGCAAATCGACTACGACGCCATCACGATGGGTTTTGAAAACATTTTCTTCAGCTATGGTGCAGATTGGTCGGATGCTGACCTGAACGTGCTGGGTGTGGTCAACTCGCCAGAAAGCGTCGCGGCTCTCGAACTGTATCGTGAGCTGTACACGTTCGCGCCTCCCGGTACGAACAATGCGTTCTTCGCCGAAATGAACGACCTGTTCGTCAATGGTCAAGCCGCGATGGTCATGAATTACTTCGCGTTTTTCCCGGCGCTCGATAACGCCAGTATCAACCCCTACCGCGATGTCACTGGTTACTTCTCGATGCCTGCGGGTCCTGATGGTGATCGCTTTGCGGCACTCGGTGGTCAGGGCATGAGCGTCAATAACTACATCGATGATGCACGCAAACAGGCATCACTCGACTTCATTACATGGTTCGCCACTGAAGAAGTGCAAGCACGTTGGGCAGAAGTCGGTGGTTATACGTGCAATATCAACGTCCTGCAAAGCGAAGCCTTCTTGACTCAAACGCCGTACAACGCCGCATTCGCGGAAAGCATGACGTTCGTCAAGGACTTCTACAATATTCCTGAATTTGGCACGCTGTTGGAATCCGCACAGCGCAACCTGCACGCCCACATCGTAGGTGGTGAAGGCACCGCTCAGGAAACCATGGATAACATGGCTGCCGAAATCGACGAAGCATTGGCAGACGCGGGCTACTTCGACTAAGTACGTCGTGACACAAAACGAGAGGGACGGGTCAACCCGTCTCTTTCATTTAATGATGGTGCACCAGTTTCGAGCATAGTCTGAGGTGGGGTGTGTCAACAACGTCCAGCACAACTGCGCAAGTCGTCAACAATCGGACGGCGGTCGCGCGACGACAAATGAGCGATGCGGCGATCACGCGGTTATTCATCCTGCCGACGATCATTCTGCTAATCGTGATGAATATTTTTCCTTTGATTTACAGTTTGTTTCTCAGTTTTACCGAATATTCCGTGATTGCCAATGCGCCGCCCGTGTGGGTGGGCTTAGAAAATTACGTCGATATTTTGACGGATACACGTTTCTGGCATCACTTTGCTGTTACCGGACGCTATGCGCTGGCGTCGGTCGCGCTGCAAACCGTCGTCGGTTTTGGGTTGGCGATGCTGCTGCGAAACAAGTTCAAGGGCAGCCCACTTATCACCACGTTGATACTGGTACCGATGATGCTTTCCCCGATTGTCGTGGCGAAATTCTGGGAGCTGATCTTCAGTCCTTCTTACGGAATTTTCAATTACCTGATCGGTTTCACGGGCATCAACCCGAATACCGCATGGTTAGGGGATAGCACACTCGCGTTGTGGGCAGTTGTCATCGTCGATGTGTGGATGTGGAGTCCGTTCGTCATGCTGCTCGTGCTGGCAGGTTTGAGCGCGATCCCAGAATATCTGTACGAAGCGGCGTCGATTGATCGTGCCAGCGGTTGGTTTCAGTTCCGGCGCATCACACTGCCGCAAGTCATGCCGCTGTTGTTAATCGCGGTCTTGTTTCGCACCATCGAGGCATTCAAACAATTCGACCTCGTAAGCGGTTTAACGGGTGGCGGACCCGGTGATGCGACGCAAACCGTCAGCATTCGCTTGTATCAGCTTGCGTTTGGCGATTTTGATACCGGAAAAGCCAGCGCACTCGCTTACATCGTCCTGGTGGTGATTATCGCCGTCAGCAACCTGTATATCCGTGCGCTCAACCGCGCGAGAGAGGGCTAAAGCGCATGGCAACGGTCACTTCATCACCCGCACCGCCAACGTCCAATCAACCCGGTTATTACGTCAATTACTCGACACGCGTCGATAAAGTGGGGCTGCGTCCCCGCATTGCAACCATGGTACGCGCGATTATCGCGGTGATCATCGCTTTCATCATGCTGATCCCTGTATTTTGGATGGGATTAACAGCGTTCAAATCGCGTCCTGATGCAGTGTCAGTGCCGCCAACCCTGTTATTTCAACCCACGCTTGAAGGATTTGTCAGCTTGCTCACCGACCGTCGTCAATTGACGGCGGCGGAACTTCAGGAATATCAGGCGCGCGATGACCTGAATTGGGCGGATGAACTGACGCTGTTACGTGGTCAGGTGATCATCGGTCAAAGCCAATTCCCGCGTCAACTGCTTAACTCGTTGATTATCAGCGCTGCCTCGACCTTCTTTTCGGTCACATTCGGTGTGCTGGCAGCATATGCGTTCAGCCGATTCCAAATACCTGGCAAAGATGACCTGCTCTTTTTCATCCTCAGTCAGCGAATGCTGCCTGCGGTCGTTGTGACCATTCCGATCTTCTTGATGTACAAAGAAATCGGTTTACATGACACGCATTTTGGCATGATTTTGCTTTACACCAGTTTCAATTTAAGTTTTTCGGTGTGGCTGCTCAAAGGCTTCATCGACGAAATTCCGCGTGAATACGAAGAAGCAGCGTTGGTCGATGGCTATACACGCTTGCAGGCATTCCGTAAGGTTGTGCTGCCGCAAGCCGTGACTGGCATCGCCGCGACGACTGTGTTCGCGTTGATTTTCTCGTGGAACGAATATGCGTTCGCGCTCATGCTGACTTCTAATAACGCGCGCACCGCGCCGCCAAGCATTCCCGAAGTGTTGGGGACGGGCGGCATTGAATGGGCGGCGATTGCAGCGGGTTCGCTGGCATTCTTAATCCCGGTCGTGATTGTCACGTTCGCGCTGCGTAAACATCTGTTACGTGGTGTGACGTTCGGCGCGATCCGCAAAGGTTAAAACGATATGGCAACAATTGAACTCAAACAGGTTGAAAAAAAATTCGCAGAGTCGTTCGCGGTGCAGCCGCTCGATCTGACGATCAATGATGGTGAATTTGTGGTGTTTTTGGGTCCGTCCGGCTGTGGCAAAACCACAACACTCCGCATGATCAGCGGCTTGGAGGCGGTGACGACGGGCAATATTTATCTTGATGGGCGCGATGTGACATGGCTGCACCCCAGTGATCGCGATATAGCATTCGTCTTTCAGTTTTTTGCGCTGTATTCGCATATGACGGCGCGCCAGAACATCGCATTTCCTTTACAAGCGCAAAGCGAGTCGCGCGACCAGATCACGAAAAAAGTCGCGGATGTCGCCAAGATGCTCAAAATCGACCACATTCTCGATCAAAAGCCGGGCAGTTTGAGCGGTGGCGATCAACAACGAGTCGCGCTGGCACGTGCGTTGGTACGCCGTCCAGCAGCATTCTTGATGGATGAACCGCTTGGCGCCCTCGATGCCGAGTTCCGCGAGTCGATGCGTGCCGAAATCAAGCAGCTACATATTCGGCAAGAAGCGACGACCGTCTATGTCACCCACGATCAGATTGAAGCAATGGCGATGGGCGACCGAATCGTCATCATGTCGAAAGCCATTGTGCAGCAGGTCGGCACGCCTTCGGATGTGTACCATAACCCGTCGAATTTGTTCGTCGCGCGTTTCATCGGCAGTCCCGGCATGAATTTACTCGAAGGTCAATATGTCGATGGGCGCGTGATGTTGGCGGGTGGCAGCACGTTCTCGATTCCCAATGCCTATAACGCGGCGCTGAATCAGGCGCTTAATGATACCGATGGCAAGGTCATCGTCGGCTTTCGCCCTGAAGCAGTGCGCGTGGGTGATTCTGGCGAAATCACCGCGCATGTTTATGCGGACGATTTGCATGGCGGTTATTCGATGCTGCATTTTGAACTCGATGACGGCGTGATCGTCCATGGGCGGGTGGGGCGCGACAGCCATCACACGATTGGCACAGGCTTACAGTTTGGCGTCGATCCAGCGATGGTGCGTTTCTTCCATCCAGTAACCGAGCAAGCAATCCAGCCGAATGGAGTACACGCATGAGTGACATTCGACTTGAAAACATCACCAAGCGTTACAAAGACACGACCGCGCTGAACGATATTTCGATCCAGATCAAAGACCGCGAGTTTTTCGTGCTGCTCGGACCTACTGGTGCAGGCAAAACGACGACGTTACGCGTAATCGCCGGGTTGGAAAAGCAAGACGCGGGACAAGTCTATTTTGATGGCGCGTCGATCGATGATTTCCAGCCCGCCGATCGGGATGTCGCGTTTGTTTTCCAGCAGTATTCGCTCTACCCAACGTTGTCTGTCTACGATAATCTGGCGTTTCCTCTCCGGTCGCCGCTGCGAAAAACACCAGAAAATGTCATTAAGCAGCGCGTGACCAGTGTCGCCGAGATTTTGCGGATTTCGCATCTTTTGGAGCGTAAGACGGCGCGGCTTTCGGGCGGCGAAATGCAGCGCGTAAGCATCGGGCGGGCGATTGTGCGCGAACCGCGTGTGTTCTTAATGGACGAGCCGCTTTCCAATCTCGATGCGAAACTGCGCGAGTCACTGCGCGTCGAACTCAAGCATATTCAAAAGACGCAGGGCAGCACGTCGATTTTCGTCACGCACGATCAAATTGAAGCGCTGACAATGGCAGATCGAATCGCGGTGCTGCACGAAGGCAGTCTGCTTCAACTCGGTACGCCGTTCGATATTTATGATCGCCCCGCGACAACGTATGTCGCGACGCTCGTTGGGACGCCGCGCATTAATTTGCTCAATACACAGCGTGTGAACGGGTCGCTCAAGATCGAAAACAGCCCGCTTGAAGTTGCTACGCCCGCTGCAAATACGCCCGATGAAGTGCTGTTGGGTGTACGTCCCGAAGATGTGCGGCTTGACGCCGATGGTACGTTTGTTGGCAAGGTCGTGCTGACTGAGCCGCTCGGCGTCGAAACGATCCTGCATTTGAAAAGCGGCGATCAAATCTTGCTTAGCGTCGTAGCGGGAACTTCTGCGGTGCAGCTCAATTCGGAAGTCCGCTTTGATTTCGCACGCGAACGGTTACATTTTTTTGGCGCGGATGGCGCGCGTTTATAAACCGTACAAAGGAGCATTATCATGCGGTTTGGCGTAAATGCGTGGGTATGGGTATCGCCGTTGACGACGGCAAATTTGAAAGAGCTCGCCCCAAAAGTTAAGTCAATGGGCTTTGACTGGTTTGAAATCCCATTGGAATCGATTGGCGATGTAGACCCCAAAGAAGGCGCGGCGATTTTGCGCGATAACGGCTTGGGTGTCAGCGCGTGCGCGGCGATGGGTCCTGACCGTGACCTGATTCACCCCGACAGCGCGATTCGCGCTAATGGCATGGACTACATTCGTCAAGCGGTCGATGTCCTGCAAGGGTTAGGCGGACAAAACCTGGTTGGTCCGATTTATTCATCGGTTGGGCGGGTATGGCAGGCGACGACCGAAGAACGCGCTCGCGATGTTGATCTCGTCGTCGAAAACCTCACCCCATTGGCGGCGTATGCGCTGGATCATGGCTGTGTGTTGTGTTTAGAGCCGTTGAATCGCTTTGAAACCAGTTTTGTCAATCTAGCGAGTCAGGCGATTGAAATCGTGGATCGGGTCAACTCGCCAGGTTGCAAGATCATGTTGGATACGTTCCATATGAACATCGAAGAAAAATCGCCCGCCAAAGCAATCCGTGAGACGGGGGCGCGTCTGGCGCATGTGCATACCTGCGAAAGTGATCGCGGTGCGCCTGGAACTGGCAATGTTCATTGGGATCAGGTCTCGGTCGCGCTGCACGAAATCGGCTACGACGGACCTGTCGTCATCGAATCGTTCACGAGCGCAGTGAAAAGCATTGCGCGGGCGGCGGCGATCTGGCGTTCCTTCGAGCCGAGTCAGGATGCGTTGGCACAAAACGGCGTCAATTTTCTCAAGTCGTTATTGGTGTAACGGAAAAAAATCATGGGTAAATATGCTGCACCGATTCGGGTATTGGGCGGGAGCGCGCTGGTCGCGTTAATCATCGCCTTTATTTTTCCAACACTGCGCGACGGCATCGCCGATGACCGCACGCGCAACGGCGTGTTGATGCAGGCTGTTCCGTTTTTTGCGGTATTTGCGGCGATCTTGCTGCTGTATATCTTGCTTGGTTACATCGTCGCGTACCGTTTTAACGGCAAAATTCCTAAACGTACGTACAGCAGCATTGAAAACACGTTGGTTATCGGTATTCTGGCGGGCGTGGCGATGCTGTTCCAATCGTTTAATTTCGTCGGCTATCGCTATGGTTTCTTGCTGGTATTGGTGTCGTTGTTGAGTTTCATTTTGTGGAGTCACATCGTTGGGCGCACGATGCGCGCCGATGTACAACTACCACGATTCACGGCGGGTCAGCAGATCGCTGGCGGAATCGCGTTCGTCGCTGTCGTCGCGGTGCTATCCGCTGTGATTTTGCAAGCCAATATACCGACTGAACCTTATGGCGTGCGCGAACGTGTGTGGAACACGTATGACGCCGCCGAAAAAGCCGTCGTACAGGAACAGGCGTTGGCAGAATTCAACGCGGTCGAAATTCCGTTCGTCATCCTGTTCAGCGTGATCCCCGCGGCGGTATTTTTCTTCTTCGTGCGCGAAGTCGCCGCTTCTCTTGGCAGTTCGACGCAGCGCACCCAGCATCCGCTGACGCCTGCGTCTCAAAGTGCTTCTGCGTAAACCTTTGTTGATACCTTTGAAGGGAGATGACCAAATGGCAAGACCTGTCACACTTTTTACTGGACAGTGGGCTGATTTGACGCTCGATACAGTGGCGAGTAAAGCCGCTGCGATGGGGTACGACGGTTTAGAACTCGCGTGTTGGGGCGATCATTTCGACGTAGAAAAAGCGCTCAGCGACGATGGCTATGTACAAACACGCTGGGATATCCTCAATAAATACAACTTGAAATCGTTTGCGATCAGTAACCACCTCGTTGGTCAATGCGTAGCAGATGCGATGATCGATCAACGTCACCGCGCAATTTTGCCAGATCGTCTGTGGGGCGATGGTGACGCTGAAGGTGTTCGCCAACGGGCTGCCGAAGAAATGGCGAATACCGCGCGCGCCGCCAGGAAGTTTGGCGTCAAGGTTGTCAACGGCTTCACGGGCAGCCCGATCTGGCATTTGCTGTATTTTTTTCCACCGACGACCGACGCTATGATCGACGCGGGTTATCACGAATTTGCCGAGCGCTGGAAGCCGATTTTGGATGTGTTTCAGCAAGAAGGAGTGCGTTTCGCGCTCGAAGCCCACCCGGCAGAAATCGCCTACGATATTTACACATCAGAACGCACGCTTAAAGCGCTCGATCATCATCCGGCATTTGGCTTCAATTTCGACCCCAGCCACTTTATTCATCAGCAGTTCGATCCTGTCAATTTCATCGACCGCTTCTCGGATCGTATCTTTCATGTCCATGTCAAAGATACCAAAGTACACCTGAACGGAATGAACAGCATTCTCGGCTCGCATATCAATTTTGGCGATGCGCGGCGCGGTTGGAATTTCGTCTCGCCTGGTCATGGTGACCTTGATATCGATGCGATGATCCGCGCGCTCAACCGTATCGGTTATGGCGGCGCGCTCTCTGTCGAATGGGAAGACAGCGGTATGAATCGGGAACATGGCGCAGCGGAAGCGGTGCGTTGGGTGAAGGCGAACGAATTTACACCATCCACGCTCGCCTTTGATGCTGCTTACGAGAGCAAGAGCTAGTTCACACGCAAGGGAGAGCCAAATGGCGGATGATGTTGGGTTTGTGACAATGGCGGGCGCGCGGGCAGAAGGCGATGTGCCGACGCTTGGTATCGGCATGTTGGGGTACGCCTTTATGGGTAAGGCACACAGCAATGCGCTGAAGACACTGCCGTATATGATGTATCCGCCCGTCGCCGTGCCAAAACTGGCGGCGATTTGCGGGCGCAATTTAGAAGCGACACAAGAAGCGGCAAAGCGTTACGGCTACAACAAAGTGTATACCGACTGGCGCGCAATGATCGATGACCCCGATGTGCAGGTCTTTGACAACGGGGGACCCAACGACACGCACGCCGAACCGACGATCGCAGCGGCACGCGCGGGCAAACATGTCTTGTGCGAAAAACCGCTTGGACGCACCGCACAAGAATCGAAAACTATGCTCGACGCAGTGCAAGCCACCGGAGTCAAGCATATGGTCGCGTTCAATTACCGTTTCGTCCCTGCGATAGTGCAGGCAAAACGGCTGATCGAAAGCGGGCAGCTCGGTCGTATTTTCCATTTCCGCGCGGTGTACTTGCAAGAATGGATCATCGACCCGAATTTCCCGAAAGTCTGGCGTTTGGATAAATCGGTCGCGGGCAGCGGGTCGCTCGGTGATCTGGGCGCGCACATTATCGATCTGGCACGCTATCTGGTCGGCGAACCGAAGCGCATCATGGGCATGACCAAGACTTTTATCGAAGATCGTCCGATGCCCGACGGCAACGGGCGTGGTGTCGTCGATGTCGATGATGCGGTGGTCTCGCTGTTCGAATTCGAGAACGGCGCGCTCGGTACTATCGAGGCGACGCGCTTCGCGCAGGGACGCAAGAATTACAACAGCTTCGAGATCAACGGCGAAAAAGGCTCAATCCGCTTCAATCTGGAGCGCATCAATGAACTTGATGTGCAGTGGGCAGGCGAAGAACCGAAAGAGACGCGTGGCTTTCATAACGTGCTGGTCAGCGAGTCGTTTCACCCGTACTGGGAAAACTGGTGGCCGCAAGGACACATGATCGGCTGGGAGCATACATTCGTGCACGAGTTTCATCACTTTTTCGGCGCGATCGTAGGCAAGCATGAGGTTGCCCCATATGGCGCGGATTTTGTCGATGGCTACCGCAACAGCGTGATTTGCGACGCAATTCTGGAGTCATCGGACTCCGGGCGCGCGGTAGATATCAAATACGAGGCGTGATTGAAGACTTGGATGACCCACTGGGTCGTCCTACATGCACCTTAATAATCTATATTTTTCTTGAGCGCCACTCGAATAATCGAGCGCTGATGGGCGTGAGCGCCTGATCGGCGGCATGGTAAATCTCAAACAGCGCATCATAGGTTTCGACATGCGCCCTGATCGGTTGCACGGTGGCTTCGGTACGCACAGACGAGGCAATGGCGATGGGATCATCAGGATACAATCCCGCCGTCATGCCCGCCATGAGCGCCGCGCCATAAGCCGCATCGCGTTCGACCGGTATTGTCAGCGGACGATTCAGCACGTCCGCCATGATTTGCGCCCACAAGCGCGATTTTGCGCCCGCCCCGATCAAGAACAGGTCGTCAGCGTCGAGTCCCAATGCGCGCACCGCTTCAAGCGCATCGCGGATCGCAAACGCGACGCCTTCGAGTACAGCGCGGGTCATATGGCGTAAATCATGGCGAATTGTCATGCCCAGAAACGCGGCGCTGCGTTGACTATCCCACTGCGGCGCGAACTGACCGAGCAAATGGGGTAAAAAGAGCAGCCCGTCTGATCCAGGCGCGACTTGTGCGGCGGCTTGATCCATGACGGCATAATCAGCGTTTGGAATCGACGCCCAGATACTTTCGTGCAGCCAGCGAAATGCACTTGTCGCGTATTTTACTGCCGTACCGGGATACCAGAGATCATCGAACAAATACGGGTAGTTCAAAACATGTTGATGCAGCACGGGGTGTTCCGTCACAAAAGCGATGCGTCCCGTGCTGGCGAGCTTGATCGTGCCGCGTCCTGGTGATACCGCGCCCGCCGCGAAGACTTCGGCAGCGGTATCGGTTGTGCCGACAAGTACAGGTGTGCCTGCGTGCAAGCCTGTATCGAATGCCGCGCCTTCATCGACAGTTCCTGCGTAACCGAAAGGTGAACGTACGTCGGGCAGCGCGGCGCGGTCGAAATTCAGCCAGTCCAAAAACGGATCGATCCACTCGCGCGTTTGGGGATTGAACAACAGGGTTCCAGATGCGTCGATGAAATCGGTGACACGTGGGTCTGTCCACCCGACTAAGCGATGGCGAACATAATCTTTTGGAAAATGCAGCGCATGAATATGCTGCCACACATCGGGACGGTGTTGTTTGATCCACGCTAGTTGTGGGAATGTCCACAACGCGCCGACGGTGTTCTTAACGCGCTGCAGGACTTGATCGCCAAAGTGCGCCGCGATCTCGTCGCATTGCGGCACACTGCGCACATCGTTGAAGTGAATCGAAGGCATCAGAACCGTGCTGTTTTTATCGAGCAGCACCGGGTTATGGGTGATGCCGACGATACATACCGCCTGAATATGTCGTGGATGGATGCCGCTGGTTTTTAGTACTTGGCGGGTTGAACCGCAAAATGCCTGATACCAATCGTCGGGGTTGTATTCCGCCCATCCCGGCTGCGGGTGACTGAGATGATACAGCCCGCTAGCGCGGGCGACAACAACGCCATGTTCATCGACCAGTAACGTTTTACAACTACCTGTTCCAATATCACTGCCTAAGACATAACGCATTACGCACTCGTTTACTCACCGCGCTGACGCGGATATTTTAAGAAAGAGTCCAGGAGAATACACGATGAAGATTTGTATGCACAATTGGATGCGCCCGGAACCAATCGAAACCACGCTCGAACGCATGTCGCGGCTCGGTTACGATGGTATTCAAATCATGGGTGAACCGCGCCGTTACGATTGGAAACAGGTGCGCGCTCAACTCGACGCCCGCAATTTGAAATGCTTCGGATCGGTCAGCATCATGCTGGCGGGGCGCGATCTGATTCATGGCGATCCGTACTATCGTGAAATGAGCGTCGCCTATCTGAAGGAATGTTTGGATATGGTCAATGCGTTGGGCGGCAGCATTTTTACGCTGGTGCCGAGCGAAGTCGGTAAGATCGTCGCGATGGCGGATGCCGAAACCGAATGGAGTTGGGCGGTCGAAAACATCCGTGAAGTCGCTGACCACGCGGCGAAATACAATATTCGTATCGGTTTAGAGCCTCTCAACCGTTTTGAAACTAATTTCTTGAATCGTCATGATCAAGCGCTGGCGTTGATGGAAGCGGTCGGGCGCTCGAATGTTGGCGTATGTCTGGATGCGTTCCACATCAATATTGAAGAAAGCGACTGGAAACAGGCGATTTTGAATACGGGCAAACATATGGTCGATTTCCATGTCGCAGATAACAACCGCCGCCCGCCAGGTGAAGGCAGCTATAACTGGACTGAAGTGATCAACACGCTCAAGCAAGCCGGGTATGATGATCAAGTGACGGTTGAATTTGTCGTGCCGTTCGACCGCTCATCGCTTGGTTTCGCGCATAAAGAAGAGTCGGGGACGACCGCGACCGATGCTGAACTCAAGTTCATCCGCGATCATGGCAGCGACTTGATGAGTGATGCGTCGTATTCGCGCCATGTCGAAAATACGATCACACATTTGCGTGCAAGTGGAGCGAATTAAGGCGGCGTTGTCGCCCATCATGATTGGGCATGGCACATCGTAACCGATGTTCGCCATGCCCCTATACGAACGGACATACTTAAATGGCAACCGTTTTATTGATTGGCACGTTGGATACCAAGGGTCCCGAAACCGCATTTCTACGCGAGCGCGTGCGCGCGCATGGCTGCGACACGCTAGTGCTGGACTCTGGCATTTTAGGTGAGGCACAGGGCATCATTGCTGATTTTGACCGTGCGGTTGTCGCGCTTGCCGCCGGGTCAACGATTGATGCGTTACGCACCGCAGGTACGCGCGGCAAAGCTGTGGAAGAAATGCTGAAAGGCGTGCGCAAAATCGCGCTGGAGCTGTTTCACGATGGCAAAATTCACGGCGTGGTGGCGCTTGGTGGCGCTGAGGGATCAGTGTTGGCGGCGGCAGCGTGCAAGGTTCTGCCCATCGGTTTTCCCAAGCTGATTGTTTCTCCGATTGCGTCGGGGTTTCGCAAGTTTGCCCCATTCATCGGCGATAAAGACACGATGGTCATGCACTCCGTTATCGATATTCTGGGCTTGAATCCGATCAGCCGTCCGGTATTCGACAGTGCGGCGGCGGCGATAGCGGGCGCTGCGCGGGCGTATCAACAGCGTGACCCGGCAATGACAGCGATCACGCGCCCCGCGATTGCCGCTACTATGTTGGGAAATACGACCAAGCCGCTCATGCGCGCGCGCCCCCGGATCGAAGCTGAAGGCTATGATCTTGTCATCTTTCATGCCAACGGTGTCGGCGGCGTGGCGATGGAAAACTTGATCGAACAAGATATGTTCGCCGGCGTGATCGACCTGACGTTAAGTGAAATTCCCGGTTATATCGCGGGCGGCTTTCACAATGCGGGTGCGACGCGGCTGGAAATGGCGGCGCGCACGGGCATCCCACAGGTGATCGTTCCCGGCTGTCTCGATTTTATGGTGTTCGGCGCGAAACACGAAGTACCACCGCAGTTCGCGGATCGCCCGATGTACTATCACAATCCGGAGTTTACGCTGGTGCGCGTGACGCCTGATGAGCAGTGTCGCGCTGCACAGTTCGTCATCGATAAATTGAATGCGGCGACGGGCGACATCACGTTCTTGATCCCGCTCGGCGGCGGCTCAGTCATGGATATCGAAGGCGGCGCGTTCTGGTCGCCTGAACTCAATCGGCAGGTCAATCAGCTTTTCAAGGATGGTTTGAAACCGTCGATTCAGATTCAAGAAATACCAGCGCACATCAACGATGATGCGTTCGCGGATGCGACGTTCGACGCGATGATGGCGCTGTTACGCTAAAAGTAGGCATGAAAGGAAAAATCACATGCCCCGTGCAACCAAAGATTTGCAGTTTCCGTCGTTCAATCTTGGTGATTTGAGCTATGTCGATGTACAGGAATACCTGAAACATTCGGATACGATCCTGATACCGAAGGCGAGTTTAGAGCAGCATGGACCGCACCTGCCTTTGTTCTGCGACAGCATTACCGCGACCGAAGTTGCGCAGCGCGCGGGCGAAGAAGCAGGCATCTTGTATACGCCGACGTTGTGGCTTGGCTATTCGCCGCAGCATATGCGCGCGCCGGGTTGGGGTGCGGGGACGATCACGCTGCGTGCCGATACCTATCTCAATTTGGTCTACGACATCGGGCGCAGCTTGATTCATCACGGCTTCAACCGCCTGATTTTTGTCAACGGGCATGGCAGCAACGTCAAGATCATCGACCCTGTACTGCGTCGTCTGCGTTACGAAACCGGCGCGTTGATCGCGTACTACAAACCGTATGCCGAACGCTATATCGGTATGTTGAAAGATGTGCTGGAAGGACCTGTCGAAGAAACACCAGGCTGGCACGCGGGTGAACTCGAAACCTCACAAGTGTTAGCGCACAACGCGAAGCTCGTGCGTTTAGATCGCGCGGTCGTCGATAAAGCGCACGCGCCGAAATGGTTAGGCGATGCGTGGGCAAAAAAGGACGGGATGCCCGATGCCGAATTTCAAGGCTATCAGTATTTCACGTTCCCGTTCGACCATGAAGAATTTACCGACAGCGGTGTGATGGGCAACCCGCATCGCGGCACAGCGGAAAAAGGCGAGATCGCGTTTCAGCGCTTTAGCAAGCATTTGATCGACGCGGTGGACGAACTCGAAAAAGTGGATGTGCAGATCAAGAATCGTGATTGGACTGAGGGCAAAGCATGGTCGTAGTCGAAGAACGGCGCTTATTAGAGGCACTGGAGCGCATCGTTGGGCGTGAGAATGTGATGCCGATGCCGCAAGCGCGCGAGAATTATGCGCATGATCAGTGGTGGTATGCGATTGCGTCGGCGAATGCTGGGCAGCCGATCAGTACGCCAGACGCGGCAGTGACCCCGACCACGCCAGAACAAGTGGCAGAAGTCATACGCGTCGCCAATCAATTCGGTGTGCCTGTTACCCCTTGGGGCGGCGGGAGCGGCGTACAAGGCGCTGCGAACGCCGATCGCGGCGGCATCGTGGTCGATATGCGCAAGCTGAAGGCGATTCGCTCGATAGACGAACTATCACTGACGTGCGTGGTAGAAGCAGGTTTAGCGTGCCGTGATTTTGAAGCGCTATTGAATGCGCGTGGCTTGTCGTTCACACATTTTCCGGCATCGACCGAATGGGCGACAATTGGGGGGTCGATCAACGCGCGCGGTTCAGGTGTGCTTTCGAGCAAGTACGGAAAAATTGAAGATCATGTCTTGAGTGTCGAATTTGTCACACCGACTGGCGACGTGGTGCATACGCCTGCTGTGCCGCGCCATGCGGCGGGCCCGGAACTGACGCAGCTTTTGATGGGTGCGGAAGGCGTGTTCGGAATCGTCACGGCGGCGGTCGTTAAGCTGCGAAAATTGCCAACGCGCCGTATGTTCGGCGTGTACGCGTTCGCTAACTTGAGCGATGGCATTGAAGCCGGACGGCGCATTATGACGAGCGGGCTGCGTCCGGCGGTCGTGCGTTATTACGACGCCAATGCTGCCAGCCACAGTCTGGCGCGCGCGGTAGAAACACCGCTTGAGCACAATACGATGGTACTGATGTTCGACGGGGAATATCCCGATTTGGTCGAAGTCGAAAGCAAGATCGCGTTCGATTTGTGCCATCAACATGGCGGGCAAGGACTCGATGGGCGCATTGGTCAAACATGGTGGGATAAACGCTATGTGTTCTACTACCCACCGTATGCGCCGGAACTGCCAAGTATTTGGGGGACGGTCGATGTCGTCGCAGATTTCGCGCATATCGAAGCCGTTTACCATGAGACGACAGCGGCGATTCAGGCAGTGGTCGATCCGAAATGGAATCTCTCGCTTAACACCCATTTCTCGCACTGGTATGAATGGGGATCGATGATTTACGCGCGGATGAAAATTCCGACCGGACCCGCTGATTTAGCCGAAGCCAAAGCGCTGCACGACTCGATCTTCAAGGCGGGCATTGAGGCAGCGCTCAAAGCGGGTGCGGTACTGAATGATCATCATGGCGTTGGTTTGCGGCTTGCGCCGTATATGAAAGACCAACATGGGGACGGTATGGAGCTGATGAATCGGCTTAAGCGAGCACTCGACCCGGAGAATATTTTGTGTCCGGGAAAATTGGGGTTAAATCCGTAAGGACTATGGTTTATAGAGGGCATGGCAGACCGTAAACGGTCTTCGCTATGCCCCTATACGGTCGCGTTACAGATTGATCGGGCAGGTCAAGCACCCTGTACAGGCGATTTGAAAAAGGGGGAGTATAAATGCTTCCAGATACTTCCGGCAGTAAACATTATCTGTTCGTGATGATTAGTTGTTAAATAACATCATTTGTTGTGCGTTAGCCAACCAAGCAGCGTGTGCTGGTCACTATCAGCTAAATAACGCAGATTTGATCCGTCTATGTTGACGGCGTAATGAGCGGCATCGCCGCTTCGGTTGGAATAAAAGGCGAGTTGTGCGCCATCAGGCGACCAAACCGGATGCCAGCCGCCGCCCGATGTGACGCGGCGCACGTTTGCGCCGTCGGCGTCCATCACGAAAATATCACCGCGTCCATCACGGTTGGATGTGAACGCGATTTGCTCCCCATCGGGCGACCATGCGGGTTCAAAGTCATTGGCGGGGTGATCGGTCAGGTTGGTGGTCTGACCTGTCGCAATCGTCAGCACGACGATGTCACTGTTGCCGCCGGGATTAGCCCGAAAAGCGATGCGTGTGCTGTCGCGCGACCATACCAATCCGCTGCTTGTCCCCATTGAGTCATCGACGGGGCGCAAGTCGCCCGTTTGAATATCGATGATGAACATGCCAGCGCCGACAACCGGACGCCAGTAATTTAGCAAAATATGGCGTCCATCCGGCGACCATAGCGGGAGATTGAACGGAAGTACATTCATCAACGAGGTGAGCGGTTGTATGGCACGCGTGGTTACATCGTAAACATAAAAGTCCCATGTTTGCCAGCGCTGACGACGTGGTGCGGGTGCAGCACGGTTCGACCAAAACGCGAGCTGCGCGCCATCCGGCGACCATGTGGGCAAGCGATCTTGCAGTGCGGGATCGGTGGCATACAACATATTTTGATTGGCATCGAGCGCATGGATCGCTAATCCGCCTTCACCCCATAATTCGAAGGCAATCCGCTGACCATCGGATGAAAGTTTCGGCAAATCGGCGGGGAGCGCGGCGGGCACAGTGAATAAGGGCTGCTCGGTCATATGCAGGGTATCTAATACATAAATGCTCGCATCAAAACCAGCGCGGCGCATAAATACGATTTGACCAGGATCGGCGTCGCGCCGACCCGATAAGACCGCCGCCGTGCCGACGCAGATCAACAGCGCGGTCAGCGCCGCCGAAAAACGCAAAGTGATCCACAACAGCCATAATGTGTACTTCATGCCCATACTCTAGCAGGCTTTAGGGCTGACGCGCTAAAATTTTTAGTGAGAAAACCGAGAACATAACACAACGACACAAAAGGCACGGAGACACGACGAAAAGCCAGGAGAAAAGATTTTGGCGACCATTTTGTTACTTGGAACGTTGGATACCAAAGGCGTGGAATGCGCATACGTGCGCGACTTAATCACAGCACGCGGACATGAGGTGCTGATGCTTGATGCGGGTATTTTCGAGTCGACCATCGCGGCGAGTATAGCGGCGGATCAAGTCGTGGTGGCGGGCGGCGGCGATTTGTCCGCGTTGCGAGCGGGAAATGATCGCGGGGACGCGGTTACCGTGATGACCAACGGCGTAGCGGCGCTCGTGCCAAAACTCTACACGGAAGGGCGTTTCGACGGCGTGATTGGTTTGGGCGGAAGCGGGGGCACGGCGATAGCGACCGCTGGAATGCGTGCGCTGCCCGTTGGCGTGCCGAAGTTGATGGTCAGTACCGTCGCATCGGGCGATGTTGCGCCCTATGTCGATGTCAAAGACATCACAATGATGTACTCGGTCGTCGATATCGCCGGATTGAATAAATTGTCGCGGCGGATACTGGCGAATGCTGCCGGAATGATCTGCGGCGCGGTTGAGCAGGGTATTCCCGATGCCCAGGATAAGCCCTTGATCGCCGCGACGATGTTTGGTGTCACTACGCCGTGTGTAACGCGCTTACGCGAACGCATGGATGCGGCAGGGTATGAGACGCTGGTTTTTCATGCAACCGGGAGCGGCGGGCGGGCAATGGAGTCGCTGATCGCGGATGGCTATATCGTCGGTGTCGCTGACGTGACCACGACCGAATGGGCGGATCAAATCGTGGGTGGCGTGCTGGCAGCAGGTGTACATCGTTTGGAAGCCGCCGTAAACAAGCGAATCCCGCAGGTAGTGAGCGTCGGCGCGCTCGATATGGTCAACTTTTGGGGTTTAGATACCGTACCAGAGAAATTCCGCGACCGGAATTTGTACAAGCACAATGCCAACGTGACGTTGATGCGGACGACGCCCGAAGAAAACAGGCAGTTGGGGCGTATCATCGCGGAAAAATTGAACGCCGCGCAAGATAAAACGGTGCTATTTTTGCCGCTCAAAGGTGTCAGCATGATCGACGATGTGGATCATGCATTTTATGACCCGGCGGCGGATCAAGCATTGTTCGACGCGATTCGCCAGCACAGCGCAGCGCATATCGAAGTTATCGAACTCGATCTTCATATCAATGACCCAGCGTTTGCCGATGCGATGGCGGATCGGCTGTTGAGTCTTTTAGGTAAAGGATAAGACATGCCGTTTATATCGAGAAAAACTGCTTTAGATCGTCTCTACAAACAGATCGCGGACAAAAAGCCGATCATTGGCGCGGGTGCTGGGACGGGTATCTCCGCTAAGTTCATCGAACGCGGTGGCGCAGATTTAATCATCATCTATAACAGCGGGCGTTATCGGATGGCAGGACGCGGTAGTCTCGCCGGGCTGATGCCGTATGGTGATGCCAATGCGATTGTCGTAGACATGGCGGGCGAAGTGCTGCCGGTCGTCAAAAACACGATGGTAATGGCGGGCGTATGCGGTACAGACCCCTTTCGATTGATGCCCGTATTCTTGCGCCAGATCAAAGAAATGGGCTTCGATGGGGTACAAAACTTCCCGACGGTCGGTTTAATCGATGGGTTGTTCCGTCAGCAGCTCGAAGAAACTGGCATGAGCTATGACGTGGAAGTAAGTATGATCCGACAGGCGCGCGAACTCGATTTATTGACGAGTCCCTACGTGTTTAACGCTCAGGACGCCGAAAAAATGGCGCGGGCGGGCGCGGATATTCTCGTGCCGCACATGGGGTTGACCACCAAAGGCAGCATCGGCGCGCAAACCGCGCTCACGCTCGACGAATGCGCTGATCGAATTCAAGCGATGCACGATGCAGCGAAAGCGGTTAATCCAGAGATTATCGTATTGTGTCACGGCGGACCGATCGCAGAGCCGGAGGACGCGCAATATATTCTGGATCACACACGCGGAATTGTCGGGTTTTATGGTGCGTCGTCTATGGAGCGCTTGCCGACCGAAGTGGCGATACAGGGACAAACCGAGCAGTTCAAACAGATTCGGCTTGACTGACTAAGTCACCATACGCAAGCCCCTCGTTTTCAGCCCTCACCCCCTGCCTCTCTCCCTCAGGGCGAGGGGTGAAAAACCGTCGCGGTAGGGGAAGTCTTTCTCCCTGAGGGAGAAGGATTTAGGATGAGGGCGATCTTCGTAAGGTGACTGACGAAAAAAGCGAAAAACATAACACGAAGGCACAAAGGGGAATGAGTCATGCAAAAGTTTGGCGAAGGGTACATCACGACGGCGGCGGACGTAGAAACGATCCGATTCGACTGGGGCGATATTCACATGCTTTCGACCGCGCAAGTGACCGGGTCGCACAGCATCAGTTTTGGCACGGTCGTGCTGGAGCCAGGTAAAGGTCATATCCGGCATAATCACCCGGATGCCGACGAAATCATCTATTTTGTCAGCGGCGAGGGCGACCAGATGATCAACGATGGCGACCCAGTGCGCTGTATGACGGGCGCGTGTTGTTGGATTCCCAAGGGTATGTACCATTCGACGGTCAATCGCGGTGACAGTGCATTGCATTTGGTCGTTGCCTATATTCCGGCGGGCGCAGAACAAGCGTTATATGCCGATCCAAACGTGACGATTATTCCGCCCGGACAAAATGCCGAATGACGACACAACGCATTCAGGGCGTGATTTTGGATTGGGCGGGGACGACGATCGATTATGGCTGCCTTGCGCCTGTACGGGCATTCACGGCGCTGTTTGCGGATTTTGGACTCGATGTAAACGACGGTGAAGCGCGCGCGCCGATGGGGATGTTCAAGCGCGATCACATTGCAGCGATGTTAGCGATGCCGCGCCTGCGCGACTTGTGGATGTCAGCACATGGCACAATGCCAGATGACTCAGATGTTGAGCGCTTGTATCAAGTATTTATCCCACGCCAAACACAGGTCATTGCGGATTATACGGATGTAATTCCCGGCGTGATCGAGGCGGTGGCGATGTTTCGGAAGATGAACCTGAAGATCGGGAGTTGTACGGGTTACACGCGCGCGATGATGGACGCGATTATTCCGATAGTGCGCGAAAAAGGTTATACGACGGATGTGACCATCACACCGGACGAAGTTGGCGCGGGGCGTCCAGCCCCGTTCATGTGTTATATGAACGCGATTCGGCTCGGTATTTATCCGCTGTGGACGCTGGTCAAAATTGGCGATACCGTCGTGGATGTGCATGAAGGCACGAACGCGGGGATGTGGACGATTGCGCTGGCGAAAACCGGGAATGAACTTGGTTTAAGCGAGTCGGAGATCGCCACGCTTCCAGTGGATCAAGTTGAGGTGAAATTGACTGCGGCGCGCGAAAAACTACGTGATGCAGGTGCGCATTATGTCGTCGATGGGTTGGAGAATACGCCGATGATTTTGGAGCAGATCAACGCGCGGATCGCGGCGGGCGAAATGCCATAAAATTAAAGGGCTTTTAACGCAAAGCCGCAAAGAAATGCAAAAGGGCGTTCATAAGAACGCCCCTGAGACTAGATGCGATTGTGTGTGAGGCTTATTGACCGCCCATCACGCCAAGCTGTGTGAAAAGGGTGACGTAATCAGCGATATCCCACAGGTCGGTAATGACGCCATCTTGTACCTGAAAGATATCGGCGCTGGCATAGTCAATGGGTGCACCTGATGCCGGAATACCGAAGTATTCGTTTTGCTGCGTCCCGGTGACCTGGTTCAGCACAAACACGAGGTCGCCATCGGCAACGGTGAGCGCGACTTCGCGATTGACATCTGGGAAGGCGTTGAAAATCACGCTGTGACGCTCCCCACGCCTAAAGGTAGAGGGGCAGGGGGTGAGGGCTGAAAACGAGGGGCTTGCGTAAGGTGAGTGAGTAAATCCCCTTTTGGATTTGTGTATTGGCGATTTGTTTCGCCGTTCTACACAAACGTCGTGCTGCACAAGGGAGATTCGACAGCGATCAAAACACGCTCATTTATTTCTCATAAAGGAATTTGTATTCGAATTTTTCGCAGCACCGAGAGCGGAATTTCCCCCGTTATCAACAATGCCACGCTGATAAAAATCATGCCAAGCGTGAGCGTAACGGCGACAAAAATGCCTTCAAAAGGAAGTTGTGTCGTCAACCAATACGCGGGGATGCTGATCAGCAGACAGCGGATGAGCGTGGCAGAAGGAAATGGAAGCGACCATAACCGCAAATTAGCGATCATAAATACGATGCCACCGACCCACGCGAGCGCTGCGAAGATCAGCGCTGCGATGAGCGCGCCGCCGATGGGGACGAGCGTGATCCAACTGATCAACGCAATCGGCATGAGCGGAACGCCAATGCCGAATGCCCAATGCGGCTTGCTATCTGCCAGAAAAATTGAGGCTTGCACGTTGATCATGATTACACCAATCGTGCCAACGGCGAGCGGCGCAAGTAAGATGCCTGCCGGCGTAAAGGTTTGACCATAGATCAAGCGGGCAATGACCGTACTGCATCCGGCAATGACGGCTGCTAACGGTATTAAACAGAGGACGAAGCGATTGACGAGCGCGACACGACTGCGGGCGGCTTCGCGATTCCCCGCACGAATAAGATGAGCGAGGTTCGCCAATAACCCAGGTGCTAAAGCGACTTGGATCAATACGAGCGAGAAGGTCAAATTTTGTGCGGCAGCATAAAACCCGGCATCCACGCCAGATTGGCTATTACTTTCGACGACGAGCAAATCGACGCGACGAAACAATTCTATGCCGCTGGTATGTAACAATGTCGGAAGCATATACCCATGTGTATTCGTGGGCGATCTGCCAAAACGCAAAAGTGGCGCGCGCACCAGCCGACGCCCAACGAAAAATTCAACGTATGATGCAGCCAGGATCGCCAGAATCGCGCCGGTAATCGACCATTGAAAGACGCTGACAAAAAGGATGATGAAAATCATTCGGCTGATCCACCGCGACGCGATCACCGTTCCACGGCTGCCAGCGCTGCCACGCCCAACCAAAGTCGCGCCTTGATGTGATGCTAACGCGGCAATTGGAATATCGAAGGCGAGTAAACGCACATAAAGGGCAAGGTCGGGGGAATTGAGTGCGCTTTCGAAGAGCGGGGCAGTAAGAAAAAGCGACGCCGTGATGAGTAAACTGACCCGCAGTTGCGCCCATGCCTGCACACCAGCAACATGTGCCCAGTCGTCGGCTTCGGCGACAAATTTAACGGTTGTGCGGGTGAATAACTGCGAACTAATCAGTTCTATAAAAACAATAATCGAGGTCGCAACACTAAATGAGCCGTATAGGTTTGCCCCCAGAAAACGCGTCAAAATGCCAGAGGTAACAATCCCTGTCGGCAGCGCCAGCGATGCACCAATGAATATCTTGGCTGCGTCGCTGAAAAATCGGCGCGAACTGGTAGCATTGATCGGTCGCGGGTCAGCGTTTGCTGGCAAACCGCGTCCGACCCATTTCCACGAAATAACCTGCTGCGTTCGCAACCTGCCACATCATCAGCAGCGAAAAAGTCATGAATTTACCGCTCAGTCCCCGTGATAATGTGATGGGATCAATCAACCAATTGGCGAGGTTGAGATGAAACTTTGTCTCGGTAGTCAAACTGCCAGAACCACGTTCGGCGCGCACCTGGTGAAAATGATAAGCGCCGCGCCCATAATTGAAGTGTTGTCGAAGGTAGGCGTTGAGCGTCATGTGATGGGCGTGATACATGATCGCATTCGGGGCGTACACGAGCTTGCGACCACTGAAGCGCCAACGGTCACAAAAATCGCGATCTTCAGCGGCTGCTTTATCAAACAACGTACTGAACCCGCCAATTTCCAGAAAGGTCTCTTTAGACATGACCATGTTGTTGCTGGTGAAAAAGATCGAATCCTGTGGATTGGGGTTGTAATGGCGGTATACGATGTCTGCGATGAGTTGGCTGGCGCCGGAATATGGATTATCGATCAGGGCATTGATGGTGTAGCCGCCGATCATCGCTGCGGGATGTTTTTCTAGAGTGACCGAAAGTTCGCGCAGCCAGTGTGCGTGTGGACGGCAGTCGTCATCGGTAAAAGCAAGAAATTCGCCGATTGCGTGCTGTGCACCCAGATTACGCGCGCTGGCGGGACCTGCGTTGGGTTTACGCAGTAAGGTCAGGTTCAAGCGGTGTTTGAAAGGATCGATAATTTCATCGAGCGGCTTTGGGCTGCCATCATCGACGACAATAACGTTCCAAGAATCCGCCGGGTATTCGATGTAAGTCAATGCGTCCAGACACAGTTTGATCTGTTGTGGGCGATTATAGGTCGGGATAATGATGGTAAATGAAAGCATAAATCGCTCAGTGTTTGAAGGAAGAAATCAGCTTAGCAGGCGTGAACGTTCTTGGGGCAGGACAAAATCACGTCGTCGAAGTTCAAATGGCAGGTGGTGATCATTCGCATTTCCCACGCCTGCCCAATACCCTACCACTTCCCCTAGCGCATGGCAATATAAACCTAACGCAACAATGGGTGACGCAGGGAAAAGATGTGCTTTGTGCCGCTTTTCGCGCGTATTCAATATACGCAAAATACGAATAAAGCGGACGATGGGAACGAGCGGGGCGCCCAGCGTATACAGCGCTTTTTGAGCAACCGTCCAGTGTTGTGCGCGTGACGATCCAAAAATGCGGGCACCATAATAACTGTGTCTCAAGTAGCTGCCGAAAATCGATATGTTGACATGGGCAGTACTCGTACGTGCGTCGAGAAAAATCGTATATCCCTTTGTTTGGAAGTCGTAGTGGAGCACGCGTTCTGGGCCAAACCATTTAGGCAGATCATCGCCATATTGCTGCAGCAGCAGTTCGCGTTTATACGACGTGTTGTGTCCGGGTGCGAAATCGATCAAACGCGATTGATCGGGCGCAAACCATTCGAGAAATGTCAGTGTAAAATTTGCCCAACTGACTAAAGTGTCTGGGTTTCCGTTTTCGATAGCAGGCGCTACGGCAAAGTAATCGCCTTTGTGTGCATCTATGAGGGTTGCTGCCCAGTTGGGCGCGGGAAAACTATGGTCTTCGCACAGCACAATAATCGGCGCGACTGCCTTCGTAATGGCGATTGCCCACCCGTGCGCACCGGATTCAATATGATCCAGCACGATAATCTGAAACGCGCCAAAATCTTGCAGCAATGCCTCATCAATTTCATCAACGCTGCTTTTTGTCGTGACGATAATGACTTCAATGTATTGGCGATCAGTTTGCGCATTGAGCGCCCTGAGCGTTTTGCGAATGCTGTCGAAGTCATAAAGCATATTGAGCAAGGCTGCGATTTTTAGTTCTGCCACGTGTCTGCTCCACGATGTAATTTTATTGAGAACCCGACGGTATTGTCCATAAAGGTTTATCAGCATCACGAACGTACTTGTTACGAAGAAACTCATATCTTCGTAACACTTCCACTCCCTTGCCGACTCCGAGCGCATAGCCGACCATTTCGCCGGTCGAACTTACGATAAAATCGAAAAACAGGATCGGCGCAAGACGTGTTAGGAGCGTGGTCACTTCGGGCGCGAGACGTATTTCGTCGATGCAACGTTTATAACGAATAAAAGGAATTAAAACAGCGCCCAACGTATAAACGATGCGTTTGGCAAGCGACCAGTTTTTTGACCGTGTGCCAGCATACACCTGCCCGTTATAAAATGACGCCGTTATCCATGCCGAAAATCGTGAGTAATTTACATGTCTTATCGTGGCGTCAGCCTGTAGATACAGCCGATGTCCATGTACACGGAGATCATCGTGCAGCACTGCTTCAGATTCTAGGAACGCTGCAAGACGGTCACCATACGTGAGCAATACTTCACGCCGATAACTGCTGTTATGACCTGGGAGCATATCAATCTCGCCGCGCGCCGATGGATTCATCCATTTGCCATAACCGAGCAGGAAATCTGCCCAGCTAAGCAGTGAGCCAGGGTTGCCATTCAGAACGCGCGGTCCCACCGCCGCGTAGTCGGTATCGGTATCATAGGCATCGAGGATAGCTTGCGCCCAACCCGGCTGTGGGAAGGCGTGATCTTCGCCAAAGATTGTAACGGGCGCGCTGGCATGTTGCACGCCGACGGCATTCGCCATGCCAATAGAAGTAATCTGCGGAAGTGGCACGATTTTGACGCTGTGAAAATCGCGCACAATGGGTTCATCGACAATAAAAGGTTGCGATGCCGACGTGACCAAAATGAGTTCGATCTGATCGCAAATCGACTGTCTGCGCACATATTCCAACGTCGTCCGCACATCATCGAAGGTATATGGAGCGACCAAAATATAGGAAAGGGCGGGTGAAGTCATCGATTTTCAGCTTGTCCCAATAATTGTTTCATGTCGATATCTGCTTCTCCCGGCAAAATACGCCGCTCGCGGTGCAGCTCGTATACGCTCAAAAGTTTTTCCGACTCCCCTACGCCGAATAGGTAGCCGATCATTTCACCGACCGCATTGATGAACAAAATCGGGATCATGGCGGGTAAACTCCACCACAAACGTCGCTTAGGGACGGGTGTGAGTTGGTGTGTCATCCTATAAAGGCGGATCAACGGAATCAGCGGTGCGCCAGCGCTGTACACGAGCCGTTTGCGCGTAGACCACCGTTCGGCGCGTTGCCCGGCAAACAGGCGTCCGCCTAGCCACGGTGAGACCAACATCGTGCTTAGTTTGGAAAAATTGAGATGAAACGTGCGGGCGGCGGTTTCATGGAAAAGTTTATGACCCAGCGCGCCGAACTCCCAATGTAACAGCGATTCGTTCCGCAAACGATTGCCGAGATCATCGCCATAGGCGAGCAGCAGATCGCGGCGATAGGCGCTGTTATGACCGGGTAAATGTGGGACTGTTTGCGGCTGTGTCTGGTACGCCCACAACGTGTATTCAAAAATCAATATTGCCCAACTAATCCGCGTTTTTGGGTTCGCGTTGTACATGGCAGGTCCGACGACTGCATAACCATCCTGATGACGCTTCAGCATAAGTTCCGCCCAATCAGGCGCGGGAAAGGCGTGATCTTCGGTCAGGGCGACGATAGGTGCGCTCGCAGCACGGATACCTGTCGCGCGCGCTTGCGCGATTGTGCTGGTTGGTGGGGTATCGACCACACAAACATTTTGAAAACCTGCCAGATCGGCTTGATCAGGTTGTAGCGCGGCTGGGTATGCGGTAACGATGATGAGTTCAAGCTGATCATTGATGGTTTGTGCTGCGAGTGTGCGTACCGTTTTTTGTATCGTGTGATAGGTATCCATCGTGACGATGACGAACGACATTTTGGGCTGGTTCATAAGGTTGACTGTTCACCTATTGCATCAACTGTCACTCGATAATGGTTCTGCATCGCATGATGTGCCGCTAATACGACACGAAGTGACTCGCGTCCGTCTTCCAATGATGCGGAAGGGGCACGGTCTTGTGCAATACAATCGGCAAAATGCTGCCATTGTGCCTGATACGCCTGAGCGAAATCGCCGCCGTGCCGCGATACCCGTAAACCACGCGGGAGTTCAAGCGCAGTTTGTACCGCACTTTTCGCCAATGCACTGATTCCGCCGTAAGCTTCGTTGATTTCTACAGTGCGCAGCCCATCAAAGCGGTAAAAATCAGCGCTGAATTTATGGGTTTTGGTAAAGACACGGATTGTGCTTTCGGGGATGGCGGCACGCGAGAACGAACCACTCAACAAAATGTCATTTGCCGTCCGCGCGTTGACAACAACATGATCATCACCTGTACGATCTGCGCTGATGTGCGTAATTTCGGATTGCGACAAGAACCGCCATAAATCAATATGGTGTATCGCGCTGTCGGTCAATAAATCCCCGCCAAAATCATGTCGCCAATCGGATATTTGTGGCGGTGTGACGCTGGTAAAAGTTGATTGAAAGAATGCTGATTTTTCGCGGTCTTTAATGAGATCGCGCAGCATCCGTGTATGATGATGCCAGCGCAAATGAAAACCAACCATCGCCCTGACGCGCATCGCATCGCGGGCAGCGATCAGTCTCTCGCAGTCTTCGAGCGTAAGTGCGAGTGGTTTTTCGATAAAAACATGTTTGCCTGCATTGATCGCGGTCAGCGCAAGCGCAACATGCGTGGCGGGCGGCGTCAGGATTGCAACGGCATCGATAGCCGTGCGCTTGAGGGCGGTTTCAAGGTCGTCGTAATGTTGGGCAATACCGAATTTTGAAGCGACGGCTGCTCGGCGGCGGGCATCGACATCAATCGCGGCGACTAACTCGAAGGCGGGAAGCGTATGAAGCTGGGGCGCATGATGCGTTTCTGCGATAATTCCGCAGCCAACGAGGGCGAGTCGCAAAGCCAATGGATATTCCTCAGAGCGTTTTTTTTGTAAGTGTAGTTCGTTATACACGACTTTTACATGTTCGACCATGCTCATCTGCGTAAGTCATGGCTTGTGGCAATTGTGCAAACAAAGCGGCATACAGTTTGGGCGACATTTTCGGCATAAAGCGCTAGAACGCGCTAAAATACATGATCAAACTTCACAACAGCCTTAACTTTTGCGGATCGGGTTGGCTTATGAAACTGTGGGATCGTTATTTTACGCCCGGCAGCATCGATGAAGCGATGTCGCTGCTGCAAAGTTATGACGGGGCAGCACGCGTGATCGCAGGGGGTACCGATCTGTTGGTGGATTTGCGCGCGATTATGACCGCCGCACCCGCCGTCGGGCATCCGCCGCACGCCGCGTTGATCGATATTACGCGCATCCCGGATTTGATGCGTATGGATGATGAGGGTGACTTTATCACGATCGGCGCGGGTGTCACGCATACGCAGATCGTCAAATCGGCGGTGCTGCGCGCGATAGCGGCGTGCCTGGTCGAAAGCTGCGGCGTCGTTGGGGGTCCGCAAGTCCGCAATGTGGCGACGCTTGGCGGCAATGTCGCGCATGCGCTCCCTGCGGGCGATGGGACGACATCGCTGGTAGCGTTAGCGGCGCAAGCGGACATTATGCAAAACGGTGTGCGCCGCTGGGTCGATATTCGTGAGATGTTCATCGGCACGGGTAAATCACTGATCAATTCGACTCGCGACCTGCTCATCGGGTTTCGGTTTGCTAAACCGGGCGCGGGCGAAGGCACATCGTTCAGCCGGATTATGCGTCCGCAAGGCGTCGCGCTGCCTATACTGGGGTGTTCGGTCTGGTTGAAACTCGATGACGCTCGTGAACGAGTGACAGCCGCGCGGATTTGTATTGCGCCTGTCGCGCCTGTACCCATGCGCGCCGAAGCCGTCGAAGCCGCGTTGATTGGTCAGCCGATCAACGCAGCGAGTATCGATGACGCGATTCAAGCCGCGCACGCGACGATCCGCCCGCGCACAAGCAAATATCGTGCGACAGCGGATTACCGAGACGAGATGATCGAAGTACTGCTCAAGCGTACGCTCATTACTGCGGCAGACCGAGCAAAAGACCCAACGCAAAGACGTGAAGATGCAAAGGCACAATAACATGTCTCACTTAAATATCACGGTTAACGGAAAAGCATACGCGCTCGATGTCGATGACTCACGTACGCTTGCGTATTTTCTGCGGCTCGATCTCGGTTTAACCGGGACGAAACTTGGTTGTGAAGAGGCGGAATGCGGCATTTGTACGGTGCTGGTCGATGGCGTCCCGGTCGATTCGTGTACGTATCCAGTGCTGAAGGCACAAGGGCGTGCGGTGACGACCATCGAAGGGTTGGCGCAAGGTAAACAACTACATCCGTTGCAGCGTAATTTTATCGCACATGGGGCGGTGCAGTGTGGATTTTGCACCCCAGGTTTGATCATGACATCGGCGGCGCTGCTGGAGGAAAATGCTGATCCGAGCGTGGACGACATCAAGGGCGCGCTCAAAGATACCTTCTGTCGCTGCACGGGTTATACCAGCGTGATCAAGGCGATTCAAAGCGCGGCGCGCGAAAAGCGAGGGCTGCCAGCAGCTATCGTCGATGATCCGCATGTCGAAGAGCCGATGGGCGTAATCAGCCGCAGTGTGCCGCCAATTGATGTGATCGAAAAAGTCATAGGCAGCGCGAAATACACGGACGATTACACGTTTGCGAATATGCTGCATGCGCGCACCCTGCGATCACCGTATCCGCACGCAAAAATCCTGGCTATTCGTACCGAAAAAGCGCAAGCATTCACGGGTGTGCGCGCGGTATTGACATACAAAGATGTACCCGGCGACAACAAGCATGGCTTAGTCCATCGGGATTGGGATGTGTTGTGCGGCGATGTTGTGCGCTATGTCGGTGACGCAGTCGCCATTGTCGCGGCGGATACCGAGGATATTGCGGCGGCAGCGCTGGCGTTGATCGAAGTCGATTACGAGCCGCTGGGCGTGGTTGCTGACCCGATATACGCGCACACGCCAGAAGCGCCCGTGCTGCATCCCAATCACCCGACTGGGAACTTGCTCAAGCATATCAAGGTGCGTCATGGCGATACCGAACAAGGGTTTGCGACCGCCGATGTGATCGTCGAGCATGAATATCGCACGCCGACGACCGAACACGCTTTTCTCGAACCAGAATGTGCTATTGGCATCCCCAAAGGGTATGAAGGTCATGATAAGCTGACGATCTATGTCGGGTCTCAGATTCCCTATCAAGACCGCAATCAAATCGCGCTTTCCATGAATATGACCGAAACCGACGTGCGCGTGATCGGCACGTTGATCGGTGGAGGTTTTGGCGGTAAAGAAGACATTGCCGGACAAATTCATGTGGCGATGCTGGCGACCGTAACCGATCAGCCGGTGAAGATGTTGTACAGCCGTCAAGAATCGCTGATTTTTCATCCGAAGCGCCACGCGACAATCATCCGCATCAAGACTGGCGCGACCCGTGATGGGCGGCTGACGGCGGTAGAGGCGACTTTATACGGCGATGGCGGCGCATATGCATCGTTGAGCGATAAAGTGATGACGCGCGCGACAACGCACGCCACCGGTCCCTACGACGTGCCGAACGCCAAGATCGATTGCTATGCCATGTACACCAACAATGTGCCGAGCGGCGCGTTTCGCGGCTTTGGTGTCACGCAATCGGCGTTCGCGGTCGAACAAAATATGGACATGATTGCAGAGAAGCTCGGTATCGATGCGCTTGAAATGCGCCGCATCAATGCCCAAAAAGTCGGCGTGACGACGGCAACCGGGCAGCTTTTACGTGAGTCGGTCGGGTTACTCGATACTATCGACGATGTGCGCGCTGATATGAACGTGGTCGCTAATGGTCACGGTTTTCGATGGGCATGGCGCGAAGGCAGCAAAGCATTTGCGTGGGGCGTGGCGTGCGCCTATAAAAATACCGGGTTGGGCGGCGGCGCACCAGATAAATCCGAGGCGGAAGTTGAAGCTTTTGAAGATGGCACGCTGGAAGTCCGCACCGCTGCTGCGGATATGGGACAGGGAATCGCGCATGTGGTCGCGCAATGTGCGGCTGAAGAAATGCGACTCCCGTATGAGCGCGTGCGGGTACTGCTGTGCGATACCGACTTGACCCCGAACGGCGGTCCCACGACCGCCAGTCGCCAAACATTCATGACAGGCAATGCAGCACGGTTGGCGTCGGTCGCACTGCGTGACGCGATCACCACCAGCGCCGCCGAAATGATGGATATCGACCCGGAAGCGATCCGCTACGAAGAAGGGTTGCTGCGAAGCGAAGATCGACGTATCGAGGTCGAACTTGGTCAGGTCGTCGCGTGGATGAAACAAAATGGCTTGAGCGCGCGCGCTAAACATGAATATCACGCGCCGAAAACGCAGCCATTGGGTTCGGGGGGCGATATGCACTTCGCGTTCAGTTATGCTACCCAAGCGGCGCTCATCGAGGTCGATACCGAGACGGGTGAAGTCCATGTGTTGAAAGTGGTGAGCAGTACCGACATCGGGCGCGCGATTAATCCGCTCATGCTGCAAGGACAGATCGAGGGCGGAATCGTGATGGCGCTTGGCAACTGCCTGACCGAATCGTTCATCATGGAAGAAGGTCAAGTATGGTCGCGGCTGCTCTCGCGCTATAAGATGCCTGGGATCAAGCAAGCGCCTGAAATTATTTCGCGCCTGGTCGAACACCGTTCGAGTGATGGACCTTACGGCGCAAAAGGCGTCGGAGAAATTCCGTCAATCAATACGACGCCTGCGATTTGTAACGCGATTTACAACGCTGTCGGCGTGCGCGTATTCACGATCCCTGTCGATCAAGACTCGCTGCTGTTGGCGATGAAACGGGGCGAAACTGAACTGCATCGCGCGTGGCACGACATTAAATAGTCGTTTGGTTGCGAGGGCGACGCGGTGGGTCGCCCTCACGACTTGATTTATGGGGCGGCGGCTTCGCCACACCAGCGCGGTTGTCCATCTTCTTCGACCACCCGATACGTTGTCAGCGGAAACTCGCGGATTTCGACGCCATAAGTCGCCGCGATCACGCCGGTACAGGTGACCGTTTCCGTTCCGGCATTGCTGGTGCAGCTCGCATCGCGCAGCTCAGCGGTGACGTTGCTGAATGAAAGCGCTTCTTCTTCCAGTCGTCCTTCGAGGTCGCTGCACAATAGGTCGCGCATTGTATCGCGTTCGCCCGCCAGTTTTGCTTCTAAATAACGGATCGTGGTTTGTCCGCCTGCGTCGGCAGCGGGCGTGCCGGTTGGTTCGCTGCCACATGCGCTCAAAATCAAACTGACGGCGATAAGGATTAACGCCGTACTTTTTACATTCATCCGCTGACTCCCTCAAATTGACATGATAGCGGCGTCATTTTAGCCTACTTGTGTATGCCACCATACGGCGTACAGCATTTCGAGCGCGGTCAAATTTCGCACGTTATAGCCGTAATCGAGATACGGTGGGCGAAAGTTCGTGGTCGTCGCCTCGTCGGTCGGCGGATACGAGGGATGTACGTTATCTGCCGCCAAGCCTTGATCGGGCAATGAGTCCAGCGCGGCGTGATAATCCCATAACGGAACGTGTAATTCCTGAGCTATCTCCCGAATCGCATCGTTGAAATCGATGACGTTCGCGGCAGCAGTCGGGCGGTTTGGGATCGTACTGATCACGGGGATGACACCCATACCAAGCGAAATTTGCACGATGCGCCTCATGTTGTAGCGGAATGCAGAAAGATCAGCGAAACCCGCGTCATTCGTGCCGAACATGATCAATGCGACCGACGGACGAACCAACCGATATTCGCACACAAGCGGCGTTTCGTCGGGCGCGCATTCGTCGGGATCGGCGTTGTTAGGGTCAATCGCGGCATACGCTGTCCAACCGACATGCGCCGCCAGCGATGGGTTGACAAAGCTGTTGCCATCGCGGGCGTTGACCCGCCCAAAATAGTCGATGATGGGTTCGAGATCGGTGTAACGACCGAGCGCATACTGCCCCATGCCGAACGGATACAGAAATTGGTACGAGACAGTGATGCTATCCCCGATTTTGGAAAAGACGCCAGAACGGTTTCCTAAACGCTGACCGAGCGCGTAAATCTCGTGCATATGGTCGATTACGTCGTTGGTCAAGACCATGCGCGGTTCGGGATAAGGGAACGGAGTCGGCGTCATGGTTGGCGGGCGCTCGATGATTTGCGCGGCGATCATCAGGATCGCGGTTATGGCGGACAAGAAAAATCGGTTCATTTAGCGCTCGCCAAACTGCTCGCGCCACTTATCGCGGTTCGCTCCACGTGCGATTTTGCCGCTCGATGTTTTGATCAACCAGCCTTTTTCGACCAACGTGACAAATGTGACCGTGATCTCGCTGCGGCGCGCAATCGTGCCTCTGATTGTCTGATTGATACGTTTGCGTACCGCCGCGTCGTCGGTGTCTACCTCTGCGACAACGGCGATTAACTCGGTGCCTTCGCGCTCATCCGCGATGCCAAACACGACGGCGCGACCGGGATGTACGCCGTCGATATCCGCCAGTGCTGCTTCGATGTCGCTTGGGTAAACATTTTTACCTGCGTTAATGATCAGGTCTTTGCTGCGACCGATCACGTATAGTTCGCCGTCCGCCAGATACCCCTTGTCACCGGTCGCATACCAACCGTCAGCATCAAAGGGTTGTAGATCGGGTCGATGATAATAACCCGCAAGCATACAATCGCTTTTGACGAAGATTTCTCCAATATGGCGTTCTGGTAGGGTATGACCAGCCAAATCGACGATCTTGATCGTGGTGTTGGCGATCACGCGACCGCACGAGACTTGTGGCATGGCGGTCAAGGTGTTGGACGGAATCGAAATGGCTTGCAAATCGGTTTGTATCGCCTGTTGGTCGACCCAATCGATGGTTGGCGCTTCACCAGTCCGCGTTTGGGTGACAGCGAACGTGTTTTCTGCCATTGCATAGCTGACCGCAAGTTGATTGGCGCGCACGCCGTTAGGCGCGAAACGCTCTATAAACTTATGATGACTGTCATGGCGCACGGGTTCTGAACAGTTGACAAAGGCGCGCATCGACGATAGATCAAGTCCGTCGCTGTCGTGGGCGCGCACACGCCCCGCCATATGGTTGTAGGCGAAATTGGGCAGCCAGCATAACGTCGCGTGGTGATCGTGGATGGCACGCAGCAGCAGCGCGGGATGTGCAACCCAATCGAACGGCGACATCAAGACGAGTGGGATACCCTGCACAAGCGGCTGAATGAAGCCAGCGATCAAGCCCATATCGTGATACAGCGGCAGCCAACTGACGATGACGTCTTGATCGTCTAAACTGAGCGCTTCGGCGTAACTGGCAAGCTGATTGAGCACTGCCTCATGCGAAAGTGCAACGCCTTTTTGTAAGCCGGTCGTGCCGGATGAATGCTGCAAAAATGCAATTTCCTGCGCGGAAGCGACGTGTGAAACATCGCATATCGCTGAGGCGTGGGTAAGCAACGAGTCAGACCCGTACACGGGACATACAAGATAGTGAGCCAACATCGAAACATGCGCCTGATCGGTGATAATTGCGCGCACGTTGGAAAGCCGCACCAATTCTGCCATATGGCGCTGATAAATCGCCGGGTCGAGCTTTTCGGTCAGCGTGGGCAGCATCGATGGGATCGCGCCCATGATCAGCGCACCCCAAAACGCAGCCATGCTTTCGACCAGATCAGCGTGAGCGATGACGACCAAATCGCGCGGACGTACACCGACCGCCATCAACGCGGACGCATAACGACGGGAAGAGTCGAAAAAACCCCGCCGTGTGATCGTCAATGCGGGCGCATCCGACGCGATCAACTGGAACGCGATTTGGTCGGGCGCATCGTCCGACAAAATCGCCGCGTCGAGCAGTGTCGTCATGTGCTCACGGGTCGAAGGCGTCAGGATCATCTTATTTCACATCACGCACGACGCGCGCCACCATCGCATCGAGCGTATTCATTTTGGTGACGGTCAAATCGGGGTCGGGAATGTATATGCCGAATTTTTCTTCGACGAATACACCAATCTGCGCGAGCGAAAAAGAGTCAATCAACCCGCCCGTAATAATGCCTTCATCGGGTTCAATCGTGTAGGACGGGTCGCGCATCAAGTCGCGCGTAATAAAGTCGTGAAGGGCAGCGCGTACGGTATCGGCGTTCATCATTTGCCTTTGGTCAGTGGGCAACCTGTGTGATCGCCCAACAATTAATCAATGGTAGTGTGACACTCCCCATGCCTAAAGGCAGGGGCTTCTAAACAACGCTTGAGCCTAACCGCACGCTACGTTAGCGTTTGCGGACGTGTCCCATCCGGTTTTTGCTAAAATATTGATGGCTGCATTGTGGTCGCGGTCGAGACTGAGACCACAAGTACAGTCCAGCCATCGTGTAGACAAGTTAAAGTCGCTAAACACCGCACCACAGTTGGAGCAGGTCTTGGAGGTATAGGCGGGGTTGACAAAGGCAATCTCACGTCCGGCGCTTTCAGCCTTGTACGTGAGGTAGTGCCGAAACATCGACCATCCGCTGTCCAGAATGCTTTTGCTGAGATGGTGATTGCGCACCATGTTGCGAACGCGCAAATCTTCCAGCGCGATCCCGACATAATCTTGCACGAGTGCCGTACTCAACTTGTGCAGCACGTCGCCCCGTTGACTGGCGATATGTCCGTGCCAGCGCTGGACACGACGGAGTGCTTTGCGACGGTTCGCGCCACCCTGCTTCTTGCGACCAAGCGAACGCTGCAAGACGCGCAGTTTGACTTGCGCTTTGCGGTAGAACGATGGGTTCTCAACCTTATCGCCCGCGCTGGTGGTGACGAGTGCGTCAATGCCCCTGTTCGGGCATAATTTCGAGTTGAAATATTTCACACCCAAACTCGGTCGCCACCTCATGAATGATCTCGTTCAGCCGAGTATACACAAAGTCGACCAACAGCTTGCGTCGATACTTCGGGCAAAATACGATGTGGTCTTTGCACGAGTAGACAATGTTGTGATTGCTCTTGAACTACCGATTGTTTTCCATAGCAATCATTATACAGCATCATGCTATCTAACGCAAGCCCTACGCCTTATATCCCCCTGTCTAAAGACAGGGGCTTTACGGCGCTTTTCGGGTAAAGCGCGTCTCGTCATCCTATGACCTCAGCGAATTTCAGCTTCAAGGATTAACCGCCGTTAGCAGGCGTGTCGGCGGGTCCTGATACCGCGATCACCAGTTGATCCGGCTTGAGATAACGGCGCGCGGCGGCGTGCAGATCGTCGCGCGTGAGCGCATAGATTTTATCGTGATAATTGACCAGATGGTCGAGCCCAAGTGCATAAATCTCCATATTGATGATCGAACCGACGAGTCCTTCGTTGGATTCCAACTGGAGCGGCAGCCGTCCGGTGTAATACGACTGGTTTTGTGCCAAATCCTGTTCGCTTACGGGTTCATCGATCAGGCGCTCAAGTTGTTCGATGATTTTTTCGACCGTCAGCTCGACATTTTTCGGATTGACTCCCGCGCTGACTAACCATGGACTCGGCGCGAAACTGGCGTCGAGCTGACTGCTGGCGTAATACGCCAAGCCCGATTTTTCACGCACGCTTGCGCCGATGCGCCCCATCATACCGAACTGACCGAGTACGCTGTTCGCCAGCAATGCCGCCAGATAATCTTCCGCGAATCGTGAGGGCCCCAACGTGCCCATGATGATATCCGACTGCGTTTTCCCAGCCAGCCCGACAAACGCACGCTGCGTTGTGGTTGGCAGTGTCACGGTAGGAATCGACGGCAGTTCAGGTTGGTCAGGCGTGTACCAGTCCGCGAAGCGTTCGCGCACAGTTTGCACGGCTTGATCGGTGTTCACCGCGCCCACGATCACGATCACCATTCCGGCGGGTCCATAATGGCGGGCGTGAAACGCGCGCATATCATCGATGCTGATGTTCGGCACGGTATCGAGCGTCCCGCTCGTGCTGTAATGATACGGGTGATCCGCCGGAAACAAGCGCTCACGAAACGCGCGTGACGCCCGATAACGGGTGTTCTGCATCTGAAAGTGAAGACCTGTGATCAATTCGCCGCGCAGTCGTTCGATATGATCTTCAGGAAAGGTCGGCTGACGCATTGAGTCCGCCATCAAGTCGAGCAAGAGTGGCAGGTCTTCTGCCAGCGCTTTGCCGTTGATATTGACGCGATGCACCGCGCCGCCGATGTCCAGGTCTGCGCCCGATGACTCCAGCATTTCGTTGATCGTATCGAAATCGTAGCGCGCTGTCCCACGTAAGAGCGCGTTTGCGGTCAGCGATGCCAGTCCGTTTTTCTCCGGCGGCTCGAACTGCCCACCTGCGCGCACGCTGGCGCTCATCACCACCGATTGCGCGGCGTGATTTTCGTATACCAGCACGACGATGCCATTATCTAGAACGGCGCGTGTGATATTGTGCGCACCGGGAATCGATTGTTTTGTGGTCGTGACTGCCATGTTAGTCATCGCCTTCTTCATCATCGTATGCATCATTCAGGTCGTTGCCGTCGCCATTCGTCGGGATCAGGATGCCGACCGTGCGATTTTGCGGG
Source organism: Aggregatilineales bacterium (assembly GCA_038207205.1). GTDB lineage: Bacteria > Chloroflexota > Anaerolineae > Aggregatilineales > Phototrophicaceae > Flexifilum. The sequence goes on from JBBRAA010000012.1 coordinate 53,825, forward strand.
CGCAGGTACGTCGCTGCTGCCGTTTTGACTTGTTCCAGCGTGACCGCATTCAGTTGGTCGAGATAATTCTCGAACCATTCGAACCCGCCCATGCTTTCAGAGAACGCCAGATAAAATGCCTGAGTCGTCACGCGTTCGGTCGTATACGCGAACAATGCGCGCGCTTGCTTGCGTGCCCGTGCCAATTCTGCTTCGGTAATCTCACCCGCGCGCATCCGGTCGATTTCGCTATCGAGCGCCGTAATCGCGGCGTCGGCGTCGCCATCGGGCAGCAGTACCATCGAGATCGCATACATGAACGGGTCAATCGTCGGGTACAAACTACCGTCAACAGACGCCGTCAGTTCGGTCATGACCAACGCCTTATATAAACGACTGGTCTTGTTTTCCAAGCCGCCGCCCATCATTTCTGCGCCGCACAAAACGCTGTTGACCAACTGGAGCGCGAAATAATCTGGATGAGTCGCCGCCGGGCTGTGATACGCCACCTGAATCACCGACGATCCGCTTGGGCGTTCGACGGTGACAGTGCGTTGTCCTTGCTGCTGTGGTTCGGGGCGCGAGAACAACTTGACCGGTTCGCCCGCCGGGATCGCGCCGTAGATCGCGTTGATTTGTGCCAGCATTTCGGCGCTGTCGAACGCGCCGACCGCGACTGCAATCGCGTTGTTGGGCGCGTAGTGACGCTTGTAATGCCCGAACAGATCATCGCGCGTCATCGTGTGCAGGTCGGTCATATCGCCGATGACTTCGTGGTGATAGCCATGCACGCGAAACGACGCCGCTTGCACTTCTTCGCCCAACCAGAAAAACGGCGAGTTCTCGCTGCCCTGCCGCTCGCTGATGATGACCGTGCGTTCGCTTTCGACCTCTTCCATGTCGAACATCGCGTTGACCATGCGATCCGCTTCGGCAGCGAGCGCCAAGCCGATATGTTCCGCCGGGAGCGTTTCATAGTATGCGGTGTAATCCATCGACGTTTGCGCGTTCCACGATCCGCCGATGCTATCGACCATTTTATCGAGCACGCCCGCGCCATATTTCGGCGTGCCTTTGAACATCATGTGTTCGACCCAATGCGAAATACCGGTGATGCCGGTGTGTTCGTTGCGGCTGCCCACTTTGTACAGCACCCACCAGCTAATGACGGGGGCGTTATGGACTTCTTTCAACAGCACGGTCATGCCGTTATCCAGAATGTGACGTGTGACGTTGCTCACGCGATACTCCTACGATAATGTGTGTGAATAGGTCTATTTTAACCTTTTTCAATGGCAGACTATACCGTGAAAAAGAACTGGAAAAGCGAAAAAACTAACGCAAAGGGGCATATGCGGGCGCAACATGCTGCGCTCGCATATGCCGCGCGACAAATGGCAAACGCGAAAAACTGACCTTACCCCGATGTCGGGGTAAGGCTGGAGGAGCGGTAAAATCTAGTGTTTCCCATTCACCCCATTGACCGCGACGCCGTGCATATACGGCGATCCGACCGCTAAGTAGCTGTATCCACGCGTGACCAACTCGCTGTAATCGGGGATCATCCGGCGTCCGTCGATGATCAGATACGGCGCGGCGACGGTCTTTTCAATTGTGCCGCTCAAGCCGCGAAATTCTTCCCAGTCCGTGCTGATGAACAGCATATCGCTGTCTTGCAGCGCTTCTTTGGCGCTGGCATGATAGCTGATCTTCTCGAACAGATGATTATGTTCCGGGTTGAAGAAGCGTTCGGCTTCGTGCAGCGCCAGCGGATCATACGCGCGGATCGACTTGACGCCGCGACTGAGCAGTGTCTCGACGACCTTGAGCGACGACGAATCGCGCATATCGTTGGTGCGCTGTTTGAATGACAAACCGAGCAATGCGACCGTCTTCTGATTGAAAATCGTCCCCGCTTCGCGCGTCGCCCGCTCGATCAAATAGCTTTTTTGATGCTCGTTGATGTTGTAGACCGATTGCAGCAAATCCGCCGACTGCCCTTCGCTCTTGAACTGGTAGATCAGACTTTGAATATCTTTGCCGAAGCACGAACCACCCGCACCGTTGCTCACATATGACCCCCATGTGCTGATGCGTGCATCGGCGGTGACGCCGCGCTTAAGGTCTTCCATACGGACATTTGGGAAGGTTTCGCCCAAGCGCGCGCCGACGCCATTCCAGAACGAGACATACGTGAGCAGCAGTGTATTGGCGACGTACTTGATGCCTTCGGCGGTTTCGGGCGTGGTTTCGATGTAGCGAATGCGGACGTGATTGACAAACTGCGAATAAATCCGGCGCACGATCCGGAAATCATCCTCGTGGTCAGCACCGATCACGACACGATCTGGCTTGCGCGATTTTTCTACCGCGTCGCCTTCAGGCAGAAATTCCGGGTTCGACGCCACACCGAAATTCGGCACATCATGCTCGCGCATGATGCCTTCAAGGTAGCGCGCTGTGCCAATCGGGACGGTGCTTTTGTTGATGATCGCAACGTGCCGTTGATCCTGACGTTTTGCCAGCAGTTCCGCGAGCGTATTGGCGGCGTTGGTATAAAAACTGAGATCAGTGCTGCCGTTATGATTAGGCGGAGTCGCGGTGCATAAAAAGACGGCGTCCACACCTTCGATGATCGAGGCAATATCGGTGGTGAAGAACAAATAACGATTGATGTTCTCCGCGATCACCTGTGCCAAGCCTGGCTCATTGACATACCGTTCGATGCGCGCCGGGTCTGCACTTTGATACGCGGCAATGCGTTCAGCATCGATGTCGTACGCATAAACTTCGTGACCATATTCCGACGTGGTGGCTGCGTGCGTCAATCCCACGAAACCTGTCCCAACGACGATGATTTTCATCGGGGTATTTTCCTTTGGTTCGATGTATTACAGAGATGAATCCATTGTATAGGTACAAACGCCGATTGATAAAGCCTTATTTCTAAACGAAGGGTTGAGGATAAGGGCGACCCAGCGAGTCGTGGGTACAAGAAACATTTCCGATTGATGCAGCGCTGTATCAAATGCTACACTTAGTCGATGACTTCATCGACCAAGACCTACTTCCCCAATTTGAACGCGCTGCGCTTTTACGCGGCGCTTTCGGTCATGCTCACGCATATTCCGGCGTATGCCTCTTTTTTCGGACGGGTTGTCGAACGACTGCCCGTCGGTCGGTTCTTTTTAATTGGCGACTCGGTCACCTTGTTTTTCGTCATCAGCGGCTATTTAGTCACACACTCGCTGCTGCGTGCGCACGACAAACCGAGCGGGATCGACGTGCGCCGTTACTGGATCGGGCGGGCGCTGCGAATTTTGCCGCTCTACGTTTTTATTGTCGTAATCACGATGCTCATCTTTCCCATTCAATCGGCGGGCGATGCAGCCGTATGGACGCTGCTGGTCATGGCAAACGTCGCACGCGCATTTTATATGACCACGCCGTTTGTGCATTTGTGGTCGATTGCTGTCGAGGAACATTATTTGTACGCGCTGCCGCTTTTGCTCAAGCGGCTGCATCCTATCAAATTGTTCGTCGGGGTGCTGATCGTGCGCGCGGTGTTCATCATGGTCGCCGCGACGCTGCCCATCGAGTCGCCCGTGCGCAATCTGCTCGTCATGTATCAGTTCGAAGGCTTTGCGTTGGGCGGATTAGCAGCCTATGCCGTGTTTCGGCGCGGCGCGCTGGTCGCGTGGCTGCACGCACACGAGCGCATGATCATCGCGCTGTTCATCGGCATCGTGTTATTGCCATATTACAAAACCCTCGAAGACACGCTGCTCGTATTTTCCGCCTACAAACTGGTCACGTCGAGCATCCTGACCGCGTTCATCGTCGTGGTGACGACGAAGCCGAACGCGCTCATCCACCTGGAAGGTCGCGTCTGGAATCGGCTTGGTCAAGCGACGTACGGCATCTTCATCTATCACATTTTGCTGATTGGCGTACTGCTGCCACTCTTTCAGTCGGTCGCGCTCGATGAATTCGGTGGGTCGCTGCTCTTTCATCTTACGGTGATCGGCATCAGCATCGTCGTCGGCACCATCAGTTATCAACTCATCGAAAAGCCGATAAGTCGTTTACGCGAACGGATGACTCAGCGTGCAGCGAACCCGGTTTTAGAACCCAGTGCTCAGACGACGGCGTAAGCGAGCATATACACGATCAGGGCTTGCGCCGGTCCATACGTCAGCCAGATCACATCTTCGATCAGATAGAACCTGAGACCGCCAAACAACCGCAGCGAGATCAACAGGTCACTGAACAGGAATAAGCCCGTACCGACCGCTAAAGGGACGAACGTGTTGGCTTGCAGCGCTAACGCGGTCGCTGTCCCGGCTGTGCTGGCGAGCAGCAGCCCGTAAATCAACGCCAGCCAATGGAACATCCGCAGTTTGCCTTTGGCGAAGCGGCGCACCGAAAACAACCAGCCGATCACGCCAATCACGAGCCATATCCCCCACGCGCCGAGCCGCGTAACGAGGTCATCGTAGCCAAGTGCGTCGCCGTAGCGGATCATGCCAATCATATATGCGATGTGTCCCAACCCAAACGTGAACATTCCACCCAACGGATCGGGGATGCCCATGATCCAGCCCGCCATGAACAGATCACCCAGCAAGCCGAGCGACATACCGATAGCGATAGGGAAGGTATACAGGTCATCGCTGGTGCCATTGGTGTTCAGGAACCATGCCCAGGCGGCGACTGTCAATGCCAAAGAGGATGCCAGTCGCGCCCAGATCGGGATACGACGAGTGCGGTCAGCGCTCAGTTTGCCGAAGGCGAAACCGCCGAACAGAAACGCCGTCCAGTTGAGCAAGAAGGCTTGTAGAAGGGTGGACATGAGATGACTCCGGTTTGTTGCCGATGGACAATGGGCTAAGAGAGATTCAGTGAATCACGAAACCTTGTTTTTGCCCTCACCCTAAATCCCTCTCCCTCAGGGCGAAGTACGAGACGTAAAAATCCGACCGCGACCACAATGCCGCGATTAATATCAAACACAGCGGGGCATCGCTGTGCTACCGGAGCGACGATAAGACGAAGATTCGCCTTCGCAGTCGCATTAAGGGTAGAAGCCCCCGCCTTTAGGCGCTGAGGGGAGTATGTCACACTTTACTGCTTATAATCCATGTGCGCGTCGGGATGAGATCGGCGTGGGTGTACTGCAAAAACGGATGCGCGAGCACAATCGTAAGGAGCGCGTCGGCGTGGTCGGTCGTATCGGTTTGTTCGAGCGCTGTAAAGCCCGCATCGGTGTGCAGCACGCGATAATCGCTGACGCGCAATCGGTTTTGATACAGCGCCGCGTTATTAAACCAGCGCCATAGCGATTCATCGTAACGCAGATAGTTGTACGGCGTGATCGATTTATCGAAGTGCGAATAATGATCGCTGATATCGATCAGGTGGCTCATGATGCCATCTGCGCTGAGCAAGCGCGCGAACTCACGCAGGATCGCCGCCAGCGTTGCACGCGGGATATGCTCAAAGGTGGTGTTGGAAACGATCAAATCGAACGACGCCGACTCGAACTGTGTCGCGACGGCATCCGCAATGAGCGGGCGAATGCCGAATGCTGCCAGCGTCTCGTCCATGTTCAAACGTTCAGGATGCACAGCAAGATCACGCAAGTGCGTGAATCGATCCACTTGCAAGCGCGGCAGCAGGGACACGAGTTCTTCGTGCGTATACGACAAAAAGACGGGGAGTACGGCGCGAAAATAATCAACCCGTTTCAAGTCCACAATATCAATCGTCGTGATGTGATCGACGCCAGACAGCCAGAGCGCAATCGGCACCGTCGGAAACCACCCCGTACCCAGTTCCAGCACATGTGTGGGCACATCACGTTCGGTGTAGGTTTGAAAACTGGCGAGATGTTTTCCAGCCCACACAAGGCGGCGTTGTATCGCTTTCTTACCCGTCTCCAGTGAGCGAGTCAGGTAACGCTGCGCGATATAATTGAAATGCGCGCGTGCAGGGAGCGCCGCTAACGCCCCCTGCACGAACGCCTTGAGCATCCATCTTTGTAAGGGCACAGATTTGCTTTCAAATGCGGGCGCAGCACGGTGCGCCCTTACGGGTTGTCGGGTTGTGCGCGATCACTGCTTGAACGGAGCAAACGCCCGAAAAAAAGGCTGAACATCAGCCCGCCCAACCATGCGAATGCAGCAAAGATATACAGCACGACCAAAATAATTTTCTGCGACACGGAAAGTATTCGCGACCGGGTCGATTTGATCGACGACGGCATCCCAGTTTTGCTCGATACCAGAACGTGCTTGTGCAACGGCTGGCGTGACCACGATCACCAGCATGATCACGACGAATAGTACGAAATGTGGCTTACGCATGGGCTGCCTTTCGGTTAACCGCCATTATGTCAGTATAGTCGAGCGGCGTTTATGTGACTTAAAGGCAGCCCCCGAAATTTATGGGGTTATCTGACGATCTCCTCAGCGAGTTCGCGCCCTAGTCGAACAGCGTAGTTGGTGCCACGATCGTAGGGATAAACATGGCTCATACTCGCCCAAAAGACGTTCGGCAGCGATGTCCTGGTTGGGGGAATGTTCTTGCTGTGATTCACCATCGGAATCGGTTGTGCATACGGTGCTTTGAACACCCATGATTTGCGAATCCAATCGGGTTTGAATGCCGCATTGAATGTGGGCAGGACTGACGCGAAACGGTCAGCAAGCTGCTGGTCGGTCATGCTGAAATATTCATGATCGACTGGGACGTAATCGCCGCAATAGACCAGTACATCACCGTTGTAATGTGCTTTATCCATCCAGTTGGTGTGTTCAACGAGTGCCAAAAACGGAAATTTACTTTTGCTTTTGTCCGGGCTGGTCGCGGGCAGATTGAGCCAATAGGTACCGTCGGTCAGCAGTGATTGCTTGAGCGCGAACACGACACACAGCGCGCCGATACTTTCAAGCGCGGCAGCCTGGCGACCGTCGGCATTGGCGGCGAAACCATCTGCGATTTTGAGCATTAAGCCGGGTGATGTCGTGCTGAGCACACGATCAAAGACATGCGTTTCGCCGCCGACAACCAAAGTCGGCTTGCCGTCTTGCGTACTGATGTGTTCAACGGGACTGTTAAGGTGAATGACCGCACCGCGCGTTTGAATACCCTCGGAAAGCGCGTTGAGGAAGGCTTGAAAGCCGCCTTTATAAATGCCCAATTTCACCGAGCGCGTTTTGATGCGTGCCCACATCCACGCCATGTTAACCTGGCTGTAGCGCGAACTGAATTTGCCGATCAGGAGTGGTTTCCACAGACGGTTATACACTTCATCGCCCATAAAGCGGCGCAGCCAACTATCGGCGGTGACTCGTTCCAACCCTTCCCAGTCGTTGGTCAGGTATTTGAGCAAGCCGCCCGCAAACACCATGCGGACTTTCGAGATGAGGCTGACGGGCATTTCGATCAAGACCGATTGCGGTGTCATTTCGGAGCGGATGATGCGGTCATCGAGCCAATAACTGGTTTTGGGGCGCGGAAACAGAAGCTGATCCGCCATGCCCATCTCGGCGACCAGTTCAAGAATATCAACATCGGTTTCAAACCAATGATGATAGAACTTTTCCAGCGTCCATTCCCACGACGGGTCTTTGAAGCCGGCGGCTAACCCGCCGACTTCTGCACCCGCTTCATAAATCGTCACGTCATGTCCGGCGTGTGCCAAATCCCATGCTGCCGCCATACCGGTCGCGCCCGCGCCGATGATTCCGATTTTCATGCGTCCTTCTTTCACCATTATATGTAAAGGAAACCCTGTGGGTTTTTTGGACAGCGTTTCGCTGCCCCTGACGATCTCGAACACAAATTCGCTGATGACAGCATACCCTAAGCAAAATGGTGGGACAAGACTGTGCTGTTATGGGATATATACACGCCATAAAAATTGATCACGCGGGGATCGAGCAAATTGGACTCATTTGGACTTACAGCCAGCGCGCCTGCTAAAATATGTTATCTTTACCTACAACCGATCAAGCGGACTGAATGTTCGCTTCATGCAAGGATTAATCAACATGGCAGAACATTTGAATGGTCAATCGAACGGCGCTCATGGCAGCGGCGAAACCGGGACGTTCGCGCTAAAAAAAGGCTTGGCGCAGATGCTTAAGGGCGGCGTGATCATGGACGTGGTGACGCCAGAGCAAGCGCGCATCGCGGAAGACTCAGGCGCATCGGCGGTGATGGCGCTGGAACGCATCCCGGCGGATATCCGCGCGCATGGCGGCGTCGCACGGATGAGCGACCCGGACATGATCGAAGGCATCATGAAAACCGTGACGATCCCAGTTATGGCGAAGGCGCGTATCGGTCATTTTGTTGAAGCGCAAATTCTCGAAGCGCTCGGCGTCGATTACATCGACGAGAGCGAGGTATTGACTCCCGCAGACGACGAAAATCACATCAACAAGCATAAGTTCAAGATTCCGTTTGTGTGTGGCTGCCGTAATCTGGGCGAAGCCCTGCGACGCATCAACGAAGGCGCGGCGATGATCCGCACCAAAGGTGAAGCGGGAACGGGTGATGTGGTCGAAGCGGTACGCCATGCGCGCGCGGTCAACAGCGAAATCCGCCGTTTGACAGCGATGGACGAGAACGAACTCTTTACATACGCCAAAAATATCCAAGCGCCGTATGAACTCGTGGTCGAGACGGCAGCATTAGGGCGTCTGCCGGTCGTCAATTTCGCGGCGGGCGGCGTGGCGACTCCAGCGGATGCGGCGTTGATGATGCAATTGGGCGTCGATGGTGTATTTGTCGGGTCGGGGATTTTCAAGAGCGGCGACCCCGCCAAACGCGCGAAGGCGATTGTCGAAGCGGTCACGCATTATAACAACCCCGATGTGCTGGCGCGCGTCAGCCGCAACTTGGGCGAAGCGATGGTGGGCATCAACGTAACGCCAGACCAGGTCATTTTGGGGAAACGCGGTTGGTAAAAAAACTAGACGTGCCGGACTTGGGCGGTGATCGAACTGCTCAAGTCAGTACGCGCCTGCGCCACAGTTGGCGGCATTTCGAGGGAGCATAGCAGCGTGAAGCAGAAGATCACGGTGATGGTGGGGTTGAGAGTCGATTTCAGATAATTTTTTCGATCCGAATGGGTCGTTTTTAACACGATCGCGAGTCACGCGCACGCTATATGACTGCTATCGTTTTTGGGTGAGGGAAGGCTGACCTTGAAAACGGTTTTCACGCCCGGCGTGCTGCTGACTTCGATAGAACCATAATGTAATTCAATGATTCGCTTTGCCATAGGCAGCCCTAAACCGGCTCCGCTTCTCAGATGACGAGATTCATCGGCTTTGAAAAGTCGATCAAAGATATGCGGCAGCCTGTCCGCCTCGATGCCGATGCCGTTATCGCTGACTTCGACCACAACGTTGGACTTTTCTTCATACGTCGCGACTCTGATGATTCCGCCCGCCATCGTAAATTGCAGCGCATTGTTGAGCAGAATATTGAGTGCTTGATCCATGGCCATGGCATGAAAGTAGATGTGGGGTAAGTCGATCTGCAAATGTTCGATTAATTGCACTTGTTTTAGGTCTGCAAGCGACTGAACCACTTGCAATACCGGAGATAACAACTGGTTCAAGTTGCCCATTCGAAGTGTTAAATCTACGGTGTTATCCAGGATCGCCATTTGCTGAAGTTGATCCATGATGCTTATCAGATAAAGAAGCTGTTCCTGAACAGCCTGTATTTTTTCCAGTTGTTTCTCCTTATCGACCGTTTTGCCAATCAGATATAATCCGGTGGAAATCACGGTGATCGGGGTACGCAATTCGTGTGAAATATCCCGCACAAAATCTGCCAACACCTTGGTACGCTGTCGTTCGGCTGCGAGTTCTACGCGCTGCGATTCCGTTTGCTTCTGGAGTGTGATGTCGCTGACTGCAATACGATAAGCGATGGGAATGCCAGCCTGTACCAGCACCGTCGCATCCAACCTGATCGCCATCGGCGGTTGGTTGGGCACAAGCAAGATGATTTCACACTGCTGGGGCTGCTGCGTGCGACGTAGTGACTGATAGAAGAAGTGATAGGTATCCTGTGCGCTGGGGTCAACAAAATCAGAAAATTGCCGTTCGATAAGTTTCTCGCGGTCAATGCCGATCAGGGTCACAAAAGTGAGGTTCGCTTCCTGAATACGCTCATCGGTATCGAGTGTGAGCAGACCAACGGGCGAAAATTCATACAGATCGCCATATCGACGGCGCGATGAGTCGAGTGCGAGTTGTGTGATTCTCAACTCCTCGTTTTGAAGTTCCAGCTCAATTTGATGGACATGCAGTTCATGGATCAACCTTTTGGCGTCGTCGATTGAAAAATCTGCTGTATTGCCAAGATGATCCTGAAGTCTCTGTTCGGCGCGCATACGAAGTTCTGCGTTGTTTTCGCCATGATTTTGTTCTGCCATCGTTCTAACCTCGGCACATCTATTGATTAGTCAGTACAACCGAAAGGGGTTTCCAGAGCAACTTCAATTCAGTTCCCACGCCTGCACTGCTGGTGATGTTCAGGATCGCATGAATCGCGGCGGCGCGCTCCTGCATGATGCTCAAGCCCATGCCAGCCAATGAGTCCGTCACATCAAACCCGACTCCATTGTCACGGACGCTCAACGTTAACTGGTCAAGCTCGTTGAGCAAGTGAATGATAAGGTGCGTCGCCTGACTGTGCTTCACAATATTGTTCAGGCTTTCCTGAGCGATACGGTAGATGGCGATGTGTACATCATCGGGCAGCATGGGTTCTCCACCCTCGATCTCCAACTCGGCAGCCATCTCGCGGTGTCCGCCTACTGTCTCGCTCAACTGGCGCAAAAGCACGCTGAGCGGCGTTTTGAGAATACTTGCGGGGAGCAATTCGAACAGGATGCCCTGCATTTGCGCCAGTGCGGCACGATTGAGCGTTATCACTTGTGCGAGAATCATCCTGGCACGCTCGGGATTGCGTTCCCATAGACGTGGCAACGCTTCGCTCATCGACGTGGCGGCAAACAGCGATTGTTTGACGCTGTCATGCAGATCATGCCCCAGTCGCTGCCGTTCTTGCAGCGCGGCGATATCCCGCGCTTGGTCAGAAAGGCGCACACGTTCCAACGCCTGCGCACATTGGTGCGCCAGCGCCTGCATAAACAATTGATCTTCTTCAGTGAAACACTGCGCCTCTGAAAAACTGTAACTGAGGATGCCTATCGGCTGTTCATTGAGTATTAACGGCAGGTTGGCGAAGGCTTGGCTGTCATCAACAGGCAGATCGGACGACTGGGGATAGCGCTGGATATAAGCTTCTAAAGACTGGATAAAAACTGGCTTTTGCAGACGCAGCGCTTCAATAAATGGTGCGGTGGAGGCAAAAGATGGCGATTCAGCACGCTCCGCACCGCCGTAAAAACCTCCGGACAGCAGCGTGCTGCCATCGCTTGACAAGAGCAGGATGACGCCCCACTGCGCACCAATAATCGCTATGCTTTGTTGAAGACACGCGTCTGATACCTGCTCATACGAGATCGCCCGGGAGAGCGCCGCCGTAATTTGCTGCAAGCTGGCAAGCTGCCGTGCGGTGTAAACAGCGATGCTGCGCGCTTCTTGCTCGGCAGCATAAAGCCGTCTTATTTCCAGCTCGGATTGGTGGCGCTCGGTGATATCGCTGACCGCAATGCGATAGGTTGTGTAATTATCTGCATGCATGAGGATTGTAGCATCCAGCCTGACCACCATCGGCGGCTGGTTGATGGGCAGCAAGATGATTTCACACTGCTGCGGCTGCTGGGTGCGATGCAGTGCCTGGTAGAAAAAGTGATACGTATCCTGCGCGCTGGGGTCGATAAACTCAGACAAATTCCGTCTGATCAGTGTTTCGCGGTCAGTCCCCATCAGCGTTACAAACTTGAGGTTTGTTTCTTGAATACACTCATTGTTATCGAGGGTGAGCAGCCCAATAGGTGAAAATTCATACAGATCGACGTATTTGCGCCGCGCTGTTTCAAGGTCAAGCTGCGTCAGTCTCAGCTCTTCGTTTTGAAGTTCCAGCTCAATTTGATGGACATTGAGCTCATGGATCAAATTCCGGGCATCTTCAAGCGAAAAATTTGCTGTATCGATGCGTGATTGCCGTAATTTTTGTTCAGCATAATTGCGAAGCGCTGAACTTTTGTCGTTATCCTGTTGATATGTCATAATTTAACACTCACACTCTATCGATAAATCGAAGGCAGGTACTAGTATCCAACCTCTACGATCATTGCAGTTTTCCCCTCACCCCCAACTCCTCTCCTCAGCGTTTGCGTGGGAGAGGGGTGAAAAACCTTCGCAGTAGGCTAAGTCCTTCTCCCTGAGGCAGAAGGATTTAGGATGAGGGCAATCTGCGTAAGGTGAAATGATGACTGAACCGCTTTTGAAAACATTACTTCAAGCCGCCCTCAAGTGCGAGTAAAACGAGCATCGGCTGCTTGTTGCCGGCTTGAATCTGCCGCGCGTTCACCAGGATTTTTCGAATCCCAAGCGTTGGAAGCTTCAGCGTGACTTCGTAATCTTCAAGCGGTACACCGTTTTCAAAAACAGCTTTTATCAAAGATACCAGTTCTGGGATATTCCAGTCGCCATCGCCTAATTCGCTGAGCGGCAGCCCAACCGTTTCTTCAGGCGTAACCTGCATGACCCGAAAGAAAGCTTGATTGGCATTGATGACTTGCAGGTTCGCATCGATCAACACGAGCGGTTCGCGCACGGTATTAAAGACGTTGTCTCCTAAAAGACGCGCTGCTTCAATCGCTTCCGTCCGCCGCTGGGTTGTGACATCGTTGAAGGAAATAACGACCCCTTTAATCGCATTCTGAGAAGTACGATAGGGCTTCATGTGGAAAGCGTACCAGCGACCATCCGTGGTCTGAATATCCAACCCGTACGATACCAGTGAGTTAAATACCTTCTCTATATCCTCGATCAGAGTCGGGTAGTTCAAATTCGAAACAATGTGGTTGATAGAACGCCCAAGATCGCCTGTGTCGAGCCTGAACACCTGCGCCGCCGCAGGATTGAAACGGCGGACATGATTTTCAGCATCCAACAAAATGATCCCGGTTTGAATCGAATTGAGCGTATTTTCCAGGTCGTTATTTGCCCAGGTGGCTTCTTCGACTTTGCGCTCCAACTCAGAATTGGTGGTCAGCAATTCTTCATTCACCGCCTGTAATTCTTCCTGTGAAGTTTCGAGTTCTTCATTGACGCTTTGTAATTCTTCATTCATGGACTGCATTTCTTCGTTTGAAGATTTCAGTTCTTCGATAATTGCCTGCAAATATTCTCGCGTATCTGTCAGTTCTTGTTGCAGTAAACGGCTCTTTTGTTCACGTTCATCGCTCGGATTGATAACTTTTTCTGGGTCGGCTGTGTTATCTCTGGACATAAATTCGATCTCGTCAAAGAAAACTGCCAATAAATTTTCGTTCGGCATGGTTGTGAGTGGTTTTACAATCAGATTAAAGAACGTTTCACCGCCATTGGTTTCCACGCGAAGACCTGGTTCATAGATTTCGCGCTGCTGCGTGATGGCGCGATAAATAGCGGTGGTCAGCGGTGTTTTGAGTGCTTCTCGTGCCGACCGAATGATATCCAGTTTATGGGTATCGCCCGTAGAAATCTCCAGATATTTGCCCGTGCGACCATTCACATACCGTATGTTTCCCTCATGGTTGATGATGACACAGGTTGGCGTCCAATCCTTCAGCAGCATGGTTTCGGTAATTTCACGCAAAGTCGGCATCACTGGTGTTCGGGTGGTCGTTTGCGTGTCTTTTTCAGGCGTGTATGTACTTAGAGAAGGGATATCTGTGTTAAGGCGCAGCGGGGTAGTGCTTTGAGAACGTTCAAATATTTTGTGCTGCAGGTTATGAATTCTGAATTCGCGATCATGCTTGCCCAGACTTTCGGACGCCCCAAGTACCAGAAAGCCGTTTGGCGCAAGCGCAAAGTGGAAGTAGAACAAGACCTTGCTTTGCAATTCTGTATCCAGATAGATCAGTAAATTACGGCAGCTAATTAAATCCAATTTAGAAAACGGCGGATCCTGGGTGACACTGTGTACGGCGAAGACCAGCATCTCGCGCACCGTCTTGGTGATTTGATAACCGTCTGGTGTAATCAGAAAATACTGAGACAGATATTCCTCTGGCACATCCAGCGCAATATTGGACGCATAGATGCCCAGTCGCGCCCGATCGACCGCATTGGTATCAATATCGGTCGCAAAAATCTGGACTCTGAATTCCTGTCGCAGCGTCATCATATGGTGGCGCATCAAAATGGCGATTGAATACGCTTCCTCTCCGGTAGAGCACCCCGGCACCCAGATGCGTATGGTTTGATTGGCACGCCGATTCTCGAACAAACGCGGGATGACTGTTTCTTGCAGACTTTTAAAAACGTCTTTATCCCGAAAAAAACTGGTGACGCCAATCAGCATATCCCGAAAGAGGGTTTCAACGCCGATAGAATTATTTTGAAGAAAACGAACATAGTCCTCTATTTTCTCAATCTGATTGACAGCCATCATACGCTCGATACGGCGGCGAATTGTACTTTCTTTGTAGTGAAAAAAGTCTTGTCCGGTTTGCGAACGGATCATGAACAAAATCTGCTGCAACGATTCAGCAACGACGTTTTGTGGCAGCGTCACCATACTTCTCGTTGCATCCAACGCCAATCGTCGATAGCTTGCCAACTGGTCAGGCATCGCTTCGGGGGCAAGGATGAAATCGACTAAGCCGGTCGCAATCGCGTTACGAGGCATCCCATCATAAGCTGCCGTGGTCGGGTCTTGCGCGATAACAAGCCCGCCCTCTTCCTTGATTGCTTTCAATCCGAGCGTGCCATCGCTGGCAGTGCCGGAAAGAATGATGCCGATGGCGCGCTCATGCATCTCGAGCGCAAGCGAGCGAAAAAAGTAATCGAGCGGTAATCGGATGTGCGTGCCATCAGACTGTTGAAGCAGTTGCAGTTTTCCGTTGGACAGCCCCAGCATGTTATTCGGCGGAATGACGTAGACATGATTGGCTATCACCACCATATCGTTTTCCACCTGTTGTACAGGCATTTTCGTATAACGCTGGATGATCTGCGCCAGAATACTGTCACGGTCGGGGGCAAGGTGCTGAATCACGACAAATGCCATCCCACTATCTGTCGGCATAGGGTTGAAAAAGGCTTCAAACGCCTCGACTCCCCCTGCGGATGCGCCAATGCCAATTACAATCGGTGTGTGGGTGTCGCTGTTCGTCGAGTCGGGTAAAGCATCACTCTCATTTTTTACAGGATGATCGTCATTGTTCATCAGATCGATCTCGATTCTTCCGAACGCGCTAAAGGGTTAGCGCGCATAGGTATGATTGACAATCGGGCGCATCATCGCCAGTGTATCACCCATCGTGGAGTTTACATGAGCCTTCAAGCCTATGAACGTGAGCGGTTTTCTATGCGCCTGACACCAGTGTAATGACTTATCAGATTAATGCTGCAAAATCTGTTTTCGCATAGGCGAATATCGTATATGCGTCCTGTAATGGATGGACTTATGGATGGGTGTCATTTTATCGATCACGATTACAATTCTCGTCAATAATCTGCGTTGATGAGGATGCCAAAATGACTTTGCGTGACCTTTTAGAATCGACCGCGCGCCGTGCCGTCCACTATCTGGAAACCCTCGATGATCGCGGCGTCGCCCCAACAGCACAGGCGCTGCACAATCTCTCGCGCCTGCATGAGTCGTTTCCCGAACATCCGACCGACCCCACAGAAGTATTGGCGCTGCTGGATGAAGTCGGTTCCCCGGCAACCGTTGCATCGGCAGGCGGGCGATTTTTCGGCTTTGTCATCGGCGGCGCTGTGCCGGCATCGTTAGCGGCAAATTGGCTGGCAGCAGCATGGGATCAAAACGGCGGGCTCATCGCGACATCGCCCATTGGGGCAGCGCTGGAATCGGTGGCAATGGCATGGCTGCTTGACGTGCTGCACTTACCGCCAGAATCGGGCGTTGGTTTCGTCACGTGCGCGACTGCGGCAAATTTCACCGCGCTCGCCGCCGCGCGCCACAGTGTGTTGCAGCAGGTTGGGTGGGATGTCGAATCACAGGGTTTATTCGGCGCGCCGCCAATCACGGTCATCGTGGGCGATGAAGTGCATGTCAGTATTTTGAAGGCGCTGACGCTGTTAGGGCTTGGACGCGATCGCGTAATCCGCGTGCCCGTCGATGATCAAGGGCGGATGCGCGCTGACGCTTTGCCAGCGATGTCCGGTCCGACGATTGTCTGCATCCAGGCGGGGAACGTGAATTCGGGCGCGTTCGACCCGGCGACCGAGATTATCGCCAAAGCCCATGCGAGCGGCGCGTGGGTGCATGTCGATGGCGCGTTCGGGTTATGGGCTGCCGCAGCACCCGATCGCGCATATTTGACAGCCGGGTACGCTGATGCCGACTCGTGGGGGACAGATGGTCATAAATGGCTGAATACGCCTTACGATTGTGGTCTGGTTATCTGCCGTGACGCGGCGGCACTCAAGGCGGCGATGGCGGCGTCGGCTGCCAGTTCTGCTTATCTGGTACAGACCGAAAACCGCGAGCCGTATCAGTATACGCCGGATTTTTCGCGGCGCGCGCGCGGCGTTGAAGTATGGGCGGCGTTACGATCACTAGGGCGGAGCGGAGTCGCGGATTTGGTCGAGCGCACCTGTCGTCATGCGGCGCGCTTCGCTGAAGGCTTGACCGCTGCCGGGTATCTCGTGTTGAACGAGGTCGTGATCAACCAGGTCATGGTCACATTTGGCGATGCTGAAACGACCCGTGCGATCATCGCGGATTTGCAAGCGGAGGGCACGTGTTGGGCAAGCGGAAGCGTATGGCACGGTCACAGCGTCATGCGGATCAGTGTGTCGTCGTGGGCGACCACCGAGTCCGACGTGGAGCGCAGCCTGGAGGCGATTCTGCGCGTAGCAGCACGATACACCGATGGCGTGTAGGCGCAGCGACACATTTAAGCAGACGACGGGTAAGCTCTGCCCCTCAAACCTCGTCAAATCATGACGAAATACATAACAGGAACTGACCAGATGACCGACAAAATGATCAAGACCGACGCCGAATGGCGCGAACAACTCACCCCTGAACAATATCGCGTGCTGCGCCAGCAAGGTACAGAGCGCCCGTATACGGGCAAGTATGTCAACACAAAGACCGAAGGCACATACGCGTGCGCCGCGTGCGGACAAACCTTGTTTTCGTCTGATACCAAATTCGAGTCCGGGACAGGCTGGCCCAGCTTTTGGGATGTCGTCGATCAAGGACATGTCGAACTGCGGCACGACAATGCTCACGGCATGAAGCGCATTGAAGCGGTGTGCAGCCGCTGCGGTTCGCATCTGGGGCACGTCTTCGAAGATGGACCACGCGAGACGACCGGACTGCGTTACTGCATCAATTCCGTATCAATCGCGCTAAAATCGGATGAAGAAACCCGTTCATAAGTGAGATAAGGACGAAGAGCCGTGATCGTCAACGCCCTGCCGACTGGTTGGCAAATCATTTATCAACGCGCACATGCACTTTTAGCCGCGCAAATCGCGCTGCACTGGGCTGAACAGTATCGCCCGATATATTGGATGGAAACGCTGGCGGCGATCACTCAGCATGACGACGGCGGGCGTGAATGGGAAGGCGGCGATTTGCTGACGCCAGCAGGCGCGCCAAAAGACTTCACGCTCGGCGCGATCACGCTTGAACAACCGCGTGCGGCTATCATGCACGCCAGTTATATGGGGCAGTATGTCGCGCTGCTGCAATCGATGCACATCTGCAACATTTATAAGGATTTTACCGACCAGAACTCCGAAATCGAACCGCTTCTGAAAGAACAAACAGCCGAACAAGCGAAATGGCGCAAGGCGCTCAATCTGAGTAAAGACGAAGCCGACGCGGGATACGCACTTTTATACTGGTGCGATACGCTCAGTTTGATGCTGTGCCGTCAGCATGTGCCGAGTCATGGACGACGTATCGAGGCCGGGAAGACGCCGGATGGAACCCACGTCGATGTGTGGCGCATCAACGCGACGGGCGCAGACCCACGCGCGGGCGATCAGATTGTGCTGAGCGCTGACCCGTGGGTGTTCGATGGTTCATCGTTTGATCTCGGCATCGAATCGACGATGATAGAGGGGTTGACCTTCAAGAACGATGCCGACGTGATCAAGGCGATGCGCGGCGGGGTGATCGAGCCGTTGACATGGCGGTTTGAGAAAACCAAGCCTGATTAACTGTCTCTGTTTGCGAAATTGTGCGAAAAACATACGTTCGCGCTCAGCTTTGACCCCGATGGCGCGCAACAGATTATTTACATGACGTGGTAGTGTGCGGGGGCGACCCGATGGGCTGCCCCTTACTTTTTCGCCGACGAAGCGGTGCGATTGGTTTGCGCGCGAATCTGGCGCAAAATGCTCTCATCTTTGATCTTATCATCGCGCAGCAGCAGCAGTATTTTGCTGATCGCCTCGCTTAATTTGCGGTCGTTCTCCCCTGCAAAGGGCAAGAATAACTGCTCATGCGTTTCGCCCCAGCGATCGGGTACGATGCACAAGTAATTTCCTGGATCGATGTGGAGACGGTGAGTGTTTCGTCGAGCAAATCGAGCGTGATGTTGGAGGGCGTATCGTCGGCAGTTGAACCGACGATACGGCTGCGAACTTCAATTTGAAACATTGTGGATAAAACGCCTGCACTGCTATCAAGATGTGCTTAGATTAGCACAGGAGTTCGATTTTTTTACCCCTGTTTTGGGGGGAGCGGATCACGCCTCCGTGAGTCGCCACAACTGATTGATCGGATGGCGTGTTTTCATCAGGACTTCGACCAGGAATACATTGAGCAAGAACAACGCCGTCACCAAGGCGGCTTCACCCGGCGTCAACGGCACAAACCCGATCAAGCCAAGCAGCATGTACGGCGCGATCAAGCCGATCACCGCCAAAACTGTTCCCATAATGGTGCTGCGCGCGTGCTCGATGAAGCTGCGCGGATTTAAGAAGCTGATTCCCTGTGCGTGCCAGAAAATAAACGTGCCATATAAAATAATGTACAGCGTGAGCGCACTGCGCGACAAATTGACATCGAAACCAGACGCGCGATAGCTGACAAAATACAAAACACTCAGCGCGACCGACCCTAAAATGCCGCTCGTGATGACAAAATCGAGTACGTCACGGCGAAAGCGCGTCAGCATAGACGGCTTGATGACGCCCAACCCATACAGACCGCCTTGAATATTCGAGGTGAAGAAGGTCGCAATCGCCACCTGCACGGGCGCAATCGGAAACGGCAGCGTCATGATCGCCGCGAAAATCAGTAACAGCGTGATAAACGCATTTTTCGCCAGAAACAAGATCGCCGTCGCGTAAATCGTGCGTGTGATTTCGCCGCCTTTTTGGAAGGCGATCGGCAGCGTCGTCATCGCGTTGTTAAGCAAAATGATGTCCGCCACATCTTTGGCGATGCGCGCGCCGTTGTTCATGACGACGGCGAGATTTGCCGCCTTGAGCGCGGGCACGTCGTTGACACCATCGCCAACCATCGCCACGTAGTCGCCGCGTTTTTGCAGCGCCTTGATCACCCGCCCTTTGCCATCGGGCGAAATGCGCGCGAACAATTCGGTCTCCACGACGATGTCGTCGAGTTCGGCGTCGCTCATCGCGTCGATCTGGTCGCCTGTGTAGGCAGTGTGAATCTCCATGCCCGCTTGTGCGGCAATCGCTTTCACCGTTTTCAGGTTGTCGCCGCTCATAATCTTGAGGCGTACATTTTGCGCGCGGAAAGACTCCAGCGTCTCGCGGATGTCGTCACGAATCTGGTCACTCAACACGATCAACGCGCTCGGCTCGAAGTTATGATCCAAATCCGGCACATCGAGCAGTGTTTCGGAGCGTCCGAATGCCAGTACACGCATTCCGCCATCCGCCAGTCCATCGCTTTTTGCCAGCGCCATTTGCCCGACGCCATTGGTACTATGCGGGAGCAATCGATCAAACGCGCCCAAAATCAGCGTTTCCTGATCAAAGATGATCGCGCTCCATTTGCGCGCCGACGCGAACGGAATTTCGCGGATTTTGCGGCGGTTTGATGTATTTTTCGTCGGGAGTTTATCGAGATACGCCATGATCGCTTGCGATGTCGTGTTGTGGCTGCCAACATTCGCAACGTACGCGCGTAGATAGGTGTAAATCTCAGCCTCGCTCACGCCGCCCAACGGGATAATCTGCTGTACCGTCAGTTCGTTGCGCGTGAGCGTGCCTGTCTTATCGAAGCACAGCACGGTCGTATAACTGACGCTTTCGACCGCGTTGACACGCTGTATCAACGTCTTGTGACGGCTGATTAAAATCGCTCCAACCGTGAGCGACAGCGTAGACACCAGCACTAACCCTTGCGGGACAAGGCTGGTGATCAAGACCACCAGGTCACGCGCGATTTGCAGCGGCTCTTTCTCTTGGGTGATGCCGGCGACCAAAATCGCCGCGCCGAGCGCAAACATCGCCAGAATACTCAGTTCGACGAGCGCGCTGACTTTTTTCTGCGTTGGCGTCTGAATCCGTTTGTACGCTTTGGCGATGCTCGTCAGTTGATTGATCGCGCTGTCTTTGCCCACCTGTGTCACACGCATCAAACCCGACCCCGCCAGCGCATACGAGCCGGATGTCAAGCGGTCGCCATCACTTTTTTCGATGGGATCGCTCTCGCCTGTCAACTGCGATTCGTCAATTTCGAGCGAATCGCTGATCAGCACGACGCCATCGACGGCGAGCAGCGCCCCCGGCGACAGCAAAATCACATCATCTTTGACGATTTCGCGGGCGGGCATGTTATGCAGCACGCCATCTCGAAAAACCTGTACCTCTTTCGATGCCAGCGCCGCCAATTGATCGAGCTTGCGCTTGGCAGCGACTTCCTGCCATGTCCCCAAAATCGTGTTGGTGACGACCGAAAAGCCAGCCGTGAACAGCGTCGCCCAATCGCGGAAGAAAAAGACCACGACTAAAAGTGCGGTCAGCGTGAGATTGAACAGGTTCAGGAAATTGTCACGGACAATATCCCAATAACTGCGTCCGGTGCGCGGCTCATATGCGTTTGTCTCGCCGCGCCGCACGCGCTCCGCGACTTCAGCGCTGGTCAAGCCCGCATGGGTGAGCGCGCCTGGTGCGGCGATAAGCTGTTCATGATCGGTCATCGTATCCCTGTAGATGTAATAATCGGAGTATAAGCCAGTTCGACGAAGCGCCGATAGCGCACTGCTGGATGATTATCCGCAAACCACGCGAGTCCGTTCGCGCGCATCGCTGCCAAGCCGTCGCTATCCGCCAGCATGTCGCGCAACTGTATCAGCGCGTCGTCGTCGTCAGTCACCTTGAACGCACGTCCAGCGCCTGCCCTGACCACATCGGGCGCGCTGCCAGCGGTATCCGCTGTCAGCACCGGAACACCCATCGCCATCGCTTCAAGCGAGACCAATCCGAAAGTTTCTTGCCATGATGACAGTAAGAACACCGTTGCAGCCGCAAAGGCACTCCACAAATCCGCACCGTTCAGCCACCCTGTCAACGTGATATTGGGCAGGTCGTCGATCACGTGCCGCAGTACGCCATCACCAACGGCGATGAAGTGAATATCTGGGCAGCGCCGCGCGAGTGCCGCGAGCAGCGGCAGATTTTTATCCGTGCTGAAACGCCCGACGAACAATACGCGCGGACGATCGGACGGCAGCTTGTAGCGCGCCGCAAACGCATCCGGGTCAGCAGCTTCGATACCACTGGCTAAATCATGGCGCAGTGTAGCGGGCACACACACAGGATTATCGTGCAGCCCGCGCGCGCGAATTGCATCCACGATTTTATCAGCTTCGCAGCACACGATGTCGCACGCCTCATACGTCATTCGTTCGGTGATTTTGTTAAACGTTTGCATGACTGTAGAAGCACCGTAGCGCACGATCGGGTTGGGCATCATCGCTCGCAAAACCTGCGGCGTCTGCATCGAAAGATAATCGGTATGAAAATAACCGACCAGCGGCACACCAAGCGCGCGCGCGAGTTTTTTACCCATCATGCCGACGGGTCCCGGCGTGGCAATATGCAGCACATCTGGTGCGGCGGTTTCGACGGCGCGCTGAAACTGCGCACGGTCAGGCAAATCGAGCCGGATATTCTTATCAATCGGAAAATGGATGCTCAGGCGCGAACTTACACGCACGAGCCGTGACCCATCGATTTCCTCTACAGTCGGCGGTTCGCCGTGCGCAGTCGGCGCGATGACCGTCAGGCGCACATCAGCGCTGGGCGCGAGATGTAGTTGACTGTGATACGTCGTGCTGATGCCGCTGATGTGATCGAAAGCGTCGAGCAAGACGCACACATTGATCATGAATACTCAAGTCGTCGGGTTGAAGATAACAGTCGTGATTATATACGAGTGCGGCGTACATTTCGTATCACTGAATGTGGCGTCATGTTCTCGGTCAGCAGCGACAATCCGAGCCGCGCGTGGAATTTGGGTGTACAGCCGAATTTCGTCACCGTCAACATCACCGATAACGACTAAGCGAAAAATACGGCGACCCGTCGGGTTCGCCCTACTTGGCACTTGATCGCGCACGCTTTCTCTACGACGATACAGAGATAACGGAGCATCCATCGGAGAAATAGGCGCGATGAAGATCGGCGTGTTGGCGTTACAAGGCGCGTTTATCGAACATGAACATCTGCTGTGCGATTTGGGCGCAGAGGTGGTGCAGGTGCGACTGGCAGCACAATTGGACTCGCTTGATGGGTTGATCATTCCCGGTGGCGAAAGCACGACCATCGGCAAACTTGCGACGACGTTCGATATGATCGAGCCGCTCCGGTCGTTCGCCCAAACCAAACCAACATGGGGAACCTGTGCGGGCATGATCTTTCTCGCTAAAGATATTGGTATCGATCGCCAGCCAATTCTTGGCGTTATGGATATTGAGGTCAACCGAAATGCGTTCGGGCGGCAGATCGACAGCTTTCAGACCGATCTCAAGATTCCCGTACTCGGTGAAGCACCGTTCCCGGCGGTATTCATCCGTGCCCCTCTTGTTGCCCATGCAGGCGCAGGCGTCGATATTCTGGCAACGCTTGAAGATGGGCGGATTGTGGCGGTGCAGCAGGGACATTTGCTGGCGACGGCGTTTCATCCCGAACTAACAGGCGATAATCGTTTTCATCGATATTTCCTGAGCGGAGTCGCGGCTGGACAAGATTAGGCACTTTACCCAAAAAACTATCGTGAAAGTCGCCGTTCACAATCGTAATCTTGATGCTACAATGTGCGCGCTTCACGCTACAATGCAGCAAGTTGTTATTCGTGCAATTCATCTCAGGTGAGCGATCTATGTATTTTGAACGAATTCTGAACCTTGTGGATTTCCCTGATGGGGATGACGACATCGAATTAGATGAAGAAGTGGAAGAACTGACCGAAGGCGCCGATTTTGAAGAAGCGGAAGAATTTGAAGACGAGGAGGATCTCCTCGAAGAAGAATTCGAAGACGAGGACGACCTCGACGAAGATGACGACGACGACTATTATGAAGAAGACGATGACGACGATGATTTCTACGACGATGACGACGACGAATAATCGCGTCGTCGCATAAGGGGCGTTTCATGCGAAAACGGCTGCTCGTTTTGATCACCGCGTGCTTATCAGCGTTGATGTTTATCAGCGCAGCCAGCGCGCAGGAACTGCCCAATCAACCGATTGCACAATTGGACGCGGGCGATTTTCGTGCGCTCGCGGTCAGCCCAGAAGGGCGCTGGCTGATGGTCGCGGATGCTGCTAACAATCAACTGCGCGTTTATGATCTGTTTGCGGGCAACGAACAAGCTTTGTTCGCGTCATCGCCGCTTGAAGGCATCCCCGTCGATGTGGCGGTCACGCCTGATTTCGCCATCGTTGCGGTCGATATTGGTGACGGCGCAGGGTTGGCACAAGTCGTCGCGCCCGCTTCTTATGACCCGAATCTGCCTTATGATACGTTCAATTATATCGATCTGCCCGATCGCCCGCGCACAGTGGCGGTATCGCCCGATGGCGGGTGGTCGATCATCGTGAGTACAGGCGGATATACGCTGCTTGAATTATTTTCGGCAGACAGCATTACCTCCACGTTTTTCGCCACGCCGGTCGTCGATTCGGCGCTTTACAATGATCAAGCGTTTCTCGCGCTGCGAAACGAACCGTTGCTGCGCGTGATCGCGCTCGATTCGGACAGCCAAAACGCGCCGATCATTGGTGAAGTCGCGCTGCCCGACCAGCCGACCCGTGTAATTTTGAACAGTGGCGGCACATTGGGCGCGGTGGGGTTAGAAAATGGACAAATCGCGCTGTTCGACCCGACCACGCAAACCGTCATCAATACGTTTGAAGTCGAGTCTGGCATCGAGGATTTGCGCTTCCTGAGTTTTGAACTGGGTGAATGGCTGGTCATCGTCAGCGATGACGAAAACAGCGTTCAATTGTACGATGTCACTGATCCCACCGATGTTGGCTTTTTAGGCACGCCAAACCTTGAAGTGACGCCGGTTCAAGCCATCGCTACGTTCAACGATTTGATTTTCATCGCAGACCGCAGCACCGTGCGTATTTATGCAGCGCAAAGTGATGGTGAGCTGGGTGATGGGCTGAACGACGGCGGTTGATGGTTGCGATTTTGGTTGGAAAATTCATAATCTTTCGCTTTACTTTCAAGTAGAACAAGCGTATACTTGTCTGTGAGATTGTCATGTATAACGTTCGTATTTTTAGCGTTGCAATCTCCTGTGTTTTCTCGTTCAAGTGAAGGACTCGATGGACGCTGGCAGTAGTATCGAACAGATGCCTCCGTTAGGTTTCGGCAGTTCGTCGCGCGCAGTCCCCTCCTAAGTTCGACTTTCAATCGTCGGGGGCGGCGTGCATCTGCCGCCCCTGATTTATCAGGGATACCCCGAAACGCTCATCTGTTCCACCACAATCACATCTTTTTTACGCCGTGCAGCGAAATCGTGCTGTGCGTATGCCGTTTCTGGCATTCGTGCTGCGTCGTGTTGGCTGTGCCCAAACCTGTGGAGGAACGACCTATGTACAATGATCTGGTTCTTAAAGGGTATGTGCCGACGATTGATGACGATGATCAAATTCAGGATTTGATCACCGAAATTGAAGAACTTGAAAACTTGCTCAGCCCCGAAGCACAAACGCTGATCCGTGATTTACGCCCGCACATTGTCACCGACGACGTTTACGATGCTATTGACGAACATGCGTCGCTGGGTGATCGTCTTGCGGATCGCTTATCGAATTTCGCGGGCAGTTGGAAATTTATCATCCTGTTTGCCGTCATTACGATGATATGGATGGGCGTTAACGCGGTATTAGGCGTCGGCGCGTTCGATCCGTTTCCATTCATTTTGCTTAACCTGACGTTAAGTTCACTGGCGGCACTGCAAGCGCCTGTGATTTTGATGGCGCAGAACCGCCAATCGATCAAAGACCGCGCCGTCGCGCAAAATGATTACCACGTCAATCTGAAGAACGAAGTTGAAATCGCTGACTTACATCGCAAGTTCGATGCGTTGATGGATGCCTTGACCATTCAAACCAAGTTGGTCAACGCGCTTGTCGAAGCCCGCAAGAAAGAGCTGAACGCGACGGTTCGCTTGATCGAACACGCGCGTACTGATGGCGTCACCATCGGCAAATAGCGATAGTCATGGGTAAGGGCGAGTATTCAACCCACTCGCCCTTACCTTGCGTGACAACGTATTCAGGTTTGCAAGTAAGCCACTGCACCTATCAGGGCAATTGCATCTAAATGAAGGATGGAAATCGGGTAAACTCAAGCGGAATGAGGAGAATAACCGATGAGCCAGCCCCAGCCCCGCCCGTTGAGTCTCAGTAAACACTTCGAGAGCGTCACCGACCCCCGAGTCGAGCGAACCAA
>JBBRAA010000013.1:0-79543 GCA_038207205.1 Aggregatilineales bacterium
TGCTCCCAAGCATTCTGTTTAATCGTTCACCGCAGCGTTCGGAACTGGTGAGGCATTCCGAAGTGCCTATGTATTTACCGCTAACGTAGCCCTTGCGGGCTGAGTCTGGTAAGCATTAGGGCTAAAAGCCCCCGCCTTTAGGCGTGGGGATGCTTACCAATGAGGAATGTTTTAAGTATCTTAGCACACGCGGGGTGACGCTACAAGACGCCGCATTTTTAGGGGTTGATGAATAGAAGCTTATAGAGCTGCCAAGTGCCGACAAGTATTTTGTTCCAAAGGCAAAGGCTACACAATACTGACTCAATCGCGCATCGTTCGGCACACTGTCACCGCCGTATGAACGCGATCCACAAATGCGTGTGCTGTAGACAATCGATAATTAGGAGCGTATTGAATGACTTATCTTCCCGCCGCGTCGCACGGCTTATACCACGACGACATCGACGAAGGCTTGATGCTGATCACGCGCGGACGTACCATTACCGAAGCCGATATTGTCGCGTTCGCCGGGCTGACAGGTGATTATAACCCGATGCACACCGACGCCGAGTATATGAAGCACACGGCGTTCGGGCAGCGCATTGCACACGGTATGTTGAGCGTGAGCTATGCGGTCGGTCAGGCGTATCAACTCGGCTTTATGGAACGGACAGTACTGGCATTTCGTGGCTTGGAAATGAAATTCAGTCTGCCTGTCTACATTGGCGACACACTGCACGTCGAAATCCTGGTCAAAACCAAAGCCAAAGCCAGTCCGCGCTTAGGCGGCGGCTTGATCACACTTGGCGTTAAAATCATCAATCAAGATAGCAAGACGGTACAGTCGGGCGAGTGGCTGGTGCTGATGGCAAGCAAACCCAAAAACGACGACGCTGCTCCTTAGTTACATCTCGGTATTTTAGGCGCGTAACACCGCATTGACGTGATGCGTTTTTGCTTTATCATTTAGTTAGCTGAATAACAAATGCTTGTTTTCAGTCCTGGCGTTATGAAATAAGAAATCGAGGATGCAATGGATGCGTTTTCAGTTCAAGAGTCGATTAGTTTTCTCTTGACCGAAGTATGCAAAATCCGCCGTTCGCTTTCGGATACGATGCTTAACGAAATTGGTCTGCACATTGGGCAAGAAATGTTTTTTGTGTCGCTGCTTCAGGAAGAAGGCGCAACGCAAACCGAGATAGCCGAACGGATGCATATTCAGCGCGCGACGATGACGAATATGCTGCGTCGGTTAGAACAAGCCCACTTGATAGTGCGTCGCGGTGATGAACATGATCAGCGCGTGCAGCGAGTGTACTTGACCGATCAAGGACGCGACCTTCGCGGGCATTTACAACGGGTATGGCACGATATCGAAGCACAAACGACTCAGGGCATGACGCTCGAAGAACGACTGCTTTTGCGTCGTCTGCTCTTACAGGTTCATCAAAATTTGTTAGCTAACCAACAATAAGGATCGAAACATGTCTGCAAAAGAAACCGTCATTCAACATCTGCGCGCGGTCGAAAACGGCAGTTGGGAAACCGCACTCGCATTGATCGCGGATGATTATCGGCTTGAAGGAATCATTCCGTTCCCAATTAGCCTGTTTGTCAAGGTCGGCAAGGCGCAGTCGTTGGATATGCACAAGGCACGCAAACGCGCCCTGCCCGATTTTAAGTTCAACGAGAACTTCATCGAAGAAACGCCGGAATACGTCAAGTTTCAAATCAACCTGACGGGCACACACACAGGCGTGATCGATTATCGAGGACTCGTGCGTGGAATTCCTGTCGTGCAGCCCACGCAAAAAGCCGTCAAGCTCAATCCCGAATGGTTCACTTATTATGTGCGCGACGGTCACATTTATAAAACGATCGGCGATATTCCCAAAAATGCCGGTGTGCCTGGGCTGGTACGTGCAGTAACAGAAGGTTAAACACATGCATATCGCATTATTTGGCGCGACAGGTCGCACTGGAAGTCGGGTGCTGGAGTCTGCTTTACAACAGGGTTGGTCGGTGAATGCGCTCACCCGCAACCCACGAAAATTGGTCAGCACCCATGATAATCTGACCGTAATCGCGGGCGAACTGAGCGACGCTGATGCGCTTGAGCGCACCCTGAACGGCGTACAGGCGGTCGTGATCGTGCTTGGAACAGGCACAGATTTGCAGGCGACGAACACGCTTTCGATGGGTACGGCACTCATCGTCGAGGCACTTGCCGCAAGCGAGATCAAGCGCGTCGTATGCTTGTTATCCGGGTGGTTGTTTTACGCGATAGTGCCACCGCCCTTCGTGGAAATCACGCGCGACCATGCCCGCCAACTCGCGGTTCTGCAATCAAGCGCACTGGATTGGGTCGCGGTTTGCCCGCCCGCGCTCATTGATAGACCTGCGCGCAATGCGTACAAGGTGACGATTGATCGGTTGCCCGGACAAGGTTATCAGGAAATTGGAGTCGATGACCTGTCAAATTTTATGCTGCGTGCAGTGACAGAAGACATCTACATCCGCCAAAAAATCGGCATCGCAGATTGATTCAACCGGAAGCCTTAACAGGAACACATGCGGCATGGAAGACGCGCCAGGACCGCATGACTTCAGGGGTTTTCTTTGCGCCTTGACGTTAGCTATCTTGTTCTTAACCCGTAAGCGCGGGCGCACGTTTCGAATCTGACGGCGCATCTTTGAGTTCGACAGGCAGCACGAACGCGAATGTCGAGCCGTGATCGACTTCGCTTTCCACCCAGATATGTCCACCGTGCGCTTCCACCGCGAGGCGGCAGAACGCCAGCCCTAAGCCAAAACCGACGGGCGCATTTTGATAGCGCACGCGGAAAAATTTATCGAAGATGCGGTCGCGCAATCCCGGCGGTATCCCCGACCCGGTATCGCCGATAGCAATGCGCAACCCCTCTTCGGTCATATGTGCGCTCACACGAATATGACCGCCGCTCGGTGTGTGCTTGGCAGCATTTTCGACCAGATTGACGACCACGCGCTGAATCATATCCGCGTCGATGAGCAGGCGTGGCAGTTCGGAATCGACCTCGATCTGCACAGTTTGTTCGGCATCGTGGATGAGTGCGCGCACAAGATCGACGGCGTCGTTGAGCAAATCGAGAATATTGGAAGGCTTGCGCTGAATGATCGCCCTGCCGCCTTCCAGCCGTTCGAGATCGAGCAAGGCTTTGATCATGCGCGTCATTTGTTGCGTGCTGCGCGCTGCCAGATCGATCAGATCATGTGCGACGGTCTTTTCAAGCGATGCCAGCACACGCGCCAAGCCGCTCAAACTCGATTGGATATTTTGTACCGGGTTGCGTAAGTCGTGGTAAATCATCGCGGATAAATCGCGCCGCAGCGCCTCATCGTGCGCCAACTGCACCCGTTCCGCGTCTGCCACCGCCGCCAACTCACGAAATGCGCTTTCACTTTCGCTTAAAGCAGTCATTTGCAGCGCGTGCGAAAGTGCCGCGCCCGTCACCGCACCCATTGATTCCAACATGCGCGCCGTGCCACCGCTGAAATAATCGATCTGCGGATGTGTCAGAATCACCACGCCCAACAGTTGATCGCCTTCCGGTGACATCAACGGAACGCCAATCGCCGAGCCACCCGACGCGAGCGACAATCCGGGCATCCCCGACCAGCGCGGGTCGGTGCTGATATTGCGCACGATGACCACGCGTCGCCCGTGCATGACAAATCCGAAGATACCGCGACTCATCGCCTGCCAGAACTCGTCATCGTCACCTTCGAGAAAATAACCAAGCAGCGCCGTATAGCGCGGGTGATGATGATCGTCAAGATTGGCGGCTGCGCCCTGAGTCGCGCCCACCGAGTCCGCCATCCGTTCAAGCGCGGTCGCTAAGACTGCCGTTGGTTCCAAGTGTTGGTAATGCAGCGCCACCGCTAATTTTGCAATCTGTGCGTCGCGCGTGCGTTCCACGTATTGCGCCATAGAACCCTAACGTCCTTAACACTGATATTGGTATCAGTGTAACGCAACGTTGAGGAATCGTGTATTTAATTTAGAAATTTTCGTCGAAAATTTCGGAAAGTAACAGATTGTTATGCTCAGACGACCGATTCGTCACCCACCGCCCTGCATTAATGCCGGAGCTGCATAATCTCGAAAATCAATTTATGAAACGAACGGCGCGGGTTCGCTGGGTCATACTGAATCGTACGCAGCCGCGCCAGTTCCGCAGGCAGCGCCTTGACAGGTTCGTACACCAGCGGAATGACCGGCTTTTCACGGTTGATGAAGTGCAAATATTCCATTTTGACGGTGTTCGCTTTTAATGCTTGCGGCGATACGACCAGTACCATCGCCCAGCATTCGAGCAGCGCCTGTTCGACCGCCGCGCGCCAGTCGTCGCTGCCTTGTGCCAGGTATTGATCGACCCACACATCCAGCCCCGCGTCCTGAAGGCTGAGCGTCAAATTGGCGATCACGCCTTCCCATTCGTCGCGGGCATAGGCGATAAATATATGATTATCAAGGCTGCCTGGCTGTAACCCCGTGCCCAGACGCGAAATTTTCCGCTGTGCCGCGACCGGACTGATGAACGACTGAAACACGGTTTCTTCGCGCACATATTCGCCCGTCGAACGTTTGCTATTCGGCGGATCGGTCATCAACGATTGAGCGGACGTGCTTTGCAGCATGTATTGAAGCTGAACCTGTGTGCCTAAGCGCACCACATCATCGGGCATCAGCGCATAGGATTCGTTCAAGACAGTGCCGTTGATATACGTGCCGTTGGTCGATCCAAGTTCTTCTAGTAGATAGCCACCGTTGACCAGACGCAACCGCACATGATGACGGCTGATCTCTGGATCCTGGATCACGATATCATTGCCATTTTCGCGCCCGATAGTGTGCGTCGGCGTATTGAGATAATACACGCGCCCGATGGTAGGACCCATCGTCATCATCAAGCAGTAACGCACATCAGCGGGCAGCATTTCTTCTTCATCACGCGCGCCATTCAACGACGTGGTTTGTATCGTCATGCGTGCCACCGCCTGTGTAGCGGTCGCCGGCACCCGTTCATATTCGAGTGTGATCGAATCACCCAGCTCTACCAGTGAACCAGGCTGTAAAAGCCAGTTGTTCATCACACGCAGACCGTTAACGAACGTGCCGTTGCTTGAATTGAGATCATGAACTTCATAATCTTCCATCAAACGCACCAGACGGCAGTGTTCGCGGCTGACTTCATTATCATGAATGACGATTTGGTTTTTACGCCCGCGCCCAATCGTCATCTCGTCGATGTCCAGTTGATAAATCGCACCGGGTGTAGGTCCCCGACGCATGATCAAACGCGGCATTTCATCCCCGACTCTAGCGTAATGTGACTCGCCATTCGCACTGACTATAAAACAAGACGATAGACAAAAACATTCAGTTCCCTAGACAACTGGGGATAGCATGATTGTAAATGCGAAACTTGAGAGAAGCAGGTCGTTTTCAGGACTAACGTACTACCCACAAGCTGCGCTTCGTGTACGATTTACCTATTGTGGCAAAAAATCAGCGCAATAAAGCGTAGGAACGGGTACTTAGCCCCGCCCCTACGAACGTGATTTTGTTACGGGGTGGCTTCGGCAGTCGCCTCTGCGGTGGCTTCAATCGTGACTTCAACCGTGACTTCGGGCGTCACCTGTGCCGCTGCGGTCGCGGTCGCGGCAAACAATGCCGATTGAGTCGCAGTCTGATCGACCTCGCTGAACGGGTTCGGCGTCGGCGTCGGGAACAGGGTCGGCGGCGGCGGTGGCGCATACGGCGGCGCGGTGATTAAACCAAGCAGTCGATCGACGAGGCTGGTTTCGATCAACAGGATCGCTTGCATCCCACTCAAGGTCGGCGCCGCACCGATAAACCGATCCAGCGTCAGCGCGTCCATGACTGCGCCATCACCCAACGGGTCAAGCGCGGCTTCGGCAGTCGCTTCTGCGGTCATTTCCGCCGTCGACTCCGGCGTGACTTCCGCCGTCGCTTCCGCCGTTATTTCAGCCGTCGCTTCTGCGGTCATTTCCGCCGTCGACTCCGGCGTTATTTCAGCCGTAGACATCGCACTGGCAAAGGTTTGCGCGACTGCGTAATAGCGATTGCCAGACGGGTTGGTATCACCCAGATACAGCATGTATTGGGTGCCGTTCGCTGCATTGACGACCAGCGTATAACGCGGTGTATCCAGCCCAAAGCCAGATAACTGATCCATATCGAAGCGATCGGTATACAACAACGTCTGTACGGTGGCGAGTTCAGTGCTGATGGTCTCCTGAATCGGCGGGGTGATGTCGCTGGCATACGTGCCAGCAATCGTCCATGCGCCGCCCGCATCGCGTGAGAACGTGACGTATTCGCCCGATTCATAGTTGGTCAGCGTCACGCTGCTCGCGTTCGCGGCGTCCGCACCGACAAAGACCGAGCCGCTTACAACGGCGGAAGTCGGCGTCGGATCACCCGGCGCGTCAGCGGGCTGACCCCCCAGCAGGATGACCCCGCCGATGATGACCAGCGCGACGAGGATTAAAGCAATAGTGCCTGTGTTCAAACGCATAGGTTCGTCCCTTCATCATGCGCGATGCTGCTGTTTATTGATCGATGGACGCAGCGCGCTGCGCCCTTACAACACATATTATCGGCTTGCGCGGCGGCGATTTCTGATCGCCGCCACCCAACCCGATATCATCCAATTTACGCGGCTGTGCGTCGTTCGCGGTTCGCCCACCACACCAGCACGCCGAGCGCCAGAATACCAAACGGCACCAAGCCAAGCGTGATGAAACTGTAATTACGCAGGTCTTGCTCGCTGAGCAAAATCGGCGTCTGGGTTGGGTCTTCCTGCTGGACGATGCTGATTTGTTGGAAGAAATTATCGAAGTTGGTCGCCCACACAATGCTGTTGAACGCGACTTCGATGTTTTGTACGTTCAACTGCGCGAACGTATCGAGACCCGGCGATGTACTGCCATAAACGACGATTTTCGCGCCTGTCTGGGTATTTTCGGCGGATGCCGCCAGCACGTAGGGCTGCTGCACCGCGTCGGCAGGGCGCGCGATTTCGGTTTCTGCCAGCAGCACCGCAAAATCAGTGCGCGCGAAACTGGTCGGGCTGGAACGCAGCAGCGACGTCACCGTCACATTTGGCGGCGGCGTGGTCGATACCGTCAGGCTGTGTGGCACTTCAAATAACACCGCCGACGCCGCCGTATCGATCTGGTTGGTGGTGATGTAGCTGGTGGTATCAAAATCGGTCGCGCCCGGTATCAACGGCGATTGGAACGCCTGTACTTGGTCGATGACCACATCGTTGTTGATGCGAATGCCAAAACTCGCTACCAGATAATCATTGAGCGCGGCATCGGTCGCCAGCGATATCCCTTGATCGTTGAAATTGTTGCCCGCGAACAGGATCAGGTCACCGCCGTTGTTCAGGTAATCCTGCAAAAGCGCCAGCTCTTGTTCAGCCAGCGGACGAGTGCCACCCGCGATGACCATGAGTTCACCATCGCGGTTCGGATCGTTGAGCGTGAACGCGGGCGTTGTCCCCGCGAAATCGAGCAGCGATACATCTTCGACCGTCCAGTCGTAGCGCCCTTCGAGGGTGCTGCGAATCGAGGTCATCTGGTCGCCTTCACTATCTTGTACCTGCAAGAAGTACGCGACAAAGCTGCCTTGCGCCGCCACCTTCAAAATCGCGTTGGTGAGTGTTTGTTGGTCGATACTGTTGATGATCTCGGCGTTGTTCACGTCGGGGGTAAACCCGGTCTCGTCGGTTTGGATCAATTGCGGTGCGGCGGGCGCAAGCGCATCGATCGCGCCCGCTTCGACAGCCTGCCCCGATGCTTCGGGGTTGTCTGCTACGACGACCAACTGTGTCGGGCGCGTGATGCCGTACAGGGTCGCCAGCGGTGCTTGACGATCCACATCGGCGTATTCAACGGTGATTTTGCCACCGCTGGCTTCGGCGTAGTCTTCTAACAACAGCGCCGCCTGATCGCGCTGTGCGCCAGAAGCCGCGTTGTAAAAGCCGATGATCTTGACGCGCGGAATGCTCGGATCAATACCAAATGGCGTCACCGCGTCGCGCGATTCCTGCGTGAGTGAGAATTGATCGCTCTCGGTCAGGTCGAGTTCGAGATTGGCGTTACGCACAAAGATATACAGGAACACGAACGCAGTCAGCAAAATGAGCGTGACAAGTATGCTTAAGCCGCCGAAGCGTACCGTACGCCCGGTGACCAATGCCATCGCTTCTTGAGGAGCGAGCAAGAACGCCGCGATCAGCGACAGCAAGCCGAGTCCGAGTCCGCCGTAGCCCACGACGCCAAATTCGGGCTGTGTCAATGCAACGACCAGCGCCAGCGCTAAGCCCACGATGCCGATGATGACCAGATAAATCGGCGGGATCAACGGTTCCTGATTGTCCGGCGCGTTAGGGACGTTCGGTGTTTGGTTTTGTGCCATGTTTACAACTCCCTTAAGCGCGCCAGCGCCGTGTTTCGACGATGCGCGTGGTGATGAACAGCGCCCCGACGATCAAGAGGATGAAATATAAAATGTCTTGTCCACGCACGATGCCGACCGAAAGTGTACCGTTATAGTGCGCTTGCAAGCCGAGTTCGCGCACGAATTCTGCCAGTCGGGGATTTTGCGAACTGATAAAAATCGCCGCGATCTCTGCCAGGTACAGTACAAGCACGGTCGCCGCGCTCAAAAATGCCGCGACAATCTGGTCTTCCGTCACAGCCGTCCAGATCATACATACCGCGATCACTGCGCCGCCATACAGCCATGCGCCCACATACGCCCCAAATGCCTGACCCAAATCTGGCACGCCAACCGTCAGCATGATCAGATGATAGACCAGCGTCAGCGCCAGCAGCACGGTAAAATATGCCCACGCCGCTAGAAATTTGCCGATGATGAACTGACTTTCGTGCATGGGCAGCGTCATCAACACTTCGAGCGTACCTTCGCGTGCTTCTTCAGAAAGCAAGCGCATCGTCAAAAGCGGCGCGATCAAGAACAACAAAAAGACGAGTAAAAGCGGCGCATACGTCGAATCGGCGGGCGCTTGCTGATTGCCCTGCGATAAATAGCCGTTGATCAGTACGCCGAGAAAGAACATTATCGCAAACGCGATGGCGTAGGCGATGGGTGACCGGAAATATAAGCCGAGTTCACGCTTGAACACCGCCCAGAACGGGAAACTAGCACCCGTCTGCACTTCACGGCTGAGTGCTTCGTGCGTTTCGATATGAACGGATTGATCGGTCATGATGCAATTTCCTCTCCGTCGATGATAGTCGCCGCGTCTTCAGTAATTTCTTGTGCGGTTTCCTGACGTGTTAATTCCAGGAAAATTTCTTCAAGATTGACGGCAAGCGGACGCAGTTCGATCAGCTTGATACCGCGTGTGATGACCGTATTGGCAATTTCTGCACGCGGGTCAATATCGGCGTTGCTCGGCGTGATGACAATCCCACCGTCCATCAATACATCGACCGTCGCATCGCCAACCCCAGAAAGTCCGCGTACCACAGTGGCGGCAGCCTGTGAATCACCTTCAACACGCATCAAAATACGTCCACCGCGCGACATTTCTGCGCGTAAAGCGGCGGGTGAGCCTTGTGCACGGATGGTGCCTTGATTGATGATGATCACCTGGTCACACACCTGCTCAGCTTCGCCCAGAATATGCGTGCTGAACAAAAGTGTATGATCGCGCCCTAATTCGCGTACGAGCGAGCGCAGTTCCAGGACTTGATACGGGTCAAGTCCAATCGTCGGCTCATCGAGGATCAGGACTTCGGGGTTGTGCAGCAGGGCTTGTGCCAAGCCTACGCGCTGGCGCATCCCTTTCGAGAGCGTGCGGATGCGGCTGTTGGCACGAGTCGCCAATCCAACCCGATCCAACACCTCCATCGCACGTACACGGACATTGCGTATGCCGCGAATTTCACCGACATACTGCAAATACGAGCGCGTCGTCATATCCCGATACAACGGGACATTTTCGGGCAGATACCCCACTCTGCGGCGCACTTCAAGGCTTTTATCGAACACATCGAAGCCCGCCACGATTGCCGTGCCGGATGTCGGCGGCATATAGCCCGTCAACATCCGCATGGTCGTCGTCTTGCCCGCGCCGTTCGGTCCTAAAAATCCGGTCACTTGACCCGGCTTGGCGACAAACGTGACGTCATTCACCGCCGCGAAATCGCCATATTGTTTTGTTAGTTGTCTTACTTCGATCAAGGCAGCAGCCTCCCCAGGTATGTGGTTTCGGGGCAAAACCCGCGTCATTATAACGAGATACGGGAACAAGTGGAATTGTACACGTCGTGCAATTCGCACGAGTTTACACAGAGTTTACAATTGTGCGGATGCGATGAGGTCAAGCTGACACCGCTGTAGGCGCGCGATTCAGACCCTCCCGCCGAATTGACCCGACGAGACAAAAACGCGAACAACACAACGCAATAGCGCGGAAACGCAAAAGGGCGAGTCTGAAACCCGCCCTTGCGTTAGGATGCTGTCATGCGCGATGGGCGGCACGGCTGCCGCCTTCAGGCGTGGGAGGTGTTACTGCGTAACCGGTACACCGTTGATATTCGCGTCGCCGGGCTGCACGGTGGTATACGCGCTGGTCACCCAACCGACGATCCCGTTGAAATCGATCTGCCACCACTGGTTCAGGCTGTTACGCCCGATCAAGCGTGCTGTTTGTCCGGCGGGCATCCGCGCGATGCGGCTGAAGGTCGTCCCCGGACCCGACCGGATATTGACCGTGTACGGACTGGCGAGGATCGTAATGCCCGCGCTCGTCGCTGGCACTGCCGTCGGCGCGGCGACGGTGGTCGTCACGATGGGCAGCGAGGTGGCGTTGAACAATGACAAGAAGCGTGCGCTCGCCCAACCTTGAGTCGTCGCGCTGATTTGCAGCAAAATCCACGATGAATCGGTGTTACGACCGACTGCTGGGTAGGTTTCGTTGCGATTGATACGTGTGATCACGCTTGCGGTTGCGTTCGGCGCGCTGCGTACGTTCAGACGATATGCCGTTACGACTGCCGACGGACCCGAAATCGCTTGTGGCTGTGCGGGCTGACCGGGCGGCACCAACTGGAAATCAAGGCTGGAATTGCCAGCAAACTCGACATATTCGACCTGGAAATTGTTCGACCCGGCGGGCAAGTTCAGCGCCGCTGTGAAGGTTTGTGCCGTCGCGCCGGTGTACTGGTTGATCACTAGTGCGCCGTTGACGTACACACGTGCGCCGTCATCGACGTTGACTTGCAGTGTATACGCGCCGCCCGTCAGGTTTTGCACGCTGGTATAACGCGCCGACCATTGATCCGACGGCACTGATGCGAGCGGTGACCCCGACCCATAATTGAAATTAATCGTCGGCACGGTAAGGATCGCCGTCGGGTCGCCTGTCAGCGATGTGTTGGTGTAATATTGTGCTGTCCATGGCGAGGTCAGCGGCACGCCCGCGCCGATTGGGTTGCCCGTCGGCACGCCAAAATTCGGCTGTGGGTTGCCCGCCGCGTTCGCGTATTGGAAGTACACGAATGCCGAGCCTGTTTGTTCGATGTAATCGATCTGAAGATGATAGACGCCCGCCGCCGAAACCGTGACATCACCGCTCACAGTCTGCGAAAGCTGACCCGACGTGATCGTATCGATCACGACCGTATTAAAATTGAACGTGACGCGTGCGACATCGTCTGCGTACAGGAAAAAGCGATACGTTCCGGGCGTGAATGACACATCGGTGGCGAAACGCGCCGAAAAATTATCAGCGTTGACACCGTCACCGGGCGAAGCCGTGCCGAAATTGAGCGCGATCCCCGATTCGTTGCGTGTGAACGCGGGTGCGCCCGCTAACGTGGTGTTGTTATAATATTCTGCGAACCACGTAGCATTTTGCGCCGCCGTCGGCGCGACAATGGCGATGCTCATCAATGCGATGAGAAGCGCGACCAGCAAAAATTTGCGTGACATTATTCCGATCCTCCTGTAAAAAGTGTGAATGTCATCTGCTCACATTATAGGGCGTTTTGCCCATGTGGTAAGAGACCGTAGGGTGAACGTCAACTGAGCGGTTCGTACCAGACGACCATCACACGTATGACCTACGCACGGGAACTTTTTGTGCGGTTTGCGTGTCGTGTAAGTTCACCTTACGCAGATTGCCCTCATCCTAAATCCTCCTCCCTCGTGGAGAAGGATTTTCCCTACCGCGACAGTTTTTCACCCCTCGCCCTGAGGGAGCTGAGGGGCAGGGGGTGAGGGCTAAAAACGAGCGGCTTGCGTAAGGTGAGTTTTAAACAAACTTCACAGCCGGCGGAAAGTACCGTCGGGACGACGTCCGAGCGGTTGAGCGCAGCCCGCCGAGATAATCAGGAGATTAGCGGCGTGCTGAGGAGCGGGATTGGGGAGGGCGAGGTTCTTACTGCGCCAGTTCCATAAATTGCAGGTCAGTGATCGACGTGATTTCGACGATGATATAGTTGAAATACGCCTCCGGCACGACCATGTCCGCCAAGCTGGTGCTGTAGGGAATGACCATGCGTTCAAACTCGAAGTCTGTATCGTCGGTCGCTTCTGGTACTAATGTTGGCGCGTTTTCCGCCGTCGGTGTACTTTCCAGCACCATCGCCTCTGCTGTCGCCAGGTCGAGATCGCCCGCCGCCGCCGCCGCCGCGACCAACTGCGTTAAACCGCCATCTGCGAACGAGTTATACACACGCCCTGTAACCAGAAAACGTGCGCCTTCTGACAAGCGAATATCGAACTCGTCGCCCGAATTGTTGATGATCAAAATTTGATCGTTATCGAGTGCGGCTGCTTCGCCCAATACGAACGCGCGCACGTTGACCAGATTTTCGACGAAGCCTTCCAACTGCACGTATTGCCCCACGAACAACGTCGGGTCAGCCGTGATCGTTTCAAGGTCGAGGGCAATCGCGGGTTCGCGTGTCGCTTCGGGCACTACCATTGCGGCAGTCGGGGTCGCGGTTGCGTCGGGTTGGCTGCTTGTTGCTTCTGCGGTCGCTTCGGCAGCGGGTGTCTCTGTGGCTTCTGCGGTTGTCTCCGCCGTTGTCTCTACAGTCGCTTCCGAGGTTGCTGCTTCGGTCATTTCCATCGCGGGTGTCGGCGTCGCGGTCGTTTCTTGTGCAATAGCGGACGTGACCAAAACGGTCGTCCCCAACGCGCCTATCACCAGCAGCACGGCATACACGAAAAATCGTTTCATCGTTTTGCTCTCCATCACCCATCATAACAGTACACAATTGACTCTATTCGATGCGCTCTGTGTACCTGTGGGTTGCTTCACCTATTCCAAATCGCCATTAGGACAATTTGTATATCCGACTTTATGAGCCCGCGTCTGCTCATACAGAACTCAAGTGGAGTTCATGTGTAATTTCAGCTTTACTCATTGCACACTTAGCCAACCCTTCTAAGTTTTAAGTTGGTGTAACACACCACCTGTATTTTTACTTTTGCTTGGAGATTGAACACATGAAGAAAGCAATGCTCGTTTTATCAGTCGTCGTGCTGGCGCTCTTCGGAGCTTTCAGCGTCGCAGCGCAAGAAGACATGGGCACCATCGCTGATATTGTTGTTGGCAGCACAACGGCGGAAACCCCCGAATTCACCGTGTTGTTGGCAGCAGTGCAAGCGGCTGACCCCGCCATCCTGGAAGCGATCAGCAACCCAGAAAGCGGTTTGACCGTGTTTGCCCCGACCGATGCGGCGTTCGCAGCGGCGTTTGAAGCGCTGGGTGTGACGGCGGCTGATGTGTTGGCGGATCCCGCCGCGCTGACTCGCATTCTGCAATACCATGTCGTTCCAGGTGTCTTCAATGCTGAAGCCATCGTCGCGCTCGATGGCGCACTACTCGGCACCGCCGCGTATGAAACCGCATTGGCGATCTCGGTTGTCGATGGCTCGGTGCTCATCAACGAAGCCACCGTCGTTACCCCGGATGTGATCGCGTCGAATGGTATCGTTCATGTCATCGACAGCGTCCTGCTCCCCCCCGCCAAAGAAATGGCGATGGACGAAATGGAAGCGACTGAAGAACCCGTGATGGAAATGCCCGGCACGATTGTGGACATCGTGATTGCCGCGGCGGCTGCCGATGCACCCGAATTCACCGTGTTGTTGGCGGCAGTGCAAGCGGCTGATCCCAGCGTGTTGGCGACCCTGACCAGCGGTGGTCCTTTCACCGTTTTGGCGCCGACCGATGCAGCGTTCACTGCGGCGCTCGAAGCCCTCGGCTTGACGGCTGAAGAACTGTTGGCGGATACCGCCCTGTTGACGCAGGTCTTGGCATACCACGTGCTTCCCGGTCATTTCAGCGCGACGACCGTCATCGCGGTGGGCAGCGTAGAAGGCGGCTCTCGCGTCGCCACGTTGCTGCCGGGTACGGCTGTCACGATTACCGCGACCGATGCTGGCGTGATGGTCGATGCGGCGAATGTTGTTGCCACCGATATTCCGGCGAGCAATGGCGGCATTATCCACGTCATCGACGCAGTATTGCTGCCCCCGATGGACGGCGCGATGTAATTGGTACGGGCGGGTCATAGACCCGCCTTTTCAACGATTTAAATTGCTGGACGAGGATGGGTCTATGACCCGTCCTTTTTATTTGATTTTTATCGTCGTCTCGCGGCGCAAAATTGACCTCATATCCATTTTTGTACCTGTAACCACCGAGATTTCCTCTGTGTTCGCAGTCATCTCTGTGGTTAAATACACCCCATGACCACCGATACTATGCCCCCCCAACCTGCATCACTAAAGACGATTGGCACGCTCGCCGAAGCGCTGCGCTTTACCGATGATGATTTGCGCGCCAACCGCGACGGACGCTTGAGCGACGCGCAGATTTATCTTCTGCGTGCAGCATGGCAGCGCGCTTTGATCATCGCGGTCGTCGCGCTGATTATCATTGGCTTGATTGCTGCACTGCTCATTTATCAAGGGCAGCAACCTGATTCTGCCGTTTTGAGCGTCATTGGCGTTGCGCTCACGCTCGTCAACGCCGCGATTATGGGGTTGCTCGCGCAAAATACCATCCGCTTGAACGCCGATCTCCGCGCGTCATCCTTGATCGTGACGCGCGGAACCGTCACCCATACCGTAAAAATTTATAATCGCACCGCGTCTTATCTGTTAGATATTGAAGGCGAACGGTTGATCGTGTCAAAATCGGTCTTTTTTGCCTTTGCGGATAAAGAGTCTTATGCGCTGTATCGCACGGCGAGCAGCAAAACGCTGTTATCTGCTGAACGCGTGTAGGCACGCCGTCGCTTTGCGACTTTTTCGGGCAACTTCTGATCCCACTTGCCGAGTAAGTACAGGAAATCGACCTCATGTTCAAACTGCAAACCACCGAAATTCAAAATGGTTTCACGCGCGACTCACATTTCTCAGCTTTTATCTGCCGCCGTTTATGGATGTAGCTTAAATCCAAGCCTGATCGTGCATGTCGATCATGAGCTTGCCCTTGTACACGATGAAAATTTCGTCCTCGTCGGCGTGCGCGTGCCAGACAAACTCACCTTCGGCTTTCGCCAGCTTGACATACTGCCCATTCGCTTCCGCGATCACACGTGGCGACCACTGCTCGCTGAACTTGGCGTACTTCTCGTTGATATTCGTTTTATGCACTGGCAGATCCAATCTCGATTAATCCTTGTCCGCGTTCGACGACATCACCCACGCTCACCCATACGCGCTTGACCACGCCGTCGGCGGGTGCGGCGACCTTGA
Organism: Aggregatilineales bacterium; assembly: GCA_038207205.1. Taxonomy (GTDB): domain Bacteria; phylum Chloroflexota; class Anaerolineae; order Aggregatilineales; family Phototrophicaceae; genus Flexifilum. Next base: position 15,809 of record JBBRAA010000013.1, read on the forward strand.
TCTCCATCTTCATCGCCTCCAATATCACCAGCACTTGTCCGCGCGTCACGGTGTCGCCCGCGCTGACCAGCACCGACTGGACTTGTCCCGGCATGGTGGCGGTTAAGCCGCCAGATGTTTTGCGCGTGGCGCGCCGTTCGCTTGTCGATACAGACGATATTGCTGCCGCCGCACTTTCCTGACGCACACCTTCACCGATGCGATACCCATCCGCCCGCGCCCATGGATCGACAAAGCTATTTTCCCCTGTGCCTTCGAGCCTTTGTGCCTGCGTATCCGGTGTTTCGCTCTCATCTGCGGACGGCACAGCGCCCGCCCCTAGGGGTTGGTGGTTTTCGGGTGGAATCAATTCGATGAGATGCCGCTCGATGAACGTGGTATCGACCTCGCCCGCCGCAAACGTCGGATGATTGATCAACGCGCGCAAAAAATCGCGGTTGGTGGTCGCACCGACGATCACGATGTCGCGCAGCGCCGACTCCAGCCGCCGGATCGCGCCCGCGCGCGTCGAATCGAAGACGATGATTTTAGCGATCATCGGGTCGTAATACACGCTGATGCTGTCGCCGCTTTCCACCCCAGAATCGACGCGCACACCGGGCATCGTTGGCACATTGAAGGTGGTCAGCGTGCCGGGCGACGGCGCAAAATCGGCGGTCGGGTCTTCGGCGTACAAGCGCGCTTCGATGGCGTGTCCGCGTTGAGTCAGATCGGCTTGTGTAAATGGCAGCACGCCGCCCGCCGCGATATGAAATTGCAGCTTGACCAGATCGAGCCCGGTCACCGCTTCAGTGACCGGGTGCTCGACCTGCAAGCGCGTGTTCATCTCCAGAAAATAAAATTGTTCATCCGGCGTCGCAATAAATTCGACCGTGCCCGCGTTGATATAACCGACCGCGCGCGCCGCTTCGACCGCCGTCTCACCCATACGTGCGCGGTTGTGCGCGGTCAGGTACGGTGACGGCGATTCTTCGATGACTTTTTGATGACGGCGCTGCGCGCTGCACTCGCGCTCGAATAAATGCACGATATTGCCGTGCGCATCTGCCAATACCTGAATTTCGATGTGGCGTGCATGCTCGATATAACGCTCTAAGAAAATCCGCGCATCTCCGAACGCATTTTGTGCCTCGCGGCGTACCGCTGCCAGCGCTTCCGTTAAATCCCGCGGATCGCGCACGATGCGAATGCCTTTGCCACCGCCACCGCCCGCCGCCTTGACCATCAACGGATAGCCGATATGCGCCGCTGCATTGATCCAGTCGTCCTCGCTGGCGTCTTCCGCTTGATACCCGCGCACAAGCGGGATGCCCGCCCGCTCCATCAATGCGCGCGCTTCGGTCTTGACGCCCATCGCCTGAATCGCGCTCGGCGGCGGACCCACCCAGATCAGTCCGGCGTCGATGACGGCGGACGCGAAGGCTGCATTTTCCGATAGAAAGCCGTAGCCAGGATGCACCGCATCGCACCCAATGGCTAATGCGGCGTCGATCAAGCGCTGGATGTTCAGGTAACTGTCGCGCGGCGGCGACGCACCGATATGCACAGCATGATCGGCAAGGCGAACGTGGCGCGCGGTCGCGTCGGCGTCGCTGTAGACCGCGATGGCACGAATATCCAGCTCACGGCACGCGCGGATAACGCGGACGGCGATTTCGCCGCGATTGGCGATTAAACAAACGCGAATGGACTTATTGTCGGTCACGGCAGCACGGCAACGTGCGTTTCGATGAGCGCCTTCAGGTTGATCAACGCCTGATGTAAATCGCGCTCGTTCTTTTGTTCCAATGTTTGGCGGTTCAAAAACTTGCCCAGTACCGCGCCGGGAAGCGCATAATCGACCTGGATGGCGAACGTGGTTCTCTGCACGCCGTCCTCATCGTTGAACGGATCGATGATGAACTGAAACGACGCATCCAGCCCGCTTGTCGTCCGCATATGCACATGCGTATTCGGCGTCAGTTCGACAATCGACATGTATCCTTTGATCTTGACGCCCATCATATTATAGACATAGCGTGAGACCGAACCGATGACGGTTGGCGGCGGGGTGACGCGCTGCTGCATTTCGAATGCACTCCACCAGTCGGGCATCCGTTCGGGGTATTCCGCGACCATATTGAACACCCGCTCCGGCGGCGCATAAATCGCAATCGCGTGTTGAAGACGGGGCATGGCGACTCCTTGAATGACGATAAGCTGCCGATAAGCGGCGATTTTATCGATCATTATAGCGCCGCCGATGATCAATGATCAAAAAGGATACAAAAAAAAGCGACCTCGGTGTGTGATTGCTCGACACGCCGAAATCGCAAGCGGAGGGATGCGGAATTGATTAAAAGGGGATTACACCCGAATGCGGCGACCGAAAACCAGCGAGACCAGGAACAGAATGATGAACACCACGAACAGTAACTGTGCGATGCCAGATGCCGTACCCGCAATGCCACCGAAACCGAGAACCGCTGCCACCAACGCGATGACCAAGAACAAAATCGCCCAATTCAACATGAGAATGCTCCTCAACTAGGGCGGCGTGCTGTAACGGATACGCCGCGCTGCATCTGATAGTTGAGTTCACTGTACGCCCATCCTGAAACGTTACGATGGGCGTGACGGCGTGTTTAGGTGTAGGTGAGATGGGGGAAGCGGGAGGGGGTACAACTTAAGGACATATGCCGCCTGTTGCGCCAGAACGTGTGCCTAATGTCATCGTCCAGTAATGACCGTAACCACCGCCCTGCCAGTAACCCAAGCCCATTTCACGATGATTCGTGTTCATCATATTGTTGCGGTGTCCGGTCGAATTCCACCATTGCGTGAACGTCGCGGACACGGTTGAATTGCCCGCCGCGATATTTTCGCCGGCATAGGTATAGTTATAGCCAAGCCCACGCATCCGCTCGAACGGATCGAGCGTACTGTACGGGTCATCATGAGCGAAGAAATTGTGCAGCACCATGCGTGCGCTGTGCAGGCGTGCCGCATGAGTCAGGTTGGTTTCAAGGCGGAGCGGCACACGCCCGGCTGCGCAGCGTGCTTGATTGACGAGCGTGAGCATTTCGGCGGCTTTCGGGTCCCCTAAAGCGATGGTCACCATGCGAGCGGTCGTTTGTGTTGTCCCCGTCGCATTCTTGGCGTAGACCTTCCAACGGTAACTTTGCCCGTTCGTCAATCCTATCGGCGAAATTACCGAACATCTGCCATTCCCACAGCCTGCTTGCAGCGGCGTGTACACTTGATAGCGCAGTTGAACCCAATTGGCGTCAAAAATTTGCAGCCGATAGTCGGTCGCGCCGCTGGCAATCGTCCAGGCGAAAATCGGGCGGCTTAAATTGACCGACACATTATTGGCGGGCGTCACCAGTGTGACCGCGCCCGGTAAGCCGGCTTGTGCGCCGATGCTGCTCAAGCCAAGTGTCAGCGCGGTCGCTAACACCATCATAACCATCAAGAAACGATAACGAGCCATCATAATGACCTCTAAAAATTTATGCTGTCTCTAGCATAACCGACACTCCACCGATCAATGCATAGGAATTTAGGGGCATCGTCTTAATGCTCTCATTCGACGAAGCCAAAAGACCGCAGCGCCTTTTTATTCTGTTTCCAATCGGGGCAAATGCTGTTGAGCAGCGCGTAATAACGGGGACTGTGATTCATTTCGCGTAAATGACACAACTCGTGCAGAATCACGTAATCGATCAGCACGGTCGGCACATACATCAGCCGCGTATTGAGTGTGATCACGCCTTTGCTGGAACAACTGCCCCAGCGCGATTTCATCGCCCGTAATTTAAGCACAGGAAACGGCACACCCCACCCCGCCACCTGGCGAAAACACAACGCCATGCGCCGTGTAAATAAGCGTTCAGCTTGCGCGCGGATATAGCGCTGGATCGCGCGCTCGATTTGCGCGGCGTCGATTATATCGCGTACGCCGACGATCAGGCTGCCGCGCCGCACTGTTACGCACGGTCGCGCACGTTCGATGACTTCAAGTATGTAATCGCGCCCCAGCAGTTGAAAGCGTTCACCGTCGATGAATTGTCGCGGCGGGGCTGGCACTGGCAGGCGTGCCGCCAGCTCGCGTCGTTTGCGCACGATCCACCCCGCGCGCTCGATCAAAAACGGTTCAATCTGGCGATAGGCAAGTCGCTGCGGCGCGCGCACGATCACCCGCCCATCGGCATAGACCTGAATACCAATCGTCTTGCGCTGTCCGTGAATCAACGTGAATGGAATCGTGACGCCATCGACGTGAAGTTCTAATTCCTTCGTTGAGGTTCGTTTCATTTTGGGCTATAGTGCCGTCTTTAACTCGAATCATACCTATCGGATCACGAATGCGGAAGCTGCTGATTACCCTGATTTTGTTCATCCTGGTCTTTGCAAGCGGGTTCGCCAATCTCGCCACCGAGATCATCGGACCGCGCATGATTTCATCCATTTTCGGCTCATCGACCACCGTGTGGGCGGTGATGATCGCCGTCACGCTGGTCGGCTTGTCCGTCGGCTATTACATCGGCGGGCGCGTGCCACTCAAGCGTGTGCGCGTCGTGCTGCCGAGCGTGCTGGTCATCAACAGCGTGTATCTGGCAGCGGTCAGTGCGCTCATCTGGTCGATCCCGCCGAGCGCGGGTAATCTGGGCATCGTCGGTATCGTGTTGTTTTGCGCGCTCGCATTCTTCATCCCATCGGCGTTGTTCGGGGTGCTGTCACCGATGGCGATCACACTGCTTTCGATGCAGTATTCTACACGAGTCATCGGTCGCATCGTCGGCGCAGTGTACGCGATTGGCACGCTGGGCAGCGTGACGGGCGCGCTCGCCGCCGCGTTCTATCTGATACCGTATGTCGGTCTGGCGAGTTCACTTCAGGTGTTCTCGATTACCCTGACGCTGTTCGCCGGGCTGTTCATCCTGCTTTTTACGCTTAACACCTTCCGTGCCGCATCTTCTGCGACCCCCGACGATAAACCGCGTGTCAGCGGCGGCGCGATCACGCTCAAACGCAGCGAAGTCTATGTCGTGCTGTTTTTCGTGCTGGTGAGTGGGTTTATCAGCCTGGCGACCGAAATTATCGCGCCGCGTCTGTTCACATCGATGTTTGGACCGACGACGATCTTATGGGCGATCATGATCTCGGTCACACTGGTCGGCTTGTCGATTGGCTATAGTATCGGCGGTTGGATTCCTACGCGCCATGCCAAAGTCGCGCTGGCGGTGGTCTTGATCGTCAACGCAGTCCTGATTTTATCTGCAAGCTGGATTATCTGGGAACTGCCCGCGCAGTTGGGCGCGCTCAACGTCAGCGCTGTAACCGCGATGGCGCTAGTGTCGTTTTTGCTGCCGTCGATTTTGTTCGGCATGGATTCGCAAATAGCGATTCGCATTCTGGTCGGTCTCGAAGCGGATCAGCGGATTGCGCGCATCGTCGGTAGTGTGTACGCCATCAGCAATGTTGGCGCGGTCTTGGGCGCGTTGGCGGCGGCGATCATTTTGATCCCAATCATTGGCTCATCACCGACGCTGAAAATCTTCGCAGTCATCATGGCATTGTTCGCGGCGTATTTCGCGCGCGGCGTCTTTCGTCCGTTACTGCTCGCGTCTGCCGTGGGCTTGGTCTTCTTCCCGCTCCCCGATTGGCGCTGGGAAACAGGCAGTGACAATACCGAACTGCTCGCGCAGCGCGAAGGCTATTATCAGACGATTCGTGTGTACAGCGACAATCAAAACTTTATTCGCTTTCATCTAGGTCCGACGTATGAATCGGAGATGGATATCAACACGTTCGAGCCGCGTTTCGGCTACGCGCAAGCGATGCTCAATTATGTCACCCGCCCGCAAGGCGCGCGCGTCCTGATGATCGGCGGTGCGGGGCACAGTATCGCACGGGCTTTAGAAGCGCGCGGCGCAAACGTGACCGAAGTCGAAATCGATCCGGTGGTCGCGCAAGTCTCGGATGAGTTATTCGGGGCGATTGCGGGCGAGGTCGTGATCCAGGACGGGCGCGCGTATGTCGAACAAGCGCCGGATGGTGAGTTCGATTATGTATTGGTGGATGCGTTTGACGGACCTGCGTCGGTGCCGGCGCAGTTGACGACGCGCGAGTTTTTCGAGGCGGTGCGCCGCATTTTGAAACCCGATGGACGCTTGATTATGAACTTTATCGGCTCGGTATCGGGCGCGCGCTCGAATTCGTTTCGCGCAGTTTCGACGACGATTGACAGTGCATTCGAGGACGCGCGTTTTACAGGCGGCGGCAATATCATTTTCGTCGCGTCCGCGACAACGATGGACGATATTGGCGGGTTTGATCCCAACATCACCGATGGCACGATCTTGACCGACGACCTGAATCCGATCGAGATTTATCTCGAAGAATCACGGTCGAGTACGTTCTATTTCCGGCGGTAGTCTTAACCGCCCGTCTCAAATATGGCACGAGCGCCGAAACTGCTCGACGATTGCCCCTCTCCTCAGCAGCCACACGGGGAGAGGGGCGGTACGCGCCCACGTGCAGGATGAGGTTTAGGTGTCCGTTTCGGGCTTGTCATCTTCCGCTTCGACGACTTTGTCATCTTCCGCTTCGACGACTTTGGCGGCTTTCGGTTTTACCGCACGCTTGGGCTTGACGGGTTCGGGCGTCTCTGAAGCCGCTTCGGCGGCAATCGGTTTGGCTGTTTTCGGCTTCGCCATCAGCTTGGATTCAACTGTCTTTGTAAAGGTGGAAAAATCTTTCGAGCTTTCATTGTTGAAAGCATCCTGCAACAGTTTGAACGCTGCGTCGGTATCGGGATCAAGCGTGGTGATTACATGCTTGAACATTTCCGCCAGTTGATCTTCAGTGACCGTCCACGAACGGAATTTGATCCCAAGTTCAACCCATTGGGCTGCGGTTTCTTTATAACGCCAGCGACCATTGCTGGCGGTCGGCGCAACAAGCGCATTGGGGATGATGCCTTTACTGCGCCAACGGTTGGCTTTTGCCTGGTCGCCTTCCAGAAACATCGCTAAATCAGCATTGCTCAGGGTATAGATTTCTGCATCTTCGGCGGAATGATAATTCAGGTTTACATTAAGCAGTTGTCGTCTGACCATAGTGAGATTGTCGTTTCGATAGGTAATCTACAAAAAGCGCGAATGAGATTCCGAATATGGAATATCATATTTGACAGCCGCTATCGTAATCGAGAATTGCACGTTGTCAATACAGTATGTGAACGACTTTTTGACAGACATTGCATGAGTTGATTTGCGTAGTTTTTCACACAAATTTTAACAAACCTACAGCTTCGTTTAACTTTCCATGAAAGTGTCTGATCAGTTGCATAGATCGAGAGAAGATCAGCAATTTTGTGACACTTTGAAGGATTTGACAGCCTATCAGAATCAGGGTAAAGTTTTTATGGATGATAAACATCCGGCGCTTTCATAAATGAAAGTGCCCAAAGCTGGAGGGCTTTAGGCTTGGGTATTGCAGGACTATTCGATTATGCGTGCAGTCGCCAAACTTTCGCATTCGGAATAGCAAATCAGAGAAACTATATTTGATATTTGAAATCCTGTCAATACCCTGTCTCTAAGCTCCCCTATTTTCTCAGACGCTGCATTCGAGAAAGAAAGGGAGGGCAATGTGGAAGCATAAGCACATTCTGGTTGAACGGCTGCAACTGCTCTTGGTTGTCGTCGTGTTCTTCGTTGCGGTTGTCTGGTTGGTCTCTCAGCCGAGCAGCATCGAATCAGCGCTCACGCTTCTGCTTGCGATAGATGCGTTATTAGAGAAGATTAGGGGGCGTTGACATGACGATTATCCTGACGGTCGATCAACTGATCATCATTGTGCTAGTCGCGGTGATCATGCTGATGGCGGTATTTGCGTATGGGTTCATTTTGGCGACCAAGGTGACCCATACCCGCGAACATCACATCATTGAGCAGCAGAAAAAGCGGTAAGCGCGATTATAACTCAGCTTACGCAAGCCCCTCATTTTCAGCTCTCACCCCCTGCCCCTCAGCCCTCAGGGTAGAGGACAGGACAGTTTTAATAAGAAGCCTTTGGTTTAAGATGAAGTCACCATAACCTATCAAAAAACCAAAGGCTTTTCCATTGTACGCACATTTCATCGTTCTGGTACAGCACTTCACTTTTCTGGACGCATAGCAAAAACGAGGGTTAGCGTGGTGGTGCTGCGGGGTACTGGAGGCAGAAAGTTGTCAACTTGCGGCTGTAGCGGATGCCTTGACGCGCTCACACGGACAAGCAAGCGCTTGGGTCAAGCGTTCAGGTCGATTTTTGAGCAATCCGCGCATCAGTGATGAATTGTTGACGCAAGGGTGGATCGGCTGGCTGAGTGACCGCTTTGCCAGTCCGCACTGGGTCGTTCTGGTGGATGAAACCAAGTTGAGTGACCATTTGCCGGTCATGCTGGCATGTTGATCGCGCTGCTGCGTACGCCCGATGTTTCGACGTATGCAATCATGTTCGGCGTCGCGTATGCGATCGGTGCGCTCATTCAGCAGCACTATTTCCGGCTGACTGGCTTCTCCGAAGGCGGACGCACCACCGCGCAAATGGTCATGTTCTCGCGTGCAGCGCTCATGCTGCCCTATATTTTGCTGGTCGTGTTCATCCTGATACAAGCCAGCGTAGTCGGTTCGCCTCTTGGGCGACTCGATGAGTCGCCCTTACCCTTGATCACTTCTCAATCGGATGATTGTCAATTTAAGGCGCATTTGCGCGGATATTTCGCACCATCTCATTCATGATCGCCTTGAATATGCTCAAGTTCTCCGGCGTCGCCAGCACGCGCGCAATCGGCAGGCTTGGACGCCCATCCGCCCGGTCGGATGCGAAGTGATCGTTTGGTGGCATCAATTTGTTGAGCTTGTCGATGACTGCCAGCCGTTCCGTCCGTATATCAAACGGTGCGGTATTGCGTAAGTATTGAAACGGCACTTCAATCATGGGAATGTCTCCCACCACCTTGATGCTGAATAACTTAACGCCGCCGCTGCCAACCCACAATTCGGCGTGCATAGACGGTATTTTCTGCCCAGAGAAGTTGACATCATCAACCGTCGTTTCTGCCCACACGAGCAAATCCTGCGCGACCGCGCGCGCGATCTGTCCATCTGTATGCTTAAGCAGGTAATCGAAAAACGGATGCTGTTTCAAACTACGCGGGGTGACAGGCATCGATTCGGATGATGACGGCGGCGGTTGTAAATCACGTTTGGTCACTTTCGGCAGCGTTAAATTCTCTGCTGCCAGCGCCTTCGTCGATGGTGCAAAGTCGGGGAATTTTTGCAGCGCTTTGATCAGCCGGATCAGCGCGCTGTTGGGTTGTGAGCGAAAATCGAGCGGGTGAAACTCGCTGACCTGAATCGGCGCTTCGGCATTATCGAAGCGACAGACGATGAAAGATTTTTTGAGCTTTTCTGCGCGCAGCGTCTCTTTTTGCACCCAGTCACTCTCAACTGAATTGTTCGTCAAAATTACGACGACGACAATGCAATTTTCGACAGCATGGGTGATCGCCTCATTCCACGGCTTGTTCGGCGGAATGTCTTCCTCTGCGACCCAGCTCTTGATGCGGGCGCGTTTCAACCCGTTGACAATAAAGGCAAGTGGAAGTTCATCTTTTTGACTATGGCTGATAAAGACACACGGCAGTTGAACGGACATAAACGCGCAATCCTGACATCAAAAAAAGAAAAACTGTTCAAATAGTATATAAGAGTTTACCCCACCGGATAGGCGCGATATTGTACAGTTGCGGTGTGCGCTATTTGTGTTCAACCGGAGAGCAAGCTTATGACGATATTACCTGCATACCAGCAGTTCGGGGGCATGGATTGGGAACGCGGCGTGATCCGCAACGCACTCGCGTATCAAGGGGTGACCGCACCCCACACGAACGCGCCAATGAGCGATGCCTTGTTATGGGGCATCAGCGGCGGCAGCGTGATCGGCTATTTCCCGTTCGCGTATGAAAATATCGACCCGCATCTGGCGTTGTTGATCAACAACACGTTCACCCCGTTCGAGACCATTTTAAAACGCTTGAAGATCGATACTGCCGAAAAGACGACGGGACGCGCACCGCGCGCCGCAGAACACTTATCCGAAGTCATCGACGCGGGCAAACCCGCGATCGTGTGGGCAGATATATTCACCATGCCCTACAACCTGCTCGATAGCGATGACTCGATGTGGGCAATGTTTCCGACGGTGGTATATGGGGTCGATGACGCGGCAGATCGCGTACATATTGCGGATCGGTCGGCGCGTCCGTTATGGGTGACGCGCGACGAATTTGCGGCGGCGCGTGCGCGGACGAAACAGAACAACCATCGCTTGCTCACGCTCAGCGCGCCCGATTTTAGAACGCTCAAGACCGCTGTCAGCGATGGCATCCGCGACTCGATTACGTTTTATACCGACGGCGCCCCGAAAGGGGCAAAGGAAAACTGGGGACTCGCGGCGCTGCAAAAATGGGCGAAACTGCTCATCGATGAAAAAACGGCTCGCGGCTGGTCTGCCATGTTTCCGCGCGGCGGCGGGCTATATAACGGATTGCTGACGGCATTTCACTGCATTGCCATTCGCGGCGTCCCCGCCGAAGGCGCAGCAGGGCGCGGTGTCATGGCGGATTTTTTGGACGAAGCCGCCGTGGTTTTGGAAAAGCCCGCGCTCAAAGATGCGGCGGTTGGTTTCCGCGCGACGATGCCAGCCTGGAACGCCCTGGCGGTCGCGCTGCTCCCCGACGAGGTACCGCTTTTTGGCGAGACGCGGGCGCTCGAACGGCAGGCGCGCGATGCATTTACGACCGACGGCATGGACAGCATGGACGTGCGCCGCGCGATAAAAACCCGCGTCGCGGAAATTCGTCAGCATATGCGCGACGATTTTCCGCTGGATGATGCCGCGTGTGCTGACCTGCGCGCTGCGATCCGCGAAAAAGTGTTGGCGGTGCATGAAGCAGAGGCGCTGGCGATTGAAGCGTTGCAACAAGCTTTTTAAGCGCACAGCACGCAAAGAACACAGAGAGAATCATGGACTACTTTGCGTTTTCCGTGTTCTCTGTGACTCAGATTTTAGTGATGAACTTTCTGCGGTTCAGGCGCTTGTTCTGGCGTGTTCGCTCACCGCCCGTTCGATGGCGCGGTCGTAACCATCCAACATGCGGTCATGGGTGAAATATGCCGCGCGGGCTTGCGCGCGCTGTCCATAGGTTTCGCGGGCGCGTTCATTACTCAAAAAGTAGTCCAGTTCCGCTGCCAGCGCCGCCGGATTTTCCGGTTCAGCGAACCGCGCTGCCCTTTCCAGGACTTCGGGGGCTGCGCCAGCCCGTACCGCGACAATCGCCTTGCCGAGACGCATGGCTTCAAGATACACGTAGCCGAACGTTTCTTGGCTGCTGGAGTGACAAAAGACATCCGCCTGCACCCATTCATAGGCGAACGCGGCATCGTCGGTGACCTGCCCCAAAAAGGTGACATGATCGCATATGCCCAATGCTGCTGCCATTTCGTGATAGTGTTCATACATCAAGCCATCGCCCGCGATGCGAACTTCGAGCGTGGGATATTTTTCGAGCAAAAGTGGCACAGCGCGCAGCAGCACATCGGTGCGCTTGCGCGGGTACATTTTGCCGACCGAGAAAATGATCGGGTGATCGTTCGGCTGGCGCGGCATGGTTTCTGCCAGATGCATCCAGGTCGGGTCGATCATGCCGAGATGGATCACATCGATTTTGCGCGCGTCAATCTGATACAGATCAATCAGCCGATCTTTGGCATACTGGCTGCCAATCGTCACCACATCGGCGTCGCGCATCATGACTTGATCGAAATAGGCTTGCATTTTGACCATCGTGGCGACTTCGCCGTCTTCCCATTGCAGAATGTCGCCATAGACGGCGGCGGAGCTGGCGATGAGCGGCGGACGGCGCATCGGGTCAAGCCCGTAGCCATCATAATCGAAGCCGATCAGCGCATCGGCTTGCTGCACACGCGGGTCACCGCTCAGACGGGCATTAAAGACCATGCGTTGCAGCGTGACCGCGACATAATCCGAGACATCGAAGTTGGGTGCGATCACGCTCACGTCATAGCCGCGTCGCTCCAAGCCACGGCGCAACGCCTGATAAAGCACCGCCGTACCGCTGCCGCCCGAAACATCGGTCGCCCATGAGGTAATCAGTGTGATGTGCATAGTGGGGTTTCCTATCGTTGAGTAGTATGAATAGTAGGCGGTTTTTGCGGTTTTCGGCGTGAGTAGTATCTAATAAACCGTATGATGATATTGACCAATGGAGATAACGATGACCAAAACACGCCGTGACGACTTGATCCAGGTCGAGATCGACTCGCTTTCTGAACATGGCGTTGGCATCGGGCGTTTTAAGAGCCGCACCGCATTTATCCCGTTTACGATTCCTGGCGAGGTCGTAAGCGCGCGCCCATTACAGACTACTGAAACCACGATCACGGCGCAAGGTGTCACGCTGCTCGATGCGTCGGCGGATCGTGTGCTGCCGCGCTGCCCACATTTTGGACCCGATAAATGTGGGTTGTGTCAATGGCAGCATATCGACTACGCCGCGCAGGCGTTGATCAAGCAGGATATGCTGACCGACGTTCTGGAGCGCGGTGGTCTGAAAAATCCGCCGATGCGCGCGATTATCGCGGCGGGCGATGCCTGGGCATACAACCATCATATGACGTTCGTCGTCGCAGAGAAAGCGACGGGCGCGGCAGTCCGCGCACCCGCCGATACACGCGCCGCCGAGGTCATAGATCAAGTGCTGTCCGACGACTCGTCGGATGACACGAGCGACGAACCCGACGAACTCCCCGCCGCGCCCGATCATCTGTATCTGGGTTTTCCGGCGCACGAAAACGACGAACACATCATCGCCATTGAAGAATGTCATGTGCTGCATCCTGACCTGCTCGATTTGTTCCAGCGGCTTGATCTTGATTTGACAAATATTCGGCGTGTCAAAATGCAAATCGGCAGCGACGGCTCGTCGATGTTGATTGTGACGCTGCTGACCGATGTCGCGCCGCTTGTGGCGACCGAACTCCGCTTGAGTGTCAATGCGATTTTGCCCGACAACGAGCCGATGAACTTAATCGGTGACTCGCATACACGTTGTATGCTCAACGGGCGCGAATTTCGCATCACAGCGGGCAGTTTTTTCCGTGCAAATCGCGATCAGATTCCGGCGCTTATCGATGCGGTCGTCGAATTGCTCGACCCGCAGCCGAATGACAGTGTGCTGGATTTGTACGCGGGCGTCGGGGTATTCAGCGCGTTTATCGCACCGCGTGTCGATCTGGTTACGACCATCGAAAGTTATCCGCCTGCTGTCACCGACGCCGATCATAACCTGGGCGATCTGGACAATATCGATCTGGTCGAAGGCGGCGTCGATACTGTGCTGGAATCGCTCGAAGACCGCTACGATGCGGCGATCATCGATCCGCCCGCCAGAGGTATCAGCGACAGCATGATCAAGTCGCTGATTGAACTTGATGTGCGCCGGATTGTGTATATCGCGGATGAAGCGGGGGGATTGGCACGCGACGCCAAAAAACTTGTCCGCGCGGGCTTCGCGCTCACGGATGTGCAGCCTGTCGATCTCGCGCCGCAAACCGCGCAAGTCGCGTCAGTATCGCTGTTCATGCGGCGCGTCATGAACAATCTCGTTCCCTGATAGCACGCAATTGCTTGATATTTTCCTTCACCACAGCGCACTTCAGGATTCGGGCTATCGCAAACTGGAAGCGGGCGCAAACGGCGCGTTTGTCATCACCGATGGTCAACAGGGCAAGCAGGCATTCGAGGTCACTACGCAGCACGGCGACACTCATCTGGTTTATTCGTACAGGGCGTTCTTTATTACTTTTTTGCGAACCTTTACGAAAATTTTCACCTATTTCCAGCTTATTGCGCCTATACTCAATTGGTATTTACACATCAACTTAAGGGGAAAATAATGCGTAAAAGTTTCATGGCAATGAGTGTGATGTTCGTGTTAGTGATTGCGTTGGTACTTCCGACGCTGGCACAAGAAGGCGCGCCTGCGATGGAAATGCCGCCGCTGCCGGGTGAAGTCGTGCTGGAGAATGTCGCCGCGCCACGCGGCTTGGCGTTCGACGCTGATGGAAATTTGATCGTAGCGCTCGCAGGCAGCGGCGGTGATCTGCCTCTCGGCGAATCGCCGGACGGCGCGACGACGATGGCAGGCATGAGCGGCAGTATCGTCTCGATTGATGCCGATGGCGTCGTCACAGATATTATGACGGGCATTCCCAGCTTTCAAGGACCTATGGAAGCGACGGGCGTGTACCGTGTGATTCCTCACAACGGTAAGTTGTGGATCGTCACCAGTGCTGCACTTGGCACTGTGTATGGCAACAGCATCGTCGAATATGACCCGGTGACCCGGTTGATCGGTACGACGATCAATGTGGGCGCCTTTGAAGCCGAAAATAACCCCGATGGCAACGAGATCGACAGCAATGTTGCGGATATTGCGTGGGATGCTGACGGTTTGATGTATATCGTCGATGCAGGCGCGAACACGCTGTATACCTGGACACAAGCCGATGGCTTGACAGGCATTGTCTCGTGGCCCGAAAACTCGGTGCCCGACTCGATTGAAATTGCCGACAATGGTGACATTTATATTGGTCATCTTGGTACGGGCTTGGCGCCCGGTGGCGCGAAAGTTGAACATTGGTCGAACGGCGAGGTCGTCAAGACGTTTGCAGGGTTGACCAGCGTGACCGATATTCTGCTCACTTCCGATGGTCAATTATACGCGGTCGAATTGATCAATTTTGGCGAGCAGGGACCTGGTCCCGGTCGCGTGATCAGCTTGCCCGAAGATGGTGAAGCCACTGCGGTTGCAGAAGGCTTGATCGCACCATTTGCGCTCGCAGAAGGACCCGATGGTGCGATTTACGTCAGCTACGGCACGATTCCGTTCGCGCCTGGCATGATGGGTGGTGTCATCCGGCTCGATATAAGCGGGATGTAACTGTTGACCTGATATTTTGGGACGGGTTTACGACCCGTCCCTGCTTCTTATCATTATTTTCACTGTATAGGTTAGGTATGCTGTCATGCGTGCGATAATGCTGGTTGTTTTGGTGATGCTGCTCTGTGGCTGTGCTGCTGCTGATCGTTTTTTCGCGGTGATGCTGCCTTCAGAAGCAGTTGGCGACGCTGAACGTGGGCGTATGATTTTTCAAAGTGGTATCAATGATGCGCCGTCTTGCCAGAACTGCCATGCGTTAAGCCCAACCGCATTCGCATTCGCGCCTGACCTGCTCAACGTGACTGAGCGCGCTGCAACACGAGTCGATGGATTGAACGCACACGACTATCTAATGCAGAGTATCCTCGAACCGACTGCCTATATCGTGCCGGGTTATCGCAACATGATGTATGTGGCATACGCCGATCATTTGACCGAACAGGACCTTGCCGATTTGATCGCGTTTATCGAGTCGTTATGACCGCTATTTAGCCGACCGCTTGCAGCACCTGTAACTCATATTCAATGTAGCTTTGCGGTGCATCGTTGGGCAGCATAACGATGAAGGTTTGTCGGTTGGCGTTGATTAAAAAAGGCAGCGTGATCGCATCGCCGCACCCGCGCGTCGGGTTCGTCGGCGCACCCCAACGCACGCGCTCATTACCATCCCCAGTACACGTCAGCACGATCACCATCTCACGATAGTTGTTCGGCGGTTCGCTGAATAAATTGATCACGCTGACCACCACTAAATCACGCGTATCACCGCCGGGCGTTGAAAGCGCATTGATAAAACGCCGTTCGCCGTCGCGATCGACATTGACGACATGAACGCGCGCATCGCTGGGGGCTTCGGGAATAGTCGGATTGGTGAGCGTGGGCATACGCGCACAGCCGCTCGCCGTCGCCGCGTCAATGGTCATGACCACCGCGCTGATCCATGCCAGCCGTTCGGCATAATTGACCGCATACCACCCGTTGGAGGTGATGCCAATGGCATCGATCATGCCGCGCGGCGGTATCAAGCCGATGACCGCGTAATCGTCGCGCGGTGCGGTACGAATGAACGCGTAAGTTTCCTCGTCGTTGATCAACGTACACGGCGTTGCCAGAATCGGATTGCTGAAAAGCTGCTGCGGCGTTGGGATACCGAGCGGCGCGGCGTTGATGGTTGTCGGTGAAGCGGACATGATCACCATGAGCGGCGCGGCGAAAACGGTCGTGAACATGCCGATTAACGCTGAGGAGAGCGCCAATAAGCACAGCATCAACGTCGAATGGCGTCCCCGTGGGAAGGGCGTGCGCGCGATCATAACAACCTGTCCTTAGTCCATTAACAACTTTTTTCAAACTTTTGACATTTCCTTGACAATACCGTACCGATGCGTTGTCATGCAGTACTGCATAGCGACGCTGATCCGACGGATCGCCTACGCTATAATCCACCGTGTGCGGGTGGAAAGGGCGCGCACGCGGCGCTACACTGATACGATAATCATGGGTGAAAAAGGATAGCAATAATGAGTGACCGAGCCGCCGCACTGGAATCGATTGCCGCGCAAGTACACAGTTGTACGTTGTGCGACCTGTACAAAGGCACAACACACGGTGTGCCTGGCGCGGGCGATCCCAACGCGGAAATATTGTTCATTGGGGAAGGTCCCGGTTTTTATGAAGACCAAAAAGGGCTGCCGTTCGTGGGACGAAGCGGCGATTATCTCGAAAAAATGCTGGCGTTGATCAACCTGAAGCGTGAGCAGGTGTTTATCACAAATGTCGTCAAACATCGCCCGCCCGAAAACCGCGATCCGCTCCCCGACGAGATGGCGGCGTGCAAGCCGTATCTTGATCGTCAGTTCGAAATCATCGATCCGCTGCTGATTGTCACCTTGGGGCGTTTCAGCATGGCGCGTTATTTTCCGGGCGGCAAGATCACGCAAATTCACGGTAAGCCGAAATTCGATGGGCGCGTCGCGTATTATCCGTTGTTTCACCCGGCGGCGGTGCTGCGTAACCCAACGCTGGAGCCACAAATGGCAGCGGACTTCCGCGCGATCCCGGCGATTCTGGAACAAATCCGCGAGATGCGCGCCAACAGCGGCGTCTCTGCGGATGAGAACGCGCCAGACTCCGCACCGCCGCCGAATGAGGATAAGCCAACGCAGCTAAGCATGTTCTAGTCCGTGTGTAGGCATCATCCAGATAACAATAGACCGGGGTGAATTACGCGAATTCACTCCCGTTTCGCGTTGTATAATGACTCAGACAAAGTGGCGATGTAGATTGAGGAAACGGACATGGTCATTATCCCCATTCGGGCAACCGCGCAAGCGCTCGAACAATTTGAGTCTATGAGTGAAATCGAACGGGCTGAGTTTGAGGCATTAGTTACTGAAGAATTGCGTAAACGCAGCGTTAAGGCGATGTTAGCACGTATGGAGCGCATGGCGGACGAGGCAGAACGCAACGGGCTGACGCCTGAAATTCTGGAACAACTCTTGAAAGAAATCGACCGTGGAGAATAAACCGCTTCGTTTTGTCGTTGATACCAATGTCATTATCAGCGCTTCAATCTCTAAAAAGCCGACGACAACTTTATCCGCTTACCATCGTGCATTGGCGCTTGGGGTGATACTTAGCTCCGACGCAATTGCAGAAGAACTCGCGCGTGTGATCTTGGATAAAAAATTCGACCGTTATGTCTCCAAAGAGGAACGCATTGGATTTGTGGAAGATTTTCGCAAAAGTGTTGTCGTAATCCACCCAACCGAAACGATTACCGCGTGCCGCGATCCCAAAGACGATAAATTCTTAGAACTCGCCGCGAGCGGTAAGGCGACCTGTATCATCACAGGTGACGAGGACTTACTCGACTTACACCCGTTCCGTGAGATACCGATTTTGACTCCCGCTGTCTTTTTGGAAACCTCGTTCGACCCGCCGCACACCCCTTAACGATAAAACGTCTTTGTCCAATCGATCTGTTGGCGCGCCAAATTGGGTTTGGGATGCCCACCGACAGTATCCCATGGCAGTACGCTCGATTTCACCCAATCGATTTTCTGTCCATACGCGCGTCCGATGTCCTCCATCAGCGCGATTTGGGGCGTTTCGCGCGAATCCAAGCCGAGTGTATTCGGGTCAGGGCGTCCAGTCGTGGAGATACCCAGCGCGTTCTCGACATTCTCGCGCGTGAGCAGCGGGTTGTACCGCCGAAAATCGATCTTGTCGCCATAAATCGCACGCGTCGCGTAGGTTTGCTGTAAGCCCGCTTCGTCGAGCGCTTCGCCAATGATGTATGGAATCCAGTTCCCCAGCCAAAAACGATCCGCCTTGCCATCTTCGACCGTATTCGGTGTATAGCCTGTCCCTAACGAGAACAGCATGACATTGCCGGGCGTAAAACCTTCTGCCGCGCCGATGTATTCCATAGCTTCGATAGCAGCCGCTAAACACGGATTACCGTTGACGCCGACGCCGCCATCGATCAGATTGCCCGCGACAGGCGGAAAAAACACAGGTGCCGCGCCGCTTGCGCCGATAGCACCGCTCACGGGCCAATCGGCGACGAACGCCGAACCGGGACCCTTGCTGACGACATAAATCGTGTTACTCGTGCGCACATCCTGAGTCGTGACGAACAGGATCGGCTTTTGTAAATCACCGACTTTCTTATCGACGACCAACGTGCCGAGCGCGTCATAAAAGGGTTTCAGGTCGTAGAAGTAACGCAGACCATTGAAGATATAGCGGATATAGAGCAGTAAATTATTCTTTGGAAACGCGCCTGGCAGCCGTTCGCGATACACGAGATTGAGAATTTCTTCGGCGCTGTAGCCGACTGCGATTCCAGCGGCGATAATCGCGCCCGTACTCGTCCCGGCGACCATATCGAACAGTTCGTTGCAGCGTTTTCCGGTTTGTCGTTCCAGTTCCGCCAGCATCGAAATCGTGATCATGCCACGCATCCCGCCGCCGTCGATGGTGAGGATGGTCTTTTTGCCTTGTGGGTTGATGTCCAGCATGACATGCCTCCTAAATAACGGTCGCACCTTCGTACTTAAACTTTACCCTTAACCGTAAACAGGTACAATAGGCGTTGAATGTCCATTGAGTGATGAGCATAGGCATGGAACCAGAAGCTAAACTTGCACTGCGTAAATTGGTGATCGCCCTGGTCGCTGTTTGTATCGGCGCACTCTTGATCGTGGTCGCATTGAGTAACGGGCAAGACGCGGGCATCATTGTCGCTAACTTCGCAACTCGTTTTCTTGGTATTTTCATCGAAGCTGTGCCGTTCCTGTTGATCGGCACGCTGGTTAGCGGCTTAATTGACTCGTTTGTCAGCGCCGACGACATCGCGCGCTGGGTGCCCCGCAACCCGATTCTGGCGACAGGTGCGGGCGTATTCATGGGGTTCGCCTTTCCGGTATGTGAATGCGGCGTCGTCCCCGTCGTGCGGCGCTTGTTTACCAAAGGGCTGCCGATGAGCGTTGGCGTCACATTTTTGCTGGCTGCCCCTGTGATCAATCCGGTTGTGCTGGCGGGGACGTATGCCGCGTTCGGCGTTGGCACGGTCTTGATCGGGCGGTTTGTCATGACAGCAGTCGTCGCGGGGATCGTCGGGTTGGTATTCGCCTTATCCGCGCGTCCGCAGGATGTCTTGCAGCCGACCGCGTTCGCGCCTGTCATGGGCGGTGCTGGGATGTCGCTATCGATGACGGCGAAACCTGCGCGTAAGCCGCTCATGGTCGGGCTGCACGATTCGTTAGTCACAGCGGGCGACGAATTTTTCGAGATGGGACGCTATTTGATCATTGGTACGCTGTTGGCAGCGACCATGCAAACCTTGATCAGCCAGGACGTGCTGTTGGCGCTCGGTCGTGGTCCCGTCGTTTCGGTGCTGACAATGCAAGTGCTGGCATTTGTGTTGAGTGTGTGTTCGACTGTCGATGCGTTCCTGGCACTGGCATTCGCTGGGACCTTTACCACGGGCTCGATTTTGGCGTTCCTCACGTTTGGTCCGATGGTCGATATCAAAAGCACACTGATGTTCATGGGTGTGTTCAAACCGCGCACCGTCGTCTATTTGATCGTCATGCCGTTTTTGCTGACGCTGTTGTTCGGCGTCTGGCTCAATCTGAACGTACAGTTTTGAGTAGTGAGTAAAAGCGAAAGATTCAACGTAAAGAAAGACAAAGATGCCAGGCGTAATGTACGAGCGATTGAGGGAATGACCTATGGAACTGATACACACGCACGATCATCATCACGATCATGAACATGACCACCACGATCACCGCCAGGAACGCGCCATGTTGTGGGTGAAAACGGCGCTGCTGTTTGGGCTGGCGCTGTATTTTGTGTATATCATAGTCACTGGCAACTGGTCGAATTACATCAATGAGCGTTTCGCGTGGCTGACGTATGTCGCGGCGGCGGTATTCGCGCTGTTGGCGTTCTATACGCTGATGACAACGCTGCGTGCCAACGACGAGGCATATCTGCACGCGCTGCATGACCACAATCACGACGATCATTCACACGAGCCGCTGACGTGGGGCGCGTTGGCGATCATTGCGATTCCGTTGGTATTGGGCACGCTGATCCCGTCACGTCCGCTTGGTGCGGAGGCGGTCAACGGACAGCTTAGCACGACGGCGGCGGTCGGGGAACTGACCACGTTCACGGTCAATCCGTTGGATCGGAATGTGCTGGATTGGCTGCGCTTTTTCGGCACTGTCGAAGATTACAGCGACCTCGATGGCGAAAACGCCGATGTGACCGGGTTCGTGTACAAAGAACCCTCGTTCGCGCCCGATCAATTCATGCTGGCGCGTTTTACGGTGAGCTGCTGCGTAGCGGATGCGAGCGCGATTGGCTTGCCGATCTATTACACGGACTCGGCAGCGCTCGAACAAGGCACATGGGTGCGCGTGCAGGGAACCTTCAACGTGGGTGAATTTCGCGGTGATACTCTGCCTGTGCTGTCGGTCGCCAGCATCGAGACCGTCGAACAACCCGAACACCCGTATCTGTATCCGTAGCCATACGACACCCTTGTAGGGGCGGGTCGAGACCCGCCCGCCGATGTGCAAATGCAAAGACAAAGAAATCAATGTAGGGGCGGGTCGAGACCCGCCCGCTTAATGGAGCGGTGCTATTACACAATCCTCAAGCCTCAAACCACAGTCGTTTTCTGCCTTCGACCGCACGGTCATGCTCGTGGTCGGCGCAGTGGTGGCGTTGATTGCGTTCACGCTGATGGTCGGCGATCGGGTTGGCGTGTCGGTCGAACGCGCAAGCCCACTCGGTCAGGCGCGCAGTACCAGCACCATCAGCATGACATTCAGCGAGACGATGAACCGCGACTCGGTCACAGCCCGTGTGCAAATCGATCCGCCGCTCGATGGTACGTTTACGTGGAGCGTGCAAACATTGTTTTTCGCGCCGTCACAAGTGATGACCCCAGGTGAGGCATATACTGTGCGGCTGACGCGCGGTGCGACCAGTGAGAGCGGGCGCGCGGTGCTGTCGGATGTCGAGTTCAGTTTTCAGGTGCGTACACCGCGCGTCGCTTACCTGTATCCTTCAGACGATGCGCCGCAAAATATCTGGGTGGTCGATCCTGTGCTGCCGGGTTCGAACGCGCAAGTCACCGCCAGCCCGACTGGAATCTACGATTTCGCTGTCAGCCCGGATGGGAGTCAGATCGCGTTTGCCGAACGCGGCACCGATGGCAGCAATGACATCAAGCTGATCGATCTCGATACGGGCGGCATTATCCAGTTGACCAACTGCCAGGACGCGAGCTGCACGACTCCGGTATGGCGACCGGATGGGAATGTCATCGCCTATGAGCGCGTCGAATACAACAGCGACGCCAACGTCGGGCGCAGTCCGACGCGTATCTGGCTGCTTGACCCGACCGTGACGCCCGCGACGACGCGCCCATTGTTGAATGAATCGCAAATACTCGGTTATAACGCGCAGTGGAGCGCCGACGGCGGGCGGATCGCGCTGTTTGATACGGCGAGCGCGTCGATTTTGATCTACGACTTTGCGACGGGCGAAATTTTGGCGATACCGAGCCGTTCGGGGACGAGCGGCGCGCTGTCACCGGACGGAAACAGGCTGATCTTCACCGAGATCGCCCCCGGCGCGGAAGGGCAGTCGTTCCGCCAGTATTTGCGCTCGGTGCAGTTGGATACGCGCGAACTCAGTTACATCAGCACGCCCGATGACCCACTCGAAGACCAGGACGCGCGTTGGAATCCTGATGGTGAGTTTTTGGCGGTCACGCGCCGCTACACCGATGAACGCTACACGCGCGGACATCAACTGGTGTTGATCCCGATCACGACGCCCGACGACGCGCGCGTGCTGACAGGCGACCCGAATTACGCTGACGGCGCGTTCAGTTGGGATGCGACGGGCGCTCAGCTTGTGATCCAGCGCTTGCGCGTGATCAACGAAGACGGGCAGCCGGATAACTTGGCGCGTCCCACTGTTTGGACGCTCGACGTGGCGACGGGAATGCTCACGCGCGTCGCGGAGAATGCGTATTTACCGAAATGGGTGCCGTAAATAATGGACTGCTCATGAACGAAAATGCCTCACCCCAAAAACCACGTTTTTCACCCGCGCTGATCCTGTTGATCCTGCCGATTTTGGGCGTGGTCGTCGGCGCGGCGCTGATCGTGGGCGAAAACGGTGCGCGCACACCCGCCGCCGTCTCGCTGCCCACACCGCGTCCGGTCGAACTGCCGACGCTGGTCAATGTCGTCGATGCGCCTGTGATCGATTTTGAACTGCCCGTGTATGGAAACGAAAACCAGACGATCCGCTTGAGTGATTACGCCGGACGGATCGTGTTCCTGAACTTTTGGGCGACATGGTGCGAACCGTGCAAACGTGAACTGCCCGCGTTTATACAATTCGGACGCGACAACCCCGACCCAGATGACCCGATTATAGTGGCGGTCAATCTTGGTGAGTCGGCGCAGCAAATAGCCGATTATTTCGCAGAAAACCAGATCGTTGGTTTGAACGTACTCTTAGATCAAGACCAGCGCGCGGGCGACAGCTACGGTATCTTCAATTTGCCCGTCACGTTCGTAATCGACCAGCGCGGAATCGTACGTTATCCTAAGTACGGCGAAATGACGCTGGACGAACTGTATGGTTATACGGATGCGCTCAGCGATTAGCCCACCTCCAAAGGAAATTTTCATGACCGTTTCACGCGCGTTTACCTACATCTTCGATGACCGCGATTGGGTGAACAAAATCGTTGTCGGCACGATTTTCACGCTGCTCACGTTTGTGTTCACGCCGTTCTTGATCGGTCTGGTGGGGTTGTCGCTGCTGTTTGGCTATCAAGCGGGCATCATTCGCAATATCCGCGCGCGCGCCGAAAATCCGCTGCCAGCGTGGGGCGATCTCGGCGGCATGATCAGCGATGGCATTGGGGTGCTGCTGGCATTCGTCGTGTACATGCTGCCCAACTTGCTGGTCAGTTTTTTTAGCTTTTTCGTGAGCGGTCTGGCGGGTGATACGGTGATTGTGAGCGGGGCGACCAGCATCGGTATCGCGTGCTGTTTATTCCCGTTTGTGCTGGTGTACAACCTAATCGCGCTGCCGATGTTCACCATCGCCCAGGGGCGGCACGCGCACACCCGTAACGTCCGTGAATTTTTCCGGCTTGCTGCGCTGTTCGACGTTTTTCGTACGAATTTCGATGCGGTTGTACAGTGGTGGATCGGTACGATCTTGGCGCTGGTACTGTTCAGCTTTTTGGGTGTGATTCCGTGCATCGGCTGGATCGCGGGCGCAGCGCTGGCGGTGCCGATCACAGGTGCGTTGGCAGGGATGCTGCATGTCGCGGTTGACGGCGAAAAGCCGAAGAAGAAGAAAAGCTAATCCTCAAAGTTCGGGGCGCAGCACGCTGCGCCCGTGTAAAAACTTCTCCGTGGTTCAAAACAGCTACCGCCGCGCGACGATCTCGCCGTCATCGCTCAACGACTGAAAGCGCTCCGATTCGATATAGGCGATCTCATCGTCGTCCATCGATTCGAGCAAGCGCGCTATTCGTTCGCGCTGTTCATACTTGAGTTTAGCAACCGCTTGCGTGTCTTTTACGGCACTTTGCGCGCGCATGTCGGTGCTTTCGCGGTTTGCAGTACGCCACACGCCGACCGTCGCCAGCGCCGCACCGATGATCAGCACGAATAACAAAGCCGTCATGTTATCCTGCCAGACCTGCGGCATCAACGTTGGCTCATTGACGAAGCGCATCATTTCCTGTGGGACGAATTCACCCGCCGGCGTCGTGATTTGAACGGTTTCCATGACCTGACGGGGTACATCGTACATGATCGAATCGACCAGGATCAACGCGATAAAAATTGACGACATCCAAATGGCGAGCGTCGCAAGCGCACGTTCTCGCATCTTAAGTCCTCCACAAAAACGGGATGTTTGAAGCTCTATACGTGCGATGGTCAAAGCGCGTTGCACCCTTAAGCAGCGTGCGAAAAAGTTAACAATCTTCTTGCCTGTCGCTTAGTTGTCATCGTGGATAAATCGGGTAGGATTGTCGTGTTCAACGGCGTAGATCGTATTGTTTTTCGAAAAGGATTCATGAAACCAAGATTATCGAAACCCCAGCGCAAAGCCTTGAACTTTGCGCACGACCTGATGAGTGGTTATGCAGATGCCGGTTTTCTCCCCTATGTTCGCGGCACGACTTATCGCGCTCCTGATGGCATCACGTGGCGAAATCATCGTCACTGGATTGAACCGGACAAAGATGTTTCTCGCCCTTTTTTGAATGAAGACATTTTCTCCATCCTTGAAATGGACGGGTATATGGAGATGCGCGCTGTGCAGCCCGACTCGATTTGGATTTATCGCATCTCGCGCGATGGCTGCGAGGCGATTGGGCGCGATTATCCTTTGTACCCGCAGCATGTTATGGATCGGATTCGGGCGCGGCTGCGCGCGCGGCGCGAACAGCATTTTGAACAGCACCGCTCGCTGCTGCGCCAGCGTGGCGGTCTGTATAATCGTGGTGGCGGGCGCAACGCGCATCGCAGCGACGGCTACTTAATGCCGTTCAATCATAAGGCGCGCAAGAAATAAATACGGCATAATTTTCGGGGCGCGCTCACGCGATGCCACCTGCTTATTGAGGAGAATCATCATGCAGATTTATTACCCCGTCGGTGACGATTTGTGGAGCGCAGCGCAGATCGCCGCCGGTGGTATTTCGATAGAGCCGGATCGAACGCGCGGGTTGATGCCGACCGCTGCCGCGACCGTGACGCCTTTTCA
Organism: Aggregatilineales bacterium; assembly: GCA_038207205.1. GTDB lineage: Bacteria > Chloroflexota > Anaerolineae > Aggregatilineales > Phototrophicaceae > Flexifilum. Next base: position 41,202 of record JBBRAA010000013.1, read on the forward strand.
GGCGATTGGTTCGGGTAAACCGCTCACGCTTGAAATTCGTGAGATTTACACGGGCAAACTGCCCAAGCCAAAGGCATTCGGCAGCACATCGATTTTGATCACATCCGCCATCAAGCCGACGGTCGATCCGCAGCCCGCCTCACGCGCGCTCAATATCATGAGCGATACCAGCACCGCGCGCACGCCCATTGCGACGCCCGGCGCGACCGAGTATGGCACACCGATCTTATATTACTCGCCCGCCATGCTGGATCGGCGGTTGACGCTGACGCTGGAAGTCTTTTTCGATACCTTCGACGGTAAATTTTTGGACTCGATTGGTGGGCTGCTGCAATCAGCGGGTGGGCTGCCGATCTTCGCCACTTATGGCACGCTGTTGATCGGCGCGGGGCAAGCGCTGACGGTCGCATCGCGTGGCTTTGAAGCGCTGCTCGACCCGAAAAAAGCCGAAATCAGCGCGACGGTCGATGTGGTGATTGATTACGTCGGCAAAGACCCGTCGCGCGCCGGATACATGTTTATCAAGCCCGATGAGTTCGACGGTATTTTCAACACCGAGTCCGCCACAGTGACGAGCCGCGATGGACAACCTTATCGCGGCGATCACCCGTACATCATTTTGAGCGCCGATGGCAGCACGCGCGATGATCTGTCGAATTTTGCGCCGTTGGCGGCATCGGCGGAAGTGCTGACGCGCTTTTTGGGCGATGGACAATCCGCGCCTGTGGATACGCTGGTTGATGCGCTCAAGCTGTACAACGATTTTAACTTCCGCCAAAAGATAGACCGCCTCGATCGTCAGATCGCGGCGCTGCCCGCCGATGACCCATCACGCGCGGCAAAGCAAGCGGAGCGTGAGGCGTTGATTGCGAATATTCAAACGGACTTGTTGAAGCCGAATTGATGCGGGGGAAAGTAAGGACGGGGCGCAGACCCGCCCTTTTAGACGGCTGACAATATGAAAAAAGGCAGGTCTTAGACCTGCCCCTACAGACAAGCTAGGTATCGTTTGACGCGGTTTATCGCGGCAGCAGCACGTTGTCGATCACATGAATGACGCCGTTGCTGGCGACCAAATTAGTGATTTCGACCGTCGCACGACCGCCATTGATGACGACACGGGCGCCGTTGAACGTGATGATGACGGGCGAGCCGTTCAAAGTATTCAGGCTCAGGGGCAAATCGGCGGCGAGAATATCCGCAGCCAGAAATTGACCGGGCAGGACGTGATACAACAGCACATCGGTGAGTAAATCGGTATCTGCCAACAGTTGGTCAGCCGTCAAACCGAGGTCGGTCAACAGTGTATTGAATGCACCGTTGGTCGGCGCGAACACGGTGAAAGGACCGGCGCCGTTCAAGGCATCGACCAGGTCCGCCGCTTGCAGCGCCGCGACGAGCGTGCTGAAGTTGGGGTTGGCGACTGCGAGATCGACAATCGTCGAGCCGCCTGTGATCGTCGGGGTAGTGGTCGTTGTGGTTGCCGCCGGGGGCAGCAGTACGTTGTCGATGATGTGGATGACACCGTTCGAGGCGCCGACATCGGGCGTTTCGACCGACGCGCGTCCGTTGTTCAAAACGACGCGACCATTGGCGACATTGACATTGACAGTCGCGCCGCCCAACGTGGTCACGGTCAAGGGCAGATTAGCCGAGAGAATATCAGCGGCACGAATTTCACCCGCGACGACGTGATACAGCAGCACATCGGTCAGCAGGTCAGTATCTGCCAACAATTGGTCAGCAGTGACGCCAAGTTCGGTCAGGAGCGTATTGAACGCGCCGTTGGTCGGCGCGAACACCGTATAAGGACCCGCCGCGTTCAATGCATCAACCAGGTCGGCTGCTTGCAGTGCCGCGACAAGTGTGCTGAAGCTGGGGGTGGCGACGGCGACATCGACAATTGTCCCGGTCTGAGCGAAGGTCGGCGCGATTCCGAGCGCGACTACCGCAATCAAGGTCAAAACCAATACAAATTTACGCATAGCTGTTACATCCTTTTCGATTCACATAGCGGTATAAAATGCACATTAAGATTGACAGCACACGGCTATCGACGATTAATATAAAGACTGTAAATGAATGGCAGGTCAAGATCGCATGACCTGCGCTTAAACATATGATGGGAAATACATGAATGGAACGCTGGTGTACGGGTATCAAAAAATCATCTGCATAATCGACGGGTTCACGCTACAATAGGAAGCCTACAAGGAGCGCGCCCGTGATGAAGTCCCGTTCCGTCATTTTATTTACGCTACTTTTAATCGTTATCGCGCTCTGCGCGCTGTCGCTGCCCGTCTCGGTCAGCGTGCCACCCGTCGCCGCGCAGCAAACATTCGCTACACTGCCCGTTTTTATCACGCCTATTCCGCCGACGGGTACCGCTGTGCCGACGTTTACGATTGCGCCGCGCCCAACCCTGATCGGCTGCACCACGCCGTTGTTCTTGATCCCCGGCAACCTGATCGTGGTCGAAGGCGGTTTGAATGTGCGCTCGGAGCCATCTCTCTCTGCACCGCTGATCACGTATTTCAGCGAAGAACGGCGCGTCCGCTTGATTGGCGGACCCGTATGCAGCGATGATTTTATATGGTGGCAGATCACCGGGTTCGGCGGCGAACCGGGCGCACAAAGCGGCTGGGTAATCGAGCGCGCCCGCACCGGACAAATCTATCTTGAGCCGGCTATTATCCCGCCGAACGAACCGTGTTACAGCCCGCTCCCGTTTGCGGTGGGGGATGTGGTGACGGCGGTGACGGGTGTGCGCCTGCGCAACGCGCCAAGCCAATCATCGTACACGACGACCGTCATACCGACCGATGGCACGATGGAAATTCTCGAGGGACCTAACTGCCAGGATGGCATCAACTGGTGGCGTGTACGCACGGCGTTCCAGACCAGCCGCGCCCCTGTGACTGGCTGGGTCGCGGAAGGCTTCCCAGAAAACTACTGGATCGTCGGCGCTGACAGCATTATCGGCGCAAATGATATTCCGTGCGTACGTCCGCTTACGCTCACGATTGGATCGCGGATCGCTGTCAATTTCCGCGATGGCGTGCTGCGTCGTTTACGCGCCGCGCCCAGCGTGGGGGCAGCCGTCATCCTAGAAATGCCCGACGAGATCGCACTCGAAATCATAGCCGCGGCACCTGTATGTGCCAACGGCTACAACTGGTGGCAGGTGCGCGTGCTGACAACCGAGTTTGTCGGCTGGATCGCAGAAGGCAGACCGGGACGCTACAACATCGAGATTTTGGCAGGCGCGGAATGATAGAAAAGCAGTTAAAAGTTACGCGCCAAAAGTAAAGGAAGACGTGCGTGCTTTTAACTGCACTGGGTGTACGACGAACAAGCTGGATTTGAGAGGTACAGAAACGTGGCTTTGATCCCGAATGCGCGCCAGCAGGAAATTGTGCGCTGGCTGCAAGAAACACCAACGCTGACCATCGATCAACTGGTTGAAACGCTTGGTGTTTCGACGATGACGGTACACCGCGATCTCGATGTGCTGTCGAAAGCAGGCTTGGTCGATAAAGTGCATGGCGGTGTCACACGGGCGGGCACGAGCAAGCGTAAGTCCAACGCCGCGACCGCGTGCGCGTTATGCGATGAACCCGTGCTGGCACGCACGCTGGTCACACTGCAAACCGTCGATGGTGATGTCATTCATGCGTGCTGCGCTCATTGTGGTATTTTGTTGCTCAATGATCGGCATGATGTCATTGCGGCGTTGGCGAAAGATTTCATTTACGGGCGCATGGTCAACCTGTATCAGGCTGCGTTCATCGTCGATTCGGATATCACGTTGTGCTGTACGCCGAATGTGATGGTGTTCAACAGCAAAAATGATGCCAATCGGTTCAATAATGGTTTTGGCGGCACAGTTTTCAATTTTGCCGACATGAAACGTTATGTGACGGATTATCACCGCGCGTATGTTCCGACGGGAAAATAGGAAATTTCACATATGGTCAGTCTGTTTGGAAAGATCACTGCACAAGCGGGTCAGCGCGCGGCACTCGTCGCTTACTTACTCGATGCGGCGCGCGTCGTCGGTACGCTGGAAGGCTGCTACTTGTATCTCGTCAATATATCCCCGACGGACGCTGATGCGATCTGGGTGACGGAGGTCTGGCGCAGCCCAGCCGATCATCAAGGCTCGCTGGCGCTCGATAAGGTACGTGCGATCATCACGGCGGCACGCCCGTTGATCGCAGGCATGTCGGATAGCACGACCGTAACCCCTGTCGGCGGATATGGACTGCCTGCCGATTTGTTCATCTAGTGACCGATTTCCACTCACCCCCAGCCCCTCTCCTCAGCACGCAAACGGGGAGAGGGGAGAAAAGCTAAATACCGCCGTGTTTGTACTTAGGTGCGCTGTGCATCAAACGCGATGCGTTCCATAAGGTGTGAGGGTCTTGGGATGCCAAGACCCTTTTTTATACAAGTTTTTATCGGTTACAGCCGCGAAACACGGTGCGCCGTTGAATGAATTGTGATATTTCCTGTGAAGAGTACCAAAATCTATCACGGAGATCGCACTCATGTCATACTCCTACCTCATTTTATATCCTGACCTTTCTTCTTGCTTGTACTTAATGAGCGGCGGTGCTTTATACAGCCTGACCGTATAACCGCCTTCGTAGGTTGCTTCCTGAGAAATAGTGCGTCCCGTTTGCAGCGGGGCGGCGGCATTAGGGTTACAGTGCTTTACGCCTCAACGTTTTCATGAGCTGGGCTCACAAGTTCGCCCACCGTTACCTGTGCGGCGATTCGGGCGGCACGATAACGATAAACCCGAACTGCCGTGATGCAGGTCGCCAACCAAACCGCGCCAGCCGCAAAGCCGCCGATGACATCGCTGAAATAATGTACGCCAAGATACAGACGGCTGATCCCGATCAAGGCGATCGACATTACTGCCACGAAGACTACGAAGATGCGCACATAGCGATTTTTCACGTACAAACAGATCAAATACGCTCCCATACCGTACGCGATGAACGATAACATCGAGTGTCCGCTTGGAAAACTAAAGCTGCCCACAAGCGCGATAGGATCGACAAACACAGGACGAGGTCTAGCAAAAAATCCTTTGATCAACGCATTCAAGAGGTTTCCGCCGAGTAAAGTCATGATCCATATGATCAGATAAAACCATTTTTTACGGAGCAAAAATGCTATGCCCACGACGACACCCAGAACAAACAGCACTTGAAAGCCGAATAAGCTGATAAATTGAAAGACTTGAACCATCGTCGTGTTGACGATCATTGCTTTGTGAAGTTCATTGGCGAGTGCCAGGTCAATCTGTACGATTGTGTCTTGCTCGACAACATTTTCGGCGACTTCGGCGAACAGGTACAAACTGACACCGCTAAGCAGCAGCCCTGTCAGAATAATGAACCCAATCGTGCTGTAGATTTTCTGAAGGTACGCAATCATCTGGAAATCCTATACAGATTCAGCAGGGACACAGGGCGTTTGAAACGACAGAAAGGGGACATGAATACGCTATTATACAAAGGCGCACGGCGAGTCTTGTTTGCGGGCGTCGTTTTTGGGGTTGATTCTGGTTTTATCGAGGTCAAGTTCTTTGCCGCGGGCATTGGCGAAATCAAGAGCGTTAATCTGATCACGGGTGAACAAGCATTTTTGATCGAATTTACCAGAAAAGCGTCGTTCAGAAGCCCCTGCCTTTAGGCATGGGGAGCGTCACCCAGCCCTAAAACACGCGTGACCCGCGAAATACACATACTCTGCACAACGTTGATTTGTCTGTGCAGAGTATGATGCTATTCAAGATCAGGCGCGGCTTTTATAGATTGTACAGGTCGGTGAACTTGGCAGTCATATACGCCAGATACGGCTCAACCGTCAGATCATGCCCCGTACTGCGCACCAGCAATTCACTCGCAGAATACGCCCGTCCATGTCGATAAATATGCTCGGTCAACCACGCCAGAAGCGGTTGATAATTCCCATATGCGAGCGCATCGTCGAGCCCCGCGACATCACGATGGGCAGCTTGCAAAAACTGCGACGACATGACATTACCGACCGTGTAGCCAGGAAACGAGCCGAACCCGCCGCCCGACCAGTGAATATCTTGCAGTACTCCCTGTGTGTCGTTGGGCGGCGTCACACCGAGATACTCGTGCATCTTAGCTTTCCACACGTCGGGCAGGTCTTTAACGAGAATACTGCCTTCGAGCAAACCGAGTTCGATTTCGACACGCAGCATGATATGCAGGTTATACGTGACTTCATCTGCTTCGACACGAATTAAACTCGGTCGCACGCGGTTGACCGAGCGATACAGCAAGTCCGGGTTTGCCCCCGCCATTTGCGCCGGAAAGTAATCGCGCAAGCGGGCGAAATGCACTTCCCAGAACTCACGACTGCGCCCGATCTGATTTTCCCACAGCCGCGACTGAGACTCATGCGCGCCATAGCTCGTGCCGCCAACCGGGTATTTGCCAAGCAAATCAAGCGTGAGCGCGGTACGAGTCAACGCCGAATCGACTCCCTGTTCATACAGTGCATGACCTGTTTCGTGCAGGGTTCCATACAGCGCCATCGGCAAGTACTTGGAATCATAGCGCGTGGTAATGCGCACATCCTGACGTGTGAACGAAATTTCAAACGGATGCGGCGCAATATCCAGCCGCCCACGCTTGAGGTCATAACCGAACTGTTGGGCGATCTCAAGCCCGAATGACTTCTGCCGATCGATCGGATATTCATGCTGCCACAAATCGCGCTCCAGCGGTTGATCATGCGCGACAATGTTGTTAAGCAGCGGCAGCAACCCCGCCTTTAGCGCTTCGAACAGCGTACGCAGTTTCGCCGCCGTCATGCTCGGTTCATATTCGAACACCAGCGCGTCAAACGGATGATCGTCATAACCGACCGCATCCGCCTGACGTTTTGCTAAGTCGAGCTGCTGTTGCAGATACGGGGCGAAACTCGCGAAGTCATTATTCTTTTTCGCTTCCGCCCATACCCCTTCCGAAACAGGTTCGAGCGCGGCTTTCTCACTCACCAAATCGATTGGAATCCGCCCGATGATGTCGTAATAGCGGCGCGTTTGCGCGACGGCACGCACGGGATACGAATCGGCATCGGCACCCACAAGTTCCGCTTCGGCGGCATCCAAAAGGCGTGCCGTTTTCGCGCTGATAAAATGTTCTTGCGAAATGCGTGCGAGCGTCGCCAGTTGATGCCCGCGCGTTTCCGCGCCGCCCGGCGGCATTTGTGTACGCGCATCCCATTTGAGGACGGAAATCGAGTTGAGAATGTCGCTCAACTCCGCAATATGCGCCTGAAAATCCTGATATGCTGTCATGATCACCTTTCTTAGACTGACCGCATCATACCACCATCAACGCGGATGCTTGCCCCAGTTATGTACGACGATGCAGACGATAAAAGGAACGCCGCCGCTTGTCCAAACTCATCGGTTGAACCTAAACGCCCCATCGGAATTTTGGCGATGCTCCGCGTGCGCGCTTCTTCAAACGACACGCCTGTCCGTGTCGCCGCCAATTGATCCAACTGCGCCACGCGTTCGGTATCAATGCGACCCGGGATCAGATTATTCACGCGAATGCCACTCGATGCGAGTTCATCCGCGAGCGTTTTGATGATGCCGACGACTGCCATACGCAGCGCCGTCGATAAGACCAGCCGTTCAATCGGTTCCTGCACCGACGACGATGTGATCGACAAAATCGCGCCGCCGGTGTTGATGTGCGGGAGCGCGCCGCGAATCATGCGTACAGCGCTCATCACCGTAAGATCGAACGCACCCTGCCACTGTGCATCGGTGATGTCCTTGAACAACCCACTGGGGGGACCACCCGCATTTACAAGCAGCGCGTCGATTTTGCCAAGCTGGGCGACTGAGCCTTCAATCCACGCTTGTACATCGTCGGCTTTGGTCACATCTGCGGCGAATGTAATGACGGTAGCGCCTGTTTCGTCGCGCAGATGCTGCGCCGCGGCTTCGATTGCGGCTGAATCGCGGCTGCACATCGAAATGTGCGCGCCATCGTGCGCCAATGCCCGTGCCACGCCTAACCCCAATCCCTTACTTGCGCCAGATACCAAGGCGACCTTGCCGCTTAGTCCTAAATCCATGACGAACACTCCTTTTACGAAAAGACAATCTTTTCAGTGAGATCGGTAATACCAACGCGCCGCAGTATCCAGTCCATTTCCTGCTCACTGTTCGCGCTGATCTCGGCGAACGGGTGACGCGGCGTAGGATGATCGATAGCGCCGCGCCGATGTAAAAGCTGCTTGCGGATGGTCAAATTGATCACGGGCTGATTCTCATAACGAATCAAAGGCAAATACAAGTCGAAGATCGCCTCGGCATCCGCCATGCGCCCTGCTCGAAAGGTCTCATAGACTGCGACTAATACTTCGCTGAACGCGAACCCCGTCATTGTGCCCGATGCACCGCGTTGGAGTTCTTCGAGCAAGAACATACCGCCCAATCCGCCGAAAATCTGGAACTGGTCGGTTAAGGCGCGAATCGACGTGATTTTTTCCATGAGCGGCGGGTCTTCCAATTTGAGATAGCGCGCGTTCGGTATCTGTTCCGCGAGACGCGCCAGCATCGGCGCGGACATCACCACATCGTTGACTGGCGGAAAATCCTGCACGACGATTGCCCCATCCACCTGGTCGGCAATCCGGCTGTATAAGGCGATGATGTCATCGTCCTGCGCACCTGGCATCCGTGGTGGCGCGATCATGACGCCGCTTGCGCCCGCGCAGAAAGCGGCGTGACTGAGGCTAATGCAGGTTTCGACCTTTGTATGACTGGTGCCGACCACAACGGGCACGCGATGATCGACCGTTTCCATGACGGTTTCCAGCACGAGTCGGCGCTCATTCAGGCTGAGTTTAGCCGCTTCGCCCAACACGCCGAGGATCGTCAACCCGTACACCCCCATATCGAGCTGAAATTCGACCAGGCGTCGTAAGCTCACCAGGTCGAGCTTCTGGTTGGCATCGAATGGCGTGGCGAGGATGTTAAATATACCCGTGATTGCGCTTGTCATTATGCTACTGTCCTTTAGTCTAAAGCGACTGCGGCGGTGGAAATCGCACGCGGCTTGCGAAAGATCACCAGTACGATTAATCCCGTCAGCAGCACGCCAGCGGAGACGATTTGCATGATGGCACTGTAACCCACCGCCATCTGCAAACTTCCGCTCAACGCTGTGGCTGTGAACCAGCCTATATTCCACAAGACCATGCTCATCGCGCTGGCGTTATTGTGCAGTTCGCGCGGCAGGCTATCTAAAACCAACGGTTGATAAAGCGGCTGCATGACGTTTCGGAACGAAATGCCGATGGTGAACGCGAAGACTGCGAATGCCAGCGTCGGCGCGAAACTGAGCGCTAAGAAGCCGAACGCCGCGATGGTCATGGTGATCGCCAGCGACCGCGCCCGCCCAAAATACCGATCCCACAACGGATTTAGGAGCGGGATGACCGCCATGCCCAACCAGCCAATGCTGATGATCGTCCCAACCATATCGTCCGGCAGGCGAAACTGCGTCCGAAAGAACAGGTTATAGAACGGGAACGTGAGCCCACCTGTGAAGCCGAACAAGAGCATGGGCAGCGCGAGAAACGTCAGAAAACCCCACATACGGTGGTCTGATGTGCGCGGCGCTGTTGGCACGCGGACAGGCGGCGCAGCATCCGCATGAATCCAGCCGAACGGGATCACACACAACAACGTGACGAACGCGGCGATTAACAACGTCGCGCTGTAGGCAGCCGTCGATTGCGGATTCGTGGGGTCGATGAGCGCCGGGATGCGCCCGCCGATAAAGTTTCCCGCCGCTGCCGCTGTCAGGCTGATCACATTGTTCAAGGCGAAAAAGCGCGTGCGCGAGTCCTTATCGACCAGTGTCATCATCAAGGGCGCCGACGTGATTTGCTGCGCCCCGTAGAAAAATCCGTTCAGGAAGCGGCTGAGCGCCAGCACCGATAGCAATGGTACAAACACGGGCAGGATCATCGCGAAAACGACACCATAATTTGATAACGCGATCATGCGGCGGCTGCCAATACGGTTGGCGATCAAGCTGACGGGCACGCTGGTGATAAAGCCCGCGACGCGCGGCAGCGACTGAAGCAGACTGATAGTGAGCGCGTCATAACCCAGACTGACGAAATAAAAGTTCAAAATCACATCGGCGATGCCAAACAAGCCGATGTGATAAATCGCCCCGTACAGGAGAAACCCTAATGTGCCGCGCTGCTCTCGCCCTAACAAGCCGTTGTGCATGATCGTCCGTGTGCGCCTAATCCCCGACGCCGATCATCTTTTTGCCCGCGATGAACGTCATCTGCACCCGCTCCAGCGCGTCAAGATCGTCCAGCGGGTTGCCCGCGATCACGATCAAATCGGCATCTTTGCCCACTTGCAGCGACCCGATCTTTTTATCCATGTTGCTGATTCGCGCGGGAACGATGGTCGCGCTGCGCAGCGCTGCGTAGTTATCGGTCACGACGCCAATCCTGACCATGAACTTGAGTTCGGGAGCGACGATTTCGTGCCCGACGGCGGGGCTGCCCGCGTCGGTACCAAACGCAATCGGCACGCCCGCGTTCGCCGCCTTGACCAATCCGATGTAGCGATCAGGGTTGGCGACGGCTTTCTTGCGTTCCTCGATTTTCCATTCTGGGATATTGAACTTACGCGCGACTTCTTCATTTGCCTGCATCACGAGAGGGGCGAACGTCGTGATAATCGGGATTTTCTTATCCACGAGCAGTTGAATCGTCTCATCGCTCATCGAGCCACCGTGTTCAACGCAATCGACGCCGAAGTGCGCGACCCGATTGATACATTCGTCATAGGTGGCGTGCGCGGTAATCGGCAAGCCATTACGATGCGCCTCATCAATGACAGCTTCGAGTTCAGCATCGGTAAATTCTATCGTGTCATGGCACGCCATAATCTTGATCAAGTCCGCGCCGCCGCGTACCTGTTCGCGCACGGCACGGCGCATTTCGTCCGCGCCGCTTGCTTCGCGGCAGCACCAGTAGGTATGCCCGCCGGTCTGAATAATCGCCTCGCCGCAGACCAGCAAGCGCGGACCCGGAAATATCCCCTGCTCGACGGCTTGTTTGGAATAGTAATTGGTTTTATTCATGCCCAAATCACGCACGAGTGTCACACCCGCTCGCAAATTCTTGAGCATATTCGCGGCGGATTTATACGCGCTGATTTCGACCGCGTCGTCCATCGATTGGCGCGCTAGATCATGGACACCATCCCACGCGAGATGCGCGTGTGAATTGATCATTCCCGGCATGATCGTCATACCCGTGCAATTGAGTGATTCCGCGTCATGGCTGTCGAAGTCGCTCATCGAGCCGATGGCTTTGATCTTCCCGTTTTCGATTTCAATAAAGCCATTTTCGATGACTTGATCTCCTACGCACGTCAAAATCCGCGCATTGATGAAAACGCGGCGCGGTGACGGCATATCGAACATGGGACGAATGATTTTTTGATAGCGCCATGCGGCTGGTTCTGGCATGAGTCTAGTCCTTTCTTAGCGGTTAAGTATCCGTTTTTCCGGCGGATTTTCGGCTAAAAAGCGGCTCGGCACATTTGCCGCGCCGGGTGTAACGATCATTGTGTTGATGGTGCGGTAGCCATCGATGCCGGGTCGATAAATGCCCGGTTCGTTGGAAAATACCATGTTTGGAACGAGCAGCGTTTCATCACCGGGCGCGAGCCATGGGGCTTCGTGTCCTTGCAAGCCCATGCCGTGCCCAATGCGATGGCGGATCGCGTCGCTTAATCCGTAGCGGTGCAAAACGTCGAGTGCTGCTGTGTTGACCTGAGCGCAGGTATTGCCCACCCGCAGCGCTGTGACTCCGGCGGCATCGCATTCGTGCGCCGCCCGTAAGCAGCGCAGTTGATCATCGGTGGCGTCGCTGATAATGAACGTCGCACCGCTTTCCGCGTGATAGCCGCCAACCTTTGCGCCGATACCGGCGATCAAGGTTTCGCCGCGCAGCGGCACGCGGTGCAGCGGCGATCCGTGCGGAAGTGCGGCGCGTTCGCCGCTGTGAACCGTGCCGACCACCGATCCGCCGTACAGATTGAAGATTTCCCCGACTTCCGCTTGCATTTTGGCACGCGTATTCGCCAGGCACATCGTCAGAATATCAAGCTCTGTGCCACCGTCACGGATGATCGCAGGCGCATGATCGCGCACTTGTTCAAGGCAATAATCGGCGTAGCGCGCCGCCTGTTCGACCAGCGCGATTTCGTCGGCATCTTTTACCCAACGCAGTCGGTCAACCAGACGCGAACGTACCGCGCTTGTGGGCAGCGGACGGTCAAGGTCTTGCGGCAGGCGATCGATACCGAGACGCTGACAGCCAGACTCGCGAATCATCCACTCGACGGCGTGTTCTTCACCGGGATACTCGAAATACGTGCGAATGTCTCCGATCCACGACGACGAGGCGTTTTCCTGCTCCAACAGCGGCACCAGCAGCACGGGATCGCCATGCTGACGAATCAACATCCCCATCGGACGTTCGGACGGTGTATGAAAAAAGCCCGACGCATAAATCACGTTGTACACATCGAGCAGCAACAGCCCGTCCAAGCCTTCGCCATCGAGCGCGGCTTGAATTTGCGTGACTTTGCCACGATAAAAATGCTCGCTCAAACCGATCATGCCAGTGTCACCTCGCGGCTGCTCGTCCCGGCGCGCTGTGCTGCCGCTTTGATCGTCAATGTCGTGCCAGCGGGCGCGCGCACCAGCCATTCGGCACGTTTGGCGGTCTGAGTCCATTCGCGCATCCACGGCGACCACGGCGCGCTGCGTTCATCGCGCCCCGCGAGATGTCCTAAATCCTGTGTCTGTTCACCCATGATCAATTCAACGCCGTCAGTCAGTGGCAGCGTCACCGTGACTGAGCCTGCCATATGGTGATCGAGCGCCATTTGTGTAAGATGAGTGGGTAAATACCCGTCGTTTTTGATCACCGCTGTGACTTTATACAAGTCTGCGCCCAATGCGTGCGCCTCAACCTGCGCGATTTGTAAAAGCGGCGCGCACGCGGCGTGACGAAGTGTGAACAGGCAGTTGGTATGGATCATGTCGAAGATGAACCCGCGCGCTTGTTCGGTGACGGCAAACGAGTGCGGCGGCGGGTTGCGGAAGGTATACATGTGCGTCCAGCCGCCAATTTCGATTGCCCCAAACTGAGGATGTTCAAACGGCGTCCACGAGACAAAACCCTTGCCGCCTAAATGCTCGTCGTTATAGGAAAGCAGCTTCAATTCGTCGTCGGTGGAGCGCGCACGTACTTGATACTTTGCGGGGTCAGCAATACCAGCAGCAAGCTCCGGATTCCACAGTTCGGTGGAAAACGTGATAATGCCCATTTCGTCGTATGACCACTGCATCAGCGACCCGGTACGCGGCTCACTCGGATCAGGCGTGAATTCTTCATAGACCGAGATCGTCGGGTAACCTGTGATTTTGGTCGCCATCGCGCCGATGGTCTTATACACAGCCAGATCAAAGCGAGGGATCGTGTTATCAGGCGCGACCAGGGACGGACGTAAATGCAAGCCGCCGTGCGTGTGATAACATTGCATTCCCGTGATATTCGGGTGTTCCAGGATAAAATGGGCGGTAGCGGCGGCTTCCGGTTCAGACATCGGATAGTCGCCGGCGCCGTACTGCCGTTCGCCAGAAATCCAGCCGGATGGAAAATTGCGGTTCATGTTGCCATCGCGCGGCTTTTCGATCTCGATGGTCACGCCATCCCACTCCCCTTTGATCGCGCCTTCGCGGTACAGTCGGTAATACGCGCCGCCGACTTCGCCCGGTTCGCGCAGGATCATCAGGCGCGCATCGTCCGCCGAGATTTTCCATTCGCCGGATGGATCGGGAATGCGCATTTGCACGATCAACCCATCCCCGTTGATGTCTTGCTGGCATAAGCCGCGCGTCTGTTCATCACCCGGCAGATAACGCCCATTCCCGCACCAATGATGCCCAGTCGTCAGGCTGATTTCTGCGCCATCCGGGTTGATGCGTGGCAGAATATAAAACGTAAGGTGATCCAATAGCCACGTCACCCACGAATCGCTGCCGTAATTGGTGAGCAAATACCAGATCGTGTACATCGCTGTGTGAGAAGTGGCGACTTCTTCAGCGTGAATATGCGCGTCGATGTAAAAGGCTGGCTTGGTGTTGTGCGTGCCCGTCGCGCTGTTGGTCAGCGTCATCGCCCACACATCGCGCCCTTGCCAGCTTTGACCAAGCGAGTCGAGCGCCGCCAATTGGGGGTACGCCGTCGCCAGTCCATGCAGATGACGGGTGAGAGCGTCGTAAAGAAAATACTCACCAAAATCCATGTCGTATTGCATCGACTAAAATCCTTTATCTATGTTTGCGCGCACAGGACGGACGAATTTGCCCCAGCCTGCTTCTCCAACAATTCGACCATCCACGAACACGGTTTTGCCGTTGACAATGGTGCGACGAACTTTGCCCTGAAAAGTGCGCCCGTCGTACAGCTTGTCACACGCTTTTGCTTTGCTGAACAACATATCTTGTGAAATCGTCGTGGTTTGGCTAGGGTCATAGCACGTAATGTCGGCGTCCGAGCCAACGGCGATGACGCCTTTTTGCGGGTATATGCCGTAGCGTTTCGCGCCGTTCGTGCTGATCAGCCTGACCGCTTTTTCCACATCGATGCGTCCCGTCAGCGCGGCGTCCATCATGCCCAAGACGAGTTCTTCCACGCCTGGTGCTCCCGGCGGTGTACGCCAGATATCCGTGCGCGCGCGTTCCTTTTCTTCGAGCGTGAACGGAGAATGATCGGTTGTGACCGCCATGAGGGTGTTGTCGTGCAGCCCTTCCCACAGCGCATCGACATCGGCTTGCTTACGCAGCGGCGGATTGATCTTGGCGTAGGGACCGACCCGATTCAGGTCATCTTCAGTGAAAAACAGATAGTGCGGGCATGTTTCGGCGCTGGCGGTCGAGCCAGTCCGCTTGAAACGGCGGAAAACATCGAGCGCTTCTTTCGAACTCACATGCACGATGTGCAGGTTCATTCCGACCGATTCATTGAGCGTAAGCAGAGTCGCAATCGCCAGTGCTTCGACGTGCGGCGGACGCGATTCGCCGTGCGCGAAAATATCCGTGCGATGCGCCGCTTGAAGTTTGGCAGTGTGCCATTCCAGAAGTGCGTTATCTTCGGCGTGAACCGCGCACACCAGCCCTGTTTCCGCGACCATCTGCATCGCCTGATACAGACCATCGACATGCGGCAGACACAAGCCTTCAAACTCGTCGTCGCGTCCGGGCGGCGCGGCAGTCATAAAAATCTTCCAGCCAATTGCCCCTTCAGCGACCATTTCGTCGATCTCTTTACGATCCAACAACCCTGGTGCGCCATATAAACCAAAATTGACATAGGCGTTCGCCTCGCCTAACGCTTTGCGGGCGCGGAAAATCGCACCCGTTGCGCAGCACGGCTTAGAGATCGGCATTTCAAAGATGGTGGTCACGCCACCTGCCGCCGCTGCACGGGTTTCGGTGGCAAAATCACCGCGTCCCGGGTAAGCAGGAGCGCGGCAGTGGAAATGAATATCTACCGCGCCGGGAATCACATACTGCCCCGCCGCATCTATCGTTTCGGCGCTTTCAAAGGGTATACCCCGCGCCAATAAAGCTGCGATCTGACCGTCGCGAATGGCGACCTCAACGGCTTCAACCCCGCGTTCGGTGACGACATCACCGTTCATAATGACAGTGTCAAATCTCATAACGTATTATCCATGCAAGAGTGTCCGGTCAATAAAGGCTTGTAATATGTGCTGCGTGTGTTCTAGTGCTTCAATTTCGACATATTCATCAAACGCGTGTGCCACTTCGTAGCTGCCAGGTCCAAAAATGATCATCTCGCCGCGCATCACCCCGGTCAGATGCTTGGCGTCGCTTCCCGGCAAATAACCAATCGGTTGTGCGTCAATGTGCAACGCACTCGCCACGCAGTCGAGAAATGTGCGCGCCAGCGGACTATTCACGGTGGAGCTAAACCAGTTCGAGACCAGGAAATCGCCGATGCTGAGGTGCGCGGGTGAGACATCGACGGCGGCGATTACCGCTTGCATTTCACGTTGAACTTCCGCCGGGTCTTCACTGGGGATCATGCGTCGATCCAGATACACCACGCATGAATCGGGGACGGCATTGGCAGTACTGCCGCCGTGTATTACGCCAACGTTGCATGTCGGCACGCCCACCAACGGATGAACGCGCTCAGCAAGACGGTGGTGATACGCTTCCAATGCCAAGACCGCCCGCGCCATCGCGGTGATCGCATTCACACCGCGATCCGGGTTGGTCGCGTGCACTGATTTACCTGTCGTGCGAACCGTCGCTCGCATCACGCCTTTGTGTGCAGTCGCCACGCGATTATGCGTTTGCTCACCCACAATGATGAAATCGGCGGGCGGCAAATGCCCGTTGTCGGCAAGCCAGCGCGTCCCCAACTGCCCACCGACTTCTTCTTCGGCGGCGGCGACCAGCACTAATGTCCCGTGCAGGGTTCCCCGTTGAGCAGCATACAACAGCGTGTGCATCATGGCGGCAAGCGGCGCTTTATCGTCCACGCTCCCCTTGCCATACACGCGCCCATCTTTGATGATCGCCGCATACGGGTCAACACTCCAGTGGTGCGCCTCGTCAGCGGCAATCGGCACGGTATCAATGTGTGCGTGCAGCATGATCACCGGATCACCATGTCCAAGTGTGGCAATTACGCTTACGGCTTCGGGTTTGATATCTGGCGCACGCAGCGCGACCTGATACCCCGCCTCCGCCATTGTCGTGGCGATAAATTCAGCGATTGCACGCGTATCTCCCGACGGATTAGGCGACGGAATCCGTATCAGCGCTTGCAGCAGTTCAACGAGCGTCATGCCCGTGTCGCTTTCGGCAGTTCGCCCTGAATCTCGGCATAGAAACAGCACCATTCGCCCGTCTGCACATTGGGCAGCGCGCGTAACCCGAAAATCATGCCGTCGGTCGGTGCGTGCAGTTCTACCAAGACATCGCCATATACGCTGACGATGCGCGCGATCACGTCGCCCTTGTTCATCGGCTTCTGGAAACCAAGCGACGTTTCGGCAAGGAATAAACCGCTCACTGGCGCAAGCAGGGCGTGCTGCACGCCTGTCAGCCACCGATCGGCAACCGTCGGCTCACCCTCGATCATGCCGTAATACCGCAGCACGTTGAGGATTCCATCCGCCAACACACGACCACATCGAAAGAAGTCCGATGGGGAAGTTGCCGGACGACCACCAAGTTCAACCGTGATTCCTTGCTTGCCCGCTTCAAACATCACGGCGGGCGGGCTGCCTTTCGGCAAAAAGCTTTTGAGGATGAGCGACCAATCCTTGCCCATTGCTTGTGCCAGTTCAATAGCTTTGTTATCCGTAGTGGCGAAGATGGTTTCGGATAAGTACGAGTGCGCACCGCCCGAATGGATAGAGATTTCATAGGTCGCGACCTCGCGCAGCCATACGCTGTGCGCATATGCGAGACGTTCGGTCAAATAACCATCGACTTTGCCGGGGTAAATGCGATTCAAGTCATAGCTGAAGGTATCGAGCGGGTTGCCGCGCTGTGCGGCTTCATACGCAGGGACGTTCAAGACCGGGACAAGAATCACACTGCCATGCAGGCTAGTGGGGTCAAGCACGGCATCCACCAGATGACATGCCAGCGTCCCTTCTGGTTCATCGCCATGAATTACGGCGTCCACCCACACACACGGACCCGGATATGCGCCGTTGATCACAATAATCGGGATTTCCAAGGGACGTCCACCGGGTAAATTGGTGACCGGAATCACGCCTCTAACCCGTGTTCCGACTGGAGCGTTTACACTGCCAACAATCAAATTTGTCATGCTGACTCCTGAGCGCGGTAACGCTCAATAATCGGGCGCATTCGTTCTAACGCCTGCACCAATAAATCCGTCGATTGCAAGATGCTGATTCGTAGATAGCTGCCCCAGTTTTCACCAAAGGCGTTGCCGGGAAAAATCAAGACGCGCCCCTCTTTCAAAAGTAAATATGCGAGTTCCGTCGCATGAATTCCCGTCGATGCGCTGTTCGTCCATAGAAAAAACGCACCGCGTGGATCGCTGTAGTTCAACCCCAAACTGGTTAAGCCGTCCATCATCAACGTGCGCCGTTCGGCATAAATACGATGAAATTCTTCGATTGGGGCTTGTGTTCCGGTTTGCGCCGCCAGTGCTGCCCATTGGCTAACCGCCGCCGCGGCGCCAGTCGTCGCCGCCTTGACGCGCGTCATCGCCTGAATGAAATTGACCGGGGCGGCAGCATAGCCCACGCGGAAACCCGTCATCGCATAGGTTTTAGAGAAGCCGTTCAGTGTGATCGTGCGGTCTTCCATGCCGGGGAGCGACCCGATGCTGAAATGCTGCCAGCCATCAAACAGGAATTTTTCGTAAATCTCGTCGGAGATCACGATCAAGTTGTGTCGGATGGCGATGTCGGCAATCGCGCGTAGGCGGTCTTCCGTGACAATCCCGCTCGTCGGGTTACTGGGCGTGATGATGAGGATGACTTTCGTTTTGGGCGTGATCGCCGCTTCAATCGCTTCTGGGCGTAGATTAAATGCGTCCTCGTGGGTTGTGGGGACAAGTACGATCTTGCCGCCTGCGCTGGCGATTGCCTCGTCATACGACGTATAGCGCGGGTCAGGCACGAGTACTTCATCGCCCGCATCGAGCAGTGTTTGCATGACGAGATACAAGCCTTCTTGCCCGCCTGTTGTCACAATAACGTTCTCGATGTCAACGTGCAGCCCATTTTCAGCACGCAGTTTCGCCGCAATCGCGGCACGGAGTTCAGGCAATCCTGCCACCGGCGTTGATGCGGTATGTCCATCGCGGATGGCGGCTTTCGCTGCTTCGATGATGTGCACGGGCGTCGCTAAATCGGGATCACCACGTCCTAGTGCGATCGCATCAGGGTACTGCGCCGAAAGTTCCATCAACTTGTAGCGCAGTTGGGTGCCGTCGGCGGCGACTGTACGCACGTCCTCTGGGATGTTGGGGTTGGCGTTATTCATTTACACATCCTCCAAGCCGAGCACCGCCCATTGCGAAATGCTGGTCGTGCAAATCGTCATGCTTTGCTTGTAAGCACGAAGCTTGTTCGCGGCTTTCGATCCTGCCATCCACCCGACCCGCCAACCGGGAAGTGTGGACGAAAAACTGCCGACGGTGATCACCTGCGGCGCAAGATCGGCGCGCTGTGCAGGATGAAAATCTCCGGTCAGCCCGCTCGATACGTCGAAAAGTACCCACCATCCGTGCAACACGGCTTGGGCGCACAACGCCAGCACTTGCGCCGGAACATCGTGCGGGGTGAGATAAACCAGACTCACATTTAGATCGGGCGTCGTCGCCAGATTGATACCAATTAAGTGTGCGGCGGCTTGCAAAACCGATCCGCTTCCGGCGTGCAGCACTGTTGAACTCGATGCGACCAGTTGTTTGAGTGCGACAAACCGCGCTTCGGTCGCGCCACAGGTGATCGTCGCAGCATCGGCGTTGAGTTCGAGTCGATAGTGACGATTGAGCGCGTTCACAATCTGTGACCGTAACGGCAGAATACCGGGACGGTCAGTGTAATGCGTGTGTCCGGCATCCAATGCCTCAAATGCTTTATCGATCACGCCTTCGGGTACAGGCATTATCGTTGGGTTCTGCATCGGTTCGGGCAAATCGACCACACGCCGCGCTAACGGTCGCGCTAGAGTCAGCGAGATGCTCATGCGGAGATCACCTCGCGTTCAAACGGAAAATCGATCTGGAGCGTTTGCGCCAGTTCCGCCAGTTGATCGAAGATCACAGCGTCAAGCTGTGCGCCATGCTGGCGATAACTGTATTCGCGACGGTGATCAATTTCACCCGGCACAAAAATTTCTTCGACACCAGGTCGCTTTTTCGCGGACTTGATATCGTTGATGAATGAATCCATGCGCGCTTTGAATTCATCGATGGGCATAAACCAGCCAATATCAATGGCGAACATCAGGTGCGAAACATCCTGCCTGGCGGGGTTGCTGTATGGGGCTAAGCCGAAGCCGCCGCCGCCCAAAACGCCGGTCATCACATCGGTGAGCATTGACAACCCATACCCTTTGTACTGTCCAATCCCCAGCAGCGCGCCCTTCATAGCTGCCGATGGATCGTCGGTCTCTTCACCATCGGGGGTCAGCGCCCAATCGAGCGGCATCTTCTTGCCTTCGCGCTGATGCCACTGCATCATGCCTTTGCCCGCCGTCGTCAGGGCAATATCCAACACCACTGGAAAATCGCGCCCGGTTGGCGCTGCAATCCCCCACGGGTTGGTGCCGACCACCCCTGACGCCGCACCCCACGGTGCCATTTCGGGTCCTGCGTTGGTCATCGCAACGCCGATCATGTCGTGTTCTACGGCTAATCGGGCGGGAACAGCGGAGGAACCAAAATGCGTACTGTTACGCACGATTACCGTACCAATGCCGCTGATCTTCGCCTTCTGGATCGCCAGTTCCATCGACTTTTGGGCGACAACCGAGCCTAATCCGTTATGCCCATCGATCAAAGCCAGCGCGGGCGATTCTTTGACGATCTCAAAGGGCGCGCCGGGATTAATCCAGCCGCTGCCGATGCGCTCACGATATACGGGCAAGCGCCGTACGCCCTGACCTTGACCCGGCAAACACCGCAGTTCGCTTTGCATCAACCCGCGCGTGCAGTAGCGCGCTTCTTCGTGCGAGACGCCCATCGCGGTGAAAGCGCGGAATGTAAAATCTTCTAGTTGGTCAACGGGGACTCTCACCAAGGTAATTGCCATCGCTAAATCCCCTTGACTGCTTTATATGCTTCTAACTGTTCAGGCGTATACACCTGCATCACTTCAAGTTCAATGCCGCCTGCTTCTTGATCGAGAAACGCGACCCATCCTTCGGGGTGGACATGACTCCCTTTGACTTTACACGCGTTGCATTCTTTGAGCGTCGCGCCATTGGCTTGCGCTTCTGCGAGTGCAACGTCAATATCTGGCACAGCGTAGCAGATATGATGCAAGCCTTCGTAACCGCGCTGCGTGATCCAGGCGTCGAAGCGTCCGCCTTCATCCATTGATTGGCACAGTTGATATTCCACCTCGCCCACCCAGAAAATCGCCACGCGGTTACGCGATTTCAGGTAGTCGTGGACTTCAGCATCGTGACCGACGCCCAGATAGTGTTGATAGGTGTTGAGCGCGGCGTGTGCATCGCGCACGGCAAACGCCATATGTTTGATGTATTTCCCGTCAGGCATCATTGAACTCCTAATTGTTCAGCGAAAAAACATCGCTCAAATTGACGTGGGGACTGACGACGGGGTTAATTCCACCGCTGGCGCTTGTCATGATCAAGGTAATACCGGGACCATAACCCGAACGTGGACTATCGCCCTGCCCGACCACACCAATGCCAACCGCGCCGCGAAAATACCCGTGATTCCAACTGCTGTCATAGTCTGCCAGCGCGACGACATCTCCCAGGCGCAGCGTATCCAGCCCTGCGTCTTTGAGCGCGTCTCGATCGCCGCTCTGAATGTGGAGCGATCCACCCTCGCTCGTTAAACCTGCGCCCGCGCCGAGCAAGTGCGGCGGAATCGTGGCGACCACTGGAACATTGACCCGCCCATCCGATCCGGTCGTCACTTCTAAGCCTTCGATCAGTTCGGGCGAACAACTCTTGAGCATTACATCATGATGATCGAGCAAATCCATGCCCACGCCTTGCGATCGAATGATAATTTTGTCGCCAATCGCCATTTTTTCGCGGGCAGCTTTATCAAAGTGGATAATGACATGTTCGGAAAAACGCCCAGACTTACCAGTCACCACGCCGCGTGTGCCTTTCGCATCGCCGGACATGACGATGGCGGTATTGCCAACACACGCGAGGATGTTTAAGCCACGATTGCCGTTTTCATCTTTGAGCGAAATACTGACGCCGGGGTGCACGTTATCCGCCAGCCACCCATAGGCTGAGTCGCCGACCGACACGTTATAAACGATGCCTCCATAGGCGGGCATCAGGTACGGTCGCCCATGCGAGTCGAGTGAATACGGCTGCGCGGGCAATCCCGGAAATGACGGGGAGGCTACTTGTCCCATGACCGAAACGCAGACAATTTTGTCTTTATTGGTTCTAGCGCTCATACCACCTCGCGGATGTTCAAATAGTTAGCAATGTTGGCAGATGGGTCGATCACCCATTCGATACACGAGTCGGCGGTTGTCATCAATGTGAGAATACCGGGACCGTGTCCGGTCATGATCGAATCGCCATGAATACAAAGGGCAATCGTCACCGCGCCTTTACGATAGCCCCGCCCCCAGCGGTGATCGGCGTCGGGGATGACGACCAGATCGCCCAGACGCATCTGGTCGATTCCCAGTTCCGCCATAAGCGCACGGTCGCCCGACATGAGGTCTTGATCGACGTATTCCGAATTAAGTTCCGCGCCCGACCCCATAATGCGCGGCGGCAGTTCCATCGTGACTGGCACGCGTAGTTTTTTGCCGTCATCGCTCATTTGCATGGGGATGCCGTGAATTAATGAAGGACTGCATTTTTTGAGTTCGATTTGTGGGAAGTCCAACAATTGAAGTCCACGTCCATACGCGAAGATTTGGATCGAGTCGCCCACGCACAAAAGATCATTGGCATCGGACGAAAAATCAATCAGGAGGCGGGCGTGTTCGCCCGTCACGATGCCTTCCGCACCTTTCGCCAAACCGCTCGTCACCACCGCGCGGTTGCCAATACACGTCAGGTAATGAAGCGCGTATTCACCACCGCTATCGGGGTTGGCAATCGAGACGCCCGGCTCTACGTGATCGCCTGACCAGCCGAAAGCGTGATCACCGACACGAGCGTTGTAGACGACTCCCGACATGCCAGGCAGCACACGCCCGACGCCGTTCTTGTCAAGTGTGTAGCCAGGATAGCGCAGACTGGGCTGGCTAATGCTGCCCATGACTGCCATCTTCACGAGCTGTGCTTCATTAGTCTTCAAGGTCATGGTCATCGTCTAAACTTTCTGCGTCTATTTTTACCAATTGCTTGACACTCTGTAATGCCTCGTTATAATCCTAAATGTCGATTGTCAATTGTCGACAATCAACAAGAGTATAAGAATAGCGCAGATCGTTGTCAAGTTTATGAGCAATTCCACCAACAACCCGCTTCATATCGAAAACAAACCACTGCGTGAGCGTGTGGTAGACGTGCTGCGCGAAGCGATTGTCAGCGGTGAATTCAAACCGGGACAACCGCTCATCGAGATGGAAATCGCGGCACAGTTGGGCATTAGTCGTGCCCCACTTCGTGAAGCGCTGCAATTTCTAAGTCATGAGGGGCTGGTTGAAGTGACACCGTATCGCGGTACCGTCGTCAAGCCGCTTACCCGTACCGATATTGAAGAACTGTATAGTCTGCGCTGTGTTCTCGAAACCTTCGCCTTACAACGCTTGATCGCACAGAACAATCCCGATAACGTGATCAAACTGCGCCAATGTTACGAAGACATGCTGACTGCCGCGCAGGAGGGCGACCGGAAACTGGTCAACAACATTGATCGCCAGTTTCATAACCTGCTAATCGACAGCAGCCAACACAGTTTATTATCAACGACGTGGAATTCGGTATCGCTCCGCGTCCGCCAGGTGATGACACTCCGTAACCGTAAAAATCGCGACATCACACAAATCGCGTACAACCATCTGCCCATTATTGAAGCCATCGCGCAGTGCGACGAACTGCTTGCTACGCGTTTGATCCAGGAACACATTTCATCTGCCGGCGATTTAATCGCTGAGTTGTGGGACACTGCACCTACAGAGGATGGGAAAGCATGAAGCGCGTGCTTGTCACTGGAGCCGGCGGATTCGTATGTAGCAACATCGTTTTCACGCTGGTCGATTTAGGGTATCAAGTGATTGCTGTTGATCGGGCATTTGATCCGCTGGTTGCTGAACAATTTGCACTGCGCGGCGTGGTCGTAATCACCTCTGATTTGAACCGTCTGCCGACATTAGATGCTGATTTTGTGATTCATGGTGCGGCGATCACGGCAGATCCAGCGCAAGGCGAAACCCCCGAAGATCATTTCCGGTCAAACATCCTGCCTGCGCTGGCGATGCTCGATTGGGCGCGCGATCACGCCGTCCAGCGTCTGATCTTCATCAGTTCAAGCGCGGTATTTCGCGGCAGTCCGGCTGCTGTTTTGACGGAAGATACCCCGACGACTCCAAATGGCTTGTATGCAGTGGAAAAGCACGCCATCGAACTCTTGATCCAGACGCTGAAACAGATTTACAACCGCGATGTGATCGCGGTGCGGCTGGGCAACATTTACGGCGCAAACGAGTTTATCCGCGCCTCGCGCCCGCACCTAAGCCTGGTCGCCCGCTTGATCCGTGACGCGCTCACGGATGGTCGTATGATCGTTCCTAACAGCATTCATCCGGTTGATTGGACGTACGCCGGAGATGTTGGCGCGGCGCTGCACGCCCTGCTCGATGCGCCTGTATTACCGCACGCAATGTATCATGTCACATCAGGTTCCATCCTGAGCGCGTCCATGATTGCCGACGAACTCCGCGAACTCTTTCCAGATATAAAAATAGCGGTTGAGAATGCGAGCGCCGCACCGTTTCGCGGTTTTATGCTCCCTACACGTCTCAAAGCCGATACAGATTTCGATGCGTGGACAGATTTTCGCAGCGGACTGCTCAAAACTGTGCTGTGGTTCACGCCGCAATTGGAAGCTTCATTATGACAACCCCTTTGCGCGTTTTACTCGGCGGGTTGGGTGTACGGGGGTGGCATTGGGCAGAAGTCCTGAGACGTTCACCAAATACTGAAATCGTCGCCTACGCCGATCCAAATGCGGCTGCCATTGAACGTATGATGGCTCAACATGGCGTTCATCCTGCGTTTCCTTCGGTTGAAGAAGCACTTGATGCTCTGCCCGATATCGATGCGGTTGTGTTAGCGAACCCACCCATCGGGCGCATGAGCCAGGTGAGCGCCGTTGCTGCTCGTCGTTTACCGCTGTTAGTTGAAAAGCCGCTTGCACTCGACCTTAACGAAGCGGCAGCAATCGTCAATATCGCCGAGACAGCAGGGATTTCCATGATGGTCGGGTTGAATTTCCGCTATCTGGATGTCACCAAAGAAACGATGAGGTTACTGGCGGATGGCGCTGTTGGCACACCAGAATTTGCCCGTTTTACCTACGAACGTTACCGTGATGGTAACCGTGCTGACTTGAACAAATATCCATTGACGATGGATCAGCCCATGTTGTGGGAGCAATCCATCCATCATTTCGACCTGATGCGCTATGTGTATGCGAGCAATCCTGTCACAGTACAGGCGCGCACATGGAATCCGTCATGGAGTATGTACGCGAGTGATGCGAACGTCGCCGCGCTGTTCACCTTCGAGAACGGCATGATCATCAATTATCAAGGAACATGGCAAGGCGGTTGGTCACAACCAGGTTTTGAATGGCGCACCGATTGCACCAATGGTGTGATCAGCCAGCGCCACCAATTCGGCGATTTGTTCTATGCTCGCCACGCCGACAGCGCCTTGACACCTATCCCGCTTCCCCCGCATGAGCAGTGGATCGCCGAAACACAAGATTTACTCCATGCGTTCACAGACACAGTGATTGACGGTAAACCTCTTCAATGCAGCGGACGCGATCACATCAACTCGCTGGCGATGGTTTACGCCTGTGTCGTTTCCACTAGAGAGGATCGCTGTGTACATATCAACAGCGTCTTGCCTCAAAATTTGGGTGGTTTTATACAAGGGGAACAGGGGGAGGCGCGAAGCATAAATTAACTGTTAGGTCATGACCCACTGCATCGCCGTAAGCATGTGTATTTAGACAGGAGTGTTCAAGAAATGACTCGTAGAACCCGTTTCATTTTGCTTTTCATTGTCCTGTTGCTCGCCGCAACGACCCTAGTAGTTAGCGCACAGACCCCGGATGAGTCCACGCTGATCATCGCACAAAGCGTTGATGTTGGTGCGCTCGAACCAGCGCTCGTCGGCTCTCGTGCCGAATCGAACATTTTCAATCACCTGTATGGCACGCTGTTTGAAATTTCGGATTCGGGCACGCTGGATCCGTATCTGGCGACTTCGTACACCATCTCTGAAGATGGTACGGAATGGACGTTCACCCTTAATGAAGGGTTGACCTGCCATGACGGTGAAGCACTGACGGCGGATGATGTCGTGTACAGCTTCCAACGTGCCGCCGACCCGGCGAATGCATTCACCGGCAACACGGCTGGTTTTGTCTTCCCGTCGGTGGGCTATGTTGATGCCCGCGTCGATGGCGACCTGGAAGCGACGATCATTACGGATCGTGCCCAGTCTGAACCGCTGCGTCTTGGTTTGCTGTCCGAAGTCTATATTCACTGCCAGGACTACTATTCGAGCATTACCCTAGAAGAAGCCGCTGACAGCCCTGTCGGTTCGGGTCCCTATCGCTTTGTCGAATGGGTGCGTGATGACTATGTGTTGATCGAAAAAGTGCCGGATTACACGCTGCTCCCTGCTGGTTTCGATCAAATTTACTGGCGCGTGATTCCCGAAGCTTCGACACGCGTCGCAGAACTGATCGCTGGCAACGTCGATATCATCGCCAATGTGCCGCCGGATCAAGTCGCTGCGGTTGAAAATTCTGGTACGGCGGCAGTTCAAGCTGTCTCTGGCACGCGCCGCATGTATGTCGGTTTCCAATTTGGTGAAGCCTTCGCGGATGCACCCGGCTACGACGCGATCCAGAACACGGATGTGCGCGTGGCGATGCAATATGCCGTTGACGTTGCCACGATCTGCACCACGTTGCTCGGCACGGAATGTGACCGCGCGACCAGCATGGTCAACCCGCCGAACAACAACACCGCGCTCGCACCGTATCCGTTCGATCCGGTTGAAGCAGAACGCCTGTTAGATGAAGCTGGTTTTCCGCGTGGCGACAACGGCGTGCGTTTTGAAATCACGCTGCAAGGACCACGTGGTCGTTATCTGAATGATGCGAATGTGGTGCAGGCAATTGGTCAATACCTGACCGATGTTGGCGTGCAGACAACCGTTGAAATTCTCGACTGGAGCTCGGACTATCTGCCCCGCGTCCGTGAAAAGAATATCGGTCCATTGTTCTTCCTTGGTTCCGGCGGTTCCACGTGGAGCGCGCTCTACGATATGGCTGACCTCTCCGCGCCGGATGCAGGTACCAACTACACCAATTGGCTGAACGAAGAATGGTTCACCCTGTGGGATTCCACTGCCGGTCTCGACTCCGAAGCCGAACGTGTTGTCGTCGACGAAATGTTGGAAGTCTTCTACAACGATCCCCCATGGCTGCTGCTCTACTTCCAACCCGATTTCTACGGTGTGAGCAATCGCATCGATTGGCAAGCGCGTCGTGACGAACAAATTGTCGTTTACAGCGCGACAGTCAAGTAACTTTTATAATTCGTAAATGTCGGGGTGAGGTCATTCTCACCCCGACCATTTTCTGGACAAAAAGTATGGGAAGTTACATTGCACGGCGGCTGTTACAGTCGATTGTGGTGCTGTTAGGGGTGACGCTGCTGTCGTTCTTGACGCTCCATCTCGCGGGCGACCCAACATACCTGTATGTCAGCGAACGCGCGAGCGAGCAGGAGATCATTGAGACCCGGCAGAAGCTCGGCTTTGATCGCCCCTTGCCTGTCCAATATTTCGACTTTCTTGGGCGCTTGGTGCAAGGCGACCTGGGCACATCGCTGCGGGCGCGCCAACCCGCGCTCGAACTCGTGCTTGAACGACTCCCCGCAACACTCGAACTGACGTTTTTTGCGATGATCTTTTCGACGATATTGGCGCTTCCCATCGGCATCATCTCTGCCACGCGGCGCGGCACACCGCTCGACGGTGGCATCATGCTTTTCGCCATGATTGGACAATCCATACCCGGATTCTGGCTCGGCATCATGCTCATCCTATCGGTTGGTCTGGGGCTGCGCTGGCTGCCTATTTCCGGTCATATCCCTGTACTACAGCCCGCACTGGATGGTGATTTTAGTACGGCGATCAGCAATATTCCTAATGCCTTCCTGCATTTGATCCTGCCGGGAATCACCGTCGGCGTATTTTCGCTCGCGCGGAATGCGCGTTTGGTGCGGTCATCGATGCTCGAAGTCCTCTCGCAGGATTACATCGTCACCGCGCGCGCGAAGGGCTTATCTGAATGGCGGGTGATTATTCGCCATGCATTCCGTAACGCGCTGCTGCCGGTTGTGACTATTCTGGGCTTGGAGTTTGGTTTCTTGTTGAGCGGCGTTGTCGTTGCGGAAACCGTGTTTTCGTGGCCCGGCGTCGGACGGTTGGTGTTCAACGCCATCAACCAGCGCGATATACCGCTTGTGCAAGCAGCGGTGGTCTTATTCTCACTGTTGTTTATCATGCTGAATCTGATAGTCGATTTGCTCTACGCGCAGCTTGATCCGCGCATCCGGTTGAGATAAGGCGGAACCTTCATGGCGCAAAAAATCGAGCAAAATACGACGGTAATCACCACCCCCCAAGTGGCGAAGATAACGCGCAATAACGCCGCGCTTGAATTACGCCGTGCGCGTCGAAGCCTGCTCAAAGCGCGCTGGCCAATTCTGGCGATCATTATTTTGAGCGTAATGTTTTTCCTTGCGCTGTTTGGTCCGCAAATCGCGCCAAAAGACCCGAACCGACAAACGTTGATTCTGCGCCTGCAAGCACCGATGACGCCAAATGCAGAAGGCGTGGTTGATTTCCCGCTCGGCACAGACGCGCTTGGACGTGATGTGCTTTCACGAGTGATTTATGGCGCGCGCATTTCGTTATTCGTCGGTATGGCATCGGTCGTCATAGGCGGTTTCATTGGCACGACGGCAGGCATCGTAAGCGGCTATTTAGGTGGGCGCGTCGATGACATCATCATGCGTCTGGCAGATATCCAACTCGCATTTCCTTTTATTCTGCTCACGATTATGGTGTTAGTCGTGTTGGGGACTGGGGTTCTCAATTTGATCGTGGTGCTCGGCGTCAGCCAATGGGTGACATATGCCCGCATTGCGCGCGCCCAAACTATCGCTCAACGCGAGCGCGAATATGTCGAAGCGGCGCGCAGCGCTGGCGCGCGTGACTGGCACATCATGGCGCTGACGATTTTACCCAACATCCTTGCTCCATTGATCGTTATCGCGTCGTTCAACGTCGCAAGCGTCATTCTTGCCGAAGCCTCGCTGTCGTTTTTGGGCTTGGGCGTTCCACCAACCGTCCCGACGTGGGGTGGCATCCTCGCTGAAAGCCGTGATCAACTGCTGGGCGGAAGCTGGTGGTTGGCGGTATTCCCTGGCATGGCGATCATGCTCACGGTGCTGTCGCTCAATATTCTGGGCGATTGGCTGCGCGACTTCTTAGACCCGCGTTTACGACGGGGCTAATTTTCTTTCAGAGCACAAAGTTGAGATGTTATGCCTAAAACATTTGTAGGAATTCAAATCGGCGCGATCAGCTTTATTGATGAAGGCGTCGAACCTGTATTGGATATTCTACAGGGCGAAGCGGGCGTTAACGCGCTCATGATTTCTGCCCTGTCTTGGAGCTATGGCAACGCTGGACGCGCCCCGTATGGCTTTCCCGATCACGGCGTGCAAGAGTCGGATCATTTGCAGGGCGGCGCATTCTATGAACCCGACCCGGATTATTATTTATCGACCGACCACAAACATTTCAAAGCGCCCGACCCGCTGTATCAGGGTTTCGACACGCTGAAGGATGTCATTCCGGCTGCCAAAGCACGCGGCATGAAGGTTTACACGTACTACTGTGAAACGGCGAGTTCTGCGATTCGGCACATCTGGCAGCCTGGCTTTCACCAACTGCTCGACCGCGATCACTGGGGCAAAACAGCGACGCGCCCCTCGCTGCTCAACCCGCAGTATCGAGCGTGGTGGCGAAGCGTCATCGATGACTGGTTCAGTCATCACGAACTTGACGGCATGTTGTGGGGCATTGAACGACAAAGTCCGCTGATGGATATTTTTCGCGCCGATAGTACAACCGGGTTTGACGCGTACTTCATCGCGGAAGGTCGCGCGCGTGGGATTGATTCAGGGCGCGCGATTGAAGGCTACCGCAAAATCGATCAGTTCTTAGCGGGTGTACGCACTGGCGACCGCCCACGCGATGGCGTCTTCGTCACCCTGCTCCGTCACCTGCTGCATTACCCAGAAGTATTGATGTGGGAAAAGATGTGGCTGGACGCGCATCAGGCGCTGTATCACGAGATCGCCGGGGCGATTAAGTTCTACGACCCAAAACACGAGGTCGGGTTTGGCATCTGGCAGCTCATCAACACCTATAACCCGTACCTGAAGGCGCAGTACGATCAATCGGACTACGCGCAATACGCTGACTTCTTAAAGCCCGTGCTGTATAACACACCTGCGGGCGCACGCTTTACCAACTTCTCCGACTCGTGGCAAAAGGGCGTGCTCGCGGATGCAACCCCTGATGGTGCGTATAACGCGCTGGCGACAATTCTCAATCTCGACGCGTTCATCGCGCCACGCGCCTACGCGCCGCTGGCGGGCTTCAAGCCCGACTATGTCAAACAATGGACGGCGAACCTGATCGCGGATACAGGCGGGCGCTGCAAAGTCTATCCCGGCATTGGCGTGGGCGTGGGTGACGGCGGCAGCACCAAGTCGATCACCCCCGAAGAAATTAAGGCGGCGACCCATGCTGGATTCGACGGCGGTGGCAGCGGCGTGATGATTTCGCGCAATTATTCAGAAGCGGAACTGCGTAATCTCCGCGCAGTGGGTGAAGTCCTTAAAGAACGCGGGTTATGGGAGTAAGGCTGTTATGACGATTAAAGCCGCGATTATCGGCGCGAGTTTTGCGCGCGCCGCTTATTTGCCAGCGCTCAGGACGATTGAAGATGTCGAGGTTGTCGCTATCGCCAGCGCTCAGCTTACAAACGCGCAGAAAGTCGCAGACGAGTTTGCGATTCCACACGCCTATGATGATTGGCAAACGATGCTTGAACAGCATGATCTCGATTTTGTCGGTATTGCCACCCCGACGATCTATCATGCGCCGATGACGCTTGCCGCGTTAGCGCGCGGGGCACATGTGCTGTGCGAAAAACCAACAGCAATGAACGCCGACGAGGCAGCGCACATGTTCGACTACGCTGAATCGCGCCAGCGTGTTCATGCCATCGGTCACGAACTGCGCTTCAACCCGAACCGGCGCAAAATTCGCCAGTTGATCAACGATGGCATTATTGGCAGTGTCCGCCATGTCAACGTGGTCAACATTTCAGCGACGTGGGGCGACCCGACCAGCCGTCCGGCGGACGATTGGTGGTCGCTGGATGAAATGGGCGGCGGTCGCCTGGGGGCGAACGGATCGCATCAAATCGACCTGCTGCGCTTTTGGCTCGGTGACATCGGTGCGATCAGTGGACAAATTGCCGTCATGGTGCCAGATCGTGTCGATAAAAATACAGGTGAACACTGGACAGCCACCGCTGATGATCAAGTGAGTTTCACCGCCGAAATGCAGTCGGGCGCATTGGCGTCGATTTTTTTAAGCGGTGCGGCGCGACACGGAATTCCTAACCAGATTCAGATTTTTGGGAGCGAAGGCACGATCAAGCTGACCGATGCCGACGAAAAGCTGTGGCTGGCGCGTGCAGGTGAAGATTTTCAGGACATAAGCGAAAGTGACCCGAACGCAGCGCTGCCAGGCATTAATCAAGGCATCTGGAACGTGTCTGTAGTGGCGATGATGCAGGAAATTATCAGCGCGATCCGCGACGGACGAGCGATGCGCGAAGGCGCGACCTTTGCCGACGGGCTGCGGACGCAAGTGGCGATGGATGCGGTGCGAAAGTCGTCGCGCGAACGCCGTTGGATTCAACTGACATAGGAAAACGATATGGATTATCAGAAATATCTCTCGAATCGCGCGCGTAACCTGTTCGGTTCGCTCGGCAAGCAGACTTCAGTGCCGATTCCGGGCTTGATCAACCTGGGCAGTGGCACGCCGGATTTTGTCCCACCGAATTTCGTGTTTGAGGCGATGCAGAACGCGCTGACTCAACAGCGGATACAGTACACGGCGTGGACGGGCATCCCCGAACTGCGCGAAGCAATTGCCGCGAAACTGCAATCCGAAAATGGGATGACGGTTGACCCTACCAGTGAGATCATTGTCACAGCGGGCGCGCAAGAGGCGTTGATGGCGACGCTCATGTCTCTGCTCGATCCAGGCGATCATGCGCTCACGCCATCACCGCATTATGATGAGTACACCCGCGACGCACAAATTCTCGGCGGCACGCTGATCCCCGTCGCGACTACGCCCGAAAGCGGTTTCACGATTGATGTTGCCGACCTCGAAGCCGCGATTACGCCGCAAACTAAAGCGCTCGTCATCGTTTCACCCAACAACCCGACCGGGACGATCCTTTCAAAAGCGATGCTGCTGAGCATCGCAGAACTGGCGCAGCGACGCGATCTGCTCGTCGTATCGGATGAGATTTACGAATACTATGTCTACGACGATAATCAACATACGAGTATGGCATCGCTGCCGGGAATGCGTGACCGCACGATCACAATCAACAGCTTCTCGAAAAGCTTCAGCATGACCGGGTTGCGCCTCGGTTATATCACCGCGCCCGCGCCGCTCATCGAAGGGATGCTGCCCTTCCACCATGCCATGATGATTTGCGCGAATGTTATCACCCAGTATGGCGGTTTGGCAGTGCTCAGCCAGCCACGTGACTGGTTCAAAGATGTACTCGCAGAATATGATCGCCGCCGCAAATTGTGGATGCAAACCCTGGACGCGATTCCGCTGCCGTATAGTCCGCCACAAGGCGCATACTACATCTTTATCGATATTCGCCCGACCGGTATGACCAGTGCGGCGTTCGTCAAAAAAGCACGCGAAGAAGCAAAACTCGTCTTTCAGCCTGGAACAATTGGCGGTGGCGCGGGCGAAGGCTTTATTCGCGGCGCGTTCACTAAAGCATCGCCAGAATTTGATGAGGGCTTGGAACGCTTCAGCCACTTTGTGCGCGGGCTGTTGTAATGACTGAACTCAACGGATCATTCGCGGTCGTTACAGGCGCGGCGCAGGGCTTAGGTTTAGCTATCGCCCGCGCCTTTGCCCATCAAGGGATGACTTTAGCACTGTTGGATATACAGGCGGATAAATTGAACGCGCTCGCCGACGAACTGCGCGCGGGTGGTACAACTTGCCTGCCGATCCCCGTCGATCTCTCCGACGCGACTGCCACGCAGTCCGCTATCGAACTGGCATTAGCCACCTACGGCACGCCGCGCGTGCTTGTGCATAACGCGGCACTCCTTAAAGAACGGTCGATGCAAGAGGTCACGTTTGCACAGTGGCAGCAAGAACTGAACATCATCTTGCAAGCCGCGTTCATCCTTTCCAAAGCAGTGTGGCAGCCCATGATCGATGCGGGCGGCGGAAGTATCGTCTATCTTTCGTCGGGGTCTGGCATCAAAGGTTTCGTGAAAGAAGTCGTATATTGTCCGGGCAAACATGGACAAGAAGGCTTGATGAAAGTGCTGTCGATGGAGGGACAAGCGTTCAATATCGCCGTGAACAGCGTCACGCCGGGCGCGCCAATGAATACGCCGATGTCCGACGAGAATTATCCCATCGAACTCAAGCAAAAATGGGTTGATCCAGCGCTGCTCGCCCCCGCCTTCGTGTATCTGGCGGGTGTCGATGCGTCCATCGTCACAGGTGAACGCCTGAATGCGTGGGATTTGTCACAGACACATCCTATTTCCTGATTGACCGTGTGGGCAACCCATGCGGCTGCCCTGTTTTCTACTTTCCGCCATCAATCGACAACACTTGTCCCGTAATCCACCCGGCGTAGTCCGAAGCAAAGAACAGCGCTCCGTGTGTAATATCGTCGATGCTGCCTAAACGTCGCATGGCGATGGCATCGATCAACTGCTGTTGTCCCGTTTCGCCATAAGATTGCCATTGACGTTCGGTATTGGCATTGGAACGCACAAATCCCGGCGCAATGCTGTTGACTGTGATCCCAAATTGACCAAGTTCATGTGCAAGCTGACGCGTTAGGTGGATAACGCCTGCTTTCGCCGTCGCATACGCCTGAATGCCAGTCAGGCTGATAGTTAGCCCTGCCCCGCTCGAAATATTGATGATCCGCCCGTGACGCCGTGCCTTCATACCTGGCACAATGCCGTGCGCGAACCAGAATGCCGCGCTCAGATTGACCGCGAGAATATCATTCCATTCGGTCGGTGTGACCTGCTCCATCGGTTTACCTGTATACCCCAATACCCCGCCGGCATTGTTGATCAAGATATCGGCGTCACCTACTTCATCTATAAAATACTTGATTGCATCCAAATCGCGCACATCGAGCGCACGCACCATACAAGTGCCACCTGCATCGATGCACAAGCGTTTCGTTTCTTCGAGTTCGTCTGTTAGGAGATCACAGCCCCACACGTGCGCGCCGCGTTCAGCAAAAGCAATGCACATCGCCCGCCCAAATCCGTGCGCCGCGCCGGTTACGATCACTATTTTTTGTGCAAATTGGATATGCATGGCTTACCAACCGTCGCTGAGCAGCGCGCGTGTTTCGGCGACCGCTACATCCCAAATCGCTTGCATATCGCTGTCGGGACGTTGATAAAGCCCCGCGAAATTCCCATCGCCTAATAAGTCACGCACAGCAAGCGGCGGCAGTGAGCGCATCTTATCGAAGTCAATTGGCGCTTTCTGCTCGGCAGGCTGCGCGATAGTGGGTAAACGCGTCCATGGAAAATTTTCCATCCATGATGCGTGCGACGCCACAGGATCGATCTCCATCACTTTCGCCCACGTGTTCGGCGCATTCCACCAGTTATGAAACCTGACCCTGACGCCTGTGTGCTGAGCCAACCATTCGGCAACATAGCCTTGTGCAGGACTATTTCCACCGTGCCCGTTTACGATGACAATCCGCCGGAAACCCTGCTCGGCAAATCCGTCCAGCACATCGCCAATCACACGCAGATAGGTTTCTACTCGCAGGCTTACACTGCCGGGATACGCGCGGAAATACGGCGTGATTCCGTAGTTCAATACCGGAAACACAGGGATTTCGAGCGGCTGTGCAGCGTCGAGTGCCATGCGTTCGGCGAGTATGTTGTCCACGCACAAACTCAAATAAGCGTGCTGCTCTGTGCTTCCTAATGGAAGTACACAGCGGTCATCACGTGTCAAATAGTCTTCAAGCTGCATCCAGTTCAAATCTTGAATCCGCATCGCATATCCTTAACATGACCTTGTTAACGCCGAAACTCAAAGCATACGGTGGATCATCCACGTTAGCTACTTGCGTCGAACAAAATTATTCTACTATGAATGATAAATGAGTTCTTTCTACGTCCGACGCTGGTCTTATAATGAGCACAACTGCCATTGTTGAGCAATCGACGTTGATCTGTAGACGCGCAAATGGAATGGCTATAATCATGGTATTATTAAGTGGATTCGTAGAACCGCGCACTCGTTATTGTTAATGGAGTGAGACGAACATGGTCAATACATTGACGATCGAACCCGAAATCTTCCAGCGTTTGCATAATCGCGCGACGCTCGACTCGTGTTCAACAGATGACTTACTCATGCGATTACTCGATAGTCCGCCGTTGCCCGCCCCCCTTTCAAATATCCCCTATCAAAAGCTGCTAGAGCATACGACGGATACTATTTCTTTATTTGATTTGGACTTGCGCTATTGCTATGTGAACCCAATTTTAGGTGTGCTGACCGGACTAAACCCGACAGATATGATCGGCAAAACCGACCAGGAACTGGGAATGCCGGAACAAAATGTGACGTTCTGGAAATCAAATTGGCAGACGGTCATTGCGACAAAGCAAGAACAGATCGTCACCTTTGATTTTTTGACATCCAAAGGGGCGCGGGTCTATGAGTCGCGTTTGACGCCAATCTTAGATGATAACGATGCCATCATCTACCTGTTAGCGATCACCCGCGATATTACCGAACCTCAACGGACAGAAGAGATGCTGAGGGATATTGCCAACCGCTTACCCGGCATGATATTGAGCTATCGATTGAAACCCAATGGCGAAGATGAAGTGCCATTTGTCAGCGCAGCGGTCACCACATTGTTCGAGGTGACGGTCGAAGAAGCGTATGCCAATATCGGTAAGATATGGGCAAAAGTGCATCCTGACGATTTGGAGAAGTTTAGGGAAAGTATTGGCGAGTCTGCCGAAACCCTGATGCTCTGGGATTACGAATGGCGTATTCGTATGAACGATGGTTCGACCAAATGGATTTCTGGACGAGGCACCCCCCGACGACTTGAAGATGGCAGTACGCTCTGGAACACGCTTTTACTTGATATCACGGATTATAAAACGCTGGAACACCAGCAAAAGGAATTGATTGACCAGCTCGAGTTATTGATAAAGACCGCCAAATTGGGTATATGGCGTTTAGAAATGACTAACGCAAAGCTGGAATGGAATGATCAAATGTTGGAGATTTATGGAATCACACGAGAAGCATATACCAACGATCTCGAAAGCTGGACCGATCTGCTGCATCCTGACGATCGAGCGTACATCCTGGAGCAATTAAATAAGGTCTCGGTAGACGGTCAAATTTTTGACGTGAACTATCGTATTATCCGACCCGATGGCGACATTCGCTACGTGATGGGTTCAGCCAATTCGATACACGACGATAAAAATCGCGTCATAAGCCTGATCGGTGTCAATATGGATGTGACCGATATCCGGCGCAGTGATGCCAAACTTCAGCAAATCAATGAGATGCTGCAATCAATTATCGAACATATTCCTGTGATGATCGCGTTATTTGATGAAAATGGTCAGGTTCGTTTTGTAAACCGTTATTGGATCGATCAGTTGGGGTGGACGGTCGATGAGCTTAATCAAGAAGCCGATCCTTTAGCCCTTTTTTATCCTGACCCAGATTACCGTCGGCAAGCCGTTGCCTATATGAGTTCCGCCCAACCCGGTTGGCGAGATTTCGAGATAAGTACGCAAAGAGGTCAGGTTTTGGATACGGCATGGGCGAGCGTCCGCCTTTCTGATGGGTCGAGTATTGGCATTGGGCAGCAAATCACCGAGCGCAAACGCGCCGAACAAATGGCGTTGGAAAAAGAGCGATTGATTGCAAGTTTGAAAATGGAGAAAGAGCATTCCGCGACGGTACAGCGCTTCATCGCAAACTTAGCGCACGATTTACGAACCCCTTTAAGTATTATCGGCACATCGCGCGATATTCTAAGCCGTTACTTTGAGCGTATCGATGCCGATCAGCGACGCGAACGCTTAGAAACCATCACAAAGCAGCTTCACTATGTGACTGAATTATTGAATGATTTAACGCTGATTAATTATCCTGCTTTGGACTCACGTAGTTTGCAACTTTCACCGACGAATTTGGTGATCATTTGTCAGGTCATGATCCAGGACATCCAAGAATCTGTTGGTGTGGGGCATCGTCTCATCTTCAATACTGATCAATTGGTGGACTTCGCGCTCGTGGATGATGTCCTGATCAATCGTATTTTGCTCAACTTACTTACAAATGCGGTCAAATATTCACCCCTCAAAAGCGAAATTATACTGCGGTTAAGTAAGCGCGATGATCAGCTTGTATTGCAGGTCAGCGATCATGGGATCGGCATCGCAGACGAGGATCTGG
This sequence comes from Aggregatilineales bacterium, assembly GCA_038207205.1. Classification (GTDB taxonomy): domain Bacteria; phylum Chloroflexota; class Anaerolineae; order Aggregatilineales; family Phototrophicaceae; genus Flexifilum. The sequence continues at coordinate 79,211 of JBBRAA010000013.1, forward strand.
CACATATTTTCGACCCCCATTATCGGATAAATTCGTTGCCAGAAGTGGATGGCACGGGCTTAGGCTTGAGCATCGTCAAAGACTGTGTGGAGCGCCACAACGGACAGATCCTTGTCGAGAGCAGCGTAGGGCATGGAACCACATTTACGATTGAACTACCCTTGATTCTGTCACCTGTGCAGAAAGAGTGGTCGTGACGCTCCCATGCCTAAAGGCAGGGGCTTCTGAACGACGCTTGCGCTTACCGTCGCCTTACGGCGTTGGCAGAGGCGCTACGTTATCGTTCACGGATGCGTCCCATCCGTTTTGCATTAATGCACGATTGAGAATGTT
>JBBRAA010000014.1:0-76809 GCA_038207205.1 Aggregatilineales bacterium
CAATCGTTAGAGCGATGCGCAACAAGGAGCACTTGACAAGTTCCGGTTTCGAGAAACTCGTAACCCTCGCATTCACTATGAATGCGAACGGAAAACAACGAGCGCGAACATTGGACATGATCCTTAAGGGTTCCTCAGAGACTACACGTGAGGCCTCACTTGAAAAGAGTGAGTGAAGATATAGTCCGACCCTTATGGCGACATAAGGAGCCCGTCAGAAATGTGCGGGCCGACTGACACACACAGACGATGAGTCAGTTAGTAACAAGAGTGCCTAAGGTAGCGAAATTCCTTGTCGGGTAAGTTCCGACCTGCACGAATGGCGTAACGACTTCACTACTGTCTCAACCATAGACCCGGCGAAATTGAAGTACGAGTAAAGATGCTCGTTAGCTGCGGAAGGACGGAAAGACCCCGTGGACCTTTACTATAACTTGGTGTTGAGTTTTGAATTGCGTTGTGTAGGATAGGTGGGAGACTTGGAAGCATTGGCGCTAGCCAGTGTGGAGTCATCGTTGAAATACCACCCTGCGTATGTCTGAACTCTAACCTACGTCCCTTATCGGGATGGGGAACAGTGTCAGGTGGGTAGTTTGACTGGGGCGGTCGCCTCCTAAATGGTAACGGAGGCGCCCAAAGGTTCTCTCAGACTGGTTGGCAATCAGTCGTCGAGTGCAATGGCACAAGAGAGCTTGACTGTGAGACTGACAAGTCGAACAGGGACGAAAGTCGGGCATAGTGACCCGGCGGTGGCGTGTGGAAGCGCCGTCGATCAACGGATAAAAGGTACCCCGGGGATAACAGGCTTATCTTGCCCAAGAGTCCACATCGACGGCAAGGTTTGGCACCTCGATGTCGGTTCATCGCATCCTGGGGGTGCAGAAGCTCCCAAGGGTTTGGCTGTTCGCCAATGAAAGTGGTACGTGAGCTGGGTTCAGACCGTCGTGAGACAGGTCGGTCTCTATCCGCTATGGGCGCAAGGAGCTTGAGGGGATCTGTCCTTAGTACGAGAGGACCGGGATGGACGGAGCGCTGGTGTGTCGGTTGTACTGCCAAGTGCACAGCCGAGTAGCCATCTCCGGAGCGGATAACCGCTGAAAGCATCTAAGCGGGAAACCGACCTCGAGATGAGGCTCCGCAGGGGGAAACCCTGAAAGACCGCTTGAAGACGACGAGCTGAATAGGCGGGGGGTGGAAGGGCAGTAATGTCTGGAGCTGACCCGTACTAATGGTCGAAGGCTTTGACCGTGTGATGGGGGAGGGTGGAGGCTTCGGCGGCACGAGAGACGAAGCGAACCGGGCAAGACACCCCACAACGACCAGGAACAAGCAAAAGCAAACAAGTCACGACGGGCGAGCGGACAACGGACGCACGAGCGTGTGGATGTGGGTGAAAGTGGGCTGTGGATGACGGGCGGCGACGCCTGGTTTTGTGGAAACGCGACTGAGAGTAAGAAGGCGATGTGCAGAAAACAGGACAGTTGCACGGGGAGCAGGGTGTGTTGGTGGTCAGAGCGGTGAGGGTCCACCCGGCACCATCTCGAACCCGGCAGTTAAGCTCACCAGCGCGGATGGTACTGCGAGGGCAGCTTCGTGGGAGAGTACGCCACTGCCAACCTCCTTTTCCTCCTGTGCGATGTCCTGCCTTTTCTGCGCCATCGCCTTCTTCCTCTCTTTTGTCCTTACGCTTGGCTCGTGCTGATTACTACATAAAACTTCAATGAAAGCGACTGTTATCATTATATAGCAGCCGCTTTTTTGATTTAACTTACCCAGAGGCGTTTTTATAACGCAAAAATAATACGTTGACCCAAGTGCGCGGAATTCGAGTTGGACATCAAACACACTCAAAATCGCACAGATGGCACACGATGGTTTAGCACGCGCAATCAACTCGGCGCATACCATGTTCGATGCCGATATGATTTTTGGGCTTGCGACCGGAGAAATCGATGCCGATATCACGCTGATCGGCGCTTTTGGTACGCTCGTGTTCGATCAAGCAATCCGAAATGCCGTGCGTGCTGCGACCATATTAAGCGGAGTGCGTGCATATAACGCCTAACTATGTTAAAAAAGCCGATCCAACGCTTAAATATTTGTTAGTCCCGTCTTGATATTCTTAAAGAGAAACAGAGGGTGCAAATGAGCGGAGACTCGATGAAAGTTCTCATCGTTGAAGATCACGAGACACTAGCACGTAATCTTGCGGAGAAATTGCGGGGCGAAGGATTTAATGTCCTGACTGCCATCGATGGTGAAGAAGGGTTGGACAAGCTGCGTGATGAACATCCCGATTTGATCGTCCTGGATATCATGCTGCCAAAGTTGGATGGGCTGAGTTTATGCCGTATCATCCGGCGTGACGCAGCAACGGCTCATATCCCGATCATTATGTTGACTGCGCGCGGTAATGAAGTGGACAAGATCGTCGGGCTGGAAAGCGGTGCCGATGATTATATCGTCAAGCCGTTTGGCTTAGGCGAATTTCTCGCGCGTGTCCGGGCGGTAATGCGTCGCGCACCGGGTCGCCCAGCATTACAGGATGAACTGGTTTCAAACGACTTGCGCTTGAGTTTGACAGGACGACGCTTATTCAAAGATAGCAAAGAGACCAAACTGAGTAATAAAGAGTTTGATTTGCTGGCAGAATTGATGCGTAATCGTGGCGTCGTGCTCTCACGCGATCTCATTCTCACGAAAGTGTGGGGATACGATTACTTTGTCGATAAGCGCACCGTCGATGTGCATATTCGCTGGCTGCGTGAAAAGATTGAAGATGACCCTTCAAACCCTAAACGTATCGTCACCGTGCGCGGGGTAGGGTATCGGTTTGAAGGTTAACTTCTCAATGGCAGATGAAACCGTAAGCGAACAATTCGAAGAGCGTGAACGTCAGTTGAAAGCGCTTCATCAATCGTTAGCAGATTACGAACGCATGGCAGAAACGCTGCGCGATTTGATGACGCAAAACGAAAAAACGCTCAAGGCAATGCGCTCGACACTGGAAGCACAAGAAGCTGTCATGCTCGTCGAGCGTGATGAAATTGAGCAGCGCGAACGTGAACTGAATCGCTTGCAGCAGCAGGTGACAAAAGGCGAAGGTCAGCGCAACTACAAAGTCGCGCTGGCGCTGACGCTAGCAAACGCTGCCTACGACGCGCTCATGATTCTTGATCGCGATTTTAACGTAATCGCCATCAATGACAGCGCCGAAGCATTATTTGAGAAAGTGCGTCCGATTGGTGAACATATCGTCAATGTCACCAATATGCCGACACTGTTGTCGATTATCGAAGATTCGTTGATCAACGAAGAAGAGTCGTTGGAAGAACAGATCGCCATCGACAAGAATACCTATCGTGTCAAAGTGCAGGTTCTTCGTCGTGATGACAATTATTTCATTGGTGTCGCTCTGCAAGATATCAGCGATCTGGTACGGTTGGCGCGTGCCCGTCGCGATATGGTGGCGAATATTTCGCACGAATTGCGGACGCCGATCACCAATATTCGCTTGACGATTGAAAGCCTGTTTCACGAACAGGATAAACCGAAACGTAAACAGAGCGCGTCGGCGTTGAAAGCGATCGCGCGTGAAGTCGATTCGATGCAGTGGTTGGTACAGGCGATGCACGACTTGAGCATGATCGAAAGCGGCGAAGCGATGCTGCGTATGTTCGAGTTCCTATTGCCAGAAGTGATTGCGGAGACGGTCGAACAGATGAGCGACCTGAGCGAAGAGAAAATGGTGACGATACAAAGCAATGTCGCGCCTGAACTCCAGGTATTGGCAGATCGTGACCTAACGGTGCGCGTCTTGATCAACCTGTTCAATAACGCGATCAAGTGGTCGCCGCCCAACAGTACGATTATTATCGACGCCGTCGAAATCGGCGACCAGGTCACGATCAGCATTTGCGATCATGGGGTAGGGGTCGCACCAGAACACCGCGAACGTATTTTTGAGCGGTTTTATCAGGTCGATCCGGCGCGGTCGCGCACCGAAGGCAGTTCTGGATTAGGATTGGCGATTAGCAAGCATATCGTCGAAGCCCACGAAGGTCGTATCTGGGTGGACGAGGCACCAGGTGGAGGCGCGCGCTTTTCGTTTACGCTGCCTAACGTATCGGTGCTGCATGAGGACGTGTAACGAACGCGCTTTTCTCATCTGATTGCTATGGTTGTCTGGCAAAAATCTGTATAATAATATCAATACAAGCAAACCTTCGGGGCAGGGTGAAATTCCCTACCGGCGGTAACATCGAAATCGACACCCGTCGATGATCGATGAAGCCCGCGACCCGTTTCGCTGATTGCACGCCCGCGCCGGATGCGCCAATGTCATTGCATCCACACGAGGGAATCAGGGAGCCGCATGGCATGGCAGCCGTGCGCCGGTGGATACTGGTGAGAAGCCAGAGCCGACAGTTAAAGTCTGGATGGGAGAAGGGGAAAGAGACGCGCGAGATATCGCACGTTCTCTTGCTTGGCATATATTGCATCCTTCGTGTATTGCGAGGGTGCTAATACTCGTTTGCGTATGGTGAACATGTGTCTAGGCATATGTACGCCATGCACAATGGAGCAACGCCGCCTTTTCTCGCGCTCCGTTGGTTTCGCGTTTAGTTTCGCGGGTTCAACGGGAGTGCTTGTTATGCAAGCATCGACACGTCGTATACAATTGCTTCGCCAGCGCACGCGTCCGGCACGTACAGCCGCACGTCTGACTTATCGCGCATTCATTCCCATGCTTACCCTCTTGTTCGTGCTGGTGCTGTGGCAGTTGGTGACAATGCTGGAACTGTATCCCGCATTTATCATCCCGCCACCGCGCGCGGTTGTCGAGCGGTTTTGGGAAGCACTGCTCGATGGTCAGCTCTGGCTGCACACCAGCACGACCGTCTCGCAAATGCTGCTCGGCTTGTTGGTGGGCGTGAGCACCGCCGTCACACTCGGTTACTTCATCGCTAAAAGCGAGACGCTCGAAAACGCACTCTCGCCGTTGATCGTCGCCGTACAAGCGACCCCTGTGGTCGCTTATGCGCCCCTGCTCGTGATTGTGTTTGGCGATGGCGCGACCAGCAAAATCGTAATCAGCGGCTTGATCGTGTTTTTTCCGATGTTGATGAACACGATTATCGGCATTCGCGGCGTGCCCAATGAACTTCATGAACTGATGTGCGGGCTAAATGCGACGCGCTGGCAATTGTTCACCAAGCTCGAAATTCCGGCGTCGCTACCAATTTTGCTCGGCGGCTTGAAAGTGAGCGCCACGCTTGCCGTAATCGGCGCGGTCGTCGGCGAGTTTGTCGGTGCTGAAGCTGGGTTGGGGCGCTGGATCAACATCGCGCGTTACGATTTCGATACGCCGCTTGTGTTCGTTGCGGTGTTTATGCTGGCGTTCATCGCGCGCACGCTGTTCGGTGTCATCTCATGGATCGAACGCCGCGTGCTGGCATGGCAGCCCGCTCGCCATCTATCGTCTTAGTGCCTTTCGGGGGATCGCGTTGTGCGATTCCCTTTTTTGTTTTCTCAAGGAGCAGTGCGTTTCATGATCACCCGTCTTATTTCTTTCGTTGTCGCCGTTTTGCTATTGAGCGCGACAACCATGGTCGGCGCACAAACCGTTGTCGATCAAACCCTGTTTTTGACGTTTGTGCCGAATATTCAGTTTGCACCAGTGTATGTCGCCATTGAAAAAGGCTATTTTGCCGATGTTGGCATCAATTTGTCGATCATTCATGGTGATGAACCGCTCGGCGTCGATTTGATCGCGGCGGGCGAACATCAGTTCGGTATAATCAGCGGTGAACAAATCATCGCAGCGCGCGCTAATGCGCGTCCGGTCACGTTCGTGTATGAATGGTTTCAGCATTATCCGATTGCGTTGGTCACGCCCAACACGTCTGGTATCGAATCAGTCGCGGATATGGTGGGGCGGCGCGTCGGTGTGCCCGGTCGTTTCGGCGCGACGTACAGTGGTTTAATAGCCATGCTCACCGCGAACAACCTGACCGAAAGTGAGATCGATTTGCGGGAAATCGGCTTCAACGCTCCAGAAGTGATCTGTGTCGGTGGGGTGGACGCCGCAGCCGTATATGTCAACAATGAGCCGCTTGTGCTTGAAAATCTTGCGGCGGCGGGTGATTGCGGCGATGTGACTGGCATCAATGTGTTTCCGGTCGCGGATTTCGTCGATATTGTGTCCAACGGCTTAATAACCAATGAAGACACGATTGAGAATGACCCCGAATTGGTGCGCTCAATGGTCAGCGCATTCGATCATGGCTTGCGCGATGTGCTGAATAATCCCGCCGAAGCGTATTTGATCAGCAGCGAGTATATCGATAATTTGCCGATGACGGATGAATTGCGCGCCGCGTTGGAAAACGTGACTGCGATGTCGGACAGCCTGTTTATGACCACACCCGAACCATCCCTAGAAGATTTTCGGGGGTATCGTGACGCGTTGAGGATTGAACTAGGCGCCAGCCTGGATGCAGAAATCTCTTTGCAGATGAATGTACTGCTCACCAGCAGCGATTTGTGGCAAGGTGACGATGCGCTCGGTTATACCGACCCTGAGTCGTGGGTGACCACCGCCGAAACCTTGATCACAATGGGTTTTCTGGATGAAATTGGCGATCTGAGCGGCGCATATACCAATGTGTTTTTACCCGAAACCGAATAGTCTGAGCGAGACAGGGCGGTGCTATCGCCGCCCTGACAGCACCTCGTTTGAAGGAAGCAGCAGTGTCATCCCGAACGTACTGCCATGATTGGGTTCACTGTGCAGATAGACGCTGCCGCCATGCTGTTCCGCAACGCTTTTGACAATCGCCAACCCTAACCCGGTGCCGGGAATATGGGTTGTGCCATTATTGGCGCGATAAAAACGCTCGAAAATGCGCGGCTGGGCTTCATAGGGAATGCCGGGTCCGTTATCGCTGACTTCGATATGCACATACGGCTCATTGACAAACGCGCGCAGCATTATGCTGCCGCCTTGCGGTGTATATTTGAGGGCATTATCGAGATAGTTGGTGATCGCACGGCTGACCCAGCGCCGATCCATCAATGTCACCGGAATGCTCGGATCAAGTTCGACGCTATAGTGCAGCCTGCGCTCAGTCAAATACTGCCAGATATTCGCGCTCACTTCTTCGATCAAATCGGGCATCCCAACTTCGATCAGGCTGAAACCAAACCCACTTTCAATATGTTCCAGGTTGAGTAAATCGTCGATCAGCGATTGAATGCGCGTGACACCGGTCGTCGCAATGCGGATGAGTTCGGTCGACTCGGCGTCATGTAAATGACGATCGAGCATATCGAGTGAGTTCAGCGTGACGCCGAGCGGGTTACGCATATCATGCGCCGCCGCCTGGATGAATTGGGTACGGGCGACTTCGGCTTGATGTAAATGCGTGACATCCTGAAGCACGACGACCCAACCGTCCATGCTGTCGTCGCTGCCTTCCCATTGACGATCCACGACTACCGGCGAGACCAGGACTGACAGCACACGCTGATTCGCGAGCGAAACTTGAAAGACGCGTTTGGTATCATCGCCGTGCGACGAGAGCGCGAATAGAAGCGATTCGAGAAGCTGAGACGGGAGCGGCGCTTCGCGGAGCGGCAAGCCGATCAGATCGATATCGACCATATCGAGCATCGTTTGTGCCGCCGTGTTCAAAAGTTGAACGCGTCCGCTCTGGTCAGTGGCGATGATCCCATCCGCCGACGAGCCTAAAATCGCGCTCAGGCGATTCTTGTTTTCGACGCTGGTTTCATACAGGCGCGCGTTATCGAGCGCGACACCGACCGTATCGGCAATTGCGCGCAATACGCCGACAATTTCGTCGTCGAACTGACTCTTGTAGCGGCTCATCAAGCTCAATAAGCCGACAATTTTGCCACGTGCGTGCATCGGCGCCATCACGATGCTTTGAAAGGGTTCTTCTCGAAAACTGGGGACAGCCAGTTCTTTTGCCTGACTGAGATCGTTCCATACGATAACGTCGTCAGCGGCGAATACACGTCCGCTCATGCCTTTGCCGAGCGGCACGCGAATTTGTCGCTGGCTGACAAAATCGTGTATCCAGCCTTGCTGCGCCCGCAACACCACTTCGCCTGTGCGTTCGTCGGTCAAGCTGATGCCGCCCGCTTCGGCATTGGTGATGTCGAGAACGGCTTGCAGTGCGACCGTGAGTGTTTGATTGAGGTCAAGTGACTGGCTGACGCTGGTCGCCACCGCGCTGATCGCCGCCAATTGATCGACTCGACGCTTAACCTCTTCGGAAAGCAGACGATTTTGTACAAGTAAATTCTGGATGTCAACCATAGTTTTCGCCTGTCAATTTCGTCGTTCAAGCGCCGAGCGCGCGGGAACGGGGTTACAAACGTGAGCGTTTGCGCTATTCTGTACAAAATTTAGCTTAATTATAGCAGGATTGACCGTTATGACGACGCACAGCCTCGATGTTGCTGCTTTACGTGCTCAATTTCCCGCGCTTCAGCGCGTGCTGGATGGTAAGACGCCAATTTACTTTGATAACCCGGCAGGGACACAAGTGCCTCAGCGCGTCATTGACGCGGTAACGTATTATTTCGCTGAGACCAACGCGAATCAGGGCGGGACGTTCGAGACCAGTCGGGCGACCGACGCCATGGTGCAGACCGTCCGCGAAAAAATGGCGCGTTTTATCAACGCATCGCGCGCCGATGAAATTGTGTTTGGCGCGAATATGACCACGCTCAATTTCGCGCTCAGCCGTGCGCTGGCGACGACACTTAAATCTGGCGACGAAATCGTGCTGACGCGCATGGATCATGACGCGAATGTCGCGCCGTGGCTGCGGATCGCACAGGATCATGATTTGGTGGTGCGCTTTGTCGATATTATCGAAGCCGACTGCACGCTCGATTTGGATACGCTTGAATCGGTATTGACCGACCGCACTAAAATCGTGGCGACGGTTCACGCCTCCAACGCCGTCGGCACGATTAACCCGGTGGCGCAGATCGCAGCGATGGCACACGCGGCAGGTGCGGTTTATGTCGTTGACGCAGTGCAAAGCGCGCCGCATATTCCCATCGATGTACAGGCGATTGGCTGCGATTTTCTACTGTGTTCGTCGTACAAGTTTTTTGGACCACATGCAGGCATTATGTGGGGGCGTTACGATTTACTCGACCGTTTGCCCGCCTACAAAGTTCGTCCGGCGAAAGATATCCCGCCGTTCAAGTGGGAGACCGGGACGCCTGCCTTTGAACTCATCGCGGGTATCGGCGCGGCGGTCGATTATTTGACCGCTGTTGGCATACACGACATGGTGTTGTACGAGCGCGATCTTGTCGCGCACTTGATCGATGTGTTACAGCATACAGCAGTCGCGCATATCGCTGGCATCACTGATCTAGCGCGGCTGCACGAGCGCGTGCCGACGGTCGTGTTTTCGCTCGATGGCTACACGCCGACACAAGTGGCGGCGCATATGGCAGCGCGTGGCATTTATGTATGGGATGGCAACTATTACGCAGTCGAGATCATGCATCGCTTGAATAAACCAGACGGTATGGTGCGCGTGGGGTTGGCGCATTACAACACGCACGAAGAGATCGACCGTTTTGCGGCGGTACTGGACGAACTCATTCTTTAGAAATGACCGCCGCCAACTGTGCGCCGATCAGTTCGATTAACAAGACTTCCTGCATGGTGATCGCGTCGGGGCGTTCGCGGCACGCTGCGAGTACGCCGTAACGGTTCGTCGTGCCGACAGGCACGCACGCGACCGTACCTAAACGTCCGCGCTTGACCAATGGGTGGGTGATCTCGTCGTTCATGCCGGCGATCTTGCTTTGCCCGGTCGTGGCAACCCATCCCATTATGTCAGCGGTGGTCGCGGCTTTTGGCGCGACCGCCAGTATCGCGATTGCACCTTCCTGCGCTTTGAGCGTGATGGTTAACGGCTCGATTTTTTCAACGCGATAGAACGCAACGTAATCGTACCCTAATTCCTTGATGGCGCTGACTGCTGATTCTTGTTTGCCTAGTTCACCGACCGCGCTGCGTAGTTTTTTGGCGAAGGCGCGTACAGGCGGCATCGCGTCGGCGCGTAACGTTTCTAGGCGACGATCTGCGAGCAAACGGTTGATGCGCCGCGCTAGATCGCCATTGGTAAACGGATCGGTGCTGATGTCATCAGCCTGACCGGGCAGCGCGAAATCGGCTTCTTCATCAACGGTGACAATCAAGATGCGCGAGAATTTATCACGAATGGTGCTGACCACTTCAAACAAATATCCCAATCCATTATCGAGCACGATGACATCGGTATTATGCTGTGCCTTATCGAGTTGGGTCAGCGCATCGGCAGTGGTGCTGACGACACGGACACGAAAATCTTTGATAATCGACAACTGTTCGGCGTAACGCTGAGTTTGATCCGCGCGCACGGCGCATAGGATGTCAACACTTACCATACACCCTCATTTCGTTTTGGGAAGTTTGGCGTCGGCGCTGGCGAGCGTCAGCATAATCAACTGGCGCATCCCCGCGGCGACGGGTTCAATTTCAATATATTCATCTAATCGATGGGCGTTGCCACCGCGTGTGATACCAATCGTGACGGCGGGGCAATCTTGCGCCAGCGGAATATTGGCGTCGGTACTGCCTGTTTCCAGCGACGCGCGCACGCCTTGTTTGTCCAACGCCATCACTGCCATTTGTACCAGCGGATGCGACGGCGCGAGAAACCCGGCGGGGCGGTCGCCCACTACATCGATTTTAATTTCCACGTCGGTTCGACGCAGCGCGGCGGCATCCGCGCGGATGTGTTTTTCGAGCGCTGCCAGCGCGTCGCGATCTTCCGAACGCATATCCAACCACAAATTAGCGCGTGTGGCAATCGCGTTGATCGCCTCGCCGCCGTCGATCATACCGATATTGAAGGTGGTGCGCGGGGACGTTGACGGTTTTATCGCTGTGATCCGCGATGCCAGATCGACCAGGACATGCAGCGCACTTGGACGCCCAAAATGCAACCAGCTATGACCTCCCGGCGTCGTGACGGTGATGTGCAAACGCCGCACCGCGATGCCCGCATGATAGACATGACCGTATGCCAAGCCTTCAAGGTTGATCACGCCATCGATGCGGCTTCTTAAGCGCTCGAATGCAGCGCGCATTCCCCCAAGATCGCCGAGCCCTTCTTCGCGCGTTGTCGCCACAAACCACAGATCACACGCGGGCGTAATGTGGTCGGTTTGCAGATAATGCGCCAACCCGAACATCCCGCTCACACCCATGCTGTTATCGCCTAATCCTGGCGCATAAATCAAGCCGGGTTCATGGCGGATACTTAAATCGGTATCCGCAGCGAAGATCGTATCGGTGTGCGCAGAAATCAGCGTCGCGGGCAGCGTCGCGTGCGCACCCGGTATGCGCCCGTAGACATTATAAAGTGCGTCGGTCGAAATATCGGTCAAGCCCAACGCTGTGAATTGACCCGCGACATACGCGGCGCGCGTACGTTCATCGAAGGTGGGCGCAGGGATTTGTTGGACGGCGAGTCCTTGCTCGATCACCCACGCCGCAAGGGACTTCATGGTCGCCCATTCTGGAAGCATTTCGGTCATTTCTAGGGATGTTTTCATAGCGCTCTAAATTACCATAAAAGTGCGCGCTTGGCATCTTCTTAGGCAAATACAGTGCCTTGTTTGACCAAATCGACGGGATGAAATCATCAGTATTTTTAAGATTTCTCACATTCCTCAACCGTCGCCTTTGACGCGCACACAAACCCGGCTATAATGTCAACCCTTCCAAAGGTTATGTGTATGCAAACGGTGATTCTGATCGAACGACCGCAAAAGGCGTCGTACGCTGATGCGTTGAAGAAAAAATATGAAGTGATTTCGCTGACAAGCGGCAAACAAACGGTTGCCCGCGCGCATTTGACCGATACCACCGTGATCGTGCTCGATGCGATTTCGCTGCGGACGACGGGCGAACGAATCGCGCGCCAGATTAAAGCCGAAATCGATTCGATTCCGTTGATTCATTTACATAATGGTCTCAAAGACGGTGCGACCACGCCCGCCGATGTCGTGTTGACTCCGCCGTTCACCGCGCGTAAATTACTCAACGCCATCGAACGGGTAGTACGCACTTCTCCCGCGCCGACCATCGAAGAAACGCTGATTAACTGCGGTCCCATTTCAATGAACGTAACGCGGCGCACGCTTCATGCCAACGGTCAGGAAATCGCGCTGTCGCCGAAATTAGCGCTGTTGGTCGAGTATTTCTTTCGGCATCCGGGCGAAACGCTCGATCGTAAAACGTTGATGGAACAGGTATGGCAGACCGATTACATGGGCGATACGCGCACGCTGGATGTGCATGTGCGCTGGATTCGCCGCGCCATCGAAGCGACGCCCGATAAGCCGATGTATCTGAAAACGGTGCGTAAGGTCGGCTATCGGCTGGATGCGCCGCCCGCGTTGTCCATTGCGGTTCAAAGTTCGGAACCAACATTACAAATTTTATAAAGATTTAACAAAAACGTGAAAAAGGGCGCTCATCAGTTGATGAGCGCCCTTTTTGTTTAACATGAATAAAAAGTGGCTTGCGCTATTTTTGCGCGGTTTGCATCGCGTGAAGCTGCTTCATCAAGCGCGATTTACGACGTGCCGCGTTCCGCTTATGGATGACGCCACGACTTGCGGCGCGGTCAAGGTCACTCACAGCGATACGGGTCGCTTCGATAGCGCTTTCGACGCTTTTGCCGCCAATCGCGGTACGCGCACGACGCACGAATGTGCGCGCACGGCTGCGATACACGCGGTTGTAAGCGCGGCGTTCTTCCGATTGACGAATACGTTTAATTGCGGATTTATGATTAGCCATGAGACTCGTATTTCAATTCAGGTTTCCAGACGAAAGTGAGCAGCATTTTAGCAGACCGTATCAAGCGTGTCTATGGTGGTTGACGGTCGATGCCGTCATGAAATAATAACGAATCGACGCGATTTTATGCCGATGGCGATACGATTTGCGATACGGTTTGAATCACATCGCGGACCAAGACGCCTAACGCCCCTATATTGAACACAATCAGCGCGACCAGCATCAACATGCCAATCAAGGGTAGGCGTTCGCGTGTGCCCGGTACGCGTGTGGCTCGAATCTCTAGCGGAATGATGGAAAACAGCGCGCCCTCACCCGCTTCCATCGGTTCGCCGTCGGCATCGGGGTCGATGTCGTTGAACAGCGTGTAATCGCGGTCATCCGGGTCGGGAATGAATAAATCGGCGCTGGTCTTTTTGATCGATGACTCGGCATTCGCACGTTTCATTTCGGCGCTGGCACGGCGACTTTCCCGGCTGGCGCGCTTGCGTTCTTTCGCGCTTGGCGCTGCCGCCAAATTGATCGCGTCGATTTCTTCCTGGGTGTTTAGTGCCGGTGGCAGAGTGCCAAATTCAAACATACGGCGTGGTGCAGGCGGCACACCCGTATTCGGGCTTACCGAGCCGAATGGTCCGTTATCGAATTCATCGAAGTTGACATCGGTAAACGGAGAAGTAGTTCCGTCAGCCGCGGCTACTGGGCTGCCTGCTGGTAAGTTTAAGCCTGTCACCCAATTGTCATATTCTTCATCAGAAAGCGTACCCGGATTCGCCGCAGTTGGGGCAGGGCGCGGCTTGGAATCCGAAGGCGAGTCCCATTCAACGCTGGTTTCTATTTGACGCGCGGGCGGTTTGGGTGGCGCAAAATCTACCGACTGACCATTCAGATGCGCCAAGCCTTTTTTGGCGCGTTCGTTGAGTGGGTTGATCGCGAGCACATTTTCCAGACACACGCGTTGATCATCTGGTGCTTCGACGACACCGCTGAGCCACAACCACGCCTGTTCATTATATTGATCAAGTTCGACCGCTTTGGAAAGCAGCACGCGTGCTTCTTCCGAACGACCTTCTTTGAAGGCAGCGATGCCTTCGCGTACCATCGCTTCGACATTGGCAGACATGAAATCCTCACAAAAGGTCTGTAGGAGTACGGTGAGTTGCGCCGGACTTTAACCGAATTGTACGTGTATGTTACCACAAATTCCGAAGATGAGAAAAAGATGAGAGCGGAGCTTTAATTGTCGAATGACGCGACTCTTAAACGACGTTGTTGTAGAAAGGGCGACACTTGAAACGCCCTCATCGAAGTGAAGGATTTGGACGAAGCCATTGAAATTGCCGCCAAAATTCCGGGCGTCACCTATGGCTCGATTGAAATTCGTCCGATCTGGGATTTCAACGCGGGGTAAGGCATATTCAGTATCCGCGCGCCGACGCGTAAGCTTGACATGATAAGGATGGCAGGGGATGACCGACTCTGGAGAAAATTCGGAACACGCAGCGCCGAACCTGGTACGTGCCGCCATCGAGCGGGCGTACCGGGAGGAATATGGGCGGTGTTTAGCGGCGCTGATCAGTCAGCTTGGCGATTTTGAGCTGGCTGAAGATGCGCTGCAAGATGCGTTGATTACTGCGCTTGAGGTATGGGAGCAGGAAGGTGTGCCGCGTAATCCTGGTACATGGCTGACAACCATCGGCAAACGGCACGCCATTGATCGCTTGCGCCGCTCTTCGAATTTTGTTCGCAAACAAGAGGTCATCCTCGAAAATCTGACGCAATCCGTCGATGACGAGGATAACGCCGATGATATGGACGCGGAAATACCAGATGAACGACTCAAATTGATGTTTACCTGTTGTCATCCATCACTGGCATTGGACGTGCAGATCGCACTGACATTGCGTACGCTCGGCGGGCTGACAACTCAGGAAATCGCACGGGCGTTTCTCGTGCCACTGCCGACGATGGCACAGCGTTTGACGCGCGCACAAAACAAAATCCGCGATGCGGGCATTCCGTTCGCCGAACAAGGGCGTGGCTCTGTTGATCACGCCTTTGTTCGGCGGTTATGCACGTGCGATGATATGCATTATCGTGCTGTTTACTCCATCGACGGGACGTTCAAGTAATTTTCGGGGATGAACAATGATCCTTCGGTCGTGCCTTCGGGGACGATTTTGCGAAGGCGGCGGTCAAGTTCGTCAGCGTCGAACCGCCCATCGAAATACCCGGAGAACGTGCTGCCAACGCGCATAACAGCGTCGCGTGTCTCGTGGACAAACTCAAGGCGATAATGGGTGATACCACTGGCGAGCATCGCACCAAGATGCTGGCTGGCGACTTGTGCTTGCGCGTTGAACACGGTATTGCGGCAGCCAACATCCGCCATGACCGGGTGACTGCGCCCTTGTGGATCACGCAGTGCAACTTTGTGCTTTTCACATGGATGACCGCAATCGAGATGACTTGTGCCAGACGATAAGAAGCGGCAGAACACGCAGTGTTCGGTGTGAAAGACGGGTAGATGATGATAGGCGATGACTTCAAAACGGTCGCCGCCGATTTCGCGGGCGAGCGCGGTGATTTGTTCAGCGTTCAAGTCGTGCGTCGGGGTGATACGGTCAATGCCAAGCTTGAAGTACGTATCTGCTGTTAGTTGGTTGGCAACGTTCAGGCTAAAATCACCGATTAACGCGTGTTGGTGATTGCCTTGCAGTGCTTCAAACAAGCCGCCAGAGCGGACGACGATCTCACAATCAAGGCGCAGTAAAAAGTTGACGATGCGCTGTTCTTGCGGCTTAAGCACGCGCGGACTGGCGACGCGGGGTGTGAGGCCGGCGTCTTTAATGCGTTCGACGGCGGGACGCAAGCCATACAGGTCGAGATAATCGAGCGTGATGCTGCTTGGTCGTAATTCAAGCGCGGCTTCAAGCTGTTCTGGCGTACGCACAAGCAGATGAAGCTGGGGCACACGCCTGACTGATGGCTCGGAGTGATGATTAACCGCCGAAAGCGCATCTTCCAACGTTTCAACGCCTGAATGGATCAACGTGTTGGGCGTGCGTGCTTGCAGCGCGGTCAATTGTTCAACCGCGTTCTGGCGTAAGCGATTGAGCAGAGATGATGGGATGAACGGATTACCCGTGATTTGCGCCGTGACATTTTCCAGCCGATACGCCGTATTGCCCAGGCGATCAAGCTGTTGTTGCAAGTATTCGACGGTCACGTTACGTTGATTGGCGCGTGTGAGCGGTTGATCCGCAACGACAGTTACGGCGATATCGGCGTGATTAGTCAGTATCCAGGTCATTGCCAACGGTTGATTTTCGCCGGCGGTCACCTGCACCGTGACGGGTTGTTTGTGAACGGGTGCGTTCGCCTGTGTAAACGGTTTCGCCGCTTTGTCGATATTGACATCATGCGTGCGCCATACCCAATCGCCCCGCTGGATACGCGAAAAATCGATCTCGTAATTGCCGAAACGGAGTTCAAGCCGCTCGCCAATCGACACGACTTCGTATAAATGTCCGCCTTCTTCTTCGACTTCGGGGCTGCGCCAATCGGCGGCATCAAAAACGATGCCGTCGCCTGCTTTAAGGGGGGCGAGCGTATCTATCTCGGTTGGTTCAATAATGACATGATCGTGTCCGACGCGGGTTACGCGCCCGATCATGACCCCACGATGACGTGGTGACCGACCGGACACTACCGCCTGATGATCGGTTCCGGCGATAAAGTACGCGCCCAAGCCTCTGGAATACACCTGTTCGATGTTGATCACCTCTTGAGGGGTGATCGGCGTAGGGCGGTTCTCCCATGCTGCATCCACGGCGCGTCGATAGGCATCAGTCGTGAGCGCGACGTAATTGGCATCTTTGTAACGCCCTTCGATTTTGAGCGCAGAAATGCCAATCTCGATGATGTCTGGGACTTGTTCGAGGGCGTATAAATCGCCGGGAGAAAGCAGATAACGCGCGTCACCTAACGGTTTAAGGCGTTCATCGACGATTAAATCATAAGGCAGGCGGCACGCTTGCGCGCACTGTCCGCGATTGGCGCTGCGCCCACCCCACGCCTCGGATGAGAAACATTGACCGGAATACGACACACACAGCGCGCCATGCACGAATATTTCAAGCTCGCACGCGGTTTGGTCGCGGATCGCGCGCATATCTTTGAGCGACAATTCACGCGCCAGCACGACACGGTTGACGCCGAAACGCTGCGCCAGCGCGATGCCTTCGGCGCTGGTAATGCTCATCTGGGTGCTGCCATGAATATTGAGCTGCGGCGCGATTTGGTGCGCAAGCTGCGCCATGCCTACATCCTGCACAATCACCGAGTCCGCGCCAGCAGCAGCGATCTGCTCAATTGTCGTCACTGCTTCGTGCAGTTCGTGGTCGAAAATCAGCGTATTGAACGTGACATAGCCTTTGACACCGCGCGTATGCAGTGTCTTCATCACGTCGGGGAGTTCAGTCAGCGTGAACCCAACTTTGGCGCGTGCGCTGAAATGTTTGAGTCCGAAATATACAGCGTCCGCCCCCGCTTCGATAGCGGCGTGTAACTGCGGGAAATATCCGGCTGGACTCATGATTTCAGGCTTGATTAGCATCGTGGGCAATCATGGAACTTACACATCATTACGTTTCATTATCACACAAGAACCCCCAAAATTCTATCAGGATCGCATACTCGGCACAAAAAGGGGTTGGAATCAAAAAGCGGTGGGACATTTTCATGCCCCACCGCTTTCTACTTTAACTTATGACGCTAAAGATTTGACGTCAACTACGACAGTGAGTTGCCAGCGGTGGTGAGCAGGGCGCCCAACGCAGCCAACTTGGTCGAAACATCACCAGCGGCGCCGGCGGCGGCGGTTGTCGTGCCATGACCCAAACGAACCAGAACCGCACCAATCGATTTACCGTTCAGGTTGCCGTTTGTGAGCAGACCCTTGAGTTCGGCGAGGTCGGTAGCAACTTGCTTGAGGGTTGCGTTGTCGGAACCTTCTAACTGTCCGTGCCACATTTCGATATTGCTGACGGCGGCGGCGGGCGCAAGCGCCGTCAAGCCACCCTGCAAAGCACCGATTGTTGCGTCGATATTCTGTGTCGCTTCCATATTTTGTGCCATGGTGATGTTTTCCCTAAATACTTATCGTTACGATACATACAGTGTTAAACATTTTGTGAAGTCACAGCTTTCTATACGTGCTTCAAAAACATTAACGCCCTCATTGTATCGAACGTTTAGGATGTTCTGTTTAACGCTGCATAAACAATATCTAAAAATTCTGTCAGAAATGATCGAACGATAGTAGTGACCTTCCCTCAAAGTGACGGACGGTTAGAATATCCGTTAGACTGAGTGTAAGGAGAGAACGACGGGATGTTACCAAAAATACACGGATGAGTTCATGCGGGATGTGCTGGCGATGGTGGCGGAAGGTACACGGAGCATCGCCCAAATTGAGCAGGTCGTGATCCTGGTCGGCAGTGCGCAGGAGCGCGTGCAAGATGTGCGCGTCCAGTTCGACCTGGAGTAACCAATCACGCCGCAGATCATCCGCCTGCTGGATGATCTCAATATTCCGGCGCAAGAATGGCAAACGGGACGCATGGGACACTTCCCTGCGATTTTGCGACTGTGCCCGGTTGCGGCGGCTTTGGTCACGGAATACGATGTCGCGGAGATCATCAACCTAAAGGCAGTGCGGGCAGAAGCGCGCACGAGGTGGTGATCCTCACAGCCTGCTTAGTTCATCCAGCAGTGCGGGACGATTAGCGTATTGGGTACGGATGCGCTGCACAAGTGCTTGTACCCGCGCTGCTTGCCCGATCTTCTTCACCTGACGCAAATAGCCGACGGCTTGCTTGTATCCGCCACGTCCTGTCGCGTTCACAAGGATTTCGTCGACAATTTTCTCATAGAGTGTAGCAACTTCGTCGGGAAAACGAGATTCGAGCTGTTCTCGGTAGTGATCAATCAACCAACGGACTTGTTGGTGTGACTGTACCAGTGTTATCAGATCGCGCCACCGATTTTCGTGCGCATATAGCCATGCGCGCTGCTCAGGACGGCGAATATCCTTAATCAACCCTTCGACAAACGCCGACCATTCGGATGAGGGGATCGTCTTGTGGAGAAGCTCAAAATACTCTTCGTTACCGCGATCAAGCCACAGCGCACGCGCCCCATCGATCACCCCTGCCTTATCACCTTTCTGTTGGAGTACTTTCACGCGCAGGGCTTGATATTGACTGGTCAATCCCGGCAAACGACGCCGATTACTGGATGCGATTCCTGCTTCTATCTGCCGCGTCACCTCTTCCAACGCACCTTGTTTGATGTATCTCTCAATCAATTCCATACGGACTCGATCAAGATGTGCATGGGCATGTAAGAATTGGTAACTCGCTTCTATACCGTCAAATCGGTCAATAAGTGCCAATTTGAACAGCGCAATCTGCTCTGAACCATAGTCGCTAGTGAAATCGCCCTCACTCGGCTTCGCCATATTGCCTTCGATGTCGTCTAACGCAGACGTAAATGAGGCGCGATGCGAAGAGGTGATTACCAACGTTTCGGCAATCGCCAGCAAGTCCCAGCCCCAATCCCAGTCATGAAACTCTTTCCGCCGAGCGCGCTCAAGACAGTAGATGAACAGCGATTCTCGTCCTGCTTCACCTTGCATCGATGTGGACTCGGTCAGCCCTTCAGTCGCTATGTTGATGCAGTCGCCAAGGATGCCACTGGAATCGTCCGCGTGACCGATGGCGAGGACTGTTTCGTCGATCACTGCCTGATAAACCCCAACCGCCTTATCGATTTCTCCTGCATTCTGCCACTGCGCAGCCTGATTGAGCAGTTCTCCGAGCTTGCGCCCCGCACGGTTTGACCCGGTATAGTCGAGAAAACCATGGTCACCACGTCCTGCCCGCAGCGCATCTTTGACGACGCGCCGATAATCCATCGGCTTTGCGTCGCCTGCATCCAAGTGAATAAGCAGTTGATTGAGGAGTTCCCGATCACTTTGGGTTAATTCCAGCAGCATTGAAACCAACTGCTCACGCGAAGCTTTTTCGAGACGCTGGCGCAGTTTTTCATGGCGAGTTTGACGTTTTGTGGACTTCTTGCGGGATTTCGCATCAACCTGATCGGGAAAAGCCTCTTCAACAGCGTACAGCACGGCAGCGACATGCTTGCAGTGTTCGCCCATATCGTAGGGACAAGTACATGAACAATTCAGGCTGCCATTATCCACAAGTTCGATCCGCACATCATATAGATCTGTGCCTTCGACCTGTGCTTCCCATACAATCTCTTCTTCATCGAAAGATAGATCGAGGATTTGACCGCTGCGTAGATAATCACGTCCACGCGTGAGAATCTGCGCTGGAATGATCTGCTTGAAATTGGCAAACGTCAGGCTCATGGGAATACTCAAAGGGACTTTGGTTCAGAGTGCGGTAATTATGCCAAAAAATCCGGTGGAAGACCAATTATGTTCAATCGCCGCACGCCGCCACGACGATAGTGGTTGCATTTTTACGGATCGGGCTTTAGCCCGCGAGAAAGCCACGCCGCTTTACTGGCAGTGGATGAAAGTGTTTCCGACTTTAGTCGAACTGAAACCTTGTTTCTCTCGCTCAATTATGCTAGTATACGAAATACCTGTCGCGGAGTTGAAGCTCCCACAGGCTCTCCAAGCTAACGGAATCAGAGCGTGAGCGAGCCTAACATACACTTCAAAACATTCAAATACCGTCTGTATCCGACGTTAGGGCAAACGCATCAAAATTTCTGGGAGTTCATTAAGCGTCAAGAATGCTCGTAGGGGAGGGGCGATGTCTCCTCCCACTATAAAAAGCACGGGCGACCACACGGGGGTGCCCCTACACGCCCGCTCTGACCTCGATACAACTATCCGCTGATTTTGATGCAATTGCCCTGTGCCAGTAACGTGCGCATAATCAACCCGAACCGCTACAACATTACCACTTATTGATAGAGCGGCTGGGTCAAGCGTTCGATTCCAACTATCAGTTTGGACGCGCCGCTGGCTTAACGACCGTCGTTCAGCTTACATTTTCTTTGACCAAAATGGTTCAAGATGTATCCAGCATGGAGACGATACAATATGCGTCACCCGCACTTTAGATTTCTATTGTGGGTCGGGCACGACCGCCATCACAATCGAGGTGGCGGGTCCGCCCAAGCGCATATCGATAACCGCACTGGCATACGCATACGCATCAAACGCATTCATGCCCATTTCATGGGTGAGCAGGGCGTAGGCTTCATCGAGCGCTATCTGGTACGCTTTCTCCAGGGTCTCGCCCATGCCGAGGCAGTAGGTACTGCCGCCGACGCGCAAGCGCGGATAATGAAGTCCTGAATTCTTTTCCAGGCTGATGCGCAGTGTTGCCTGTCCAGCCGCTTCCAGGCTGACCCACGTCGGTTCGGCAATACCCATCGCCGCATGCAGATCGCCCATCGCCAGCCGTGCGCCTTCGACCTGGATAGGCAGATACAACGTCGTCCCAACTTCCATTTCACGTAAGTCCATATTGCCGCCGAACGGATAGGCAGGCATGAACGTTGAACCTTGACCCTCGGCGGGCGCGACTCCGATACAGCCGATCATGGCACGAATAGGCACCGTAAGTGATTCTGTGATGTGCGCGCGCCCATCACGCAGTGAAATTTCTCGTACCTGTGTCGATTGGGTATGGGCACCCAACCCACCAAATGCGGGCAGCCACACCGACCATGCACGGCGCACCTGAATATCGAGAATTTCGATTTTGAGCGCGTCGCCAGGTTGTGCGTCTTTGACGAAAACAGGTCCGGTGACCGCATTAAAGTTTTCCAAGCCAATAACATCGACGCTTTCGCCTTTCGACAGGCGTTCATACGCCACATCGCCGGTTTCGAAGGTGACGGTATCGCCGCTTTCAATCTCTAGCACGTGTGGCAAGGTCGCATCAAATGCGAAGGCGCGCTGTTCTTTTGCAAGGGCATAGGATGCCATGTGGTTTTATCGCTCCAAATTCTCGTTTAAGGTTCGTGCTGGCTGATAAAGTCTGTCAACACCTGTACGTAGCGGTCTGCTTCTTCGACATGAGAAGAATGCGAACTGTTTTCAAAGATCACCGATTGCGCGCCCGGAATGCCGTGGGTGACTGTTTCCGCAATGAGCGGCGTCGCTTCATCGTAACGACCGGACGTGACGAGCGTAGGCGCGGCAATCTCGGGCAAACGATCACGAACATCCCACTGTTTGAGCGTGCCGACAACATGAAATTCGCTGGGACCGTTCATGGTGTTATAAACCTCGCCACCGCGTGCGAGATAGTCAAACGAACGTTTCATATAATCTGGATACGGCACACGACACACATGACGATCATAAAAAACCTGCATGGCGTCTTGATAGGCAGCGGTGCTCGTTGTCCCAGCAGCCTCATGTTCTAACAAGGTTTGTTGAACATCGGGTGGTAGTTGTTCACGCAAGCGATTTGCTTCCTCGACCCACTGAATCATGCTGGCGGGTGAACTGGCAATGGTCAGGCTGGCAATCCCTACGGGCTGCGTCAGCATATATTCCATCGCGAGCATTCCGCCCCACGATTGCCCAAGCAGATGAATTTTCTCCAATCCCAAAGCGATCCGCACCACGTCGATTTCTTCAACGAATAAATCAACCGTCCACATCTCCGGCTTGCTTTCGGGGATTTCTGAGCGACCGCAGCCAAGTTGATCATAATAGATCACGCGTCTGCCCGTGTCAGCCATGACATCTAACGATTCGAGATAATCATGGGTTGCGCCGGGTCCTCCGTGCAGACACAACAGCGGGAGTTTGCCAGCCTGTTCACCTGCACCGACAACGCGCACCCATGTTTCATAACCCTTAAATGGAATCGTAAATTCTTGTACAGGTTGCGACATGTTTTGCACCTTTCAAGTTTACAAACGCTGTGACGTGCGCGGATCAAGCGCATCGCGGATGGCATCACCTAACAGATTGAATCCAAATGTGGTGATTAAAATCGCAATCGTCGGGACAATAATCATCCATGGTGCGATGCGATAACGTGTTTGTCCTTCGAAAATCATATTGCCCCAACTGGGTTGAGGCAGGGGTACGCCTACGCCTAGAAAACTAAGCGATGCTTCGACCAGTATCGTGCTGGCAAAACTCACCGTCGCCCAGATGATGGTCACGGCAAGAATTTGCGGCAGGATATGGTAAAGAATGATTCGACGATCGCGCGCGCCGATACAGCGGGCGCTTTCAACGAAAGCACGTTCACGAACCGAAAGCACCTGTCCGCGCACCAACCGTGCAAGCGGCGCCCATGTAATCAGGGTAAGTATAAGGATCGCGACGGGGATACTTGGGCGAAGGACTGCGCCGACGCCAAGCGCGAGCAAAATGGCTGGGAATGCAAGGATGATATCGGTGATTCGCATCAGAATGGAATCAACCGCGCGTGAATAATAACCTGCCAGGACGCCGATGACTGTGCCGATAATCGCCGCTGTAGTATTGGCGATAAAGCTGATCACCAGCGATACGCGCGCGCCAAAAAGGGTCCGACTCAGCATGTCGCGTCCGAGATGGTCGGTTCCGAGCGGAAATTGTCCATCGGGCGGGAGCGGCGTGCCTGTAGCCGACAGCCCTTCACGAAATTGTTGCAATGGGTCTGCTGGAGAGAACAGCGGCGCAAAGACAGCCGCGAGCACGACCAGCAGGACAAGGCATCCGCCAATCCATGCGCGGGGCATTCGGCGCAGGATACCCCAGAAACTATTTTGATTCCGAGTGTTCAGTTTGACCATGTTAGGCTGCATTCAGTCGAACACGTGGATCAAGGGCGAGATACAGCAGGTCGATAAGCAAATTCAGCCCGACAACCGCAATCGATGCGAACAATACTGTCCCCATGATCATAGGCGTATCCTGATTGCGGATCGCCGTCCATGCTTGCAAGCCGATACCGGGAATACCAAAAACGGCTTCGATTACCACAACACCACCGAGTAAAAGTGCTAAATCCAACCCGATCAGTGTTACCACTGGCAGCAGCGCGTTCCGCAAAAGATGACGATTCAAGATCGCGCGCGCCCCTAATCCTTTGGCGCGGGCGGTACGGATGTAATCCTCGTTCGCAATTTCTAATATGCTGCTGCGAAGCACGCGTGCGTAAAAAGCCGCACCGCTAAAACCCAACACAAGCGCCGGAAGGATTAAATGGGCAATCGTTCCATAACCGCCGAGCGGAAAGATCGGGATGACAAACCCAAATAGATAGAGCGCGACCAAGCCCACCGCGAACTGCGGAATCGAGACTCCGACAAGCGACAGAACGGTCGTGAACTGGTCGATCAACGAACCGGGACGCAAAGCCGCGATGATTCCGAGTGGGATACCGAGCAGCAGTTCGACAGATAACCCCGCCAGTGCTAGTTGAATCGTAACCGGAACGCGCTCTATCACTGCCTGTAAGACAGGGCGACCATCACGGGTTGATCTGCCGAGATCGCCCTGAACCGCGCGTCCAAGAAAGCGAACATATTGGACGGGCAGCGAGTCATTTAAGCCCCATTCCTGCCGGATGCGCTCGACGGTTGCTTCTGGGGCGCGCGGACCCGCGTACATCCGCGCCGCGTCTCCCGGCATCAAAAATACAAGAACGAAGCTGATAGTCGCTACGCCCCAGATGACGACGAGCGCGCCGACCAAACGGCGAAGCAGATAAGCGGTCATGTAAGGTTGCCCGATGGATACAACAGTCTAGGTCGATAGTTGGGTAGGGATTCGTACAACTTGAATCCCTACCCTATAGCTACAAAAGGGGAGACTATCTCAGTGTCGATGCGTCCCAACGCAGCAGCGTGGCTGGGTCAGACGCGATGAGCAAGCGACTGCTGGTGAAGTAGTAATTCGCCTGATGCTGTAAGAACACCCAGGGCGCTTCTTCGACAATCGCCGCTTCAACATCGCTGAATGCTGCCCAACGTGCATCGCCGGGTGGGTTGCTGTTTGCGGTCGCGAATAGACCATCCAGGCTTTCAGAACAGAATTGTCCCCAATTGTACGAACCTCCGCATTGCAGCAGCGGTTCAAAAACGTTCGATGGATCGGGATAATCGAGATACCAGTTGGTCAACACGAGTTCAAGGGTATCTGGCTGATTAATGACGGTATCGAGGAACTGCGCGTTATCGACGGACGTGAGTTCGACGGTGACGCCTACCGCAGCAAAATCGGCGACTAAGACCTGTGCAACCGATAGGTTGGTCGGGTCGGTGTTGACGAGCATATTCACGGTCAAGCCTTCAGTAACGCCCGCGCTTTCCAGCAGCGCACGCGCTTCGTCAGGATTATATTCCCAGGGCGTTAATGTGCTGTTGTTACCCAACACACTGCTTGGAATAGGTCCTTCGGCAGGGAGCGCGCGTCCGTTCAGGATTTGCACAAGGCGCTGACGATCAACCGCAATATTCATGGCACGGCGTACATCGGGGTTGTCAAACGGTTCAATCGTCGTGTTGAAAATCATGTAATCGATGTTTGCGAAACCTGCGGTTGGCAGCAGTTGCGCCGAGATTGCGGCGTCAGCGACAATGCGCGGATACTCCGCATTCGGCACGAAATCGAGTGCAATATCGGCTTCGCCGCCTTCGATGCGCAGGATACCGATCGACGGTTCGACGCCAAGCTGCATTTCGAAGCCGTCGAAGAAGGGTTTGCCTGCTTCATAGTAATTAGGATTGCGCGTGCCTGTAATCCGCACGCCGCTTTCCCATGTTTCCAACATAAACGGACCCGCGCCCATCGGCATACGGGCGAAATTGTCACCAGCCGCTTCGACAGCTTCTTCTGGCACGATGAACCCGGGCGGCAGCGCGAAGCGCTGAATTAACGACCAGACCGGGAATTGCAGCGTGAACGTTACCGTACGTTCGTCTACGATCTCGATTCCGCTGATTTCTGTCGCACTGCCATCTATGAACGCTGGCACGCCGGCAATTGCCTCGAACATATACGACGTTGGCGACAATGTTTCTGGGCGGAACATGCGCTCGAAAGACCATTTCACATCCGCAGACGTAATATCGCGTCCACTGGAAAACTTGACGCCTTCGCGCAGCGTAAACGTGTAAACCAATCCATCGTCACTGACCGAATAAGTTTCGGCAAGCGCAGGAATGAGCGCTGTATTGTCATCGTTCCAGCGTACCAACCCGATATAGAACAGCGCGGACGTGGGCCATGTTTCGGTTTCATAAGCGACGTGAGGATCGGAGGTACGAATATCGGCATTACTGAGGATACGAAGGATGTTTTCTTCTTGTGCACCTACCAGAACGGACGAGAGCATTGCAACCGTTATCAGCAGCAGAAACAGAAAAGTACCACGACGAGGCAGCATCCAAGAACTCCTATACGATTAGTCGAGAACCTTACAGCGATTGGGATCAATCGTTATATACATTAACGCGTGGATCACAAAACGTCAACGATTCCTAATCTGCCATTATTGATGCGATCGTGAGCTGCTCCACCAACCGTCCGGTCACGGCGGACATCAGTGGAGTCTACGGCAACAAAATCTGAGATGGAAACGAATTTCGCTATGCTAACCCTGATGACGTGCGCGTTCGCGGATCCCAATGTCCCACATGGGCATATTGCTACAGCATTGGCGGTGCAGGTTGCGCCGACATTTGCGGCTCTGTTGGGCATACCGTCAGACGATTTTCCGGCAGCGCCAATTTTTCAAGTGCTATAAAAGGCGGTTTTGGGTTGCTTACACAGCCCCAAAACCAATTCTAAAAATCATCCCTTCGATTTGAACAGAAAAGGATTTATGGGGCGCAGCAGGCGTAATTCCGCCGAATGCTACTTTGATCTTCAAAGTCGAACTGCTTAAGGTGTATTAAAGGGCTGCAAGCGTGCTGCCGAAAACAAAACATCCGACTTGTGAGTCGGATGTTTGAGTTACATCTATATAGTGGACAGTAGAGGACTCGAACCTCTAACATCTCCCACGTCAAAGGAGTGCTCTACCAATTGAGCTAACTGTCCCTACCATCAAAGTATAAAAGATCATTGCCCCTTAACGCAAGACTCAGATCAAGCGCCGCGCGGAATTTCTTTCGTCAAACAATGAACCGCGCCGCCGCCATTTGATGATGCAGCGCAATTGATAGGAATAATGTCGTGGTCAGGCATGGCATGACGATAAATCGCAAGTGCTTCAGCATCCTTTGAAATTCCGAATACAGGGACAAGCACCCGCCCGTTGATAGTGAGCGCGTTGGTATAGCTGCGCCATACCGGATACACAAGCCAATTTAAGTACGGGGCAGGCATCGGCAGTTCGATCACCTGATACGGCTCGCTCGCCGCATTGGTCTCGCGCCTGAACAGTTCGGCGGTGGCGCGCAGTCGTTCAGCATTCCGAAACGGCGTGGGTGCGCCGACCAATATCGTGCGCGCATCCGCCAATTTACACACCAGATCAACATGTGACGTTTCTTCGCGCCATAAAAATGGTGTCAAAATCAACTTGTCAAATGCAAAGACCTGTTTAAGCCCCCGCTCGATGTCGTCACGTGTCATTGGTGCGTGCCGATGTAATATTTCTTCGCTCATGATCAGTGTCCCCGCGCCATCCGACCAGATGTTGCCGCCTTCGATATGCAAATCGAACGTGCGCGACATCATGTCGCTCGCATCCGCCCAAAGCGGCGGCATATGGTCATCGTCGGCTTGTGGATACGTGTCGAGGGGATCGAAGATCGCATCGATGGCGACGCGCGTGCCATCCGCACCGATGCCAACGATCGGTCCATAATCGCGTACCCAAATATCATTCGTGGCTACATGCAGAAAGCGCACGTTTTGCCATACAATCTCATAATCTTGCAGCGCTAAACGAATCGCCGCCGCCCATTCTGGTTTGGAGATCAAAACATCGACTCGTGCCACGGGCGTGATCGCGGCTATCATCGCGGCGTGAGTTGCCCACAATGGTGGATATAAAACTGGAAACGTGACAATCACGGCTTCCATCGGCTCCCACTGCGCGGGCAGGCGCAGATTTGTAGGCGCGGCGTCCGTTTCACCCATGGAGTTCCTACAAGCTGCATTGTCGAAACTCTCAATTTGCAGACCTGTGAAGGTATCCGGCGGCGTATATGCCCCTGCAACTGTTTCTGCCAGTGCGACGTTGACCATTAAATTCTCTAAAATTCGTCGCGCCCCCGGCGCATCGATGCCGCGTGGCAGCAATCCCCATTGGGTAAGATAATGCGCCATCTGCACGGCGTCGATATAGCCCGGTTGATCGAGTCTCATGCGCCCCGCGCTGATCAATTGCGTCAAGCGTGTCGCAACGGGCGAAAGTTGCGTCGAAAAACGCCGCCGCCACAACGGATACGGGATGAAATCGAAGTGAAGCGGGAACGTCATGTCGTCTATCCTGATCTCTATTCATTGAGGATGAAGCGCGCTAAGCGCGTATCTGCTGCAAGCCTTCGAACAACTGCGCGAACAATAGCCATATCAATCGACGCCAGACGCTTAGGGCGAAGCGATCTTACCGACACACGATCCGGTCTGGTGCAGGACAATAGCGATACTGCACCTCGCCTGTTTGGGCATAACGGGTTAATTCAGCGCGCGTGAACACGAATTCGGTATTAAACCCACTGTCGTGGCAGCTAAAACACTCGTTCAATTCGCGGTCGATGGGGTTTCCCGTCCCGAACTCGAAACCGCGGAAGTTCCAGCCATCGAAGTTGGTATTGGCGCGCAAATCTTCGATATACCATGTCGAACGCCGTTCTCCGACATGAATTTCATCCGTTCGTAGCATACCGGGAACCAAACGTCCGCGTTCATCCGTGAGCGGACGACCGAGTAGATCGCGCGCAGAGTCGAATGCTTCGATTACTGTGAACGACCCGTAAGGGATGGTGCGACCCGCCCGCGCCGCTTCGACTGCTTCGGGGCTGATATAAATATTGCGTGTCACCCCATCCGACCGATCCACCGTCGCATAGTGCACAAGCGCCGTCCGATAGTCATCGGGATACGCAATCGGCTCACGTCCAGGCGCATACGTGCGCGCCGGTGTGGGTTGCACGGGCGTAATCATTGTGTCAATCTGCGTTCGTTGCGGCGGCGATACCGCGCCAAACATAACGACGCCAATCAGCACTACAATGAGTATAGGAACGAACAACTTTGCGATCATCGACGATAAAGTCTGTGTGTGGACGGAATACAATCAATGTACGTGTAAAACAGTTACTGAATCCTTGAGTTTCAACGTTTCAATATATGCTGCTCATAAACGTGCATTATCGAGCGTAAATCGTACTGAACGGGTGTTGATGGCAGCATTCCTACCGTAGATAACCGCAGCCACACGGGCGCATGGTCGTTGATCGCGGCAATCACACTGTTGATCACGCTGAGCAAATCGAGGTTGGCGTCCACCGTCACAATCGTGTCGCCACGCGCTGTCAGATACGCGATGTTATCGATATAGCGCGTGCGTGTCTCATTCAAGCCTTCTTCAAATAACTCGCGTGTACTGCCACGCGTGCCCATACGTTGATAACAGGTTTCGACGCTCGCGTCTAAAAACAACGTCAGATCGGGGGTGCGCGCGCCTGCATTGAGCGACAATATATCGTCGCGTGTCAGCGGTTCACCCGTTTGATACACCAGCGATGACAGAATATAGCGGTCGCACAAGACCGCATGGTAATCGCCGTTCGCCAGAAACGGATTGATCACCCGCTCGGTATGGTCGGCGCGATTGAGCGCGAACGCGAGCGCCAACGCCCTGTTACTGATGCTGAATTTTTTTGCCAGTACTTCTCGAATATACACGCCTGCTGCGCCAAAGTCGTAAGGCTCGAATGAGAGCAGTACACGCGCTGCGCCCAACGTCGCCGCCATGTGCGCCGCCACGCGCCGCGAAACTTCGCTCTTGCCGCTCCCGTCCAATCCTTCAAGTACAATCAAATAACCCATATGCCGCCTTTTTAACGCGCAAATAACCCTGTGGATTTTCGCGTGAAACGGCGTCATATGCAACTAGTCGGCGTTCATGACGCGGTTCAATAACGGCGCAGTGACTCGCGCATCGAACCCTAACGACGCAACCTGATCTTTATAAACGGCGTCACGCGATGATGGTTTGCGGAATTTCTTATGCAGGTAGCTGAGTTGATACAAGTTGAGCGCGCGTTGTACGTCGTTTTCATCGCGTAAATAAAATGTGATCCAGCCGCTGTCGTGCAGCAGGTGATGTACCTGCGCCGCACCCGCCGCGACCAACGCCTCACGGATTGTCCGTGTGAACGGAATATCGACCATGCCATGCTGATGTATATGCCCGATTTCGACATTGCCGATTTTGAATTCGACGCCGCCGAAACGATGCGGATGCGACTCGATTTCGTCCCATGCGCCGACCGTTTCAACGATTGTTTGTACCCACTGGCGGATTGTCATTGTGAGCCTCTTTGAGCCTTTAGAACCTCTATATAAGCCTTGTTGACTTAAAACGCGCGGCGTGATACGCTGCATAAAACCAAGCGCATGAAAGGAACTCCTTGTGACTAATGCCCCGAATACGACCGCGCCTGAAACGCGTGCTTTTCCTTATCGTACACGTCCGTTTCGTTGGGAAGATATACCCGCGTTTGTCGATATTCTCAACCGCGACTCTGAAGCGCGTGGCGGCGATGAGCGGAGTTCCGAAACTGAAATCTTAGAGTATTACACATCACCAGAAATTGACCCTGAAACCGATGTCATGGTCGTCACCGACGCCGAAGATAATATCGTCGCGTGGGGTGAAATCGAAGTGGTGAGCGCAATCGGGCGCACATGGTCGGATGCCGCGATTGACCCGCGTCATTGGGGGCGCGGTATCGGCAGCTTTCTCATTCAATCTACAGAAGCGTTGATCCGCGAACGTCTTTCGTCGCGTTTTGTAGAAGATCAGCCGATCGTCGTCCAGCGCCATCATCTTACAAGCGCTGCGAACAGCCGCCGCTTGTTTGAACAACATGGCTATCGTCATGTGCGCTCGTTTTATCGCATGAAAATCGAACTGGCGAACATTGACCCGACCGAAACGCTCAGCCTGCCAGACGGTATCGAAATGCGCGCAGTCACGCCGGATCATTACCAGGCGATCTACCAGGCACATCAAGAGGCGTTTCAAGACCACTGGGGTTGGGAATCGTATTCGTATGAAGTGTGGGAACACTATCATCTAAAAAATTCGATGGTCAATACGGCGTTATGGCGCATCGCGTGGGCGGGTGACGAGATTGCCGCGCTGAATATCAACAAAGGCTATGGCGAAGAAGACCCGACGATGGGATGGGTTAGCACGGTCGGCACGCGGCGCGCGTATCGCAAACAAGGGATAGCGACTGTGCTGCTCAAAGAAAGTTTTCGCGCTTTCAAAGCCGCCGGCTTTACGTCCGCTGCTTTAGGCGTGGATGCCGCCAGCTTGACTGGCGCGGTCGAACTTTACGAGCGTGCAGGGATGCACGTCTATAAGCAAACCGATATTGTCGCCAAAATGTTACGTGGCGATTGGCTGTCGATGTACCCACAAATGACTTAGCGGGCGGCGACTGCCGGGTCAGCGCTGCCAAATACACTGTCATCCGCGCCTTTGGCTTTGTCGTCGCCTTCTGCAATCAACTCCGTAATCGGTCGGAATCGTCCAGTCGTGCTGTTCGGCTCCGGCATTTCGGGGATGCTATGTGGACGCGGCAAATCTTGCTCATCTTGCGGCGGAAGTTCGATCTCGACGCGCGGGACAGCGCCCGTTTGACCAATAATCGAAGGCGGCAGGTGTTGCGGCATACTACACTCCTTCACACATCACTTCATTGCAATTGTAACACTGATTTGGTCGATCAAATGTTCAAAGTTTACCGACTCCCACCATCGTACCCCCTCCGCTTTCCGACACTCATTTTTCATCCGCCGACCCATTCTATCGCCAGTGATCCCGCCACATATCCAGTAATTTCTTCGATTCCCCCGTTGGTCCGCGCAACGAAATAGCGCGGCGTACCGTTCTCGAACGTCACCACCAGCACCGTACTTCGATCCGGACTCCACTCGACCCGCGTCGGGGCACTTGCGCCGATTTCACCTGTCAGCGCGTTACCCGCCGAATCGTAAATGCGCCATCCGCCCGTTCCGTTTGAACCTAACGCGACAAGTGCTCCGTTGGGACGCTGCACGCCGTAATTAATCGTCAATCCACTGACGCCCGCGTTGAAAATCGGCTCTATGCTGCCCGTTAACGGGTCGATCCAGCGCAAACCGACCATACCGTCCTCGCCTGCGCCGCTTGCCAGAACGCGCGTCCCGTCAACACTCCAGGTCGCGTATTCATATCGATAGATACGCGGCAGTTCGCCTGGGTTGGTGCTGGTCAGCGCCGCGACGACGGTGAATCCGGTCGTGTTGTTCTCCAATTGAAGACGAATCAACAGTGCCGTACTGCTGTTATTCCACACGAACCCAAGCGGACGGAACTCGAAAGGACCCGCATCGTGCCGTACCAATTGACAGCTTAAATCTGGCGGACAGCTCCGAAACAACGGATGCGGTGCGCTCACACCTGGTTCGTAGAAATAAATGCCATCATTTTGCAGGTCGTTGTCGGTCGAACCGTCGCGCGTGGTATCGATCAGGAACGCCAAAAACTGTCCGTTGGGCGACCATTTGACCTGTGTCACACGCGCATTGTTGCGTTCGGGCGTATCGGGCGCG
Source organism: Aggregatilineales bacterium (assembly GCA_038207205.1). Taxonomy (GTDB): domain Bacteria; phylum Chloroflexota; class Anaerolineae; order Aggregatilineales; family Phototrophicaceae; genus Flexifilum. The sequence goes on from JBBRAA010000014.1 coordinate 32,757, forward strand.
AACGCCGAGAACGGTGACGCGCTCATGAGTGCGCCGCCCGTCGTTACATCATTGACTTCAAATAACAGCCCATTGGTATCGACGCGCGCATACAGGTTAGGGTTGACAGGATTTTGTGCAAAGGTGAATGCGCCGCCGGGTAAATCCAGGTACGCGCCGCCTAAACTGCCGTCCGTCGAAAGCGCGAATGAGCGCGCAGCAGGCGGCAAGTTCTCGAATCCAAGCGGCGACGGTGGAATAAAAAATGGCACGGGTATCTCGGTTGTGGCGGGCGGCACTGCGATCGGCGTGATCGTTATCACGTCGCCGCGCCCGTCAGGGTCGCCTCCAAAAACTGGCGTCGCATTCTCTGGCGTCAGCGCGATATCGGGTTCAGTTGTACCCGGCGCGGCAGTGATAAACGTCGGTGTCGCATCCAATGTGGGTGCGCGTTCGGTGGCGGCACTGATCAAGGCGTTCATCGTCGCCACGATTTGGTTCACTTGCGCGGTGATTGTCGCACCAACGTCCGCGGTTGGCGCGAGTGCAGTCAGCGTCGCCGCAATCGACTCGTATTCGCGGGTGATCGTCGCAGCGATCTGCCGTTCATTGTCGGCGTTGATACGCGCCTGTTCGGTATTGATCGCGGCAGTATCCAGCGTCGCTGGTGGGCGTGGTGAAGGGGTGATCGTCGGTGGCGGGATGCGCGTATCGCTTGGGGTCAGCGATGGAGACGCGGTTCCCGTCGGTATCAGCGTAAACGTCTGTGTTGGCAGCGATGAAGGGATAATCGTCGGTGTTTCTGTCGGGATGAACGGGAGCGGTGTCGGCGATGGGATCGGCGTTTCGCTTGGAATCAGTGTGATCGTTGGTGTGTAAGTGAACGTGTCGGTCGGGCTGATTGTCCGTGTTGGCGTCGATGATTGCGTTGAGGTCGTAGTTAATGTCGGCGTATCGCTCGGCGTTAGCGTCGATGTCTGCGTTGCGCCTGGCGTTGATGTGCGCGTATTGGTCGGATTAATTAATGTCGTGGAGGCGATACTCGTGCGCGTCGCCGCGACCGTTGGCGTCACCATCGGCACCGACATATTGCAGCCAGCCAGCGCGCACGCCGCTATCATGCTTCCTATGCCGATCCACCGCCGCATGAGTTGCCCCCACCGTGTATTGATTGCCTTTGATTATACGGCTGGTGTATAGAGGGCGATGCGGCGCATTGCATACGCGCGGGGTACGGTTGACCTACGAAAAGTAGGTCAATAAGTTGTCCAGACAAAAGACGAACCTAAAGGCGGGTTTTAGACCCGCCTACAAACGTCGTTGATTTCTACTGGACGGCGCGTTTACGAAAAGAAGCCGCGTCGTTGATACCGTTCTTCTTTGAAGGGATCGCCTTCGTTGTGATAACCCGCGTTTTCCCAGAAGCCGGGTTTATCCGTCTCGCTGAACTCCAGCGCGCGTACCCATTTCGCGCTCTTCCACAAATACCGTTTCGGCACTAACGTGCGCAGCGGATACCCGTGTTCCTGGTCGAGAAATTGACCATCGAACTTGTACGCCAGCAGCACATCGTCGTCCATCATGTCTTGTAACGGAACGTTGGTGGTATACCCGCGCTCGCAGTGTGCGATCACATATTTGGCATTCGGCTTGACCCCGAACAACTGAATGAAATCGCGGAACAACACGCCTTCCCATCCGGTATCGAATTTGCTCCAGCGCGTCACACAGTGGATGTCGGTCGTGATCTTGACCGTTGGTAGTTTTTGAAATTCTGCCCACGTCCAGCTCACCTCTTTTTCGACTAGCCCCCACACCTTCAGGTTCCACGTCGCTTCGTTGAAGCCAGGCGTGGGTCCATAATGTAACACCGGAAAATCAAGCGTAAGCGATTGACCAGGCGGCAGTCGTCCTTCGGCTTTCATCCTGGCTTCTTCTTGACGCCTTTTGAGCATGTCATCGGCACGGCTCATGATTGATCCTTTCATCCTTTTCGTTGCCCAGAGTATAACCTCTGTCTGTGAGGATGCGTTAAACAAGTTACTAGACTCAGTGAATCACGAAAGTTCAAAAGCTTCGATCCCAAGCCCTTGTTCGGTTGTCAGAATTGAACCGTCGCACCCCTCAACCCCCAGCCCCTTCTCCCACGCAAGCGGGGAGAAGGGGAGAAAAGCCATTTTTGTCCCTCTCCCCACTTGCGTGGGAGAGGGACAGCTTGCCTCTGGCAAGCAGGGTGAGGGGAACAGCAGGCAATCGCTACAGTTTCGTGATTCACTGAGACTCTTTCCAAGCCATTTTTATAAATTGTTACACGTTTTTTATATAATGCGCCTTGTCTAGAAGTTACGTGTCAGTATACTCAATTCATGATGATTAAAGTGGAGGTTCACATGTTAAAACGTCGTGTCGCATTATTTGTCGCCGTCGCACTTGTCGTTGTCGGTTTGTGGGGAAATGTTAATGCTGCCTATGCAGTCGGTGAAACCTTTGAAGTGATCAGCATCAACAACCTCGGATGTGCGAGTGGCGATTTTGAGATGACTATCGAGAAGACAAACTTGGATGGCGCTGATTACACCATTCACACTGTCGTCAACTCTGGTGGTCTGATCTATATGAATGAAGATGCCTCCGTTTCTGACAATGGATTCGAAAGCTGGCGTTTGTTCGATCTGTTTAATTATGGCGCGGTTGCCAATCCCGGCACGTGGCCGATTCCGGCGGGTCAAGAACTCGTGATCGATTTCACGGTCGAACGCCCTAAAGGCACAGTCTTATATGCGTGGACGCTCATCGTCGATGGCTGCGACACAGGCAATATTTCGTACAATGGCTTAACATCGCCGATCAGCGCATCCGGCGCATGTAATTTGAACATCCCGTCGGGTTCGGTTGTCGGTGAAGCGCCGTTGGGCGCGCAAATTTATTACGCCCCCGCTCAAGCGACGAACTTGACGCTCAACCCCGGCACGTATATCGTCGTCGGGCAAGACGCGAGCGAAACCTATTACAAGATCATACTGGCATGTCAGTTCCGTTGGGTGCGCAAAGATTCGATGCAGCCGAGCTATCAAGCGCCGCAAAATGGCGCGCCGCTGCCACTCACCATCGTCAGCTAATCACTGGACACATACAGTCGTTTTAGGAACGGGCGCGCACGGTTTCGACCGACGCGCCTTTTTTCAGCCGCCGCATCAGCCAGCGCCCCCACAACGATGCAAGCAGCAAACCACTCAAGATATGGATTGGCGCGCGCCACAGCGATGACCGGACAGCGTGCGCCTTATCTGCTCCAGCGCGCATCCGTCGATGGCTTGATCAACCAGGGGATAGGTTTAGTTGTCGGGTCTGCCGCGCATCGCTGTCCAATTGGGCAGCAAATAATCGATGTCGGCGGGCGGCGGCGCGAGTAAATACACATCGACATAGCGTGACCACGAGACCCAATCGGCGTCGCTGTAACCGAGATCGACCCAGTATGGGCTGCTGCGGGCACCGCCTGTGTCCTCAATTGATCCTGTGCCATAACCCGGTACGTAAATCTGCGTGCGATAGGGCAGCAGTGTCGGGTTAGCGCCAACAACACCGCGTTGAAGCGTCGCACCCGTCGCGGTTACATTGTCGCCGCCCAATGCTGCCGGATGATAACTCGTCGCGTACATGCGCAGCACGCGCCAGTAAGCGAGTGCGCCTTCAGGCGTATCGACAGTGCGAATGACGACGTTTGTGCCATACCCAACAATTTCGTCCATCGGTTCAATGATGATTTCGGATAACTCGGTTTCACGTTCGATAGCGAAACCATTTTCGTAACGGATGCGCGTGCGCGTGCGTTGTAAGCCTTCGCGTCCAGCTTGTATCAGGCGCTGTTGATCGATTTCCAGCGCCGGATCAGCCTGAATGAGCGACTCATACGAGAGCGTCGTGTCCAGCGTTTCGATTTCTTCACGCACGCGAATCACGCGAATCGACATGCCCGCCAACAAGCGCGTCGTCACATCTGGGATCGCGTAATCCAAACCGTTGAGCGCAACACCAGCATCCGCCAATGCATTCGCGACCGTACTGCCTTGCGCACGCGCGCGCACTGTTTCGCCATCGACGACAATACTGACCGGGCGCGCGCGCGTAACGCGAATGGTCATATCGCGCTGAACCAGCGTGTTCAGATCGACTGATATGCTATCCGATAGATACAGCGTAATCCCTGCATCATACAGGGCATCGCCGACAGTTTCGTGTGTGGTCATAATCTGGCGCGGCACTTCTTCACCTTCAATTTCAACATAAATCGGCAGCATATGCCGAACCGCTACTGCTGCGACCGGGATGGGCCACGATGCGAGATCGTTGAGCGTGGCAGGCGTGCCGTCGATGACGATGACATCGCTATCACCGACCAGGATACCTTCGCTGGCTAATAATTCAGCCGGATTGGTGAGTGGCGTCCATAACAAGCGCACATCGCCATCCACACTGAGCATGACGCTTCGTGCGCGGTCAATGCGAATGATCATATCGGGTTGAATTGCGGTAATCGGAGGCGGTTGTATAAGGTCGCCGCTTTCGGAGTCAATGTTGAGCGACGCCAATACATCGGCAACGGTACTGCCACGCGCACGCGCAGGAAACGCATCACCATCGATGATGATCGTAACGGTGCTGGCATCTGCATTGGCGGAAAGTACCATCAGTAACAGCCCAAACAATGCCACTGTGCTGATCGCCAGAATGACAATCATCGGCATCAGCCAACGCGCGGGACGCAACTGCGGCGGACGCGGCTGTGTAGCAGAGGCTATGGGTGCAGAATCGGGCAGCCAATCATATTTTTGTGGCATAGGGGATCAAAACGTTGTTGGCTCTCTGCCCAAACCGGGGAGTCTGCGGCACCCAGAGGTTGTCCTTAGTGCTGCTACCTCTCGGTCCTGACACGATTCGGAGGCTCTGCCGCGCAGAGCCCAGTTTGAGCAGACAACCAACAACGTTTTCGGTGATCATAAGATGCGCATTCTAGTCGCGGTATCGGTAAAAGTCAAAGGTGCATGTTCGTATAAAAGCTCATACCTGCAAAAACCCTGTTATTCCAGCCCACATCACATTGGTTTGATCCAGAAGCTCGTGATCGCTGTCGATCAGTCGCAAATCGACGTTGGCGCGACCGGATGCGAATTGTTCGCTTTGCGTGTGCGGCACAGTGTCATCGCGTGTGCCGTGATAATCCAGAATCGGCACATCGATACGCGCCTGATATGGCTGATAGCGTGTGACATCTTCTAAAAAGCCGTAATCGACGGGTGCTTCTGCGGCGATGGCGTAGTTATACACGTTGATCCAGCCGCGGTCACGCCATACTGTGATCCCGTCTTCCCCGATTCGGCGTGTCCAATTCTGTTGAATATCAAACGCCGGCGCGAGCAAAATCACATGACTAATACGCTGACCTTCTGGCGTCGCCCCGAAATGCGCGTGATCTGCGAAATTGACCGCGACGGTGCCGCCCAAACTCGATCCAATTAGAACCACGTCGCCGGGAGGACACGCGGCGATCTCGCGCTGCACGGTTTCCAGCATCGCCGTCATGCGTAGATGCTCGAACGTCGGCACGTTCAGGTCGGGCAGATGCAGATCGATATTGTATTCGGCGAACTTTGTCTTGATCCATGTCCCTTTTTTGGAACGCGGCGATGATGTGAAGCCGTGCAGGTAAAAGACGTTCATCAATGCTCCATGTTACTTTTCATACTGCTTTCACGCCATTATGGTTTTTATTCCATGCCGTAATACGCTTCTAAAATATCGCGCGCAATCGGTGCGGCAACTTCCGAGCCTTGCCCGGAATTTTCGACCATGACGACGACGGCAATTTCTGGGTTGGCACGTGGCGCATAGGCAGCGAACCACGCATGAGAATTGCGCGGTTCGTCTTGCGCTGTGCCGGTTTTGCCGCACACACCGATGGTTTGTAACGGTGAGCCGTCAAAGACAAACTCGGCTGTGCCAGTGCCAAGGCTGCTGATGATAGTGACGCCACACAGTCCATCGCGGATCGTATCCATCACGTCATCGCGGATATTGAGCGGCGTCATAATCGGGTCATAAGCGGTGCGCATCGGGTCGCCCAACAACCCGACTTGCGAAACCAGATACGGGCGTGGCAGTGACCCACCGTTAGCAATGGCGCTGAACCAGCGCACGACTTGCAGCGGCGTCACCTGTACATAACCCTGCCCAATTGACATGTTGACTTCTTCGCTGTATGTCCAGTTTTGTCCGTATGTCGTAAGCAGCCATTCGGGGTCGCCAATCAAGCCCGGATTTTCGGGTAAATCGGGCATCCCTGTCGCGCCACCAAATCCCGCGTCGCGCGCTGTATTCGGTAAAATATACGGGTCAACGAGGCTGAGTTGATAGCCGACTTCATAATAATATGGGTTGCATGAATTGGTGAGTGAGCTTGCCAACGTCATTAAGCCATGACCAGGTGCGAACCAGTCATAGCGGGTGATATCACGATTCCAGATGCCGGAACAGGTATAGCGCTCATCGAGTGCATACACGCCGCTGTTCGCCGCCGCCGCCGCGCTTACGGTTTTCATCACCGAGCCGAGCGGATACGCCGCTTGTGTGACGCGGTTGAGTTCGGGGCGGCGCGGATCTTCTTGATAGCGTACGATCAAGCGCTGCGCTTCGGTGCGTCCGATAGTTGGGTATACTGTATAAGCGTTGATGTCGAAGGTTGGGTAGCTAACCATCGCCAGGATCGCGCCCGTGTTCACATCCATGACGACTGCCGACGCACCGTTGGAAGTTTCCGCCCATCCGCCCGCTGCATCGCGATACGCATCCGCGACGATGCGCTGTACTATCGATTGAAAATCAATATCGAAGGTCAGCCACACACTTTGACCGGGTCGCGCGCTGGCACGAGCGATCTCGCGTACGATCTGCCCGTTCGCATCCGCGATGACGAGTCGTCCGCCAGGGACACCGCGCAGTGTACTATCCCAGGATGATTCGATGCCTGCGCGACCAATAATCGTCGCCTGCGAAAAGCCTGCCGCCTGTAAATCATCGATTTCGGTTTCGGCGGGGTAGCCGACATAACCGATAATGTGCGGCGCGAGTGGTCCATTTTCATAGCGGCGCGCCGGACGGTCGTTGAAACTCGCATCGCACGCCGATTCCATGACCTCAACGCCAGCGGTATAGGCAGCGGCTTCCATCGTGCCAACCTCGACCAACCAATCGGACGGGCGTGATGTGATGATTTCCTCGATATCCACCGGCGGGCGATCTAACGCGGTCGCCAGCGCCGACAGACACTCATCCAGCGCTGGAATCTGCTGTGGTACCACACTGACGATAACCACACGCGCGTTTTGATCTGCCAAAATTGTGCCGTCCGCGTCGTAAATGTTGGCGCGGTTCGGTACGACTGGGTCAAAGCGCAGCCTTCCGCCGTCGTCCATTGCCGCGAACAAATCGGCGGGCGACCATGCGACACGCCACGCCTGAGCGCGTTCATCGACGACCAGACGCAGGTTGCGGTTGACATCGCTGAAGGTGCCGATCAAGCGTGTATCGAACGTGACATCATAGGTGAAAAGCGCGATCTCATCCTGCTGCGGATCGCGAATGATGGTGACGGGCTGCGTGTCAAGCGCGCCGAGCGTCATTTCGCGGGCTGCGTCCTGGTAAAAGGCGATAAAAGCATCACGCGGGTTGGCTTCCTGGCTGCTAAAACTAAGCAGCGCATACATACCCTCGTAATCGAGTGCACCCCACTTTTCGAGAAACTCGCGAGCAGTGCGCTCGGCGTCTTCGAGCTGATATTCCGAAGGCAGACGTGCCAGCGTCGGGATTGTCACCTGTGCCTGGCGTGCGGGCGCGCACGCTGTGAGCAGCATCAAGGTAAACAACGACAGGATTAATTTAATCATTCATACGACCGATTTCATCATGGCACGATACCTGAATTTTACTTGAGAAACGCGGCGCGCGCTCATTTTCGCGTGTAGGATATACAAATGTAAACCTGCAATCCACCATGTGAAGGAAACGACTATGACCGATCAAGCACTGACGACACGCCGTACAGGGGTAGTGGATAGTTTATCCGCCAATGAGTTCGCCATCGAATTAGAAGGTGTGCGCGTGAGCGGCATCTTCAAAATTGGCGGTTTCATCCCTTTTCGTCTCGATGTCAAGCCAACACAAATCAAGTTCGACCGCCCACCGTTTAAGATCAGCCGTATGGTGCAGCGTGACCCGACGCTGCCATTCAACCAGTGGATTCAAGAGACGATTAAGGTGAAAGAGGATATTGTGCGCCCCAAGCACACGCTTGCGTTGGTCGCGCTCGATGATGGCGTCGAAACCCGTCGTTGGACCGTCAAATCAGCGTGGATCAGCGAGATCGCGTACAGCGACTTCGATGCGGGCAGCGGCGCGCTTGTTGAAGAAACCACGACCATTCAGTACGAATCGATCGACGAATCATGGGCGGGGTAATCATATAGGGCGACCCAACGAATTGACTCTACAAACAAACACCGCCGCGAAACGAGAGTCGTAGAGGCGTGGCACAGACCCGCCCGCGTAAAAATAATAGCGCGGGCGGGTGGTCTGACTCCCGCCCTTACACCGCGACGAACCTTACACCTGCGCTTCTAATTCGTCTATCTGCTTCATCAGTAATTCAACCGCCGCACCGACTGTTTCGGCAGAAAAATCGAAGCGCGCGCCCGCCGCTGTGTATAAATCGGGCAATCCGCGTGTGCCACCGAGTGACAGCGCGTGTTTATACGCGGTGAGCGCCGCTTGTGGGTTGTTGAGCATGTTGGCGTAAATCTGGATCGCGCCGATTTGCGCCATGCCGTATTCGACATAATAGAACGGATACGTAAAGATGTGCAGTTTGCGATGCCACCCCGTCACGCGGGCGTCGTCCAAACCTGACCAATCTTCGCTGCCCATAAAGCGAGTCCAGAGTGCATCCCACGCCGCGTCACATTGCGCCGGGTCTGTTGCAGCAGTCTCGTGCGTATACGCCCAATGCTGAAATCCATCGACGACCGCCATGTACGGGAAGAAATTGATGATTTTTTCCAAATGGTCGATTTTGGCGCGTGCTGCCGCGCCAGTCTCGTAATATCCACCGCGTTCTTTTTCCCAATAGGGAAACGTGAGCAGCTCCATCGCCATACTGGCGACCTCGTTGAACTCCGCCGTCACGGCACGCTGCTGCGCATACGGCAGCGCGAATTTCTCGAACGCATGAAAAGCATGACCCGCTTCGTGGATCAATGTGCGGACATTGTCATTGACGCCGACCGCGTTCATAAAGATGAACGGGCGCTGGCTGGCGGCAAGGCTCATGCAAAATCCGCCTGGACGTTTGGCGTTGCGGCTCATCAAATCGAGCATGTTGTCCTGACGCATCAGCGTAAAATAGTGTGCGAGTGTCGGGTCAAGTTGATCGAAAATGCGCTGTGTGCTTGCGACAAAATCGGCTTCAGTCGTAAACGGGCGCAGCGGTTCATCAGTGAATGGATCGACCTGTAAATCCCACGGGCGCACCGTATCGATATTCAGGCGGCGGCGCTGACGTTCGCGTAGTACTTTCACGGCTGGGACTACGACTTGCTCAATCGAGTCATGAAACAGACGACTGTCTTGCGGGGTGTAGTCGAAACGTAAGCGCATTTTCCAGTAATAATCGAGCGTATTTGAGAAGCCAGCGTTGCGCGCCATTTGCTGTCGCATCGGCATCATCTGCGTCCATAATGCGTTGAGCACATCGCGGTCTGCAAGTTGACGGTCATGTGCTGCTCGCCAAGCACCTTCGCGCTGCGACCGATCGGGGTTTTGCAGCAGTTTCATCAAGCCCGGAATCGTCGTCTCGACGCCTTCCCACAAAAATGTTTGCGTGCCGGTGGTCTTTTCGTACGCGGTCCGTAATTTTTCCTCTTCGACCATCAAAGGCAGATTGGCTTCGCTGAAAATCTCAGCTTCAGCGCGCATATTCCGAAGCGGAATCGCAAAGCCACCCGGCTCGATGTGGCTCGCCAGCAATTTTTGTTTGAGCACGTTGGCGTAGCGGCGCGCGTTGGGCATGATCTCGGTGATATAACGGTTGAAGCGCGCTTCAGCATCTGTATCGGTCGTATTGCGCGCCATCGCCAAATTGAGCCGTGCATTGATCTCGCTCACCATATCGTTCAGGCGCGTCCATGCCGCCAGCCATTCGCTGATAGTGGCGGTGGTCAAATTGACCGCATCGAGCGCGGCGTAATGCGGCTCGTATGCCGCCCACGGTTGATCGACCAATTCGGTGTAAGTTTTGGGGAAATTTTCAAACATAGGTTTCTCTCATGAGTTTGATCTTTAACTGGGCTGCGATCATTATAGCGTTCGCGCCTGTAGTTGCCCCACATTCCTTAGACGTGCTTTTCTTTGTGGCTTTGCGTTATGTTTTTGCTTTTCAGCGCGCTTCTATCGAGGATAATCATGACAACACACTCTGCGTTTCAAGCACTCTCACCGACAACACTCGCCGGCGTGTTGACACGCGACAGGATCATGGACTTTGGTATCCATCCGCTCTGGTCGGGGATGCCGCGCGTCGTTGGTCTGGCGTACCCGGTACGCTGCGCCCCCGGCGATAATTTGATGCTGCACGAAGCGATCTACCGCGCTCCACCCGCCTCGGTCATTGTAGTACAAGCGGGCGATCTCGATTATGCTGTGGCGGGTGGCAACGTGTGCGCCGTCGCCCAAAAGCGCGGGATCGCCGCGTTCGTCATCGATGGCGTGATCCGCGATCTTGCCGAGCTGCGCCAAAATCGATTTCCGGTATTCGCGCGCGGCGTCATGCCCATCCCCGGCGAGAAAAATATCGTGCATCCACTGGGTCAGCCCGTGACCTGTGGTGGCGTACTCGTATCGCTCGGTGATGTCGTCGTCGCGGATGAAGAGGGGATCGTCGTCATTCCTGCCGATCAGGCAGAATCAGTGCTGAAAAGCGCGCAAATCCGCGCTGCCAAAGACGCCGCCGACTCATTAGCAACATGGGAAGAAAGACACCGCGAACGCATCGACTCGATTTTGCGCGACAAAGGTTACTTGGATTGAACGCTTTTCTTTGTGGCTTCGTGCCTTTGTGTTTTGCTTCTACAACTCGAACGGTGGACGCGGACTTGTCGGGGTGAAATCATAATACACACGATAAACACCGATTTGCGAGACTGTATAGGTGATCGCGCGCGCTGCTAACATCCCTTCCAGCCCTGCGCGGATTGGCGCGAGGTTCGGTGTTGTCTCCGCAATGATCAACGCGATCCGATCTGTACCGTCGGCTGCGGCTCGATACGGCGGATACCTTTCATCGAGCGGCGTGTATTTCAAGCTCGGCAGATAGGGTAAGGTTGCGCTGTACTGCATTCGTTCGCCGCTCAGGAATGCCAGCCGGAACGCGATCCAGTACTGAGTATAGCCGTTGTAAAGCGCATGGTCATCCAGAAACGCGATCAATGCCGCGTCATCGGTGTTAGCGATATGCGTATCGAGATTGAACTGCGTCGTAAAACCTGGCTGAGTCGTTGCCGTTGTGATCAAACCGGCTGCTTGATACCCGACCAACAGACTGATCACTACGATGCCAATCCATCGCCGATGTTCCGTTAAAGTGCTGATTAACGCGCCGAACAAGACCGCGACGGGAACTGCCAACGGCAAGAAATAACGACCGGTCGGGTCGAAGCTGAAGCGCGAGGCGAGAAAAACGACGCTGAACGTGACCAGGAATGAGCCAAATAACCATCGACCGTCCCAACGGGCACGCCGAACGCCTTGCACGACACCGAAAATCACCCCTACAAACAACGGTACGCCGATGACGGGGATAAAATATGCGGGCGACCACGGAAAACGCAGCCCGATCAAGGTTGGTAAACCGATCAGCACATAACCGATCACACGCTGGTCAAACGGCAGCGTAAAGATGTCGGTTCCAGCAAAACCGCTGTTTTCACCGCCGCCCGTCAAAAATGCCAATGGCGCGAACTCGTTTTGCAGCGCGAATATCCACCAGGGTGCTGCACCGATCACAAATCCGCCGACGGCAATCAGAACATGTGCCGTCGTTTGCCGAATGTGGGCGATCCACTGAGTCGCCCCTACAGCGCCGTTTGCGCGCTTTACCCACGACACGACGATCATTATCGCTACAGGCAGCGCATAAACTGCAATAAGGGCGTTCGTCCACCAGCCGATTCCGGCGACCAAACCGAGCGCAAACCAGTTTATGCCTGCGCGCCGTTTTACATCAACGACCGTCAACCCCAGCAGCATGAGTATGTTGCCGAGCAGCAGCGTTTCGCCGTAACCGCCGAGCGTCGCCGTCGTGTAGGTCGTCAGCAGTACCGACGGGATCGCCAACATCAAGCCTGTGGTTATCAACGCACTACGCCGCGTCGTCAAGCGCCATGCCAGCGCCATACCCGATGCCACCGTGCCCAGATACAACGCGCTTTGTATGATCCGAATTGAGCCGACCGACTCGCCAAACACGGCGAAACCAAGCGCATTCAGCCACGCATCGAGCGACCCCATGTATGCCTGTCCGTAGAAAAAGGTCGGGCGTGCGCCTTGCAAAATATGACGCGCCATCAAGCTGACGACCGCTTCATCGCTGTGAAAAGAGACGCTGTTCGACGCCACGATGAATACGCGTGTGATCACCGCGACCATCAGCACCATAATGAACGCACGTATTGGGAAACGAACGGACGGAGTCTGTGTCATGGCGCTTGTATCGACGCTGTGACTTGCTCAAAAACTGGGACAAAATCTTCCCATCCGCCGCGGCTGGATACGCCAATTACGCGGATGCTGCCGCTTGATAACAAAACAGCGCGCGAAACGAACTGCGCCGCCCCGCAGTTTGCCGCTAACGCGGGCGTCATTTGTGCCGTCGATGTGATGATGATCACCGCACAATTTTCTGGCGCGGCGGTCGTGATACTTGGGCGTTGATCCGCTGCGCTCAGGATCGTACGCCAACCTGAGGGCACGCGCACGCGAAATGTACGCGTTATCACCACGTCATCGGCAATCGTGACGCCCGCACCCCGCGTTGATTCCAAGATCGCAGGTGTTTGAGCGGGGATGCAGCCTGTCAATAACAATACAAGTCCAAGTGTAAGGGCATGGCTCAGCCAGGCCCTGTTAGGTTTTTCAAGGCGCGCGATTTGGCACATCAGGATTCGTCGTCATATTTTGCGCCAACGGATCGTTGCAGCGCAGCCAGCCACCCCATCCTGCCACCAGCCATGTTCCTTCGAAATTTGTCATGCGCACATACATACAAATGCCGCCAACATTAATGCCTTGCTCAAACTGCGTGATCATCTCGATAAACCACTCATCGTTGATCAAGGTCGCGCGTTGAAAGACAGCGCTGACGAGCGCGCCCCATTCATCGGGGAGTAAGAAATTTAAACAGGTCGCGATAGCGCCCTGCGTACAGTTATCGGCAATCCAAATCCGAAAATACGGATCCATCAAGCGCTGTGCGCCGAGATTATCCTGGGCGCCCACTGCTTCGATAAAATCGACGGCTGACTCAATCGATGCGGCATTGAGTGTTGGCACGGGCGTGGGTGTGAGCGGTGTGTCGGTTGGAAGCGGCGTTTCGGTCGCTACAAAATTGGCGTTGGCAGTCGGTGTTTCTGTTATCACGGGTGATGTTGACTCGGAGTCAATCGTCGGTGAGGTGAAGTCATTTGGTATTACACGGTTGGGCGCGGCAAGATTGTTTGCCATCAAGCGTGAACCATCATCGCCACATGAAACCCAGCCCGCCCATCCATCGATAAGCCAGGCTTGACCCACCTGAACGACGCGCAAATAAATGCACACGCCGCCATAACCAAGATCGCGTTCATAAGTCGAGATGACATCGACATCATAGGTGCTTTCGCGTGGTTCAGCGCGGCGGAAGATCACATTTCTAAACGTACCCCACTCCGGTGGGATGTACGCGGATACGCACGCGGATACACCTTGTGGGCAATTGGCGGCGACCCACGCACGCATTGGCTCGGTGAGATAGGCGACAGCGGTATCGTCCTGGTTCGCGCCCGCCGCGCGTATGAATGCCAGCGCGCTCGCATACGGCGGAAAATTTTCTGGGTTGGTCGTGGCAGTCAGCAGAATGATGCCGCCAATAACTACAGCGAATACCAGTACTACGATGATGATCAAGTTCCGTCTCGAAGTCATGTCACCTCATACCAGTTTGGCAGGTTGCAGGGGTGCTGTGATGTAACGCGCAAAAAAGCGAAGCCATCACGCCCGATTAATTTTATCGAGGTGAGTTGATTTTGGTGGTTAGGCTTTCTTGACAACGGCATTTCGCGCATCGCGCAGTGCATCACGTAAACGCACGCTTTCACGCAGTGTATCTACTTTTTGTGTGCCGTGCCGCCCAAGAATATTCATCATTTCGACGCAAACCACGCCTGTATAGTCGTACTCGGTCAAGTCACGCACCACGCGCATAATATCGATTTTGCCTTTGTCGAACACCGTTTGTAACTGATTGCGCGCTGCCTGGCGTATTTGAACATGCCGTGTATAGGGCAGTAACCGTAAAATCTCGTCATGGGCGACGTTTTGACAAACCATGTTCGCCCAATCGAGCGTGATTTTCAAACCTGGCACAGCATCGAGCACGCTCAGTGCAGCGGTAGGCGTTGATGCCATCGATTCCATGTGTGGTTCGATGCTCACTATAACGCCGACCGTTTGTGCCGCCGCGACCATTTGGGTCAAAGCGTCCACTGTGCGCGCAAATGCACCGTCGTCGGTTTGGATTACACCCGGCGAGATAGTGACACCCGGCGGCTTTAGCGCCGCCACGAATGGCATCAACGCCTTAAACACTTCAAGGTCTTTATCGCGCTGTTCGGCATTTTCAAGTGATATGCGCGGCAGCATCAAATAAAAATCTGCCAGCTCAAGATCATAGACTGCCAGTTCGTCGCGTAGGTCAGCAGCAGCGCGCGCGGGCTGGGCGGCGGCACGGCTGACGTTGAATCCCGCACCCGTGCCAATATCGGCACAGCGAAAACCGAGCCGCGCAATCGTGCCGAGCGCTTCGGTCATAGTCAGATTGTGAAATGCCCACGTATGGCACGAGAAGTTCATCACGTGTTCCGTTATAATTTGTAAGCGAACATCATACATCACTTTAAGGGACTCGTCATGACTGACCACATCCAAGACCGTCGCAGCGAACTGCGCGCGGATATCGACCGGATTAACCTCCAAATGCTTGATTTGCTCACACAGCGCGCGCGTATCGTGCAGGAAATCGATAAGCTGCACCAAACGATGAACCAGGATTTTTATGATCCACAGCGCGAAGCGCAAATGCTGACAGCGCTCGAAATGGCGAACAAGGGTCCGTTCAGTAACGAGACGATCAAAGCGCTGTTCCGTGAGATTTTTCGCGCGTCGTTGGCGATGACCGAACAGGCAGGACGCGCCAAAATTCTCGTTCATCGTAAATCGGTCGATCAGCGCACGGTGATCACACTGCCCGATGGTAAGACAAAGATTGGCGACGGCGGTTTTCAACTGATCGCTGGACCATGTGCCGTCGAAAGTTATGAACAGATGGACGAAGCGGCGGCGGCGCTGGCAAGTCGCGGAGTCAAGATCATGCGTGGCATGGCGTATAAGCCGCGTACATCACCGTATGAATTTCAAGGACTCGGTGA
Source organism: Aggregatilineales bacterium (assembly GCA_038207205.1). Classification (GTDB taxonomy): domain Bacteria; phylum Chloroflexota; class Anaerolineae; order Aggregatilineales; family Phototrophicaceae; genus Flexifilum. The sequence continues at coordinate 48,524 of JBBRAA010000014.1, forward strand.
GGCAGGCTTGAAAATCGCGCGCCAGGTGGCAGATAAATATGGCATGTTCATCACCAGCGAAATCATGGATCAAAGTCAAATTTCGATGTTTCTCGATTACGCGGATATTTTTTGGGTCGGCGCGCGCAATATGCAAAACAGCTTTTTGCTTAAAGCACTTGGCAAAATTGACCGCCCGGTCATCCTCAAGCGTGGATTGGCGGCGACGCTGGAAGAATTTTTATATTCCGCCGAGTATATTGTCAGCAGTGGCAACCCTAACGTGATTTTGATCGAACGCGGCATTCGCACGTTTGAGAAATGGACGCGCAATACGCTCGATATTGGCGGCGTCGCCGTGCTGAAATTGGAAAGTCATCTGCCTGTCGTCGTCGATATCAGTCACAGCGCGGGGCGGCGCGATATCGCTAAACCGTTGGCGCGCGTGGCGAAAGCGAGCGGCGCAGACGGTTTGATGGTCGAAGTTCACCCGAACCCACCTGTTGCGTTGAGTGATGCTAAGCAGCAGTTGGACTTCAACGAGTTTTATGCGCTCATGGACGAAATCACCGACCCCGAAAAAACATCGTAGAATAAAAAGAAATGTTATAGGGGCGGGGCTTGCTCCGCCCACTAAATGGAGACGTATCTCATGCCGCTTCATCAGCCGGAAATGCTTGCGACCGTCTTAGACGATGCGACACTTGACGCGATCGAAATCAATGTGCCGTTTATTCCGCTTGGTCGCATTATCGCCAAAGATGTCAGCATCGACGATTACATGGAAAAATACGCACAATTTCACTGCGAGTATGTGGAAGGATATGTGGTCTATATGGCACCCAGCAGCATCGGACATGTCGATTTGTTCCAGTATTTGCTTTATCTGTTCGGTGCATTTTTTGAACTGCGCCCAATTGGTCGTGTGATCTCGCAGCCGTTTGTGATGAAAACGCCTGCATTTCCTGATCGCCGCCGCGAACCTGATTTGTTTGTGGTCTTGAAAAATAATCCACACCGTCTGGAAAAAACCTTCATGGATGATCCTGCCGACAGCGTGATCGAAATTGTGTCGAAAGAGAGTTTCGCGCGCGATACCAGTGAAAAGTTTCTCGACTATCAGGACGGTGGCGTTGAAGAATATTGGCTGCTCGACCAACTGCGGCAGGATGCACGTTTTTATCGCCCCAACGCCGATGGCATTTATGTGCCGCAATCAATCGATGCCAATGGCGTTTATCAGACTGTGAGCTTGCCGACCCTTAAACTGCATGTACCGACTTTGTGGCAAGACACGCTGCCCGGACCGATTGCGACCGCAAATGCCGTTCGCGCTATGTTGACACAGAGTGAGTGAATATCGATTACCAACGCCAAAAAAACACCGTAGAATAGAAACTACTTAGAGTCAGCATTTATTCCGCCCACCCAAAATGATGGTCGCAACTTTGCTCGAAAAGGCAAATCCGTATGACGACATTTGCGCCAGATATCCCGTACATTCCACGCGGTCACATTGTCGCCAAAGACATGACGATTGAAGAATACATGGAGACCTATGCAGGTGGCTTTTACGAATACGTGGAAGGGTACGTGATCGAAATGTCACCGAGTCGCATTGAGCATGTTGATTTGTTCAAATACTTACTCGCGCTTTTGGATACCTATCTCGCCTTTCGTAAGATCGGCAAATTAGTTGTGCAGCCCTTCGTGATGAAACTACCAGAGTTCCCTGCGCGCCGGCGCGAACCCGATTTGTTTGTCGTCTTGAACAGTAACCTCAACCGTCTGGAAAAAACCTTTATGGACGGACCGGCTGATATCGTGATCGAGATCGTATCTGAAGAAAGTTTTGAGCGTGATACCTCCGACAAATTTCTCGAATATCAAACAGGCGGCGTCCCCGAATACTGGATGTTCGATGTGTTACGTACAGATGCGCGGTTCTATCGTCTGAATGCTTCGGGTGTTTATATGCCGCAACCCTTAAGTGCTGATAAATTCTACTCAACGCCTTTACTGCCAGATTTGAAGTTGTATGTGCCAGTGCTGTGGCAGGAAGAACTTCCTTTGAACCCCGACATCGTTGATGCTGTCCGCGCTATGTTGACACCAGACGAATAAGGATTGACATGAGCCGGATTTTTATCAATTATCGTCGTATCGATACCGAAGGGCATGTCGGGCGCATCTACGACCATCTCGTCCAGCACTTCGACGCGAAAGATATTTTCGCCGACATCGAGTCGATCAAGCCTGGACAAGATTTTTTGACTGTCATCGAAAATGCGGTCGCTGGGTGTGATGTTTTTCTCGTCATCATCGGCGCACAGTGGGGCGGCATCGCGGATGATCAAGGACGGCGGTGTCTTGATGGGGTGGGGCGCGATGACCGCGCTCGGCTGTACGGTGGGCGCTGCTTTTGGGTATTTCCGCGTTCGCGGTTTCTGGGTGGGTCTTCGGCGCGGCGGTGTTTGTAGGCGTATGGGTCGGCATCAAACTCAAACTGGTCGAGTAAATCCTCAAGTTGTCGGGGCGGAACTGATTCCGCCCGATTGATTTACGCCCGTAAACTACGTTTCACAAAACTATACGCTTGGTCTTCTGTACCGAAAAACTCAACATGCGGACGCGCTATGTTGAGCGCTATCGTCATCAACAAATGATGCAATTTGTCGTTGGTGACTACCAAAATCAACTTGAGATCGGTGCAGTCTGCATACCCCTGCACCGTGCGTAATTGCTGCATATAATGCGGCAAACTCGCTGCGCGCGTTAGGTCGATAATTAGCACACTTTCGCGACTCCCTGCGCCCGTTCTGAGCCAACTCAGTACCTTATGGCTTATCGTATCGAATTCAGCGACCAGGATATTGCCCGCTAATTGAACGCGAAAAATCGGAACTTGTGTATCAATTTCGACTGTAAACATGATCGATGACCTTTAGCGCGCACGCCACTTATAACTCACCTTACGCAAGCCCCTCGTTTTCAGCCCTTACCCCTGCCCCTCGCCCTGAGGGCTGAGGGATGAAAAACCTTCGCGGTAGCGGAAATCCTTCTCCCTCAGGGAGAAGGATTTAGGATAAGGGCAATCTGCGTAAGGTGAGCTATTAAGTTATTGTGAGACCATCTCTAACATGGCGTTCGCTGTACCTTGTGTGGTCAAACCCCTTTTCTTCAATCGCACCTGAATTCCACCTTTCGGGCGCAGCGTGATCAACGGTTCGGGCGTCACGATTGTGGTCGGTTCAACCACCACGCGGTATTGACTGGCGACTTGTGCTAAGACTAACCGCGCTTCCATCATCGCGAAACTGTTGCCGATGCATATGCGTGCGCCACCGCCAAATGGGAAATATGCGTAACGCGGGATGCGCTTTTCAAAGTCGTTTTCCCATCTTTCTGGCATAAACTGATCAGGATTATCAAAATAGCGGGCATCGCGGTGGGCGACATACGGTGAGATAAACAACACCATACCTTTACGCAGGACGTAACCATCGATTTCGATGTCGTCTTGGAGCGCACGTCCGTTCAAAATCCAAGCAGGCGGATATAAACGCATTGCCTCTTTGATCACCATCTCTGTATATTTCAATTCACTCAAATCCTTGACGGTCGGCGTGCGTCCACCTAAGACCGTGTCGAGTTCTGCGTGCAGTTTTCGTTCAACGTCGGCATTCTGACTGACCAAATACCATGCCCACGCCAGCGCATTCGATGTGGTTTCGTGTCCGGCAATGAATAAGGTCACTGCTTCGTCGCGCACTTGATCGTCGGTCATCCCTGACCCGTCTTCTTCGTCTTGCGCCGCCAACAACATACTCAGCAAATCGCCGCGATCTTCAGGTTGCTTACGCCGTGTTTCGATGATGGGCATCATGACCGCGTTTACCGTTTTCAACGCGTCTTTTATCGACTTTGTACTTTTCAACGGCAGCCACAACGGAAAAGCGAAGCCGCGCTTATAGGCTTCTTCACCCTGGTGATTGAGCGTATGGATCGCGGTGCCAATGCCGTCGGCGTGTTCGCTCACGTCGGCGTCATACAACACCTTGCTCACCACGAACAACGTCAGTTTGGTCATAGCGTCGTGGATATCCACTGTCATACCGTCGTGCCATTGTGCCATCATACGGGCTGTAAAATCAGTCGTCACCTCGCCATAGGCTTCGATGCGTTTATGATGAAATGCAGGCTGCATAAGTTTGCGCTGACGTTTGTGAAAGGCACCCTCGCTGATAAATAAACTCGACCCCATCCACTGTTCGAAAACCGCATGATCGAGTGGACTTTTTTGTATCTTATCGGCGTGTTCAACCAACGCGGACTGTATGTAATCGGGGTGAGACAATAATGTAGCCCTTTGGGTGAACATCGACATTTCGACGATATCACCATAGTGATCATGCATCTTGCGCAAGAAACCGAGTTGGTCGTTGCGTAATTCGGGCAACGCGCCAAAAATGGGCATTCCTTTATGAAACGGTACAGGCTTGGTCGTCATGAAAGTCCTCATTGGAAATTCTGTACATTGTGTATAGAATTAGCCTATACTGGTTTTAAAGTCTGTCAATAGACGAATATTGAATACTGTTTATAAATGTACATGTGGCTATAAAAATGAGAAAATCGAACAGCACCCGACCTGATCGCCGTCGGGCACGTACCAAAAAAATGTTCTCTGAAGCGCTGCTCTCGCTCATCGATGAAGGCAGCTACGATGACATCACTATTCAGCAAATCGCAGATCGTGCCGATCTCAGTCGCGCGACGTTCTATCTCAATTTCAGCGACAAAGACGATTTGCTGATAAGCTGCCTGGAAGCTATTTATGACGAATTGATAGCCGACCATAAGCGCATTCAACTGCAAGACCTGCTGCCGGACGGTGTGCCGCCCAGTTTGATCGCCTTTCAACAAGCCGCTGCCATGCGCGATATGTACCGCATTATGCAGCGTTCAAATGCTGCTGCTTCGCTCAACGCACGCGTCAAAGACTATCTCGCCGGACACATTCGCGATGATATGATTTTCGTCGCCGAAACCGCTGGTGTGACGAATTTTGTCGTGCCGATTGACGTTCTGGTCGAACACATGGCATCTTCGCTCATGGGCTTGATCGTGTGGTGGCTTAACCACGAAACGGATTACACTGCCGAAGACATGGCGAGCCTGTTTCATCGGCTTAACGCTCCAGCATGGCTGAACGCGTTTGATATCAGCCCAGATACGCTGAAATAATCGCATCATCGGCGCGCATCGCCGCCGCACTGCCCGATTGTGCCACCGCGCCGCGTTCCAGCACATACGCGACATCGGCGATGCCAAGCGCTTTGCGTGCATTCTGTTCGACCAATAGAATTGGGATATTCTGCGCCTTGATTGCCTCGATAATCTTGAAAATCTCGTTGACTAAAATCGGCGCCAGCCCCATGCTGGGTTCGTCGAGCATGAGCAAGCGCGGACGCATCATCAGCGCTCGCCCAACCGCAAGCATTTGTTGTTCACCACCGCTCAACGAGCCGGCTTTCTGGGCACGGCGTTCTGCCAAACGTGGAAAACGCGCGAAAATATCGTCCAGATCGTGGGCAATCTCACCATCATGGCGCAAGTGCGCGCCAATCATCAGATTTTCGTACACTGACATCGGCGCGATAATTTGCCGTCCTTCAGGGACTTGGATCAGGCCGCGCGCCGTCACCCGATCTGCGCGCCAACCGGTAATATCCACGCCATCGAAGATCACCCGTCCGCGGGTTGGCTTAAGGACGCCGCTGACAGTGTTCAATGTCGTGCTTTTGCCCGCCCCGTTCGCGCCAATCAAGCTGATTACTTGCCCGTGATCGACCGTGAACGAGACCCCGTTTAGCGCCTTGATTGCCCCGTAACTCGTATGTAAATCGTGGACTTCGAGCAGCGCCATGTCACGAATCCTCGCCTAAATACGCTTCGATCACATGCGGATCGTGTTTGATGACATCGTGCGTTCCGTGCGCGATTATTTGCCCAAAATTCAACACATAAATTTCTTCGCATACTTGCTGGATGAGCAACATGTCGTGTTCGATCACCAGCACACTTAAACCAAGCGCTTTCATGCGCAATATTTGTTCACCAAGTGCGTGTGTCTCGACCGCATTCATGCCTGCTGTTGGCTCATCGAGCAGCAGCATTTTGGGTTGGGTCGCCAAGGCACGCGCCATTTCCAACCGCCGCTGATCGCCATATGCGAGCGTACCCGCGCGCGTTCGAGCAACACTTGCCAAGCCAAAATCGTCCAGCAGCGCCAGCGCATGTTCCACAAGTTTGTTTTCTTCACGTCGGTAGCGGGGCATAAATGTCAACGCTTCGAGAATCGTCGCCTTACCGCGCGCATGTTGTCCGATCAGTAAATTATCGAGCGCGGTCATATCCCCGAACAAGCGGATATTCTGGTAAGTTCGTGCAATACCCAGTGCTGTGATGCGGTGGGGGGGCAGCCGCGATAGATCGCGCCCTTCGAACGTGATATGTCCGCTTGTCGGGTGATCCAGTCCGCTGATATTGTTGATGAGCGTGGTCTTGCCCGCGCCGTTGGGTCCAATCAAGCCGATAATCTTGTTGGGCGGGACGATCATGTTGACAGTGGTCAGCGCGTGCAGACCACCGAAATTGCGCGAGATGTTTGTGAGTTCAAGCATGAGGTTGGGTGCGAGGTTTACACGGATATATATTTTCTAAAATGAAAGATTTACGCTGCAATAAGCGCATAAAGTAATTGAGCTGAAGCATAATTTCACCAGTGCTGTTTTGGTCCATTACATAGACTGTCCTTCCGTTCGTGTACGACCGCGCAATCTTCTGATCGCCCGCCGCCAGCCCGCCGGGTTGACCAAACCACCCGGCACATACACGATCATCAACATCAGCACCAACCCGTTGATCACGCCGCGAAACTGATCGGCGAAGCGCAGCACTTCTGGCAAGCCTGTCAGCACAACGCCGCCGATGATCGGACCCAACCATGTCGATGTGCCGCCCAAAACAGCGAACGCGAGAATTTGTACAGCCTGATCGAATCCGAAATCTGATGGGCTGATGATGCGCGTCAAATGTCCGCTCAGCGCGCCCGCACCACCCGCAATCATGGCGCTCATAATGAACACGACACTTTTGATATACACCGTATCGATACCCATATTCGCCGCGACTTTTTCGTCCTGACGAATCGCCGCCATCGCCCGCCCAAAACGCGACCGATGCAGCCGGATCACGAAAAAGCTTATCAACACTAAAAAGACGATCAAATGCCAGGTCTCGGTCAGTTTGGGGATTTGCTTGATGCCCAACGCGCCCCCTGTGATCTCGACGCGTTCCCCAACGATGCCGCCGACAATGCTATCGAAGTTCAGGATTAAAATGCGCACGACCTCGCCAAACCCAATCGTGGCGATGGCGAGATAAATATCGCGCAGACGCAGCACAGGCAGCCCGATTGGCAGCGCGATGATGCCGGGCAAAATCATCCCGCCAATCACGCCGAGACCGATAGGCAAACCCAATCGCTGAGTCAAAATCACGCCTGTAAATGCGCCAAGCGCCATAAATCCCGCGTTTGCCAGCGAAAACATACCCGTATACAGCGTGAGATAAATACTCATGCCTAATATCGCATTGATGAGCATGAACTGAATGACAGGCTGGCTGATGCCAATGCTGCTTAGAAATTCCGTGACATACTCCCCACGCCTAAAGGCGGGGGCTTCTACCCTCAGCGCGACTGCGAAGGCGAACCTTCGTCTTATCGTCGCTCCGGTAGCACAGCGATGCCCCGCCGTGTTTGACGTTAACTACGGTATTGCGATATTACGGGATTATGATCGAGGTCGGATTTTTACGTCTCGTACCGCGCACATCAACCTCCCCTTATTATACGCTATTTCAGCAGAAAAAACACAAGCCCGACGCCTTATATCCCCATGCCTGAAGGCATGGGTTTTACGGCGCTTTTCTGATAAATGTCCCTACTGTCGATTTTGGCTGTTGAACCTGACCAGTTTTTGCCAATCGATAGCACCATCGGTTAGACAAAAATCGACATTGAACTCTTGAACCAACCTGTTTTGTAGCGCAATCTTGCCTGCCCGAAACTGATCATTGTGCTGTTTTGTATTGTAACTCACCTTACGCAGATTACCCTCATCCTAAGTCCTTCTCCCTCAGGAAGAAGGACTTTCCCTACCGTGAAGGTTTTTCACACCTTGTCCTGAGGGAGGGGGCAGGCGGTGAGGGCTGAAAACGAGGGGCTTGCGTAAGGGTGAGTTACTGATAGGCGAACGGCGCTTAGATGATGCGCGTTTATCGGCAACGAACAGCATAATGACTTGGGTGTTCCTGACGGTGTGGTCATCACCGTGCGTGAGGCGTCATTGGGATTATCCACTACAGTACCCGATCCTCAAGCAACCGTCTTACAGACTGACCCAGTTTCAAGTCCGCTACTCATTATTGTACTGGACGGAGCGGCTGTCGGTGGCATCCTGGTCGAAACGCGATTAGGGCGGCGCACGAAAAAAAATAGCCTTGTTGCTGACAAAATCCCAACAAAACTGGGTGCTTGACAGATAAGATAAACGCTGTATAGTAAACAGTGTAAATGTTATTCACCCACGAAAGGAGTCCCTATGGCGCGTACCCGTGATATTACCGAATTTGAAGCGATGCAAGCCCGAATCAAACATATCGCTCGTCAGCAAATGACGCAATTCGGTACGGCGGGATTATCGCTGCGCGCGATTGCGCGCGAAATCGATGTGACTGCACCGGCGTTATATCGCTACTTTTCGACATTGGATGATCTCATCACAGCGCTGATCGTAGATGCATTTGACGGTATGGCGCACTGCCTTGCCGCCGCCGACACGGCACATTATCTGCAAGACGATTATGAAGGGCGCTTAGTCAGCGCGTGTCTTGCCTACCGTCAATTCGCGCTGGAACGTCCAATGGATTTTCAGTTGATCTACGGCAACCCGATACCCGGTTATGTCGCACCTGCTGAAATAACGGTTCCCGCCGCGATTAATTCATATCTGACGCTGATCAAAATCTTTGTCGAAGCGTATGAAGCTGGCGCATATCACCTGCCGTATCGGGATGATCTGCCCATTCCGCCGACTGTGAAAACACATGTTGATGCTATCGCTGCGCAATTTAATGCGCCGGGCACAATCATCGCGGCGGGGGCGGCAGGATGGGGTTTGATCCACGGCATTGTCACGCTAGAAATGCACGGTCACCTAAAGCCTGCGGTTGGCGATGTCGAAGCACATTACCGGACACACATTCGCTTATTTTTTCGCGGATGTAATTAATCGGGGCGGTATTACCGCTTAACCCCTTTCATAAGCATCAATTTTTTCGCCTGTGATGCCTTACCGCGCATCATGTTTATTCGACGCATCTTGATCCCGGTCTCATTAGGAGGTCAGCACGATGGACGTTTCACGTCGTCGGTTTATTCAACTCGCCTTGATCATGTTGTTGGTGATCGGTGTTGCGGTCGGCGGTTATTTTCTGTTTCGTCGCACGTTGATCGCCAACATTCGCGAAACGGTCATGAATATCGACACGAACGATCAAATCGCGCATGGCGAAATTCTATTTCAAACGCGTGTTTGCACAAGCTGCCATACGCTGCAAATTGCAGGCTCGGTCGGGGATGAAGGTCCTGACTTAACAGGGATCGGCGCGCGTGAAAGTGTCGAGTATTTACAGGAGTCTATCGCCAATCCGAACGCCGTCATCGTGGAAAACTGCCCGGAAGGGCTGTGTGCCGCCGGAGTCATGCCCGAATTCGGGAACCTCCTCACCGACGAGCAAATCGACGCGCTCGTCGCTTATCTCGCTTCACAGTAGTCACCCATTTTCAATGTTCGTTCGTTCATTTACACACATCTCAAGGGAGATAATGCATCATGACCACTAACACCAGTACTCACAACGAAATGCACGTCGTGTTTGGCACAGGTGCAATGGGCGCGGCGATCATGTACGAACTGATCGCACGCGGTAAACGCATCCGCATGGTTAATCGCTCTGGCAAGCCCGGTTTAGCGACGGGGTCGCCCGCCGGCGTTGAGTTTTGCGCCGCCGACGTGTTCGACCATGCCAGCGCCCGCGCTGCCGCCGAAGGAGCAACGCATATCTATCAAGCCGCGCAGCCCGAATACGAAGAATGGGCGGAGAAATTTCCGCCGCTGCAACAGAGCATTGTGCAGGCGGCGATGGCGACGGGCGCAAAATTGATTGTGGTCGAAAATCTGTATATGTACGGTGACCCGAAAGGCGCACCGATTACTGAAGACTTACCCTATCGTCCCGTCGCAAAAAAGGGCGTTGTGCGCGCGCAAATGACCGAAGCTTTAATGAATGCTCACGCCAAAGGCGATATCCGCGTTGTTATGGGGCGCGGTGCGGACTTTTTCGGACCCGGTTACATGGTGATGGGTGATCAAGGCTTTTACCCGGCATTGGCAGGCAAAACCGCGAGCGGTCTGTTTCATCTTGATGTGCCGCACACGTTTACATACACGGTGGATTTTGGCAAAGCGTTGGTGATTTTGGGCGAGCACGATGAAGCGTTCGGTCAAGCATGGCACGTGCCCACGCCTGAGGCAATCACGCAGCGAGCATTGCTCACGATGATGTTTGAAGCCGCTGGTACGACACCGAAAGTCAGCAACATATCGATGCTTATGATGCGAATGGCGGGTTTGTTCGTCCCCGCTGCGCGCGAAACCATCGAAATGGCATACGAATTCGATAAACCATTCATCCTGGATAGCAGCAAGTTTCAACGCACATTCGGTATGAAACCGACGCCCTACACCGACGCGATTGGCGCAACGTTGGCATGGTTCCGCGCGAACCCGAAACCTAAGAAATAAGCTGTATCCGTAATAGGCGTTGCTACGAATAACAGTGCTGTAGAGATTACGGCTGTGTCATGCCCGCAAAAACCACGTATAGCAGAGGGCATGGTTGTGCCATGCTCTCTGCTAAGCATTTCCGTTGCATGATTCTACCCATCACGCATCATTGCGGGGCGCGCCTTCAAGCCGCAGCGCCAACACATAGTTGCCGCCGTCTTCGCCAGAAAATCGGCTTACAACGATCGTATATTTGCCCGTTGCGGTCAGTGTATAGGTGATGCGCGCGTTCAAATCGTCACCGCCATCATCATCTTGTGCTATCTGCCGATCTTCCGGGTTGTACAACTTCAAAAGCGGGTCAAAACCGCCGCTAATCGACACATCATCGAGCGTGATGATCACAGAATCGCCCGCATTGCCCATAAATGTGTAATATTCGTCGTCAGTAGTCAGATCGGCATTGCGCGAGTCGCCATAAATGAGTTCGCCACCCGCATCTAGACCCGTGGGCAGTCGCGAATTGACCCACGCTTGATCGACACTGGAATCGCCGCTTTCCAGAAATTGGCGAAACTGCGGGTCGGCTTCGAGCGTACCGCTCAGTCCTTGTACAATTTCGCTGACGGTACCCGCGCTCGTCAGCGTAAGCACGCTGCAAACCGCACAGCCAAACAGGGTAATGGCGCCGATAATCGCCAGAAAAATCACACACGGATTACCACTGGCAGGGCGGCGCGGCGGCACGTAAGTTGGTGTGAATGTAGACGAGTCGTTTTTCAATTTGACGCCTGCAAATGGATCGTTAGCAGACCGAGGTGGTTTTTCGAACACGCTGAAGTCGTCGCTTGACGACGCGCTGCCAGCGACAGGCGGTATTTCGAGTGGATGCGGTTTACGGCTCGCTTTTCCCAAACTGCCTAAATCGCGCGAAAAATCGTCAGCGGTGGGCATCGATTGTACAGGCGATACTGCATTTGGAAACGGAGACGAGCCGACACTGCCGTCGTTTATACGCAGTCGTTCGAGCATTTTTCGCGCGCGTTCGTCATCCGGTCGCAGCGATAACACCTGCTGAAGCGCGTATTCTGCCTTCGATCCATTTTGAAGCGCATTCGCTAACAGCCACCACGCATCAGCATTCGAAGGATCGTCGCGGACAATCGGCAGCAAAAGTTGTTGGGCATCGACGTGGCGTCCATCGCGGATCAAGCGATAAGCGTTTTGCATTGGGTCGGGCATAAATGACATAATGGCGTTCCTTTTCCCCTGAACATCCAGTGTGAGCGATCAACACAAGGGCAACGTGCGCTTTCATCCAAGCGCTAAAGCGCAAGGTTGTGCCGCGCCGGACTGCTATAAAAGCTGTGTCCATTATACGTACGCTTGTGTCATATGTTGCATATGAAACGAGTGTAGGCGATCCGTTCGTTGCGCAGACGGTTCGATTGCGCTATTAATCGATTGCGCAAATAAATAAGGGGGCTTGCAGTGAAACGACTTGGCTTGGAACGCACAGGCTTGCTCCTCATCCTGATAGGATATCTGATCCTGGCGGTCGCGTATAATGTGCGCACTCCCGCGTGGCAAGCGCCGGATGAACCCGCGCATTACAACTATATCGCCCAGATTGTGGCGGATGGCTGCTGCCCGATTATTGAACCGGGCGACTGGGATTCAGCCTATCTTGCGCGGCTTACGTCGTCGCATTTTGCGCCAGAGATGCTTGGTCAATTGGATATGCTCGAATATGAAGACCATCAACCGCCACTTTACTATTTGCTGGCGTCGGTGATTTTCCGCCTCACAGATGGCAATATCACCGCACTGCGGTTGTTCTCAACCCTGTTAGGCGGCGTGGCAATTGTGCTGACATACGGCGTCGGTAAAGCGCTCTATCCTAAACGTATTCCTGTCGCGCTAGGAGCGGCAGCGTTTGTCGCTTTTATCCCCCAGCATATCGCTATTTTGAGTTCAATCAACAACGATTCGCTGGCAGAAGTCGTGATCGCCGCCGCGATGCTGACCGCAGTATTGTACTTGCGCTATGGACGCATCCCCGTGTGGCTTATCGGCGTGATCGTGGGCTTAGGGCTGGTCACAAAAGTGAACACACTCCTGCTTGTCGGTGTGATTCCGGCAGGTTTTGTGCTGCGCTGGTGGTTTGCCCGCCGCCATGATTCTCAATCATACCCGACCAGACGCTTGGTTCGGGATATTCTCGTGTTTTTTGTCCCTGTCTTGCTAATCGCTTCGGTGTGGGTAACGCGCAATATCAGTGTGTATGGTTTTCCAGATGTGTTCGGGCTGGGCGCACATAATGCTGTTGTGGCAGATCAAGCCCGGACAGCCGACCTGATCGCGCAAATTGGAATAGGAAACTATTTCCGACGTGCGCTTGAAACGACATTTATCAGTTTTTGGGGACAGTTTGGCTGGATGGAACTACCGCTCACGGGCTGGATGGTCGCCGTGATCTTGATCTTGATCGGTATCGTTATGCTTGGCTGGATTGTCAGTTTGATTCCTGCGCCGCGCCCCGCCACGAATTCGACTACACACGCTGCGGTGGATGACCGCCGTGCCGTATGGGGAATGTTAATATTGCTTTTCATCGCGGCGGTCACGCAGTATATCTATTACAACGCGGAATTCTGGCAGCTCCAAGGGCGCTACTTGTATGCGGGCTTGATCCCGCTTGCGCTGGCGGTATCACTTGGCTTGGATGGATGGGGGCGCTTGTTGGTCGGCTTTGATAAAAGCAGTGGGTTTCGCTGGTGGGCGCAGTTACCCATATTGGTATTGATCCCGCTCAATCTGTTTTTACTATGGCGAGTGATTCCTGCGCTCGCTTTCGTGTCATAACTGAAGGATCGTATGATGCAGCTTCTAATCGGCACTTCAAACCCCGGCAAACTGCGCGAATATGGATTACTGCTCGCGCCGCTATCCGTGCGCTTGCTTAGCCTGAAAGACGCGGGCTTGGAAAGCGTCGATATTGAAGAACCGTTCGACACGTATATCGAAAATGCGCTCCATAAAGCGCGTCGCTATGCTGACTTGAGCGGACTACCAACGCTCGCAGATGACAGTGGCTTATCGGTCGATGCGCTTGACGGACGCCCCGGTGTGTATTCGGCTCGCTATGCGGGGGGTGGCGACCGCGATCGTTATATGAAACTACTCGGCGAATTGGAAGGGGTGCCAGACGAGCAGCGTACTGCGCGCTTTACGTGTGTGATCGCGCTCGTGTTTCCCGCCGATACACACCCGCCTGTCACGACGGTCGGCGTGGTCGAGGGACGAATCGCGCATGAGCCGACCGAAGGTGGGCAAGTCGGGTTCGGCTATGATTTCGTGTTCATCCCACAAGGCTATGCGGTCGCCTTTAGTGCGCTGCCGATGAACGAGAAAAACCACCTCAGTCATCGTGGCATCGCCATCCGCGCCATGATGTCCCACCTGGAGACGTGGATTAAAGAAAAAACGAACACGGAAAAGCCTTAACGCAAAGATGCCAGAAAAAGATGCACAACTCAATCAAGATGGTGTTTGTCTGACGTCTTTGCGTTGAATCGTTGCTTTTTTACCCCGCATAGCGAACGGGGGGATAGCCATATTTGGCTTCCCATTCAGACCGCAGCAAACTCATCGCGTGAACATCGTAGTAAATGCCATCGCGGTAGACACAGGCGCGCAGCGTACCATCAAGGCGAAACCCGACTTTTTCGTAAGCACGTACGCCGCCGGGATTATAGCTCATGACTTCCAGTCGAACGGCGTTCAGGTTCATTTCGAGGAAAATATATTTGAGCATCGCACGCACCGCATCCGTGCCGTAACCTTTGCCGCGATCGGTCGCGCTGCCAATGCCAATGAAAAATGAACAGTGGCGTGAAGCCCACATAATATCTTTGATGACCAACAACCCGACTAAACGGTCGCCATCGAATGTCTTAATACTGTAAGGGATTTCGCGCTCGCTTTTCGCCATCTCCCCGAACCATTGCAGATAACCTTCCACACTATCCGGGTAAATCATGCCGCGCCGCAGATAGCGCGAGTATTCGATGTCGTGCGTCCACCCCGCAAATGTGGCGATGTCATCGCGCGTCGGCATGGCGAGATAGACATGTTCTCCGTGCAGCAGTTCGTTACCCATAAACGGGGCAGCCATATGAATATCCTTTCGTAAAACCTCGTTGAGGTGCAAATGCGTTTCGCGCCGACTACTTTTGCAATGATACGACGATTTCGCGTGCCGCGCGCCACCCTGATTCGATAGCGCCGTGCACGGTTTGCGGGTTGGTGTCGTGGGCGGTGGCTTCTCCAGCAAAGCACAACGCGCCTTCGGCTTGAGCCAACACCACGCGCGCCCACGCTTCACCCGGTGGCACGCTTGGCATAATCGTCGCCTGCGTATTCGTCTGAAGCCCACGACACACGTTCACTGACGGCTATCAGAGAAGCAATGTCGTAAGCATCTGTTATGGCTTGATCGACCGCGCGCGCCGTCCGCTGTCACATACCCCATCATCACCGCGTCGGCGTTCGTGCGGACATAACCAGGTGTCTACCATCGGATCGATGAGTCGCGGTTTGCACCATATACCCACGTATGAGTCCAAACGGGCTGGCTGAGTCGATAGATGAGTTTGCTGGCGGGTTGCATTCTGAGGGCATGAGTGGCGGTTCGCTTACACTCGCTTAAGGGAGGGTCGAATGTAAGGTAATTGGTTGGCAGTACCGCAATCGGCAGTGTGAGAATACAGCGCCGTGCAGAAAAAAGTTGTTTGATCAGTCTGCACTTCAACGTGATCGGCATAATGAATGATACGCATAACGCGCTGTCCGAGCTGTATATTCAACCTCACCGCAATCTGGTCGAAGCGGCGTGCAAGGCGTGATAGATATGTCAGTCTGCACATGACCGCCGATGCGGTCGCGCGCCTCTAAAATCAGCGACGACGCCCCCGCTTTGCGTAAGTGATCGGCAGCGGCTATGCCCGCCGCGCCTGCGCCGATGATCACGACATCGAGCATAAATGACCTTTTAGGTTGACTTATTCACCGTTGAGCAAACGTCCGCGAATTTCTTCGATCACCGCGCGTGTGATTAAGTCGGTTTGCAGGTCTTCTGTGACTTTGTGGCAGCCATGTAATACCGTCGTGTGTTTGCGTCCAAACGTACCACCAATTTGTGTAAGCGATGCGCCTGTCATTTCGCGCGCCAAATACATGGCGATTTGGCGCGCATTATTGATGTGACCATCACGACGCGGTCCCATCAGATCACCGGCAGTCAAATTATGCTGGTCTGCGACGACATCAACGACGCGATGAAGCGTAATGTGATGACGCGGGCGGCGGTAATTCTCTAGCATCTCTTGTGCTGCTTCGGGTCGTAGCGGCGTACGCGATAGCTGCGCGGTCGCCATCATTTGATTGAATACGCCTTCGAGTTCGCGCACATTCATATTCGCACGCTCGGCGACGATTTCATAGACTTTGGCGTCGAGCGTAACGCCGCGTTCGCGTGACCAGCCTTTGAGGATGGCGATACGCGTTTCGAGCGCTGGCGGCTGAATATCCATGACCAAGCCGCCTTCAAAACGTGAACGCAACCGCGCTTCGAGTGTTGCGAGTTCACGCGGGTGACGGTCGGATGCGATGACAATTTGTTTGCCGAACTGATACAGCGCATTGAAGGTGTGGAAGAATTCTTCCTGAGTACTGTCTTTACCCGCGATGAACTGCACATCGTCGATGAGCAACACATCGACCGAGCGGTATTTATCGCGGAACATCGCCGTTGAACGCTGGCGGATCGAGTCGATCAGGTCGTTGGTGAACACTTCCGACGGAATATAGATCGTCCGCAAATTGCGCGCGATGCACGCATGAGCAATGGCTTGCAGCAAATGAGTCTTACCTAAACCGACATCACCATAAATAAAAAAGGGGTTGTACGCCGATGCCGGGCGTTCGGTGACTGCCATCGCCGCCGAATACGCCATCTCATTTTCGCCGCCGATAATCAAGCGATCAAACGTGTAGCGCGGGTTGAGTTCACATTCGGGTAAATCGGCGCGCTGCGGGCGGGCGATTTGCTGGTGAAGCGGCACAGGCGCACTGGTCGGCGTCTCTTGTTGTGCCAACAGCTTGAATAACGGCATATCGTCGCTGTCGTCGCCATCCACTTTCGGGGCGGTATAGACTTCAAATTCCAATTCGACCGAGTATCCGCAAACATCCATTAAGACGCGGCGAATTTCACGATACAGCCGATGCTGGAGCATATCGCGCGCATAGCTATTACGCACACCGACCACGAATGTATGGTCGTTTTTGCTGTGCAGCAGCACGGCATCGCGCAGCCACGTATCGAATGTGGGGCGATCGAGCTGCAATTGAAGTTGGTGGTACGCGCTTTTCCAGATGTCTTGCGAATTCACGGCAGTTCTTTCTATGCAATCAGGTCGGCTTTATGAGCGGAATTTATCCGTTTCATCCGGCACTAAGGAATATAAATACGTCAGGAGTCACGCTCCCCTGAAAAATCGAATACAAGTTGTAAGATAATCGTTTGTGTCATTGGGCTGTGCGGTGTTACTGCCAGCCGTTTTGCAAACACGGTGTTCTATTTTTACAGCGTACTCATCAGTATAACGATTTTTGTGTGATAAACAACCATTTTTACCCCCACGAACCTTAAAATTTTCAACTTTTTAAGGTTTGGGAAAATCTTACCAAAAGACCATTCTGATTTGGGAAATATGACCTACACGTCATGCAAAATTTAGGCTTAAGATCAGCACATTCTGAGTGATAACTTGGGATAAACCAAAATTGCCTTCGATTTAACATTGGGATATCGAACGGCATTTGTGAAATCTGGAACTTTTTAACATTGGGATATGTGTTGATCAATTCTGGTAACTTTACATTTTTCACCTTCATTTCGGAAATCATTACATAGACACAGGGGGGAACGTATGTATAATTCAACCGAACAGGGACCTCAGCGACCCTTGCCCACATCGAACACAAGAGGAATTACGGTCATGACCGATCACCACGACCCAGAAGGTGCGCTAGATTTTTTTCCAACCGACCCCTTGATTAAGACATCTGAGAAGCGTGCCGACGTGATCAAAGTTTCCGCGAAATCAAGATCAACGGCGGTTGCAGGCGCAATTGCAGCAGTGATGCGCGAACACCGGTATGCCGAAGTTCAAGCAATTGGCGCGGGTGCAGTCAACCAAGCGGTTAAGGCGTTGGCGATTGCACGTGGCTATTTGACGGGCGACGAAATCGATATTGTTTGCGCGCCATTCTTTACTGAAGTGGATATCGAAGGGCAAGAACGGACGGCAGTGCGCTTTGTTGTTGAGCCACGCCCCACCCTGCCTGCCTAAACTGCTTTCATCGACAAACGAATACGTTACAATCTCAAGATAGGCAGATGCCTATCTTTTTTGTTGGTATTATCTCGTGGTGATATTCCATGACTCACAATCGTTCCGATTTACATATCCATACCACCGCATCAGATGGGCAACTAACGCCGACCCAGGTGGTTGAAATAGCGCGTAAACGGATGAATATCATCGCGATCACCGACCATGACACAACCGATGGCATTGATGAAGCCATGCAAGCGGCACATAGTGAAGGGGCAGCGGATGGATTGATGCCTCATATCATGACAGGCATCGAACTGAGCGCCGAAGATGAAAGCGGCGATGTGCATATGCTCGGTTACTCCTTCGACCGCCAAAATGCGTCGCTGCAAGTGACTTTGAGGCAGTTTCGTATTGATCGGGCTGAACGTGGGCGCAAAATTGTCGAAAAATTAGCGACGTTCGGTACGCCTATATCATGGGAACGTGTACAAGCACTCGCCGCCACTGGCAGCCGTCCGGGGGCGATTGGGCGTCCACATATTGCGCGCGCACTGATCGAAGCAGGGTATGCCTTCGATATGCGTGATGCATTTGCGCGGTTTTTGAACAATGACGCGCCCGCCTATGTCGCGCGTGAGCGCTTATCGCCCGAAGCCGCGATTGAACTCATCCACCGGGCAGGTGGGGTGGCGGTACTGGCTCACCCCGGCAAGCTTAAGGATCATGTTGGCATGGTGGAGCGGCTTATCGGCGCGGGGTTGGATGGAGTCGAAGTGTATCACCCTGCGAACACGGAAAATCATCGGCTCGATTTGCGGGGCTTGGCGAAACGGTTTGATTTGATCGAGACTGGCGGCTCCGATTTTCATGGTATAAGCGACGACGGCACCTATAGCCTAGGCAGTATAAATGCACCGGATGATGCGTGGTTATTGATACAACAACGTGCGGCGCGTTATGGTCTGGTTTCGTCATAAAGTACACCTCGAAAGTGGCGCGGAGACGGTGATCCTGGAAGGGCGCGCTATTCTGGTC
The DNA here is from genome assembly GCA_038207205.1 of Aggregatilineales bacterium. Classification (GTDB taxonomy): domain Bacteria; phylum Chloroflexota; class Anaerolineae; order Aggregatilineales; family Phototrophicaceae; genus Flexifilum. Next base: position 67,860 of record JBBRAA010000014.1, read on the forward strand.
GATTTATCCGACAGTTTGACACTGTTGGAAACGATGGTTGCACAGTCGAAGGTGAAATACCCTGACGAAGTGCCGACCGTCGACGACATGAAGCAGAATCCGTTGTTCAAGTTCACACCGGGAAAAGGCTTCGCGTGGTGGGAGAAAGTATTCCCGAAATCGGTGACGAAGTTCAGGTTTTAGCTAAAGGGCAAAAGCAAAATTATTTTACGGTTTTAAGGGGTCAATTCGAGGGTCGGATAATCCAAGAACATGACTTCGAGCGCCAGACGCACACCCGCGTTGGTTTCCAGTGTATCAAGTAAATTGGTCGTCGCTCGCAGCCCAGACAACGTGGTTTCAGGGGTAAGCACGTCCGCCAACTGACGCATTGTGATAGTGCGGTCGATATGCGTGAGCGGGGTGGTCGCGTTCTCGCTGATCAACATCAGGTCGCGCCAGTACGAAAGCCACAATTCAAGCAGCGTTCGCAGTGCGTCGCGGTCTTTAGAAAGATCGTCGGCAGCGCTGAAACGGACGCTGCGATTTTGTGTGAGTAAGCTTTCGAGTAAATCGAGCGCACCATTGCGGGCGTCGAGTGCAGTTGGGTCGTGGTACGCGTTGATCGCCCAACCGACGCGTCCACCGCTTAATGCCGCCAAGAGCGCCGCCGATTTTTCGTCCGCACCACGTTCAATCAGCGCATGGCGAATCGTCGTCTGTGAGATCAGGCGCAAACGCAGCACCTGACTGCGGCTGGTGATAGTCGGCAAAACAGGTTCGATGGTGCGCGCCAGCACGATCAAAACGCCTGTGACAGCGGGTTCTTCGAGCGTCTTGAGCAGTGCATCCTGCGCGCGACCAAGTGCGGTATCAAAATCACGAAAAATAGCGACGCGGTAACGCCCCTCGAATGGCTTGAGCGAAATTTGCGCGGCGACGCGGCGAATCTCTTCGATTTTCAGATTGCCATTGTCTGCATTGGCGTAGATGATATCCGAAAAATTACCTGACAAGCTACGTGTACACGCCGAACAGTGTCCGCATGGACGATCTTCGATGTTCTCTTGCTGACACTGCAATGCCATCGCAAAGCCGCGTGCCAACGCCTCTTTGCCAACGCCTTCGACGCCGACAATCAAATACGCATGGCGCGAACGTCCGTGTCGGATCGCATCCTTCAAGGCGCTCACTGCCCATTCGTGACCATAAACGCCCCAGTTTTCGGTAAACGCCGTCATCGCCATTTCTCCCGTTAACATTCGACTCTAGCGTCGTTAAGTTTTGTTTGATGTCTTTACTTTCTATGTCGCTTCGCTATAAGATGTTGGGAATCCTTTAGCCTATAGCTCAAAAAGTTATCCCTTATGGCGACTCCTGCAATTACGCTATCTCCCGAAAATTATATCAACCGCGAGCTCAGTTGGCTGGATTTCAATAATCGCGTATTGGCGGAAGCCGAAGATGAATCGCTGCCTTTGCTCGATCGCGTCAAGTTTCTTGCGATTGTCAGCAGCAACCTGGATGAATTTTTCATGGTGCGCGTGGCGTCGATTCACGCCAAGCTTGCTATCAACGCTGTGACGACGCGACCGGACGGCATCCCATATACGCTCTTGATGCAGGAACTACGTGAGCGTGTCGAGACCATGATGGAGCATCAGCGCGAACTGCTTACCAGATTGATGGCGCGGTTGCATGAAGAAGGTTTGTACGTCGTATCGAACGGTGAACTGCCAGAAAACTGGCGAACCGCGCTGCGTGCGTTTTTTGAAAAAGAAGTATTTCCAGTGCTGACGCCGCTTGCCGTCGATCATGCGCGTCCGTTTCCGTTTATTTCCAATTTGAGCCTGAATCTCGCCGTCAGCCTAAAACGTGACCATAAACCAGAAGACGCCGACGAATTTGTCCGCATCAAAGTGCCGGATACCAACGGTATCGATCGGTTAATCAATCTGGAGACCGTGATGCGCAAGTATGGCGCAGGCGCATACGATAAAGAGATTGCCCGTTCGACCTTTGTATGGATCGAAGATGTGATGGGGGCAAATCTCGATTTATTGTTTCCAGGAATGCAGGTCAATCAACACTCACCGTTTCGGCTGACGCGCAACGCCGACATCGATTTTGAACACGAACAGGATGACTTTAACGGCGAAACGATGAAAATGGATGACTTCATCGAGGAATCGCTGCACGCGCGGCAGTTCGGCAAGGTCGTGCGTTTGAGCGTGCCGCGCGAAATCGACCCTGTCATTCTCAATACGCTGCTCAGCCGCCTGGAAATCGACCGTGAGCGCGACGTGTATCGCATCAATGGGGCATTAGGCGGCAGCAGTCTGATGGAACTGATGAGCGTGGATCGCCCTGATCTGAAACAAGCGGGCTACGCGGCGCGGATCGTCGATGGATTCCGCGAAGGCGATAATATCTTCGATGCGATCCGTCAGCGTGATGTGCTGGTGCATCATCCGTATGATTCGTTCGTGCCCGTCGAACGTTTCTTTTATGATGCCGCACACGACCCGGATGTACTCGCCATCAAAGCGACATTGTACCGCGTTGGGCGTAATTCGCCGATCGTACAGGCGCTGCTGCAAGCGCGCGAAAATGACAAACAGGTCGCGGTGCTGGTTGAACTCAAAGCCCGTTTTGATGAGGAGAATAACCTGGAATGGGCGCGCATGTTGGAAAACAAAGGCGTACATGTCACGTTCGGCGTTGAAGAACTGCCCGTCAAGACGCACGCCAAGATCGCGTTGGTAGTGCGAAAAGAAGCGGATGGTGTGCGCCGTTATGTTCATCTTGGTACGGGGAATTACAACAGCTCGACGGCGCGCTTGTATACCGATCTTGGGGTGTTCACCTGCCACCCAGAGATCGCGGATGACGCTACCCGCCTCTTCAACCGTTTGACAGGGTATGCGCCGGGTACGACGTATCAACGGTTGTTGGTCGCGCCAGAGTTTTTGCTCAAAGAATTGATCGCGCTGATCGATAACGAGATTGAAGCGGCACGGGCGGGAAAACCTGCGCGTTTGATCTTCAAAATGAATCAGCTCGAAGAAGATGAAACGATCCGTAAATTGTATGAGGCGTCGCAAGCAGGCGTACAAGTCGATCTGATCGTGCGCGGTATTTGCTGTCTGCGTCCTGGTTTGCCTGGTATCAGCGAAAATATCCGCGTGCGCAGCATTGTCGGGCGCTATCTCGAACATTCGCGCGTATTTTATTTTCAAAACGCACCTTCGGAACGCCGGATTTATTTAGGAAGCGCCGATTTGATGCGCCGTAACCTGTATAACCGTGTTGAAGTCGTGTTCCCGGTGATCGATGTACGCTTGCAGCATCAAGTGATGCGCATCATCGAAACGCAGTTGCAAGACAATACGAACACATGGGAAATGCACGCTGATGATCGCTATTCGCCCGTGCAACCCGAAGAAAATGCGCCATTGATCGACTCGCAGCAGGTATTTATGCACGACAGCTTTGGGCTGGATGATGTGCCAGAAGGCGTCGATTTGTAAGCGGAACCTATTTGTGTTTGCAAACTTATCGGTTTGCGTTCACAATCGTGCAAAATGACAGTATAGACAGTGTAATACACGATCGTTCATTGATACAATTGAACGATCACAGCCTATCAAGCACACCGGTTCTTTCGCTGACTGCTCACCGCGCGCGACCACTTTTTGAATCCCCTTTGTTACAGAATAGACGCCTTTTACCAAAAAAGTGCGCGTGGGGGTTAAGGGGGAACCAATGCTTGATTTATGTGTGATAGAAGCTGACGGGATCGGACACGAAGTCGTCCCGGCTGCTGTTGAAATTCTAAGATTGGTCGCGCCCGATGTTGTAACCCACCCTGCCGAAGCGGGTTGGGATACGTTTAAGCAGGTGGGTACGTCGCTGCCAGAATCGACTTTAGAACTTGCGCGTTCGTGCGGCGCAGTTTTGTTTGGGGCGGCAGCGTCACCGTCGTTCCCGGTCGATGGCTATTTTGTGCCGATCGTGCGTCTGCGTCAAGCATTACAAACGTATGCCAGCGTGCGCCCGACGCGTTATTTGCCCGTGCCAACCGCACGTGAGGGCATCGATTTAATCGTCGTGCGCGAAAATACTGAAGATGTGTACGTGCAGCGCGAATACACGCAGGATGATGGTCGTGTAAGTGTGGGTGAAAAGCGCGTAACGGCGGCTGCCAGCGAGCGCGTCGCGCTTAAGGCGTACGAATTGGCGGCGCGGAGTGGACGCGAGCGAATCACGATTGTGCATAAAGCCAGCGTGATGGTGCAAACCGACGGCTTGTTTCGGCGTATAGCGATGGAAGTCGCGTTGAATTATCCAGATGTAGAAACCGACGAGATGCTGGTCGATACGGCGGCGTATTGGATGGTCAAAGAGCCACTGCGCTTCGACGTGATTTTGACGTTGAACATGTATGGCGATATTCTGAGCGATATGGCGGCTGCGTGGGGTGGAGGATTAGGCTTGGCGCCTTCGCTCAATATCGGCAATGGAGTAGCGATTGCCGAACCCGTACACGGATGTGCGCCCGATATCGCGGGAAAAGGGATCGCCAACCCAACGGCGACAATCTTAAGCGTGGCGATGCTGCTCCGGCATCATTGGGGGCGCATCGAAGCGGCACAATCGATCGAGGATGCGGTGCGCGTCGTGTTGGAATCGGGGGCGCATACGGCGGATATTGAAGGCGATAATCCGCTATCGACGCGTGATTACACTGATTTGGTCGCTCATCATATTCTCAACCCTGTACGACTATGAGCATGTGTCGAAGAATCAAAAGAGCATCCCAGTTAGAGATGCTCTCGAAAAAATAATTTTTCAGTGACGAAGTCGATTGGTTTACGCGGAACGACTTGCTTTCATCGGTGGCTCGACATCGGTTTGCGGACGATTCCACGGTGTGCCTAACCAGCGAAGCAGGTAGCGGTCTGCGCCATAATAACCGGCGATTTTCCAGGCGAGGATGAGGAAAACTGCGGCGATACCGAGAACACCGTTGGTGCTCGCGCTGCCTGCCATAATGAAATTCCAGTTCATAATGGCGCCAAACACGGCGGCGATGCCGACAAACGCCCCGATAATGAGGGCAATACCGATCATTACTTCGCCAATTGCAATCAGCTTGGCGAACCAGGTATACGAACCAGCATCGAGCATTCCTTGAATGAAACTGCGGTACCAATCATAACTGATGGGCGGACGACCTGCTTCCGGCATCGACACGGCGCGTTCCCAGTAGCCACGCAGCGCTTCCCCTGTTTGCATCCATCCCGCGTCGGTGACTTTATGCAGCCCAGCTTCGAGCCATGACCAGCCAACGAGTACGCGAACGACCAACCAGACGACCGCCATGCGTGTATCACTGAACAAAAAGCGCGCGAGCGGCGGGTCTTGAATAATGGTTCCTGAACTTGTTTTGATTTCACTCATCTGAATAACCCCTTGTTGTGTCAAACCAACTCCCCCAAGTGTCATCCAGATTGTGGTTTGGCTGAAGTGTTGTTAATCACTGATGACACAGACAAATGTCATACTTCAGTCGATCGTACAGGTTTTTGTACCAACGCGATGAACGCTATCAGCAGATCGGATCGAGTGACAATTCCGATGAGGGTTTCGCCACGCATCACAGGTAAGCAGCCAATCGAATGTTCGAGCATCAGCCGTGCTGCTTCAACTATCGGCGTATCTGGTTCAACAGTGATGGGCGCAGGGGTCATCGCGCTGGATACTAAAATGCTGTTCGCAAAAACTGTGTTTTTGGGTTGGTAGGTTTCTTGGAGTCGTTCACTCAGCGTCCGCCTACAATCGACAATGCTGAGAATACCGATCAGATGTTTTTCTGTGCTGATAACAGGCAGATGGTGACAGGCAGCCTGCGACATAATATGCAAGGCTTTCTGGATGGACTCATCTGGATAAACAACTACCGGACGAGACGTCATTATTTGAGCGATATTCATGATACGGCGATTAGCCGACCTTCACATGCCAGTGTGGATAGCATACTCCACGTTACATCATTGTTGGTGTTTATATCGACGTGATGAATGTCACTTGTTAGAAGGATTTGACGAAACGGTATGTGTGTTATGACAGTTAGTGAGCTAAAGTTTCAAAGGGTAATCTGAGTGTTAATTGCGTTCCATGATCGGGTTCGCTCTCGATCTGAATATTACCGCCATAAATGCGGGCGCGCTGCATCATATTGCGCAAGCCCAGTCCTTCATGTTCGGGCGTATTATCAGGTGAAAAACCAAGCCCGTTATCGCGAATGATCATTTGAAACCACTCCGTGTCTTGGGTGACTTCAATCACCGCTTCTGTCGCATGAGCATGGCGAACAATATTACTGAACGCTTCGTAGGCAATTTGACAAACCGCCTCGACTATTGGCGGTGCGAATGGCGGATATTGTTCTGGCGTGTGGACTTGGACGTTGAGCGTATCAGGGATATGCACCCTTGCGAGCGCATCCAATAGACCACGTTTGATCGTTTGTTGTTCGTAATTGGCGACTTTAAGATTGAGGATATAGCTGCGGATGTCTTCAATAACCACATCTAAGCCTTGTGTTGTTTTCGCCAGCTCATCAGCAAGCGACGGCTGTGATAAGCGGAGTAATTGAATCTGCATTCCAATCGCGTACAGCGACTGAATGATGCCATCGTGAAGTTCCATCCCTACCCGTTCGCGTTCTTCCAGCAGGGTCAGGCGACTTTGCTGTGCGCTTAATCGTGCCCCAGCGATTGCCAGCGCGGCATAGCCTGCCAGCGACTCTACCAGCCATTGGTCTTCGACCGTAAACGGAAGCTCATCGATTCGATCGGTCAGATACAGCATTCCAAATAGTTCCAGACCCGCTTGTACCGGCACGCCTAAGAAGCGATCCATGGCGGGATGATTGAGCGGAAAGCCACCACTTCGCGGGTCATCGCTGATGTGTTCGAGGCGTAATATTTCCCGTTCGCGCATAATCACCCCCAGTAAGCCGCGCCCGATGGGTGGGTGAGCGATCTGACGGATTTCGCTCTTGGTGAGTCCAACGACTTCAAAATACTTCATCGTGCCGTGTTCGCTGGGAATACCCAAGGCAGCATAACGCGCATGAACAAGTTGTTGGGCGACGTGAGCAATCTGTTGTAATACCTGCTGAAGGGTGCCAGCTTCGGCAGCGTGAATGACCGATTCGGCGATTTCCTTTAACGTCGCCAGGATAACTGTCATGTCTTTTTGAGGAACTTTATTACTCGTCATGTTTGTGCTCATTGACTAAACTTGGATCACTATTCTATCGATGATGGTTCTAGCTGACGAACGGAAAATGCTATGTCGAACCCTGTACGGATATTAATTGCGGACGATCATTCCGTGGTTCGGGCTGGATTACGCGTTCTGTTGGAACATAATCAGGATTTTCATATCGTGGCAGAAGCTGCAACCGGAGATGAAGCGGTTCTGAAAGCACAGGAATATCACCCCGATGTGGCGGTCATGGATATTCGAATGCCGGGAATCTCTGGTATCGAGGCTTGTCGACAGATTATATCGACCGTAGAAGGCTGCCGTGTCGTGATGCTTACCACATATGCAGAAGATGAACTGCTCTTCGCGGCTATCCGTGCGGGTGCATCGGGCTACGTTCTGAAACGTATTGGTGACAACGATTTAATGAAAGCTGTCGAACGGGTCAGTCGTGGTGAGAACATTCTTGATCCGTCACTGACGGCGACTGTTTTTACAGAAATGCGAAAAATGGATCAAACACAGCGCGCGGCGGCGTTTAGCGAACTCACGTCGCAAGAACTGGCTGTGCTTGCACTCGTCGCACACGGTTTAACCAATCGACAGATCGCGGTCAAGCTGTATCTGGGCGAAGGGACGGTACGCAACTATGTGAGCAGCGTGCTGGCGAAAATCGGCGCTTCTAACCGGGCAGAGGCGGCGGCTTATGCTGTCAAGCATAATATCGACGAAATCATGCCGCCCACTATGCAAGCTGATTCGTAACGTCGAAACTGCCGATTGAACATTCACCCAGAAATTTCGTAGTGACAAACGGATCAGCTCGTTTATGACAATCGTCACTCATTGTTGTCTGGCTCAGGTGCTATGCTGCGATCGGGATAGTTCGTCTGAATCATTGAAAAGGAAATGATGATGACTAAAGTTCTCGTCGCATACGCGACCAAGCACGAATCGACCGCTGAAATTGCCAGCGCTATCGGTGATGTACTTCGTGAGACGCCAACGTTCGAGGTAGAGGTTCAGTCGGTTGAGTTTGTCAGCGATATCACCCCTTACGGGGCGGTGGTTTTGGGCAGTGCAGTTTATGTGGGGCAATGGCAGCCCTCCGCAGTGCGGTTTTTGAAGGAACACAAGCAGCAGTTGGGACAACTTCCTGTATGGCTATTCTCCAGCGGTCCAATTGGCGAAGGTGATCCGGTTGCCATGATGAAGGGGTGGACTTTTCCAGAAGCGCTCAAGGCAGAAGCTGCTTATATCAAGCCGCGCGATATCACCGTGTTTCATGGTCACTTAGACCCCAGCGACTTGAACTTCCTTGAGCGGTCGGTCATGAAGATGGTGAAGTCGCCAACAGGTGATTTCCGCGATTGGGAGATGATCCGGGGTTGGGCAACCCGAATCGCGCAAGCACTGGTATTGATCGAATCTCAGCATCCCCAAAGTATTAGTGATTAAGACAAGGTATAACGATACAGGCGGCGTACCCGAAGATACGCCGCCTGTAAAAAAAGTTCGTCTTCTTCGATGAACGAACTAGTACACATTGGCGGAAGTAAATAAGCAATTAAGCACAAAGAGGTCGCCCGGTATACGTCCACTTGAACGGTTTGGCAGTTCGGTTAAAAAAGGCGATAAAATCGAGAATACGCTGGTTTAAGTCAGCAATCGAGACAAAACTGGCGCGTTTCAA
>JBBRAA010000015.1:0-73757 GCA_038207205.1 Aggregatilineales bacterium
CCTCGATCATAATCGTGCTTTAATGCAAAACGGATGGGACGCATCCGTGAACGATAACGTAGCGCCTCTGCCAACGCCGTAAGGCGACGGTAAGCGCAAGCGTCGTTCAGAAGCCCCTGCCTTTAGGCATGGGAGCGTCACGACCGTTCAAGCATGATGACAGAAACAGGCGCCAACATTCAATCCGTGTGGAAAGTGAGCGGCAGCCCATTTACAGGCGCGCATTTTGCTGTATTCCCGGCGGAACTGATCGAACCAATTGTGATTGCATCTTGCCCTAAAGATGGCGTGATTCTCGACCCCTTCACCGGTTCGGGTACCGTTGGTTTAGTGGCAAGACAGCATCAACGTCATTTTATGGGCTGCGACATTAATCCTGAAATTGCAGAGATGGCGCGCCATCGTATCACAAATGGCATTACCAAAACCGACAAAATACGAATTCAAAAGGCTGCGATCAAGCAAGAAGTCTTGACCCAAGCATTCGAGTCGAAATTATTACAGGCTGAACCGTCTGGAGACTAATGGAACATCTGTCACAACTCCAGCACACCCGGACGCACCACCGTTTGCCCCTCCACTTCCACGCGGATCGTCGGAAAGTCGCCGCCCACCGCCGTCACGATCTCGAAGCCGTTTTCGCCAATCAGGATCGTATCCTCGCTCTTGTACCCAACAATCGATGGATTCCACGCGCACGCACTGCCGACCTGGATCGTTGCGGCTTCGCCCGGCTTGGCGATCCGTTCGCGTGAGTTGTAGCCGATCAACCCGCCTTGATGATGATTCTGCCACTCTCCTTCTTCGTGGACGTGTAAATACGCCAGTGTGATGTCGTCGAATATGTCGCTCAGGCACGCGCCTGGTTTGCTGGCGACCATCGCCGCCGCATCGACATACGCGACGCGCTGTGCCTTCTCTTGTATTTCCGCTGGGATCGCGCCGATATGCGCCAGCCGCGTCCCCGCCACGATCAAGCCGCCGCGCCGCATACACACCACGATCATTGCGTATTTTTCCAGCGTTCTATCGGTGATCAACGGGTGACGAAAGCGGCTGATGCGGTCATCGACGGCGACCAGATTGACAATCGCCAGCCCGCCGCGCACGCGCACCGCCGCGTCCAGCCGCGCCGCGATCTGCCGTTCGCTGTCACCGGGTCGTACCGCACGGATCGCCTCGTCGAGCGCTGCCGCCGCGTCCGCGCCGAGCGCGCGCAAACGGATTTGTTCGGCGTCGTTGAGCTTGGTGCGCAGTAGAAACAAGTCGCCCTCAAGTGCGGCGTCCGTCACCAGTTGCCCTGCCGGGATGAGCTGCGTGCGAATGCGCGCATCGTCAAGAGGATGATTCTGTCGATGCCACTCGTAAATATGCAGCTCGAACCCAAGCGCCTCGAATTCTTCTTCGGCTTGTAAGCGCGGCGCTTCGATATTGCTGGTGAAGATGATGCGCTTTTCGGGCGTCACCAAAATGTTGTAGACGCCCGTTTCGACATCAGCGGGGATGCTCGCGTCCGCGCCCGCCGTCAGCCATGCGATGTTGCGTGTGCGTTGAATCCAGATCGCGTTGGTTTTTTTTGCGCTCATCAACGTGCGTAGTTGATCGTGCTTGTGGTCGATCTCTTGTTGACGGTTCATCGGGGTGGTCTCCCGTGTGATTTTAAGAGTAGTCAGCGCGATTATAACGCGACCTATGCTAAAATTGAGCTATCCTGTGGAATCGGTGAGTGCATCATGATCCAACCCAACGGAAAACCTTCAGAAACCGTCGAAAACTTTTTGAAAGCAGTGTACACGCTGCAACAGCAGGAAGGGACTTCGGGCCGTGTTTCGACAAATACGCTCAGCGAGACATTGAATATTAAAGCGCCGTCCGTCACCGATATGGCGCAGCGTTTGGTCACAGCGGGGTTGGTCGATTATCAAAAATATCGCGGTGTGCTGCTTACGCCAACCGGCTTGGAGATCGCGCTGCGCGTGGTGCGGCGTCATCGCTTGATCGAGTTGTATCTCGTGCGCGAACTCGGCTATGAACTGCATCAGGTGCACGAGGAAGCCGAACGGCTGGAACATGCTGTTTCTGCCATGTTTATTGATTCGATTGAGCGTAAACTCGGCAATCCGCATTTTGACCCGCACGGCGACCCGATCCCGACGGCAGATGGCATTGTCGCGGAGCGCGATTTGATCTCGCTGTGCGAATTGCAACAAGGAGTGAGCGCCTGTGTCTCGCGCCTAAAGACCGAAGACGCCGCCATGCTTCAGTTTGTGCTCGATCGTGGCTTCAAGTTGGGCGCGCAAGTGCAGGTGATCGGGCGCGACCCATTCGAAGGACCAGTCACCGTCGATGTGGACGGACAGATGCGCGTGATCGGTGCGAACATCGCCGCGACGGTGTACGTGGAGAACAACGAAGCAGTACCGAGTGCTGAGTGCTGAGTGTTTTCGCTTTCCTCAGTACTCAGCACTTTTGTATCCGATAATTTTACAGAATCTGCGACAAGAACAACTGCGTGCGCGGGTGCTGCGGATTGGTGAAGAAATGTTCCGGCGTGCCTTCTTCGACGATGCGCCCTTGATCGAAGAACAGCACGCGATCCGCGACTTCGCGTGCGAACCCCATTTCGTGGGTGACGCACATCATCGTCATGCCGCTCCGCGCCAATTCTTTCATCACGTCCAACACTTCTTTGATCATTTCGGGGTCGAGTGCCGACGTTGGCTCATCGAACAGCATGATCTTCGGTTCCATTGCCAGCGCGCGGGCGATAGCGACGCGCTGCTGCTGCCCGCCCGATAACTGACCTGGATATTTATCCGCTTGTTCGGGGATGCCGACGCGCACGAGCAGTTCGCGCGCTTTTTCTTCGGCTTTATCGCGCGACCAGCGGCGCACATTGATCGGTGCGAGCGTGATATTTTGCAGCACGGTCAAATGCGGAAACAGATTGAACTGCTGAAACACCATGCCGATTTCGCGGCGAATTGTGGCGATGTTGCGCACGTCATGGGTGAGTTCAATATCATCGACGACGATGCGCCCCTCCTGATGTTCTTCCAAACGGTTGATGCAGCGTATAAATGTCGATTTGCCCGACCCCGATGGTCCGATGACGACGACGACTTCGCGCGGAAACACCGTCACGTTAATGTCGCGCAGCACATGAAATTCACCAAACCACTTGTTCACATCTTTGCACAGAATAATCGGTTCACCGTTTTCGGTTTGTCCGTCGATCATGGTCTCGTCACTCCGTTATACTCAATAAATTGCTCGAAAGTGCTGCGTGCCGAGAAAGTGTAAATTGCGAAGCAGTACATTTAGCCTTCATTCAGCACGCAACGCTACTTTTATACATTCCGATTATTCGATGCGCCGCTGCCGCTGAACTCGATACGGCGGCTGACATACGCCATCGCGTAACTGCCGATGAAATAAATAACTGAAATAAAGATGTAAACCTCACCGCGTAAGCCGATGAACTCTGGTTGGGCGACGGTCGATTGCGCTGTGCCGAACAAGTCGCGCAAACCAACCAGCGTGACCAGCGTCGTATCTTTGAACAACGCGATACACTGCCCGACCAATGCCGGAATCACTGCGCGTAACGCTTGCGGCAGCGTGATCAGCATGGTCACCTGCATACTGTTCAAGCCGACGGCTTTCGCCGCTTCTTCTTGCCCCGGTGGGACAGATTGCAACCCGCCGCGCACATTTTCCGCCAGATACGCCGCACTGAACAGAGTCAGCCCGACCATCGCGCGGATTACGCCGGGTACGTCCGCGAGTACGGGGTTGACGAGCGGGACAAGTAACTGCGCCATGAACAAAATTGTCAGCAGTGGCACACCGCGTACAAATTCGATGAACAAAATGCACGCATATTTGACGACCGGCAGCTTACTGCGCCGACCGAGCGCGAGCAGCACACCAATCGGGAACGAGGCGATGATGGCAAACACTGTCAGCACCAACGTCAGCAGCAGACCGCCCCAATCGTCCGGCTCGGTCAGCGCCAGTAAATTGTTCTCATCGACAATCCCTTGATCTGCCAGCGTCGAGGCGAGCGCGAACGCGCCGATCACGACGATCAGCCATAAAACGGTCGTGCCGATCAAGCCGCGAAATGCCAGTTTGTCGTTCCAGCTTGTACGCGCGTTCGCGCCGCGTATCGCCGCTTGAATCCCGATGAACAGCCACAAGCCGACCGCGAGTATATTTCCCCACGAACTGCCGCCGAAATCGGCAAGCTGTCCGCCTGGTTCACCATTGAAGGTGGTCAACACCAGCGTCATGATCGCGTTCGGACTCAGATTTTCGCTGATGATCGACTGTCCAATGCCGATTACAAGCAGCAAGCCGAACAACGCATTACCCCATGCTTTACCGATATGCAGTCCGGCGAAATACATCCAGCCGACCCATATGAACAGCCCGATCAACGATGCCAGGCGCAGCGGAGTCAGCGACGGCACGCCGTAGATTAAGACTGCGATGACGATCAGCACCACGAACCACAACCAGGAAGACGCCGACTGTGCCGGCTTCTTGATCGACTCGTTGGGCGGAAGTTCGCTGATTTTGCGCCGTGAGATCGTGACCAGACCCGCGCCCGCGCCATAGCCGACCACACTGAACAGCACGAATGGAATGAGCGCAGCATTGAGCTGTTCCAGAAACGGTGCGCCTGCCACCCGCAGATAATCGGCAAATGGGCGGTCGCCGCGATATTGATGGTCAGTGATGAACAGTGCCGGGATATTTTGCCCGTCGATGCGTGGGCGCGGATTTTCGATGGTAAAGTCGTCAGTGATACGTACGAACTGCGAAATCCGTTCGCTGCCGCCCGCCGCCAGACTGCGCGTGATGTTGCGTTCGATGAGCGGGTAAATACCTATGGTTTGCAGCAGTGCGACGGATTCTTCATCGGATACGTTTTTTTCGAGTAAATACCAGCCGTCTTCGGGTAAAGTGATGACTAATGGGCTGGTGGTCGTGTCGAGTGTGCTATCTGCGATCACGTTCTCTTGATCTGCCGACAATACGCGCACGCGCACGGGTGAGCGGTTCAATGCCAGGTTGTTTACGACCGACGGCGGCGCGATCATGCCCGTGAGTTCATCGTTGAGGGCGATGCGCTGTTCATCGGTGAGCAAATCGCTGCCCATGCGCGTTTGCAGCGCCGCCATTTCTGCGATGGTGACTAGGCGGTTAGCAGCATTATTGATGACGGCGCCGCTGGCGCGGTCAGCAAACCCCGCCACATTACGCAGCGCCGTATCAGCGTCGGTGCTGGTCGCCAATTGGATGACGACTTGATCGCCCGCGCGGGCGATGAACCCAATGATGGCGACAGGTTGTTCGCTAATCGTACCCGACTGAATTTCGACCGCGCCCGCCGCAAGGATCGTCGAAACAGGCGGGACAGTCGCTTCGACGACGGGCGGTGTAATCAGCATGACTGCCAGTACGACGCCGACAATCATCAGTGGCATACGGCTGATACGGCGTGTATACGCGTACAGCGTGAACCCGCCCGCAAACGCGACCAACAAAACGACCATACCCAGACGATTGGCTTGATCGACCGGATAATTACCGCTCATGAACTGGCGAATGTTGCGCGTAATCACGAACCAGTTGGCATCGTTGATCGTCCAGCGCACAACCGTGACGATGACTGAAATCGCGATAAACGATGCGATGATCGTCACGACCGAATCGAACGGGGTACGGAATAAATTCGCACGCACCCAGCCGATGACGCCGATTTCGGTGCGTGGCGGCAGTTTGGTTGGTTTTTCGTCGCCGAACATGCCAAGCCGCACCGCTTCTATCGTGGCGCGGGTCGTATCAATGGGAGAAGCCATACATGTTCCTTTAGCGTGTCTTAATCTCAAAACGCCCATTGACCCAATTCATGACCGCCGAAATGCTCAGACTGATGATCAGATACACCACCATCAGCATAAATATGCCGGTCACAGACTGCCCGGACTGGTTGATCATGGTATAAGTGACGGCGTATAAATCGGCGTAAGCAATCGCAATCGCCAGTGATGAATTTTTCGCTAAGTTTAAGTATTGATTGCCCAACGGCGGAATAATCACACGCAGTGCTTGCGGCAAAATCACCATCCGCAGCATTTGCCCGTAGCCCAAACCAAGCGAGCGCGCCGCTTCGATTTGTCCTTTTGGTACTGCGAGAATGCCCGCGCGTACGATCTCCGCGATGAACGCTGCCGTATAGATCACCAGCGCGATCAAGAGCGCGACGTAATTTTCGCTGACTTCGACGCCGCCGACAAAACGCAGCCCCTGCCGTGCCGGTATCGAGATACCGAGCGGATCAGAGGCATATAAAAGTTCGTCATCTGCTGTAAGCAGTTCGGCTGTGCGCGCGTCATCGATGCTCATCAGGCTGACGATACCATTGTCATCCGCTACAGGAATCGCCGCTGGCAGTGGCTGCGCGCTCACGATGATCCAGCCGATCAGTGCTAAACCGAGCGTGATCAAGACACTATAGAGCAAACGCGGCTGTGGTTGTCCGGTTTTTTCTTGTACTCGACCCAAATAGAGATACAACACGACCGCAATTACGATGCCGATGACGACGAACACCGCCCACTCCGCAAAGCGAGCCGTCGGCATGATATTCGGGTAGACCAATCCACGATTGCTGATGTACAGGATGGGTGAGGTTTCTAAACGAAGCGCACTATTGGGTACGACACCGAAGAAAAACAGCAGTCCGCCGATCAGGACGCCCGTTAGCGCGCCGCGCACTGCTTGCGGGGTATTTTTGGCGCCGATAAAAGTGAGCAAGGCGATGATGATGCCAGCCGCCGTCGCCATCTGCCCGAAATTACTGGTTAACGCACCGCCGTAAATAATGGACATAGCGCCCGGCAGCGCGCCATAGAGGACGAATAACATTTCGATGACGACGAGCGTCACCACAAATGCCGAGACGATCAGGGCACGCTGATGATGCTGTGCGGCGGGCAGCCCCCGCATGATGTTCCACACGATCAACGCCGCAACCGCGTAAATGAAATACCGGATTGGGATCGGCAAAATCGCCGCCGCTGGAAAGCTGATCGCGTCGCGCTGCACAGGCAGCGTGAGAACCGCGAAATATACGATGACAATGACGATCAACAGCGGCACATTACGCAGAATTTCGACGAGCGTGCGCGTCACGGTTCGCAGCAGCCAATTGGTGCTGAGCAGCAGCACGCCCCACACAATGCCAAGCAGCGTCGCACCGACAAGCGCAATCGAGACGACCGACAACGTGTTGCGAATGCCGACCGCGAATGCTTCCCAATACGTATCATCGGGTGTGTAATCGCCCGCGTTGGCAATACCGAAGCCCGCGCGCGCGCTCAAAAAGCCAAATGTCGGCGTCGTGTTGGAGGCGCGCATCGACGCCGAAATCTGTGCGAACAAGCCCGACGCCAGAATCGCCACCACAATCACGAACACAATCTGCCCGATAACCGCCAAAAAGCGTGCATCGCGGCTGAAGCTCAGAAATTGCTGCCCGATGCTGCGGGTTGGCTTTTCGGGTTGGCGGACTGCGGTCATGAAACATGCCTCAAATAAAGAGATTAAAAAATCGACGGCTGTCGATAAAGGGCTATGTCGTGTTTGCCCCCATCCCCTAATCATTCCCCGAAATCAGAGAGGGGGATGTCACGGAATGTTCCTCTCTGTTTACGAAGAGGGACGGCTTGCGAAGCGAGCAGGGAGGGGGCAAAAGATGCTTAAATTGATGTGTATGGGGCGGGTCGCAGACCCGCCCCTGTAATCTTTGTTTATTTCGTTACGCTACCGACCGATCAACGGAACGGCGGCGAGTACAGCAAACCACCATTGGTGTACAGATTGTTCAAGCCGCGTTCCAGCCCGAAAATCGTGTCGGGACCGAGATGACGATTGAAGATTTCGCCGTAGTTACCAACCTGCGTGATCACAGCAGCCATGAAGTCATTGGGGATTCCGAGCAGCGAACCGCTCGCGTTTTCGCCAATGCCCAAAAAGCGCTGAATGTTCGGGTCTTCGCTGGTCAGAAATTCGTCGATGTTTTCGCTGCTGATGCCGAATTCTTCTGCTTGTACCAAGCCATACGCCGTCCAACGGACGATATCCGCGAACTGTGTGTCGCTTTGTGGCGACAACGGTCCGAGCGGTTCCTTGCTTAAAACGACATCGAGGATCAAGTACGCACCGGGGTCTGCGCTCGACGCCTGTTGTGAAACCAAGCCGCTGATGTCGGTCGTGACCGCATCGCAGCCGCCTTCATTGAACGCCGCCATCACCGCGTTGAAATCCTGGAAGGTCGATAGTTCGAAATCCGCGCCAATGCTTTCCATCGCGTCGGTGATGTTGAGTTCGGTGGTGGTTCCGGCGTTGACGCAAATCGTGCCGCCTTCTAAGTCTGCCAGATCGCTGATGCCGCTCTCCGCGAACACCATCACGCCTTGACCGTCATAGAACGTCGTCGGTCCAAAGGTCGCGCCCCACACGGTGTCGCGCGTGAGCGTGAACGTCGTGTTGCGGCTGATCACATCGACTTCGCCCGATTGCAGCACTGTTTGACGATCCGCCGCGACGACCGGGCGGAAATTGACCGCGCTGGCATCGCCCAAAATTGCCGCCGCGATGGCACGGCAGAAATCTGCATCGAAGCCTTGAATGACGCCCGAATCATCGGGGAAGCCAAAACCAGGCAGCAGTTCATTTACGCCGCAAATCACTTCACCACGATCCAAAATGCGCTGTGTGACTTCACCGACGACGACGGGCGCGGGGTCTTGCGCCAACGTCGCACCGACAAACACCAACATCAACGCCAGCACTGCAAAAAACGCCAGTTTCTTCATTGTTAAGCTCCTCTAAAGGTGGACTGCACTGGTACTAGCGATTGTTTAACCCTTTAACCCACGAGACTTTAACGATAATATGCACAATTGTCAAACCATGTAAGGAAAAAACGACAACGTAAAATTCCACAAAACTTGTTACATTGATTGCGGCGTCGTTTCGTTATAATTGTAGGTATTGGGGCATCACAGGCGCGCTGCGGTTAGGGAATATGTATCTATGAGTACATTGCAAGAATTAGTTCAGCAATACAGCGCACTGCGAGATCGTGGCGTAAGCGCGGGCAAGGCGCTCGAACAACTACGCGAGCGCATCATCAGTATGTCAAAAAGCGATCAAACCGAAATCGTGCGTCAGGTACGCTTAATCGAGGCGATGCATAAATCGTCCGATGAATATCCAACGCCCAAACCCAACAGCGCGCTGATATTCAGCGATATCCCAAGCACGCCACCCCGCCAACAAACCCTGCAATCCCCACGTGAAGACGTGGTCGTACCCAGCAAGTCGGCGTATATGGGGATCAAAACATCGAACTGTCCGCGCTGTGGGAAGCCAAACCCGGTCGATGAAGTGTTGTGTGCGCACTGTGGCAACTTTTTGTTGCAGGGGAAGAGCGCGTTCGAAACCGCGCGTCTGGAAGATGATAAACAGCCGGATACGAGCTTTTACAACGATGATTCGACGCTGGTGCTGATGATGCGCGATAGCAACTTCGCCTTCAAGCTGCGTCCACAGGATAACCGTCATGATATTGTCATCGGACGCAGCAATGGCGCTTCGATGAAGCCGGACATCGATTTACTCGATCATAACGGCGATCAAGGAGGGGTGTCACGGCTGCATTTAAGCATTCGCTATGAAGCACGCGATAAAACAGTGTGTGTGGTCGATATGAACAGCGCCAACGGCTCGTTTTTGAACGGGCAAAAACTACACCCGCGCGAAGTCCGTGTCATTCGGCACGGTGATGAATTGCGACTGGGGCGTTTGGTCATGCGGGTGTATTTTCAGCACGGGACGGGCTTAACACCTAAGCGTTAAAACTTCATCGCGCGAATACTTGCGCACACTTCATCGACGATGTTGAGGTATAACTGCGTCGTGACCCGATCATCGATTTGATACGCGCCGCCGTAGCTGCCATCGCCAAGCACCTCGCGCATCGTTTGTCGCTCGTCTGCATCTTGCAATTCGAGATTGACAGGTGGCTTGACCGCGTCGCGTAACTCGTCTGGCAGTTCGCCTACACGTGTAAAGGTGAAGTTTTCGCCCCAATTGGCATGGTCAATCTGCATTCCAATCTCGGTTTGCATTGTTTTGGCCGCTGTCGACTCCCACCAATTCAACCATTCGACATGCACGTCGCCGTCATCGCTCAGCGCGCGTATACGTGCTGGCAGTTGATTGCCACCATGTCCATTGAGGATCAAGAAATTACTGAAACCCTGATGCATCAGGCTTTCAACGATCTCGTACAGCACAGCGTCGAACGTCTCTTGGGATAAGCTGATCGTGCCGGGAAAATCCTCGAAATGGGGTGCGACCCCAAAATTGAACGGCGGCGCGACCAAAACACTTTCTCGTTCCGCGACCGCCAGCGCGATCTTGGAGGGGATCAAAATATCGGTCATCAAACTGAGATAAGCATGTTGCTCGGTTGACCCAGTGATCAGGATGACACGGTTATCAATTTGTAGATAACTTTCGACATCTTTCCAATTTAAATCCTGAAAGCGCATGTGAAACCCGACTCCGCAAAGATGCATTCAACTCTTAGTATAAATCCTGTATAGAAAGACAACCGTTAAGAAAAGATGATACGACATCTTCGAGCGCGCAGCCGTCAACCAGCCAGAATGGCTGCGATTTGATCAACGTTTAAATGCCGCATCAATCGTGGGTTAAATTCAAAATTTTTCACCCATGCCTGTTAACATTGCTTGACTTTCACCGTCGATCCAACCGCCCCTTGTTCACAACCGTATGATCGGGTAACGTTCGTTGTCGAATACGAAGAAGGGGACGCTATGGCGGACTTAACCCAGCGCATCGATGAACTGCGCCAACGCATACAAACCACAGGCGATGACGCAGGCGCGCTCGCTGCCCTTGAACGAGACGCCCGTGCGCTGCTTGCGGACGCGAAGAACACCCCCCAGGAAAACCTTGCACAAGCGCTGTTTGCCGAATTGGCGCGCGTCAATAACCCGACCTCACCAATTGCAGCGACGATTCGCGGTTTATCGCGGCGCGCACGCATTCGCATCGAAACAGCGGGCGATGACGATGATATCGATGAAGCCATCGATATTTTGTCCGAAGCCCTCGCGCTTAATAACCAGGAGTCCGACGTGATCGGACTGCTCGATCAAGCAGCGCTGCGCGGCGGACAAGCGGCGCGCCGCGTCAGTGACTTGTACGCGCGCTACGGGGTCGAACGTAAACCAGCGCCCCCATCCGAAGCACCTGCGCCGACGCGCACGACGACCGGTGAATATCGTCCTTATGGAATCAACACGCCTGCTCAGGATAAACGTGCCACCGGCACGCGTGAACCTGCGCGCTCTGCCGCATCCGCGCCACCGATCAACTACCCCACATCCGCCGGGTATCCACCGCCAGAGCGTGACCTTGCTGCCGATGCGCCGCGTGAGACTGGGGTATCACGGCGCGTACCGGGACAAGGCGCGCTGTACGCCACCGACGAAATCGACGATCTGCTGAGCGAACTGACCCAGCGTTATTATTCGGGCGATTATCAGGAAGTCGTCGATCTGGCGAATCGGATTTTGAACGCGAACCCCGGTAACGCCACCGCGCTCGATTATCGGCAAAAAGCCGAAGACAACCTGATACGCGGCGTCGTGCCGGATCACCGCATCCCGTTTGAGGCGCGCGTGAGTTACAACCGTGCCAATTCGCTGGTGCGCGCGGGTAATTATGATGAAGCGGAACGCCTGTATCGTGAAGCGCGCGATCTGGCGGAGCGCGCGGGTATTCTGACATGGAAAGACGCCGAACAAGCGCTGCTCGAAATTCAGGATTTGGCGCTGGCACGCGAGATGATCAACGAAGGCGACCGGATGATGGTCAGCGATAGCTGGAGCGAAGCGCTGCGCAAGTATGAAGGCGCGCTGCGTGTTGTCGCCAATGATCCGAGCGCCGAAGAACGCATCGAAAAAGTGCGCCGCATCATGCAGGACGCCGAAAGCGCCAGCGTGCAGTTGAGTATGCTCGGCGGCACGTTGAGCGATCAGGCGGCGCAGTTGCAAAATGTACTGAATATTCTGGCGCGTTTACGCCAGTTGCTGCCCAACAGTTCGCGCTTGAATCAGCTCAACGAGACGGCGAACAACCGTCTTAACGCCATCAAGACACAAATCCGCGATCAAGCGCAAGCCGCGATTATGCGCGTGCAGAATGCGACCTCGCTCGAAGAACGATTGGCGGTCAGTTCGGATGCGCTTAATACGCTCGAACTGGGTGTCAAACTCGATCCCAGCGACGGCACACTCGCACAAATGCTGCTCGAACTGCGTACGGGCGTCAGCGATATGCAGCGTGCGCGCCAGGTTGTCGAACGGTCGGCGGCGTTGATCGCGCAGAACTTCGACAACGAACTGTCGCAGGCGCGTTCGATGTTGGTCGGCTTGCGCGATTATGCGTCCGACAGCCGTTATCGTGCCGTCGTCGGTGAACTGCTGGCGCGGTATGTCGAACGTGCGCAGAATGCCATCGACGATGGCGACCGCACCGAATCCGAGTCGCTGCTGCAAATGATGCGCGAAGAACCGTTCAATGTGTTGGGGCGGCGCGGCGAGATCAACCGAATTGAGAATCAAGTGCGGACGATGCGTCAGCGCAATTCGATCCGCCGATTGGCAGTGGCAGGCGGCATCGGGATCATCATTCTCGCGCTTGCGTTGGGGACGCGCGGCGCATGGGAACCGCTCGTTTTTCCGCCGCCAACCGCGACGCCGACCGCGACGTTCACGCCGACGAATACGCCGACCGATACCTACACGCCGACGATTACGCTGACGCCGACGCAGACATTTACGCCGACCGCGTCATTTACACCGACCAATACGCCGACGCAGACCTTGACTCCGACGACGACATTTACGCCGACCGATACGCCGTTGCCCACGAATACGCCGAGTAATACGCCGACGCCGCAGTTCTTATGTCAAATCACCACGACCGAAGAACTCAATTTACGTGCGCTGCCCGATGCACAAAGCACGCGCACGGGCTTCTTCCCGCCGCGCGTGGTCGCGGGCGTGATCGCTCAGGAGATCGGCAGCGATGGCTTGACATGGTATCGCGTCTCGTTCGAGTTGGGCGGCTCGCGCATTGAGGGGTACGTGCGCCAGAACACGACGATCCTGAATGTCGGCAATGCGTGCAGTGATATTCCTTAACTCACCTTACGCAAGCCGCTCGTTTTCAGCTCTCACCCCCTGCCCTTCTCCCTCAGGGAGAAGGATTTAGGATGAGGACAATCTGCGTAAGGTGAGTTATCAGAAAAGCGCCGTAAGACCCCTGCCTTCAGGCATGGGGATATAAGGCGTCGGTCTTGTGTTTTTTCTTAAACTTATTCGTCAGGAAAGAAGGTGGGGCGTGAGTTCAAACACGCCTTTAGGTTTAAGGTGGACGCCGCCGCACGACCGTGCTCAGATGCGGTGACGGCAGCCAGATCGTGAACGTCGCGCCTCTGCCTTCGCCGGGACTGCTCACCGTAATGCGTCCGCCGTGCGCCTGGATAATCTCTTGTACAATCGCCAAGCCCAAGCCCGTTCCACGGCGCGGACCGCGCGCTTTATCGACCTGATAAAAACGCTCGAAGATGCGCGGCAGTTCATCTTCTTTGATGCCGACGCCGCTGTCCTGAACTTCGACCTCGACACCGCCGTTACGCACGTTGGTGCGGACATCGACGCGCCCGTCGATGGGCGTGTAGTTGATCGCATTGCTGATCAGGTTGGTCAACACCTGCGCCAGACGGTCGCCGTCGCCCGCGATTGGCGGCATCGGTGACGCTTCGATATTGAGTAAAATATTTTTGTCGCGCGCGACCACACTCAAGCGCTGCCCGATCGCAGCGGTGAGCTGTCCTATGTCGATGGGTGTCATCTTCATCGATAAACGTCCGGCTTCTAAACGCGCCAGATCGGTCAGTTCGATCACCATTCGGTTCAGACGCGCCGCTTCATCGTGAATGATATGTGCCGATTCGAGAGGGTCGCCGACGCCATCCATGATCGCCTGCGAAAATCCCTGAATCGACGTGAGCGGGGTTTTAAGGTCGTGCGATACGTTGGCGAGAAAATCCTGCTGCGAGCGCTGACCATTCTGCACTTTTTCGCTCATCGAGTTGAACGCTTCTGCAACCAACCGTACTTCGTTGGGACCGCGGATCGGCACACGCTCATTCAGATTGCCATCCGCTATGCTTTCGGCGGCGATGGCGACGGTCTGTAACGGTTCGGCAACGCTCCGGCTGATTACGCCCGCGAAGATCACCGCTACGACCAGACTAACCAATGCCGCTTGCGCCAAAATCGGCAGCAGTTCGGTGCCAAACTCCGAAAGTGAGTCTTGCAGCGACTTTTGCGGACGTAAATCTGCGAACAAGAGCGCGCTCGTTTGCTGATTCTGACGCAGCGCTTCCAAGCCCACGAACAGCCATTCAGAACTGTCAGGGTCAACGAACAAACCGCGCACCGCGTCGATAGTACCGATTTGACTGGCGTTGCCGCGCCGCTGAATCGCCGCCGGAATCGCGTACGGTTCCAGTCGTCCTTCAAACGGCGTGCCATTGGGCAGCACACTGGCACTATCGAATAAGACGAACTCGCTGTCCACATCCACCAGCAGCAGGCGCACATTGTTATCGTCCGCCAATTCCGCGAGGGTATTCACCAGCGTCTCAAATCGCGCATCGGGGTTGAAGTATCCACGACCCGGCGGCGGGCGGCTGAGCGCGGCGACTTCGGATAAATTCATATTGAACGCCAGCGTTGCCAATCGCTGATAGAGCGGCTCTAACGGTGCGGGACGGGTGTTCAAAATCAACACAAACGCAGCCGCGATCACGCCGAGTGTGACCAGCAGCAGCACGAGATAGGATAAAAACAGGCGGGGGCGTAAGCCAGCGAACATGAGACAACCCAGGTGAAAGGCGAAACAATAAGAAGAGAGCGTTGAAAGTTAAGCATTAAAAGTTGAATGGCAAAAAACGAAAGGGAAAGCCAGAACCTGTTTGCAATCTGTAGTTTCACCTTTCACCTTTTAACTATCCAGCCGATAGCCGACTCCCCACACGGTTTCAATCGTTGGGCTCATTCCCTGTAATTTGTGACGCAAATGGGCAACATGCACATCGACAGTGCGCGTTTCGCCCGCAAAATCGTAGCCCCACACGACATCGAGCAGTTTCTCGCGCGTGAATACCATGCCTTTGTTTTCGGCTAAAGTCGCTAATAAATCGAATTCTTTGACGCGTAAGCCAACATTTTCACCGCCGACCGTCACAATCCGCCGATCTGGGAAAATCGACAAATTATCGACCGTGATGATGCGGTCGCTGGGCGTATCGGGCGCGCTGACCCGTTTTTCGGTGCGCCGCAAAATCGCTTTGACACGCGCGACCAATTCACGAGGGTTAAAAGGCTTGGTCAAATAATCATCCGCACCCAGTTCCAGCCCGACAATACGGTCGATATCGTCGCTGCGCGCTGTCAGCATGATGATCGGAACATCGCTGTCGGCGCGGACGCGGCGACAAACTTCCCAACCGTCGAGTTCCGGCAGCATCAAATCCAGCACGACCAGCGCTGGTTTTTCGCTCAGAATTTTTTGCAGCGCCAGGATGCCGTTGGTGGCACTGGTGGTTTTGAAGCCCTCTTTTTCGAGATACAGCTTGGCTAAATCGATGATATGTTGTTCATCATCGACAATGATGATCGTGTCCGCCATGAATGCCCCCTAAGCCTATAGTCGAAGTCAAGCGGATAGATGTTAAATCGATGTGTGCTAAACGAAAACAACCTGTGACTCTCCCCATGCCTAAGGGCAGGGGCTTCTGAACGACATTTGCGCTTACCGTCACCTTACGGCGTTGGCAGAGGCGCTACGTTATCGTTCACGGATGCGTCCCATCCGTCTTGCATTAAAGCACGATTGAGCGACAGGCACAATGCTACGCCTTATATCCCCATGTCTAAAGACAGGGGCTTTACGGCGCTTTTCTGGTAAATCTGGCAAACCCTCACCCCCAATCCGCTCTCTGTGCGGCATTGAGGGTTGTTAAAAGTGTTCTGTTCTGCTACTCCATGTGGAGAGGGAGTCGAGCAGTGCGATTAACCCGCGTCGTTTTGCTTATCGTTGGCGTCGCCTGTCGGTATCCGTGTCACCAGGACTTTATCGACACGGTTGCCGTCCATGTCCATGACTTCAAACCGATAGCTCAACCATTCGAAGGAGTCGCCTGCTTTTGGAATGGAGCCTTTTTGCGTAAGCACGAAGCCCGCCAGCGTTTCAAATTCCTGGTTTTCGCCCGGAATACTGTCAACGTCGATCAACGCTTTGAAGTCGTCGATGGGGATCATCCCGTCGATCAAATACGATCCGTCGTCGCGCTTGGTCACATCCGGGTCTTCGATATCCCCCACGATATCTTCTAAAATGTCCTGGATTGTGATCATGCCTTCCAGCCCGCCATATTCGCCAATCACCAGCGCACTGTGCTTGCCCGTTTCGCGAAACCGTTCGAGCAGATCACTCGCATATACGCTTTCTGGAACGAACACAGCTTCTTTCATGGCGGTGCGCAAATCGAACGCGTTGCCCGCGAATACACGCGCTAACATATCTTTAGCGCTGATCACGCCGATCACATGATCGAGATCGCCTTCGCATACTGGAAAGCGCGAAAAGTGACTGGTCACGATCTTTGCCTGATTTTCTTCGTCAGAATCGCGCATGTCCAGCCATACCACTTCGGTACGTGGCGTCATAAGCTGGCTGACTCGGCGGTTATCGAGCCTGAATATCCCCTGAATCATGGTATGGTCGCTTTGCTCGAACACCCCCGCATCGACGCCCTGCTGTACCATCGCTTTGATCTCTTCTTCGGTGACGGGTGGCGCGTCGCTCGGCTTGACACCGATCAAACGCAGCACGAGATCGGTTGATGCACCCAAAAACCAGACAATCGGTGCTGTAATCTGGCTGAGTACGCGCATGGGACCCGCAATTGCAGACGCGATCCGTTCTGGGTATTGCAGCGCCAGACGCTTCGGCACAAGCTCACCGATGATCAAGGAAAGATACGTGGTGAGCAGTACGATCAGCGCGAAACCGATCGCTTCGCCGTAGGGCGCAAACGGCGAGTCGATCTCGCGCAGATAGCGCGCGATGTCTTGGGCAATTGTCGCACCCGCGAACGCACCGCTCACCTGCCCGATCAAGGTGATGCCGATTTGCACGGTCGAAAGAAAGCGGTTTGGATTATCGGCAAGCGTGAGCGCAATCTTCGCCCCTGCGTCGCCATCATCGGCGCGTTGTTGCAAACGTGCCTTGCGCGATACGATCACCGCCGCTTCGGACATCGAAAAAACGCCATTTACGATTGACAGCACAAACAGGATCGCCAATTCCATCGGTGATCACGACTCCTTTTGATCAAGTGCAGGGTGTTGATTAGGGGGAGGTTCGTTCACGGTCGCCAAGATGGTTTACTTAGCCATCCCAACGCATATTGACGAAAGAACGCTGTTTCTGGAAATGATAACGCGCCAGCAGCACATTGGTCACCTCATCGTCGGCGGGGTGTTCAATCGTAAGCGCGCTGCGTGAACCGAAGCGGCGCGCGGCATAAGCGATCAGCGCGTCATCGTACACGCCTGCATAATCGGGATCGATCAGCAGTGTCAACTGCAAA
This sequence comes from Aggregatilineales bacterium, assembly GCA_038207205.1. Taxonomy (GTDB): domain Bacteria; phylum Chloroflexota; class Anaerolineae; order Aggregatilineales; family Phototrophicaceae; genus Flexifilum. The sequence goes on from JBBRAA010000015.1 coordinate 17,843, forward strand.
CTGCTGGCGGCAATCGCGCTTTCTATCCACAGCGCGCCGCGTAACTGCTCATGTTCGGAACGGACGACGAGATGTTCGACCGATCGTAAATTGGTGAAATTATTGATCGCGCGCATCAGCGATGGCTTGAATAAACCAAGGAATGTCGGGCGCAGCCAATTAACGCCGCCGCGTTCGGGCGGGCGGGCGCGCAAGGCGAGCGCATATTCGGCGTGCCATTCACCGCGCCGGCGCTGCGTGATGTAAAAACGCGGATCGGCAGGTACAGAAGGGGTGCGCGTCATGCTGCTGCGCCGCCAATGTGTCCAGATGCGTTCGGAACGAAAACCAAAACGTTCGTATAAACTGCGCGCGGCATGATTGCGTTCTTCCACTTGCAGCAGCGCCAGCGGGCGCTTGCCGCGATTACGCGCCTGAATCGAGTCAAGGCTGGTTTGCATCAGGCGGCGGGCAACGCCCCGACCGCGATAATCGGGGTGGGTAGCGACGTTGGCGATCAGCCATGCGCTGGTGCCGTACCATTGATGTCCACCGGGGGGCAGCGTTGCCGGATAAATCGAGACATTGCCGATTAATTTATCGCCTTCCATGTACACATACCCCATTCCCATACCTTGAATGAGGTCGTTGTTCACGCTCATCAGCGATGTCAGACCGCCCAGATGACTGAGCGCGCGCATTTCACGAATGGCGGCGCGTCCATTTGAATCCATCGTTTCGGCGAACGCGACTTCGATCAAATCAGCAAGCGCGCCCAGGTCGGTACGTAAATTGACCGGGCGTATGCCGTCTGTCGCTGCGGCGGAGGTTACGGTCACACTGACCACAAGCATTGTTTCCAGCAGTTGTTATTTTGCTTCATTGTAAACGCTTGTCGGCAAAATGTCAGCAGGTGAGACAAAATAGCCTTCTTTACTTTCTTCATTTTTACTTCTTTTTGCATGTCATCCCCATTCTCATGTTATTATACGAGTTGGCAGATGTTGTCACAGGTGGTGCGTTCATGCACGCCCGATTATTCGCTGCTACGGAGGTCTTATGCTCCTGCACCGTTTGACAGAACTGCTGCGTGCAGTTTTGTCGTACTGGCAAACTGCGCTGAGTCGGTCGCTTAAAGGACAAGGATTGGTCGAATACGCGCTGATCCTCATGTTCGTAGCGATAGCGGTACTCGTCGTTTTATCACTGCTTGGGCCCGCAATCGGAAATATTTTCTCGAATGTGATCAACCAGCTATAGGCGAAATATCCGCTCAGCACACGTAAGCCAGCACGCCGAGAAAGACCCTACCGTTGTTTAGGTAGGGTCTTTCGTTTAGACTGATACGCGTATATTTAAGGAGTTGTACATGTCTCGATACGAGCCGCTCAAAAGTCGCCGTTCGAGTGGCGGCGCGTGGCAGTGGGTGATTTTAGGCGGTTTGATGGGCGTCATGTGTTCGGCGGTGCTGGTCGTCGGCGCGATTGCCGCCGGGTTGGTCGCCATCGATCCCGCAGCGATTGCCGCCGCTCAAGCCACACAAACGCCCTTCATCATCACCTCGACCCCCTTGCCAGCCACCCCGACGCCGCAAGTCACCGCGACCTTGACGACCACGCCGACTACAGAAGCCCCGCTGGGCGATGTCTTGGCGCCGACTGCCAGTCCAACGCTCAATCCAACGTTTCAAACGCTCGCCCCAACCGCATCACCGACGACGGGGATCGCAGGTGGGCTGAATATTCCGGGCGGCGCACAAACCGCCGGAGTACAACCGGGCGGCGCGCAACCGGGCGCGGTCTCGCAAGCGCTGCGCGTACTTGCCAGTGAAGTCCGCCTGATCGACGGCGGTCAGTTCCAGATGGGCACGACGATTGCCGAAGTCACCTCGGCAGTCGATGAATGTCTGGCGGGCTATGGCGGCGCGGCGGGCGCGTGTCAGCCGAGTTATGGCGAAGACGCACAGCCGCAGCACGCGGTCACCATCAGCAGTTTCAATATGGAAGTGACCGAAGTCACCTACAGCCAGTATGTTGCCTTTTTGAACGAGATGGGATCGCGCAGCCATTTGAACGGCTGTTTAGGTCAGCCCTGCGCGCGTACCAACATCGAAGCGGCAGAAGTCGCGGAGATTTTGTTCGACAGCGCCAATTACAGCGTCGTGCCGACGTTGAGCAATTACCCGGTCACGAATGTGACGTGGTACGGTGCGTTGGCGTATTGCGCCGCGATTGGGCGGCGGTTGCCGACCGAAGCCGAATGGGAACGCTCTGCGCGTGGCGATACGGGTTATATCTATCCATGGGGCAATGCGTGGGACCCGAACAACGCGGCGACCAGCCGCAGCACCGTCGCAGAACTCCGCGTGTCGGTGACTGATTACGCCAATATCCCTAGTCCATACGGCTTAATCAATCAGGCGGGCAACGTCGCAGAGTGGATTGAGGACTGGTACGGCGAACGCTATTATGGTTCTGCCGAAGCCGGTGGCATCGACCCACAGGGTCCTGCGACGGGTTCGCAAAAAGTCGTACGCGGCGGCGCATGGAGCGCTGTCCCGTTTTTCGCGCGTACCATGCACCGGCAAAGCTGGGAGCCGAACGATCCACAAGCGTGGATCGGTTTCCGCTGCGCCGAGGATATCAACACCGCGCCGAATGCCAGCGCGAATACGACGACGGGCGGCTTGCTGCCCGGTCAAACCGCGCCAACGCCAACGGTCGATCCCGCGGTTCTTGGGTTAGTGCCGCCGGGGGGTGCTTCCGAAGAAGGCGGCACAGCGCCAACCTTGCCGCCCGCGCCACCAACAAACGCGCCATAATCAGTTTTTAGAGCATCGACTTTGCCATGTCTGCGAATTGGCAGATATGGCAAAGGGTGACTCGAAGTAAGTGCCACGCAAAAATGGATCGAAAAATAAACCGTCGCTATTCTTTGGGGCGGGTGATCGGGTAAATCGCAAACACCAGCGAAAAGCTGTCTGCATCGGGGTCGGCGTCGTCGCTGTGCCGTGCCGCCTCGAATTCTTCGATCAAATTGAGCAAGCGCGCATAAAATTGTTCGGCTTGCGCTTTCGTCAGGCGACCACGACCGCGTAACATCATCAGTTTGCGATGCACAGGCGCGTCTTGCGACGTATCGATGATACCGTTTTGCACGCTTTTATGTATCTCACCCCGCGCACGCTCCATGATCGCCATCATCAGCGCGTCCAAGCCCTGATTTTCGTCATCTTCTCGCTGACCAGGCGTGAGCAGCGTACGGCTGATCGAAAAATTGCGCGCCGAAATTCCATAGCGCTTTTCGATGATCCCCGACACGATGCGCGTATCGATCACACGAATCAGATGATGTTCTTCCAACAAATTGATGTGATAGTACAACTTAGTGGGAAGCGTATCGAAGTCAGACGCGATCTGCTTGACGGTTTTAGGACCATCAAGCAGCGCATCAATGATCTGCTGACGTAGAGGGTCGGAAAAGACTTTAAGTGTCTCTAACGAGGTGATGGTGTAATTGTCGTCGGGCTGATAAGCCCCCGCTGTGGCGGCGTCGTCCATGTGATTATGCCGTTAGTTCAGGTTTTGGTTCGGGTCAATTGTCCAGTTCGGCGGCGGCGTAGTTTCATCGTTTGAAAGCTTGATCAAACGGCTTCCCACTTCCACCATACGGCGACCTACCCATGCCAATGTCGGGTTTTTACGTTCTGCCATTACTTCGTTGGCGACGCGTGCTTCTTCAGCCTGGCGAATCAATTCTTCCTGACGCTGACGCTGAACTTCAAGATCGAGATTATTCATTTTAGGACTCCACCTGCTACGAAAACGGGTTGCCGTATTTGTAAAACGGCTAGCAACAAGCGCAAGTGGTATTTAATTTAATTTCAACATTCTAAACATCAGTATACGAGAGAACGCAGTGTAAGTCAATGAAAAAGTGTAAGCCTTTACATCCTTTTAATCACTTTTATACAATTTACACGCGGCTTCACATAGGCAGTTTATACAACCGCTTCAATCGGGTACGATTTCTTTCGGAAAAGCGCGCAGTGGTGGTGCAATCCACAGACCAACACGCTCGCCTTCGCTGAAATCCTGCCATGCGGCGGCACGCGCGACAATTTCTGTCGCGCCATCATCGACAAGCAGCCCAAACCGTTGATCGTGCCCATAATATTCGCGCCACATCACCTGTGCCAGAATGCTGCCCTGTGCGGGTGCGGCAATGCGTACTGCTTCCGGGCGGATCAAAACATCCACGTCGCCGTGATGACTTGCATCCAGTTGCAGCACGCCGAGCGCCGAGTGTGCCTTATCGCCATGAGCGACCGCCGGGATCAAATTGCTTTCGCCGATAAACACGGCGACGGCGCGCGATTGCGGTTTGCGATACAGCGTGTGCGGCTCATCGATTTGTAAAATGCTGCCATTTATCAAGACCGCGACGGTATCGGCAAAACTCAACGCTTCTTGCTGGTCATGTGTGACAAACACGCAGGTCACATCCATTTTTTTCAGGATCGCGCGTACTTCTGCGCGTACCTGTGAACGCAGCGCCGCATCGAGGTTGGAAAACGGCTCATCGAGCAGCAAAATTTGCGGTTGTGGCGCAAGCGCGCGTGCCAGCGCGACGCGCTGCTGCTGTCCGCCGCTCAGTTCATCAGGCATCCGCGTGCCAAACTGATCCAAACCCACCAACGCCAGCATCTCGGCGACACGCGCGGCTTTCGTGCGTTTATCGGTCTTGAGTCCAAAACCGACATTCTCGGTGACGTTCAAATGTGGAAAAAGCGCGTATTCCTGAAAGACCATGCCGATATGACGATCTTCTGCGGGTATATAGACCGTATCACCCATGACCTGACGCCCGTTTACGTAAATTGAACCTTGATCGGCATGATCAAAGCCCGCAATCAAGCGTAACATCGTGGTCTTGCCGCCTCCCGATGAGCCGAGCAACCCAACGATCTCGCCGGGGCGCGCGGTCAAAGTGACGCCGCGCAGGACAGGCGTCGCGCCATACGACTTGACAAGGTGGCGGCATTCCAGCACAGGCGGCAGCATAGCGTTTCCTAGGGGCAGTATTTACGGATCCAAACATGGAATTCTAGCCGCGTTTGTCGCGGAACATCAGGCTCAACGACAGCGCGCCCACTGCGATAAGGAGCAGCGTGGGCGCGCCGACGGCGGCAAAACGCCCGTCGCTGTTCGCCATCCAGATTTCGACAGGCAGCGTCTTGAATCCGGTCGGCGCGAGCAGCAGCGTGGTTGGCAGTTCTTTCATCACGCTCAAAAACGTCAGCGCCACCCCCGCTACGATGCCTGAGCGCGCCAATGGGATCGTGATCCGGCGCACCAGCGCCCACCGATGAAACCCCAACGTGCGCCCGACTTCTTCATAGCGCGGACTCAGCCCCATCAGCGCGCTCCGTGTCGAACCGACGCCAATCGGCAGGAACCGGATGATGTAACCCAGAATTAAAATCGGCATGGTTTGATACAGCGCAGGCGTCGCGTTGGATGCGAAAAAGACCAGTGCCAGCGCGATGACGATGCTCGGTAATCCGTTGCCTAAATACGTCACCCCCACCAGCCATTGATTGACGCGCGTATTCGACCGGAACGCCAGCAGCGCGGGCGCTAATGACAACACACCAATCAACAGCGCCGCGATAATGCTCACGCCCGCTGTATTCACCGTCTCGATGGACAGCGACTCCAAATCAATGCCCATTTCGACGCCGCGCAGCACCCAGTGTGTGAGGATCACCAGCGGCGTCACCGCGCCGATACCGACCAGAAGCGCGCAAAATGCCAACGCAGGTACTTTCCAGCGCTTCAACGCGACGATCCTGGACTGACGCTGGGTACCGATACTCGTCCGATAAATGCGCCGCCGCGACAGCGTGCGTCGTTCGATGAGCAGCAGCGCGATGGTCAGCACGATCAACATCAATGCCAGCAGCGCGGCGCGCGAACGATCGAATGAATTGGTGTACTGTGCATAAATCACACGGGTGAAGGCGTCGTATCGCATCAGCGATACCGCGCCAAAATCGCTCAATGTATACAGTGCCGTCAGCAGCGACCCCGCACCGATGGCAGGGCGTAACGTCGGCAGCGTGATACGCCAAAAGACCGCACTGCCGCGCACGCCTAAACTGCGCGCCGCTTCTTCGAGTGCTGGGTCGCAGTGGCGCAGCGCCGCGCGCACGGGCAGTACGATATACGGTACGCAGTACAGGGTGAGCACACACCACGCCCCGAAAAAGCCGTAAATGGTCGGTAATCGGTCAACGCCCAACGGTTCGAGCATTTGTTGCAGCATCCCACGTGGACCAAACGCGGCGATCATCATCATCGCGCCGATATACGACGGGATCACCATGATCATCATGCCGCCGATCAACCAGAAGCGGCGTAAGGGTAAATCCGAGCGTGTGGTCAGCCACGCAAATGGCACGCCGATCACGACCGCGCCGATCACGACGGCGACCATCAGCATCAGGCTGTTGACCAGCACACCAAGCGTGCGCGCGCTGAACACATACGCGAGACCGTCTGTGCCCGCACCCAACGCGCGCACCACCATGTAGGCGATGGGCAGCAGCACGATCAACCCAATCAGCACGGTCAATAACTTAAGCCCCGCCACTCCGCGCCAAATCCGCAGTGCGCCGAAGCGTGGATTATACGCTTGCTGCATCGTTGCGGTGCGGAACGCGGAAAACAGTCGTATTTCGCTCATCGTCTCGGCTTCATAACCACTTTATGTCCAGAAAATTATTACAGGCGAGTCGATGACCCGCCTGTTATTTTTATCGTTCTTGTACGCTTACGGCGTCGCGCCGACCGTGCTCAGCAAATCGAGCGTGGTTTGCAAATCGCTCAGGTCGCTCAAATCGAGCGCCGGATTTTTAATCGTCTCGATAGCGGGCAGCAAGGCGTTCGCTGTCATGCCTACAGCCAACGGATATTCATACGTCACATCGCTGAAATAGCTTTGCGCGTCGTTGCCCAACAGATACAAAATCAGCCGTTCCGCCAACGCCGGCGTATCGCTCGTGCTGAGCACGCCCGCACCCGCCACATTGATCAACGACCCTGGGTCTCCGCCCGGAAAGAAATAGTTCGCAGCCGCGACTTCCGCGTTTTCCGCCTGGAAACCGAGCAGGTAGTAATGATTGGTCAACCCGACTTCGACTTCACCATCGATCACGGCTTGTACAACCGCGCGATTGTTGTCATAGGCAACTGCGTTATTGGCTAATAACCCCTCCAGCCATGCGCGCGTTGCGTCCTCACCGATCAACAGACGCAGCGCGGTGACATGTGCCTGCAACGAGCCATTGGTCGGCGCCCATCCGATTTTGTCCGCCCACACTGGGTCTGCCAGATCAAGAATTGACGCGGGGAGTTGATCGACGCTTACCAAATCGGTGTTATACACCAGCACGCGCGCGCGCCCGCTCAACCCCACCCACTGTCCATTGTTGCTGCTGAATTCCGGGTTTACGCGCTCCAGAACATCGGGCGACAGCATGGCTAATTGTCCCTCGTTGGCGAGTGCCCCTAACGCCCCGGCATCCTGGGCAATGAAAACATCGGCAGGACTGTTCTGTCCTTCTTCAAGCAGAGTCGCCGCCATTTCGGATGTGCTGCCATAGCGGACTTCGACCTGTACGCCGGTCGCCTGTGTAAATTGTTCCAGAATCGGCGCGATCAAATCTTCAGTGCGCCCCGAATAGACCGTCAGCGTTTCAGTGCTTTGCTGCGCGTTTACTGCCGACCCGATCATGACCAAAAGCGCCATCACCATCAAGCCGCGCATCATGCGACGAATTGTCATCTGTTGTTTTCTCCTCAATCACCGCTCAAAATGCATACTCAGCGCTGAATATAGGCTCATTATCTGGGAAACCCGTACGTATATCTACGCAAGTGGTCAATTTCACAATGAACGCGCGTGTAAGCGTCCGCTGTTGAGTGGTAAAGTCTGATGATTTGCGCGGGTGTATCCTTTTTATAACAGCGATTAACTTTTTCGCTGTGAAACGCCAGCACGTCGGGATGCGTATAGCATCTGGAACGGTGATAAAATTCGATTCATCTCACGCAGATCGAAACTGAGGAGTACGTACCCGTATGTCCGCATGGTGGGGAACCCGCGCTAACGTATCAGCGCGTTTGCGCGTCGAAGTGGACGCGATGAAACTGGCATTCGGCAGCAACTTCAGGCTGACTGTGCCGCCGCTTGGTGGCGTCCTGTTTTGGACGGGGCGTGTCGAAGTCAATTTATCGACGCTCGCGCCCGATGAACGCGAACATCAGGTCAAGATTTTGTATCCGAACGATTACCCGAACCGTCCTGCAGAGGCGTATGTGCTGCGCCCGCAGATCATCAGCCGCAAACATCAGTACGAAGATGGGCAGTTGTGTTTGTTCAACCCGAAAGATGGCGAACATTACGGCTGGAATCCCAGCACATCGACAGCGGTGACGGTGACGGCATGGGCGATTCAATGGATGTATGCTTACTATACATGGTCAGAGACAGGCGATTGGCCCGGCATCGAAGAACGGGTTGACCCGAATACGCCGCTTCCGCCGCATCGTCGATAAAGGGGTATTTTTTATGCTCGGTCGCATGATCGGCAAACGCAGCGCCGTCCCCAATTTAGTCATCGCGCAGCGTGTCATCGATAAGATGACCGCCGCCGCCGCCACCTATCTGCAAGACGAGACGGGGGAAGCGATGGTTGGTTTGGTCGTCGAGAATGCCGCGACTGGCGTTCCGACGATTTACGTACTCGATACGATTGCGCCGGATGCGAGCGCGGTACGGCATTACCACACGTTTCAGCAAGGTGACGAACGCCAGGACGAGATTTTATACTGGTGGCGTGAAAACTGGCGTGGTTATCGTGCGACACTCGATTCTGCCGACGCGATGCAAATGCGTTTTAACACGCCGCTTCATCATGTTGGGGATTGGCACAAACAGCCTGGATTTATGATTCAGCCGAGCGGCGGCGATTTGATGACCGCTATCGAATGGATCAGCGATCCGGCGAACAAACTCGGCTTCATGCTCGCGCCGATCCTCACGCTTGGACACGCGACCGTCGATGAACCCTCGTTCGTGACCACCAACTACATCATGATCGCCGATGGCAACGGCACGAACAGCCGGATCGATTGGTGGTTCATCGATCGCAAATCGCGGATGTTCGCGCCGATCGCGCCAACGGTCTACGAAAATACGCATTTACCTGTGCTGCCCTCTCCCCCATGGCACTTAACCGACGAAGCGCGCTTTGACCTCGAATGTCGGCGCTTGAAGGATCACGGCTTGTTCCTGTCGGTTTCTCTGTGGGACGCCGACAAAACGCCACCGCTCGAAGTGGGTATTCTCGCCGCGCGCGCCGATTGGGATAAACTGCTGCTGTTGATTACGCCGCACGATTATCCCGCGCAGCCGCCGCACGCCCGTCTCGCCCCGTTCATCGCCATGGACGAGCATACCGATTTATTCGAGGTGTTCGAGCGTGCATGGGCGAGCAGCACCCCCATCGACGATGCACCGACGACATGGGACGCCGATCATTGGTTGATCGATTACGTGCGCACGATCGCGGCGAGCGCGGGATTACCGATCAATGAGCGCGCGGAACTTGTTCCGCCCACCGCCGAACTCGTGACCTTACCGATTATAAAACCGCTCGCACCGCGCGAATCGAAATCGGAATCACCCGAATCGCCCGCCGCCGAACAAGGAGATACCCCATGACCTGGGATCGCGTAGAACGGCTGATTGGCAGTGATAATCTGGCACTGCTGGCGCGCAAAAAAGTCGCCGTCATCGGCTTGGGATCGGGCGGCGGTTTCGCGGCGCTGGCGCTGGCGATGAGCGGCGTCGGATCGTTCGTCTTGATCGATGACGATGTGCTCGAAACGAGCAATATCATGCGCCACGTCGCGGATCAGCGTTATCTTGGTCAGCCGAAAGCGGCGGCGGTCGCGGATTTGATCCGTCAGCGCAACCCAAACGTGCATATCGATGTAAAAATCGAACGATTCACTGCGGGCAGCGACGTGCTCGATGGCGTTGATCTGGTCGTGAGCGGTATCGATAACGAGCCGAGCAAGTACATACTCAATCAGGCGTGTTTAACCCACAATATCACCGCTGTTTACGCGGGCGTGTACGAACGGGGCGAAGGTGGCGATATCACGATCATTCAGCCGTACCAAACGCCGTGTTATGCGTGTTGGGCGGCACAGCTTCGAGATGACACAGCTCCCCCAAAAAAGGGTACTGAACCACAACTCGATTATGGTATGATCGGCAAAGATGGCACACTCGATGCCGAACCGGGCTTATGGCTGCACGTCACACGTGTCGCGGGCGCACAGGCGGATATCGCGCTTAATGAACTGCTGCACGGCACGCCGATTTATAAATCGCTGCCCGGAAACACGGTGATTTTGGCGAACAGCGCGCTCGAAATCCTTGACGGCGTGATCAACCTGCCGTATACGGCGGTGTGGGCGACCATCGAACGCGACCCGCACTGTCTGGTGTGTGGTGATGGCGCGCAAAGGATGGCGTCCGGCGCGTTCGAAACCGATGAAAACGCGACGATAAGTCTCGATGAATTGATGCACGGCGCGGGTTTAACGCTCGAAGATAGTCAGGATCAAGCATAGTGACAGACGAACGCATTACCCTTCCGGCAGATGACATGACCGACAACGCGACTCAATCGCCTCAGCCCGATGACATGCCCGAAACACCACCGATGACAAGCAGCGCGGGCGCGGGCGAAGGCTACGATGAACGCCTGGAACGACTGGGTGGTGAACCTGCCCCCGTGATCACACCCGAAGAATTCAAACGGCTGCAAAATGCCGGACAAGTCCATATCGATGCGCGCGGACGCGTGCGCACAGCGCGGCGCGAAAGCGATGACGACGGCGGTGTTTCGCTGCGCAAACGGCGCGCGTGGTATACCCAAGCCTGATGACTGACCAAGCCGCGAAGTATGCGCGCAAACTCGTCAATACGCTCAAGGCGGACGGCGACCTCCATGATCCGCGCCTGGAGCGCGCGTTTTTGGAGATACCACGTCACATCTTTTTGCCGGATACGCCGGTAGAGATGGCATATGCCAACGACGCGATCCCCATCAAGCGCGATGGCGCGGGCAATATCACCAGTTCGGTCAGCCAGCCCGCAATCATGGCGCAAATGATCGACCAATTAAAGCTGGAGTCGGGTCACAACGTTTTGGAGATCGGCACAGCAAGCGGGTATAACGCCGCGCTTTTGCTGCATATGGTCGGCAATGGCGGACGCGTGACCAGCGTCGAACTCGACCGCGATCTGGTTGAACTGGCGAAAGATCGGCTTCAGCGCGCGCAGGTGGGCGGCGATATCACGGTTGTGCAAAACGACGGCGCATATGGCTACGCGCCACGCGCCAGTTACGATCGCATTATTGCCACCGTTGGCGTGTGGGATGTGCCGCCCGCCTGGGAACGTCAGCTCAAGCCGGGTGGCATTCTCGTCACGCCGATTTGGTTGGAAGCGATGCAGGTTAGCGCCGCGTTCAAACTACAGACCGACGGCACACTGATCAGCGACGACAACCGTCCGTGCTGGTTCGTGCGCTTGCGCGGCGCCGACGCGGGTCCTGTCATCACCGCGCGCGTCGGCAATACATCGCTCGAAATGATCTCGACCGAAGCGCACAAAATCGACGGCGCGGCGCTGTTGTGGCTGATGAACGACTGGTCAGAAAACAACACGCTCGATATGCCGATGAAATACAGCAGCTTGTTCGGCGGCTTGCTGCCGTACCTGACGCAGCACACGCCGCAAGACTGTGTGCTGGCATATTACAGCATCAACGATGAGACCAAGCCGTATGGTTTGAGTGGGACGGGCTTCGCGCTGCTCTTACAAGGGAGCGCCTGTTTTGTCTCGTTCAATCAGCGCGGCGAATCGGTCTGCTTCGGCTCGTCGGATGCTTTCATTTTGATGCAGGATGGCTTGACGGCATGGCGTCAGGCGGGCGAACCGGGCATCGACCGTCTGCGGCTGCGTTTGATCCCCAAAGACAACCGGACGATGGACGTGCAAAATGGCAGGTTGTTCACGCGCAGCTATCACTATCTTCAGGTGTGGTTCGCGGATAAAACAGACGCATTGTGACCTGCATCTTGTAAGGTGTCCAAACGAGACGCTGCTAGGGGAGCAGCACGCTGCGCCCGGCAGCGATGTATAAATTCCCTAAAAATTCGCGTAAATTTCATGTCGTGTGCGGTTGCGCGCACAGATCACTACCATTACAATGATCAGATCATCTATTCTTAACACAGAGTGATCATCTCGTCATGACGCAAACCGCCGCGCTGCCCCCCCAAGAACTATTGAAACCGCCGCTTAAATGGGCGGGTGGCAAGCGCTGGTTGGTGCCGCACCTGCGTCCATTGTGGCAGCCCTATCAGGATCAGCGCTATGTCGAGCCATTTTGCGGCGGACTTGCCGCGCCGCTCGGTTTTTCGCCCGCGCGCTCGCTGCTCAACGATATGAACGCGCATGTCGTTCATTTTTATCACTGGATTCAACACGGCTTACAGGTCAGCGATATTCAAACCCTCAACGATTCCGAACTCTATTACGCGCATCGTGTGCGCTTCAACGACTTGATCCGTACCGGACAAGACAATACATCAGAAGCGGCGCAGCTTTTTTATTACCTCAACCGCACTGGATACAACGGATTATGCCGCTTCAACAAGCGCGGCGAGTTCAATGTCCCGTTCGGCAAATACAAGAAAATCAACTACGCGCCCGACTTTTTTGCCCATCAAAACGCGCTCAATCGCTGGCAGTTCACACAGGGTGATTTCGAGACGGTCGCGCTCGAACCCGGCGATTTTGTCTATGCCGACCCGCCATACGATGTGCAGTTCGTCAATTATTCAAAATTCGGCTTTTCGTGGGATGATCAGGTACGGCTGGCAGTATGGCTGTCGCGTCACGAAGGACCCGTCGTCATTTCCAACCAGCGCACTGATCGTATCGTCGCATTGTACGAACGCTTGGGCTATCATCTGCAATGTTTGGAAGCACCACGTCGCATTAGCTGTAATGGTAATCGTACACCCGCTATCGAGGTGTTGGCGACGCGCAATCTCTCAGACACAATTGGTTAACACAAGGGCATAGGCGCAGTTCATGCCTGTTCACAGCCTACACACGATGAGCGTATAGCGGCGACTCGGTGGGTCGCGCATCGTATGCAGCCTGTTCACGGGTTACAGCCGCGAGGTAAACATGAGCGGCACGACTACGTATAATTTTCCGCGCAAGCGGCGCGAGTCGTATGCTTTAGTCGAACGTGTACGCGCATGGTTGATGCGCCGCGACGATGTGACGACCGCGACCGATTTACAGGATGACCCGCGGTTTTTCTATCGTGGCGATTTAGTGATCGCGCGCGGCGACGGCACGATCCAGTATGTCGAAGTCAAAAGCGAAACTAAATACACCCGCGATAATACCCCGTATATGGCAATCGAACGCTACAGCAGCATCGAAAAACACACGCCGGGCGGACCATGGTCAACCAGTGCTGATTTTTACGCGCATATTTATACTGATGGCTTGCTCGTGATTATGAGCCGTCGTAAGGTCGTGAGCTGGATCGAAGGTGAGATCGGGCGCGACACCCACGCCTTCGAGTTCAAGCGCGTGCAGAATGAAGGTTACACGACTGGCACTTATCTTGTGCCGCGCGCGCGCGCAAAAGTCGCGCTTGGCATGTTTTACCATGAGTACGAAGCGCGTTAAACTCACGTGTGATGATTGACCGCATCACTATCGCAGCGAAACGGATATTGTAGGTGCGAGACACTTTAATAAACCTCACCCCGCACACGAGCGTGTGCCGCCCCTTTCTACAGGTATGGAGTGAGGTTGGAAGGCATCGACAGGTTAATGTTCAAGGACTGCTATAACATGCGTAGTTATAAACGATGGGCGATCGCGTTATTGTGTCTGATGCTTGGCGTATTCCCGCTCGCTGCTCAAGAAGCAGGCGAATCCGTGTCAATCTACGTAACGCCGGAACTTTACGAACAGGCTGTGACCGCCTTCCGTGCGAGCGATTTTGAAAGCGCGATTTTCGATATTACGCTGTTTCTGACCCTCAATCCGACTCATGCACGTGCGTATTACGTACGCGGCATCAGTCATTTACAGGTGGGCGACGAGCCGAACGCGCTCAACGATTTAACCCAGTCACTCAATCTGGGCAGCGACGGCGATGAGTCGCTGGCGGCACAAACTTATTATCTGCGCGCCAGTGTGTATGCCGAGCAAGAAGCCTTTGACTCCGCCATTGCTGATTACACCGAATCGATTGCGCGCGACGCCATCGCCGAAGCGTATCAGGGGCGCGCGTTGGCATATATCGAGCAGGAAAATATTGACGGTGCGCTGGCTGATTTGAACGAAGTGTTGTCGCTCGATGAAACGCGCGTCGATGTGCTGCGCTTGCGCGCCACGCTTTACAATGAAAATGGCGATGTGGCGGCGGGGTCGGCAGATTTCGTCGATTATCTGGGTCGTATCGAGCAGGATCGCATCGAAGGCGCTGTGTTGATACCCGGCGAGTTGACCATCATCGAAGCGGGCGACGGCGTGACGAACGCGCTTCCGTTTGAAGCGAGCGCAGGGCAGCGCGTGACGGTGTTGGCGCTCGCACCAGCCGGATCGACCAGCGATGCGCTGATTATCCTGCTTGACCCGGCGGGCGCGGTCTTGATCGCGAATGACGATGGCACAGGCGGCACAGGTGCTTTTATCACCGATTTTGAATTGACCGCCGATGGTGTGTATACGCTGCTCGTCGCCAATACGGTCGCGGACGCGGCGGGTCAATTCGGTGTTGCCATCGAGTTGTTTTGAACAAGTGAGCGACGCAGTGTTCTCCCCCTAGCCGCATTCGCGTACGGCAGGGTGAAAGCGATCAGTATTTCTCGAAGGCATAACGCATGATCGTGTAATACGCCGCGATGCCGTCGTACTCGCCAAACGAGGCGAATAAATCGTCCATCACGTCCGGGTCGGCGCGACCCGTTTGATCGAAGAAATAACGGTTGACTGCCGACCGCAGCGCGACATCCGCACGCCCGATATACAAAAAATGACCGAGCGTGCGGATGATTGCCCATGCTGCCGTCCAATGTCCAACGCCTTTGAGCGCAATCAATGCTGGATAAGCGACCGCAAACGGCACGGTTCGCAGCGCATCAAGATCGAGTTGTGCAGTTGTGACTGCTTGCGCCAGTCCGATCAACGCGCGCATCCGTATAAATGTGATTTTAGTCGGGGTTAGGTCGTCGGGCGTCGCTTGAGCCAACCGTTGTGGCGACGGAAAGGTAAAATACGGGGTGCCATGATAATCCAACGACTCGCCGCCCCACCGACATATCCAGCGTTCGGCAAGCTGTGCCGCGCGCAAGCTGATCTGCTGTTCAATGATCGTCACGCACAGTGCATCGAAAAAATGCTCAAAACGGAAGTTGTGCAGCCCGACCAACGGTTGAATCACGTGCTGCAAACGCGGATGTGCGCTCGCAAACGCATAAAACGGTGCGTGCCGCGTATCGGCATTGACGATGTGCGCGATATGCGACGCCAGCACGGCGTCATCGATTGTGCCACGCGACCCCAGAATGCTGGCGCGGATGTTGTAAGGCTCACTGCCGCGCGCAAATTCGACCAGTGCAACGCCATCGCCCGCGCGAATCAAGCGGCGATACGCACCGCTGTGAATGTGCCCGAATGCCGAATAATACGTGGTCGCGCGAATGCTCAGTTCGATATCACATGGCGTATGAAGTGAGAAATTCACGTCTGCCGCCGCATCATGTATAGAAACATGTTAATATTAGCCCGATATCGAGTGTTCACGGAAGGATAACGAGATGCGTCGGTTTCGACAATGGCTCATCATCGTGCTGGCGGTGGCGGCGTTCGCGCGGCTGACGTTGGCACAGGAAGGCGAAGCGCTCGATTTGCCCGCCGATCTCTACGTACTGATCAACGATGGCGCGATCTTTCGCTACGGCGTCGGCGCGTCCGGCGTGACGCAGATCACGCCGGCTGGTGAATTTGCCGCCGATTTTGGCGTCGATGATACTGGGGTGCGCCTCGCGTATCGTACCGAAAATGGTTTATACACCGTCGATTTGACCGCGCCTGACGCTGTGCCTGTACAGATCGAGGCGGCGACGGCAGGTTTGCCGGCGTATCGCGGCGGCAAGCAAACGATTGCGTTTAGTCCGACCGCCGCCGAAGTTCCTGGCGGAGTTATCGCATATACGACGCTGGATGGGATGCGCTTCGCCTTCCTAACCGAGGGTGGCGCGCCGATTTTTCAAGCGCTCACTGATGGTGTGGTCAGCGATTTGAGCTGGTCGCCCACCGGACGGTATCTCGCCGCCGAAACCGCCGATAACGTGTGGTTTATTTATCGGCGCGAAGCCGTGCAGATGGCGCTCACCAGCATCATCGTCTCGTCGTTCGGTACGACATGGGTCAGCCCAACCGAGATTGTGTTCGCACCTTCTGATGGTGGCTTGAAGATTATGAATCTCGACGCCGCGAATCAACAGACCGATTTGCTCGATCCGTCGGTGGAATACCGCTACCCCTACCTGACCGCCGATGACAACCTCGATTTTTTCGCTCGTTCTAAAAACGATACGACTGTGCCAGAAGGTTATGGTATTTTGCTGCGTCTGGCGCGCGGCGCGCAGGTTGTCGCCACCGTCGGCGGTACGCCGATTGAGCTGACCGATTTGCGCTGGGTTCCCGGCGGTTCGTTGATGACCGCGTTTCAGGCGGGTGTGCTGGCAGTCTTTGATCCGTCGAGCGGGTTTGGGTATCCACTGCCGATTGAAAATGTGGTCGCCTATGATTGGGGCCCTCTCGTCCCGCCTGAACTCCGCGCGCCGCCGCCTGATCCTAACGCGGTGACGACGCCCGAAGTCGTCAGCACGCTGCCCGCGCCAAATACGACGCCGCAGCCACTTGGAACGGCGGTGGGCATGAATTTGCCCGCCGCCGTCTTTTTTATCGCGCAGGATGGCTTCGGTATCGCGCAGGTGTGGCGGCTGCCCGCCGATAATCGACCGCCCGTGCGCTTGACGTTCTCGGATACCGACGTAAGTGAATACACGATCGCCTTCGATGGTCGCACCGTGTATTACGTCAGCGATGGCACATTATGGGTACAGCGTCCCGATATTGGCTTTCCGCTTAGTCTGACCGATCTGAGCAGCTTCGCGCCCGCATCGCCCGCGCTCAATGCGGATGCGACACAATTGGCTTACAAAGATGATCAGGACGGTGTCAACGTGATCACGCTCGATGCTGCCAACCCCGCCAGCAGTACGGTGCAGCGCACGATCAGCAATGGCGTCGCCGATGGGGTGACGCGCGCGTATAGTCAGCCGCGCTGGTCGCTGCAAGGTGATCGTGTGCTGGTCGGCGTCGCTATTCAGCCGGATAACAGCTTCGCGCTCGGCGTGTATGATTTTGCGGCGGCGCAGGTCTATGTCACGCAGGCGTTCAGCGCCGATGACCCGCGTACTGCTAACGCGCGCTGGCTCGCAGATGGGCGCATTGTGGCGCATGTCGATGCGAATACGCCTGCCATTCCGCCGGGTTATTATGTGTATGATTTTATTGGCACAGGCGCAGAGCCGGTATTGTCAGCGCCACTCCCGCCAGATCGCGCGCTGCGTGCTGACGTGGAATTATCCGGTGGGGTGCTGCGCGCGCTGCTGGCATCGATTGCTGATCCGAGTGCGGCGTGGGAAGTCGTCGAAATTCCGCTCAACGGCGGCGCGGCACGTGTGATTACAACGGTTGACGCGGTGCTTGGCGCGCCACAATTTTCGCGCGATGGACGCTATATTGTCGGCTACCAGCGCGCCGATGGCGTGCTCGATCGCGGCGCGCTGACCCTATTTGACACCGCCAGCGGGCAGTTTACGCTGATCAACTCTGTCGATGGCTTGGCGGGCGAGGTGTGGAATGTCAGATTTTAACTCACCTTACGCAAGTCCCACGTTTTCAGCCCTCACCCCCTGCCCCTGTACCCTCAGACCCTCAGGGCGAGGGGTGAAAAACCGTCGTGGTAGGGGAAGTCCTTCTTCCTGAGGGAGAAGGATTTAGGATGAGGGCAATCTGCGTAAGGTGAGTGAATAAGGCTGAAAAAGTCACGCGGAACCGTTTGCTGTGCCATCGGTGCGAATTATTTCTCATGCAACACAAACCGTTATATTTCTCATTTTTGGATTTTTGTTAGATAATGGGAAAACTAATTTAGTCTGTTATCGACTGGGATATGTAAAAATGGCTGGCGAACGCATTTTACTCATCGAAGACGAGGCGCGCATCGCGCAGTTTATCGAGCGGGCGTTGATTTACGAAGGCTACCGCGTCAGTGTGGCGCGCGACGGACAAAACGGCTTGAGCATCGCGCGCGACAATCCACCCGATTTGGTGGTGTTGGATTGGATGCTGCCAGGATTGGACGGCTTGGAAGTGTGCAAGCGCTTGCGTGCTGCCAGCAATGTTCCGATTTTGATGCTGACCGCGAAAGACGAGACCAAAGACCGTGTGGCAGGCTTGGACGCTGGCGCGGATGATTATTTGATCAAGCCGTTTTCGGTCGATGAACTGATGGCGCGTGTGCGTGCCTTGTTCCGCCGTTCGACGCCGACATCGCGCCCAGAGATTTTGCGCTTCAGCGATCTCACGCTTGATACCGGAACGCATCGCGCCTATCGCGGCGAACGCGCTATCGATTTGACCGCCAAAGAATACGAACTGCTCGAATTGTTCATGCGTAATCCACGTCAGGTGCTCACGCGCGATGTGATTTTTGACCGCGTGTGGGGCTACGATTTTGGCGGCGAAAGTAATATCATTGAAGTCTATGTGCGTTATCTGCGCCAAAAGACCGAACTTTCCAACGAACCACGCCTTATCCACACCGTTCGTGGGGTAGGATATGTACTGCGCGAGGAAGAATAAGCTGGACGGTCCTGTTCAAATCGTGTGTGAAGCGTCATGATTTGAGTCTGCTTTATACCCGTCCGTTCGAGATAATTAAGCTATGACCTCCTTACCGATCCGTTACCGTCTCATTTTATGGTACTCCGGCTTACTTGCCGTCATTATTGTCCTGTTTGGGACAATATTGTACGGCATCACGCGCTTTGTCCTGGTCAACAGTGTCGATACCACGCTGGAACAAACCGTTGAACAAGTGATGGAGAACAGCCGCCCGTTTTTGCTGCCAGAATTTGGCAACCCGTCGCTGCGTTTGAACCTGCCAGAACTCGACTTTTTCCGCGCGTCTGGCGTCGTCGTGCAGGTGTGGCAAATCGATGGCGATACCACGCGCTTAGCGGGCATGTCGACTAATCTACAGGCGTTGCTCGAACCACTCGATGCGCGCAACCTGACGTACGACCGGGCAGATTTCAATACGCTGGATGGATCGCATATCAATCTGTTCAGCGTCGTCCGTTTGAACGGTGAAGAATGGCGTGTGCTCACGCGCCCGGTCACGGTCTGGGAAGGGCAGCAAATCGTGGTTCAGACGGCGACTCCGTTTGCCAGCGTCAACCAGGCGAGCCGTGCGCTGTTGGGCATTATGGTCGTCAGCATGACTCTCGCGCTTGTCGGCAGTATTGCGCTCGGTATGGGCTTGAGTCAGCGCGCGCTCTCACCGATTGAACGCATCACCGAAGCCGCCACAGGTATTGTTGCCACCAACGACTTGAAAACGCGCATGACGTGGACGGGTCCCATGGACGAACTAGGGCGGCTGACATCGGTGTTCAATCACATGTTGGAACGGCTGGACAAGTTGTTCAGCGTCCAACAGCGCTTTGTCGCGGATGTCTCTCACGAACTCCGCACACCGCTCACCGCTATTCGTGGACACCTCGAACTGATCAAGCGCTACGGTATGGATGAAGACTCGATGGAAGCTGTGACCAGCGAAGTCGAACGGATGTCGCGCATGGTGAACGATTTGCTGTTATTGGCGAAAGCCGACTATGGTGGCTTGAAACTAGAGCTTATTCCTATCGATCTCGATACGGTTGTCAGCGAGGTTTACCGAGAAGCGCGTGTACTCGTCAAAGACCACAACCTTAAAGTGACGATCCAGGATTTTGAGCCCGTGCGTATTCAGGGCGACAGCGACCGACTCAAGCAGTTATTTTTGAATCTGGTCAGCAACGCGATCAAGTTCACGCCCGAAGGCGGAACAATTACGCTCAACCTGCGTCGCACGGCATCCGAGGCGCACGTCGAAGTCATCGATACCGGAATCGGTATTTCAGACGACGACCAAAAACGCATCTTCGACCGTTTTTATCAGGCAGAGCCGTCGCGGGTGCGTATTGGTGAAGGGTCGGGGTTGGGGTTATCGATTGCCAAATGGATCACCGAAGCGCACAGTGGTACGATCGGCGTGAGCAGTGAACCGGGCGCGGGAACGACATTCACCGTATCACTTCCGCATTTGGAAGCGGCGGTCAATGCGTCAACGATCCCGGCGGCGACGCGCCCGCGCCTGAGCATTTTGCGTAATCCGCTGATGCCGCCTGCACCGCCGCTCAAAAAATAAAGCTCAGGTTGATTTATTGAGCCTATCGCGCAGTCGTAAACGTGCGCGACCGATCATGCTGCCTTGCAGCGTATCGATCTCATGATAACGCGCATACCATTCGTCGTTGATGTGGTCACTTTGTTTGAGGATAGGCGGCGGTGGCACGACAAAACCAGCGGGACGCTCGATGTGTAAAAAGTCGAGCACGCCCTGTATGGTGCGCTCGTATTCTGCTGCCAAATCTTCATAAAATACCACCTGCGCTGTGATATTGTGGTCACGAAAAAATGCTTCCCAGCGTTCTTCGCCTGCTTCCAAATTGAGAATATCCGCTTTCAACCCGTAATAATCGAATGTCAGTTCAGCACGCGGGCGCGATGAGTGACCGGGCAATCCTGTTGATTGCACAAACCAGATATCCGACTGCTGAGCTTTGCGCATCGATATTGCCTGCCGGATATGGTCGCGCCGCTTCATAAATACATACTTCGGTTGATGAAACAGGCGCTCGAAGCGCTGGTAAAAAGTCAGCGTTTTATAGGTGGGGTCATCGTCTAAAACTGGATTCACCAAGTCATCGACGTGCCGCCACATCATTTTGGTGCCGAATACGCCGTTCGGTGTCGTCGTTTTGTCGATCAACTGCGCGGTGTAATCTGCCAGCGAACGCACCGACAAGCTGTGTTTTTGCAGTGTGTAAAATACCATGCGCGGCAAAAAATACTCGTCCGGCTTGCCTGCAATGTCCGTCAAACGAAGCGCTTGCGCAAGTAAATTACTGCCATTGCGTCCGGTCGTCGCAATGATATAGCTGGTCGATGGGCGGTTTTGCAATTGAAACACTTCCATTTATAAGTATTGGAGTTGGACAATGCCCTGCATCAAAATTTCGCGTAGGGGTGTATCTGCCAGCGTATAATAAACATGACGCCCGGTCTTCATCCACTTGACCAAACCAAGTTCGCGCAGATATTTTAATTGGTGCGAAACGGCGGGCTGATCCATACCTAACGCTTGTGTCAAATCGGAAACACACCATTCCGCATCCGCTAACGCTTTCAACATACGCACGCGTGTTGGGTCAGAAAGTACCTGAAAAAAACGCGCGATGGCACGCGCATTATCAGAGGGCAGAATCGGAACTTTTTTCGCCGTTTCACCGCACCCGGTCGGAGCCATACAAATTCACCTTAAATGATTAGAATTGCAGCCGCAATCTGTATTGTAGCGTAGAAATTACCGTCGCGCTCAACACAATCTCTATGCTTTTAATGAACGAGTCGCCATGCAATGATCAAAAGCGCCAGCATCAGCCCTGCGCCCAAGGCAAACGGCGCAGATGCACCCAGCGATTGAAAGACCAAGCCACCAATCAATGGCGCGACCGCATCTGCCAGACTGACGACCGACGCACTGACCCCCAAAACCGCGCCCGATTCACCAGTGCCAGCAGTTTTGACCATCAGGCTGTTCAAGCCGGGGCGGATCAAACCTGCGCCCAAAGTTAAGGGAATCAGCGCGCCCAGAAACCACAATACGCCGCCAAAGCCGCGCTGACTTTCATCGGGCAGCACCACCGCGATTGTGCCGATGACCGCTTCGGCGCTCGATGGACTCAGATCGCGTAGTGCGCGCTCGACACGATTTTCGATATACAACGGGTGCGGTTGAGCAGGGGTGAGCGCGAACAGGATGAGTCCAATCGTCAGCAATGAGAGCGCGCGCACGATCAAGCCGCGTTCGCCATAGCGCGCGTTCCATTTGCGGATCAAGCGCGCCTGCGCGTATATCAGAATCACGCCGACATAAATGAAGATCAGCGCACTGCCTTGCCCCAGGAAGCCGAGCCGACTCAAAATGAATAAACCGAGTAGGCTCTCAAACGCGAAAAATACCATTTGCTGCCCGAACATGATCGCCATGAGCACGTTAAGGCGTGGACGGCGCAGCATTCGCACGGCGGTGAACGGGATCGCCAGCAAATTTGAAGCATGGCGGCGGCTGGCGGGCAGTGTCTCTTTGAAGCTGAACAATGTCAGCAGTATCGACAAAAACGAATAACATGCCGCGATCAACGCTGGAATTGCCAGACTATCAGAGAATTCGAGCGCGCCCAACGAGATCGCCGGCCCAAAAAGAAAACCCAACCCGAACGCTGCGCCCGTCATGCCCAAGCCTTGCGCGCGCGTTTTCTCGTCGGTTAAATCGGTGATTGCGGCTTGTGCGGTCGCCAGGTTTGCACCGAATACGCCGTCGATCACGCGCGATAGAATCACCATCTCCAACGAGGTCGCGCTCGCTAACAGCAAAAAGCCGATGAACGTGGAAAGCTGGCTGATCAACAACAGCGGCTTGCGCCCGAACCGATCCGAGAGCGCGCCCATCATCGGCACGCCGACCAACTGCCCCAGGGGAAATGCCGCCGCGACTAAACCAATTTGCAGCGGACTTGCGCCATATGCCGCCGCGTACAGATGCAAAATTGGCAAAATAACCGTCAGCCCCAACACATCGACAAATGTCAGGACATAGATCGGTAGTGCGCGCGCAAATGTAAATGTGGAGGAGGGTGGGGAGGGTTGTATTTGGGCACTCATACACAAAGTGTACCGCAAAAACGATATCACCCGTAGGGGTGACCTGGTCGGTCACGTCGCCTGATTTGCAAAATGACTCGTAGCGATAGCGCACTCCCATGCCTATCGAAGGCGACCTGCCAGATCGCCTTCGATAGCTGTTCCATATCCCCTATCATCGACCCTATGAACCAGTTTCGTCGTCACGCAGTTCGGCGTCGATTTTACGGCGCAGATTTTGCCCCGCTGGTAGCCGTTGATTGCGCCCGTTTAATTCGACGACACGTTGTTCTTCACGGAAGTCATCGTCAAACGAAAATTGTTCGGTTTTGCGTTTCGTCTTGGTTTCGATAGGCGCGGTTGTACGCAGGGTGGGTTGCGTAGTGTGTCCGTTGAAGAAGACATACACACCCGCGACGATCAACAAAATCGGCAGCACGAATGTCCACGCGCCGCTCACACTGTTGAAGATGAACAGTTCGAACAACGCCGCGAACGCCAGAAACGTGATCCCTGACCCGACGATCATGCTGCGACCGGTGCGGAATTCACCTTCATTGCCCGTACGGTTGCCAGCGAGTGTGAGCGCAATGCCGACGAACAATGGGATCAACGCCCATGCATATGCCCACGACTGCCAGTAATCGGTGACGTTCTGAAACAAGAGAATGCCACCAATCCCGGTCAAAATTGTGCCTGGAAAGAAAAAGCCCGCGTGATTACGATTGCCAAACAGCGCCACGGCGAAAAATCCAAGACCGGGCAGCATGATCGTCAGCGGCCACAAGGTACTGAACATCCATCCAATCCCGCCCATAAAATTAGACAGCAGGAAAATAGCCCCTAAACTGATCAGGACGAGCGCGCCGATAACATTACGAGGTTGTTGTGTGGTCGTCATGATTGTTTCCCCTGAAACACGAATTGATTAACACTACAATCCTATACGTGGGGGGAAAGGGGGGGTTGCATCAGTCGTGAATTTTTTATGGGTCGTTTAAATTAGAAGACACCACGCCCGATTTATCAGAAAAGCGCGGTAAAAGCCTGGTACGTCAGGAGGTTTTTCGTTCTACCAACAAGCGATAGCGTCCGGTTGTCATGCCTTCGCGCCCCGCAAAGCGTGTGACCGCGATAATGTATTGCCCGGTATAGGGCAGCGTATACGTGATGGCGGCATTACGGGTATTTTCGGTGACATCGTCGTTTACGCCATTCGGCAGCGTATTGTCATCTGCGCTGCGGAAAATCAACAGCGGATCAAGGTCGCCCGTCAGCGTTTCGACGCTGATCTGAATCGCGTCGCCTTGTACGCCGCTGATCTGATAAAACAGCGCGTAAACCTCGTCGTTCAGTTCCGCCTCAATGATGTTGCCATAGTTGATGATTGGATCGCCGCCTTCGCTGGCAGCCTGCTGCGCCGATGGTGTGCTGACCGACCCGGTATTGACGATAAACCCTTCGCCCGTCGCCGATAAACGCAGCGTGATTTCCAGGCGTTCACCTAAATTGAGCATCGACTCATTGATGATCAGCGGTACGCCATTCACATTCACAGTCAATGTCAGCGTGACTGGATCGGCTTGCCCACACGCCGCCTGATACCACGCCCACACCGTATATTCACCAGCAGGCGGCGCGTCTCCCCAGTACACATGCTCGATGGGTTGGTCGCTCGGTGTTTGGCAGCCCGTGTGACTATCGATTTGCAGCGCGCCGCCGCTCGGCGTCGTCGGGCTGCTCCAATTCAACGAGCGATCAGCGGGGTCACGCGCGAACAGGTTCAAGTCGGCGGGCGATGACCATTCCAGCGTCATCGATAAAGCGCCCGTCGTCAAACGGATTTCACCGACAGTCAGTGCAAGTATATAGGCGCCGCTCGTGCCGCCCGCTGTCAAACTGGAGCGCGACGCCAGAATGACATAATCGCCATCCTTGGGCAGCCGAAACTGCGTGATCCGTGCATTGCGCGATGCCGCGCTGTCGTCGTTCGCCGCCAGTTCGTTCAGGTCGCCATCCATCAGGATCAAGTAAGGATCGAGCGTGCCTGCGACTGCCGATGCGCGCATCGTGATCGTGACCAGTTCGCCAGTTTTGCCATTGAAACGCACCAGATCGAGCGGATCGTCATCGTTAATCGATCCGGTGAGTTGTTCGTTGTACGCCAATGGCGTTGTCGCCAGCGCCGTTGGGTTGGTCGGCACATTCGACAAGCGCAGATTAAACCCGCCAATCGTGGCGGGCGCGCGGTTGGTCACACGCAGAATATACGGTGCGCTGCGCGGAATTTGCGCGTTGATCGTGACAAAGCGTTCGCCCGTGGCGCGGTCGAGCGTACGCAAACCGAGATCGAGCAGTTCGAGCGATGGCTGCACGCCCGAATTAGCGTCACTGGTGAACATCGTCGCCGAGATTTGATCGCCCAAACGCGCATTGACGATATACGATTGTACGGGTGCGTCCGCGCTGAATGCGCCGGTGATCAGTTCACCGACTTGCAGCACCGCGTTTGCCAGGCGGTTGATGAATAAATCGACCGTGCCGCTTCCGCTATCACCGCGCCGCCCCGCCTCGATTAAATACCAGCCTGTTTCGGGCAGCGTCGCGTATAAAACGGCTTCGCTTTCGCGTGTTTGCGCGTCACGCCCAATTTCGAGTTGGACGTCGTCGTAAATATTCAGACGTGGCAGCACATCCCCGCTTGTGCGTGACAAGATCAAACGCACCAGGTCGCCTTGCTGACCAGGAAACGCGAAATATAAAGGTTGATCGCCGTCGATGCGCCCCGTCCCGACTTCCTGATACGCGATTTCGCTGTACGTGACGCCGAAATTTGGGCGCTCCGCCAGCGGATCGCCGGGTTCGTCGGTTGCTTGCGCGCTCGCCCGCAGCAGCGTCAGCCGAAACGTGCCGCTCGTCAGGCTGTCGCCGCCTTCAAAGCGCGCCGCCTCGACGATATACGTCCCCGCCGCCAATGTCAGCGCGATCAGCGCGTTGCGGTCGCCCGGCGCTTGATCGTCGTTGCTGGCGATCAGCAAGCCGCTCGCATCATACAGATATAAGATCGGGTCAAGGTTGCCAGAGGTCGTCTCCAGGCGGATCGACACGCCTTCATCGCGCGTGGCGTCGAAGCTGTAACGTGCGCGCGGCGATACGTCGTTCAGACTGCCCTCAACGCTGCCTTCCTGAAGCGGCACAGGCGGCGGCATGGTTGCCGTCGGCACAGCGGTGATGATCGCGCGCAGGTCAACCTCCGGCGTGGGCGCAGGCGGAGTCGTTTCTTGCGCGTGTGCGGGCGCACACACGATCAACACGAGCAGAAGGAGGAAGAAGCGCACGATTTTCATGGTCAATAGCCTACCACAAAATCGTGCGCGCTGTCGCTGATTAATCGCCGTCGCCAGGGCAATCGCGTTCTAGCAATCCCTGACGAAAATGAGCTCTTCTAGTCCATTGTGACACACAAAACAATGTTAGCAATGGTCATTATGGATTTTTAGAGCCGCATCGTTTTAGAACGCGATTGATCCTGGATTTTAGCGCGGTTCTCAGAATATGTTACGATTGCGCTAAACAACATTTTTGCGCGGAGTATCGCCCATGCCCTATGAAATGATCCTCACCGAAACACCCCAACCTGGCGTTGGACTGGTACGCCTCAATCGTCCGCAAGCCCTCAACGCGCTCAACGCGCAGATCACGGGCGAAATTTTCACTGCGCTCGAAGCTTTTGACCGCGATGACTCGGTCGGCTGCGTCGTGCTGACGGGAAGCGATAAAGCGTTCGCGGCGGGCGCCGATATCAAGCAGATGGTCGATCAAACCATGATCGAGATGATGCACGACGACTTCACCGATTGGGCACGTATGATGCGCGTCAGCAAGCCGATCATTGGTGCGGTGAGCGGCTGGGCGTTGGGCGGCGGCTGCGAAATGGCGATGATGTGCGATATGCTCATCGTCAGCGAGACGAGCAAATTCGGGCAGCCAGAACTGACACTCGGTATCATCCCTGGCGCGGGTGGCACACAGCGCCTGACACGTGCCGTCGGTAAGGCGGTGGCGATGGAAGTCATGATTGGCAATCGCCATTTGACCGCCGCCGAAGCCTTGTCCGCCGGGTTGGTCAACCGTGTATTTCCAGTCGATAGTTATTTGCAAGAAGCCATCAATCTCGCCGCTAAAATCGCCACCATGCCGCGCGTCGCTGTCCGCTTGATTAAAGACGCGATCAATAAAGCAGAAGAGCTGTCATTGACCGAAGGGCTGAATTACGAAAAGCGCAATTTCTATATTTCGTTCGGTACGGAAGACAAAGTTGAAGGCATGAACGCCTTCATCGAAAAGCGTCCGGCGCAATGGAAACATCGCTGACTTTTTTTTACACGGGCGATTTACGCGGCGATCTCGACATACTGCCACGCTTATACACACTGCTCAAATCGCTGCGCGCGCGCGTGACCGAAGGGCGAACCCTGTACGTCGATATTGGCGGTGCGTGCGTCGCTGATGTCTGGCATTGTGATATTTCGGGCGGGCGGTCAATGGTGATCGTGCTGGACGGCATGGGCTGCGCCGCCGCCAACGTGAGCAGCTCCATCGATGATGAATCGCGCGCCAAAATGGGCGATAATACCGTGATCGCACTCGTAGATGCCGCACACGATCATGTCGTCGATGAACTGGCGTTCACGCTGACGCCGCCCGCACAGGTCGAAATCGGGGTGCTGGCGATTGTGCTTGCGCCTGATACCATCACCGCTTTACGCGATCAAATACTACGTCTCGGCGCGGTGCGTGCGGGACAAATCGGCATGGCGAGCGTCGAAAATGTTGATCAACGATGGGGCTTGACCAGCTACGCCGTCCACGATCTGCCCGCCAATACGCCGCCTGACCCGACGATCACGGCGGCGGTCGATTTTGTCCTCTCAGAAGCGCGCTACACACAAAAAAGACGAGGGAATTAACATCCCTCGTCTTTTTTGTAACAAAGGCTGCCCACCGGGTCGCCCCTGCGATGCCCGTTTGATGGCGCTGTTCACACGGTCAAACGCAGCTCACCCAACAGCCCCTTTTAGTGGGCTTACAGGTTTTTGCCTAGCCGCATGGCTTCAAGCCTGCGGCGCCGATTTACTCCGGCAAACTCGTGCAAACTTCAGCGCCTTCGCTCATCACGCATAACTGCGCTTGATTACTGGCTTCAGTCGCCCCTTGCGAATTCGGAATGTCAACCGCAATGACACGAGTGCTTGTTGGGACGCTTGAGGACTGCGCAGGGATAGGGATACGCAGCACATCCAAGACCGCGATGATCCCGCCTTCAACTGCGAAG
The DNA here is from genome assembly GCA_038207205.1 of Aggregatilineales bacterium. GTDB lineage: Bacteria > Chloroflexota > Anaerolineae > Aggregatilineales > Phototrophicaceae > Flexifilum. The sequence continues at coordinate 46,446 of JBBRAA010000015.1, forward strand.
GTTTGCGGCACGCCGTCGATGACGGCGACTGTCATAACTTCGATCACGCACGGATCGTCGATTTCGGGCAGCGCGATCAAGTCTTGCACGTTGACCGTCTGCATCCGGGCGGCGGCTTCGCGGATTTTTTGCACGGCGGGCAGCAGCAGCCCAACCGGGCAGGTCGCGGGGACGCCGATTTGACGCGCCAACAATATGTGTTCGCGCGTTCGTATCGGTTCGCCGCCGGGTAGTTCAATCGCCAGATCATCGATGTCTTCGTTGATCAAGCACACCACGTTGCCATCGATGATGACGTAATACACGCACTCATTCGGGTCGGGCGGCGGCGCGCCGTCGCTCGTGCCACCCGCCATGGTGAGGGGCAGATTGAGACGGCAGTACGCGCCACCATTGATGATGACGATCTCGCCATCTTCACAGAATGGAGGTGGGGGCGGTGCGCCTTCGGTGCCACCTGTGGGGAAAGCCGCCAGATCGAGATCGAGACGGCAGTACGCTTGTCCGTCGATGATCACGACCGTGCCGTCTTCGCAGAACGGACCCGGAGGCGGTGAACCACCTTCGACAGCGCCACCCGCAATCGTAATATCGAGGATGAGACGGCAGTACGCTTGTCCATTGATGACGACGACTTCGCCGTCTTCGCAGAACGGACCCGGCGGGGGTGAGCCACCTTCGACGCCACCCGACGGGATAGTAAAATCGAGGTCTAAGCGGCAGTACGATTGTCCGTCGATGACGACAACTGTGCCGTCTTCGCAGAACGGACCCGGAGGCGGTGAACCGCCTTCGCTCGTGCCGCCGCCGATGGTGAGGGGCAGGTTGAGGCGACAGTACGCGCCACCATTGATGATGACGACCTCACCATTTTCGCAGAACGGCGGCGGCGGCGGTGCGCCTTCGCTAGTATCGGCGGGGATGGTAAAATCGAGATCGAGACGGCAGTAGGCTTGCCCGTCGATGATCACGACCGTGCCGTCTTCGCAGAACGGTCCTGGATCAGGCGCGCCTTCGGTTGTGCCACCCGCAATCCTAATATCGAGGATGAGACGGCAGTACGATTGTCCATTGATGACGACGATCTCGCCATCTTCACAGAACGGTGGGAGGGGCGGTGCGCCTTCCGTGCCACCTGCGGGGAAAGCCGCCAGATCGAGATTGAGACGGCAGTACGCTTGTCCGTCGATGACCACGACCGTGCCATCTTCGCAGAACGGACCGGGAGGAGGCGGCGCACCTTGACCATCTTGTGGCGCGGCAGCGAAGTCGCGCAGTGCTTCGGGGATAAAGATGGTGCGACCCGACGGGAACGTCGTCACGACCGGGATCGAGGCACAATTTTCGTTGCCTTGCACGGCGATTTGTGCGATCCAGCCCAGCTTGGTGCTGTACCAGCCTTCGCCTTCACCATTGATCAACAAATAATATGTGATGACGAACGAGCCGAATGGCAGCGAATTGACGATTTCGTATTCGATGCCAGGACCCGACCGTATGTTGACGGCTTCGCCGTACCCTGTGACCAGACATTCGACGCTGGCGGGGAACGTTACCGGTGCGCTGTTCGTCGGCGCGGCGGCTAAATCATCGGGCAGCGGACAACCATTGTTGACTGGAAGTCCCGCTTCTGTAGGGCACTGATCGTTAAAATCTGAAATGCCGTCAAAATCGCTGTCCTGCGGCGGCTGCCCGAGTGCCGGTGTCGGCGTACACGGGATACTCCCGCCCGACGCATCCTGACAGCCTGGTCCTCCAGCTTGTCCATAAATGCTGGTGGCGGTCACAATCAACAACAGACCGACCATCAGCCCCAACCAAAAACGAGTTTTCATGTTTATTGCCCCTGATGGAAAAAATACACCCGCACACACAGGTGTAACACGATTCGTTACTAGCGCAATAGTTTTTTGTGTGTTTGTAACGAGTCTTTAGAAGTATTTTACATGTATTCGCAATATTACGAAATAGATTGCGGTGCAAGGACGGATGAATAACTCACCTTACGCAAGCCCTTCGTTTTCAGCCCTCACCCCTGCCCCTCTCACTCAGGGCTGAGGGGTGAAAAACAGTCGCGGTAGTGGAAGTCCTTCCTCCTGAGGGAGAAGGACTTAGGATGAGGGCAATCTGCGAAAGGTGAGTGAATAATATCAGAAAAGCGCCGTAAAACTCCTGCCTTCAGGCATGGGGATATAAGGCGTCGGTCTTGTGTTTTTTCTGCTGAAATAGCGTATAAGAGGCGGAGATTGATGTGCAAGGTACGAGACGTAAAAATCCGACCTCGATCATAATCCTGTAATATCGCAATACCGTAGTTAACGTCAAACACAGCGGGGCATCGCTGTGCTATCGGAGCGACGATAAGATGAAGGTTTGCCTTCGCAGTCGCGTTGAGGGTAGAAGCCCCCGCCTTTAGGCACGGGGAGTATGTCACTAAACGGGTGTAGTGAGGGCGCAGCACGCTGCGCTCTCACTAGGTCGTCTCATCGGGTAAAATGGTGTTATTCCACGCCCGCACCGCCCGGCGGCGTCACACGAATCACATCGAAGCTCGCCTGTAACCCACCTTCTACCAGTCGGAAACGTTCTGCGCCCGGCTCGCTGACAGGCAGCAGCAGCTCTAACTGACACGGGTCACTTTCGCCCAACGGCGTCAAAAAGCGTGTCGGCACACGGCGACCGTTCAGCGATTGCAGTCCGGCTTCGCGCAGCACCTCTGTAAGCGGCTGAAAGTAAGTCGCGCGCGGTGTATCGTCGGGGATGCTGAGACGCGCCGCAAAATCCGCCGCCGTGCATGTTTCACTTTCCACCGATGGAGCGCGCAGCAGCGCGACCAGACACACCTGACCGACAGGCAAACAATCGCGCGGGGATGTATAGCCGGTCAAGGCATCGAGCAAACTGCTGCCACCCGGCACAGGCGTGCGTGGCGCGGACGGTGTAATTGGTTCGGGGAACAAGCCGCCGCCGCTCGACGGAATGGGCGTGAACAGGAACAGCGTGAATTCGCCGCAGTCGTCCGCATCGCAGATGACTGCGCCGTTCTCACCGCTTTCCGCCAGCGCGATCTGGTCGATTCTCACGGCGGGGACGCGCGGCGAACTGCCGAAAATAGCGATTTGATCGGTGTATGCATCGGCGTCGCCTGCGCTCACCCCAAGTTGAAACAGGATCGTCACCGCCTGGCGCGGTGCTTCGGTCAAGGGCGTCAGCAAGAACACATCGGCGCACGGGTCGCTGATTTCGACCGCGCTTTGCGAAACCCAGCCAGTTTCGACCCAATACCAGATACTCGCGGCGTTATCGGTCGTCGCAACCAGCCCGTTCGCGCTGCTCCCCGATGGCACGGTGCCGATGACCTCACTGTTTATATCAGGCGCACTACGAATATTGGCAAATCCCTGATTCGGCGTCAGCACGCACGCCGCATTCGGTTCGTCAGTCGATTGTGCGGATGCCATAATAACGAACACAGATAAAAATAAGGCGGTGATGCCGAGTACACGCCACTTCATAACGTTTAGTCCTTTATGGCTTGCTGCATACGAATGTTATTTCTGTAGTCTAACCGATGCGCACGCCACCGCAAGCACCATTAGGGCAGGGTTGCAGTTGATGTGTCCGTACAAATCACGTCGCGTGTCTTCCACTGTGACATGATACAATCAGCGTGCGTTTTTGTGAGATTGGCATCGAGGCGGATATGATCGAACGTCCCCGCATTGGCGACCGATTTGAACTGATCGAACTCATCGATAAAGGCGGTATGGGCACTGTTTATCGGGCGCTCGATACCCAAACGGGCGAGACAGTCGCCGTCAAAGCGCTCAAACCTGATCTCGTGCTGTTGGAACCGGCGATCATCGACCGCTTCAAGCGCGAAGGTGAAGCGCTGCGCCAGCTCAATCATCCCGCCATCGTCAAAGTGATCGCGACCATCGAGCAAGACAATAAATCGTATATTGTCATGGAATTTATCGGCGGCGGCTCGCTGGATAAACTGCTGCGCGCCGAAAAATCGCTCTCGGTTGAACGCACTATCCAGATCGCGCTCGATATAGCCGACGCGCTCACGCGCGCCCACCGACTCAAAATCATCCACCGTGATATCAAACCCGCCAATGTGCTGTTGGCTGACGACGGCACGCCGCGCCTGACCGATTTCGGCGTCGTCCAGTTCGGTGATGCGGTCGGCAAACTGACCGAGCTTGGCATGGTCGTGAGTACGATCAGTTATCTCGCGCCGGAAGTTGTCAATGGCGGCGGCTACGACGAACGCAGCGATATATGGTCGTTCGGCGTCATGCTCTACGAAATGCTGTCGGGGAGCAACCCGTTCAGCGAAGCCACCGTAAGCGCGGCACTCGATTCAATCCTGACGAAAGTCCCGCGCGATCTCACCGATTTCCGCACGGATGTACCGTCCGATTTGGCATATCTGATCGACCGCATGATCGCCAAAGACCCGACCGATCGTATCGACAGCGCGCGCACGATTGGCGCAGAACTCGAAACCGTGCTGGCATTTATTCAGCGCGCCAAACAACCGTCCAAAATCGGCACACAAGAGATCACGCCGCGTTCACGCCCAGAGTCGTTCTATACGACACCCGTTCCCCGCGCCAACCCAATCCCGCCCGCGCCGCCGATCAGCGTGCCAAAGCCATCTGTGGCTGACCCATCAGCACGCCCGTCGCGCCCGTCTGCGCCGACACCGGGTGGCTCGTTCGGACGCATGATCGTCAGCGATACCCTGGGCACGGGCGAAGTACGGTCACCGCGCAAAATCGTCGGCGATCCGCGCATGTTCATCGCCTATCGCCGCGAAGACAGCGGCGAGATCGCGCGCAAAATCTATGATTTGCTCCACAAAGAATTAGGCGATAACGACGTGGCACGCGATGTCGATCGCGTCGCCAACCGCACTATCAACCGTGTTGTCCTGGCGCAGGATATTGTACAGTCATTCGACGCCATGATCGTCGTCATCGGTCGTCAGTGGATGGGCGTACCGGGGTCGGGCGGCACGAATGTCTCGCTGCGCGCGTTGGAAAACCCCAAAGATTCGCTGCGGATTCAACTCGAAGCCGGCTTGAAGCGCGACGACATGTTGATCGTCCCGGTGCTGGTCGATGGCGCGGATATGCCGACGATCAATATGCTGCCACCGAGCTTGCACAAAATCGTCGCCAAACCACCCTTCCGCCTTAACTGGACACCCGCACAAAGCAACGAGGTGCTGGAAAAAGAAGTCGCCAAGCTCACGAAACAAATTCGCGCCCACTTCAATCCCCCGCGCCGCTCATGGGTGATTCCAGTCGTGGTCGCCGTCGTGATCGTGCTGGTGGTGACGATCTTGATCGTAATTTTACTCTCGACAGGCGCGAGCAGCGCGCCGCTCACTTAAGAACGATCCTGTATGTCTCGTCGTGCATCGCCCGTTTCGCGGCGCGTGTTCCGCCCGTCAACGAAACGACCGTATAGCGGAGTCTTAATTAATCCGTTTATTGCAGTCAGTCGTTTCATCTGTTACGCTGAGAGTCTGTTTAGTCGTTCAAATCACGGATATATTCATGCAAAAGCAGGATGCGAAACTTCCGCGCCTTTCTCCTCGCGCGTTTGTATTGGAAATTGCGTTCATTGTCATTTTAGCGCTGTTCGCGGGGCGTGACTGGATGAATTGGGATGCCGATGCTCAATTGATCGGCGAAGGGCAATGGTTGACGAGTTCCGCCAATTATGCAGATCAGAGTTTGCGCATGTACGGCGGTATCCCCCGCTGGCAGCCATATCTGAGTCGCGGCGAACCCGCCATCGACGGGGCGTTTCATTTCTTACTCAACCCGATTAGCACGCTGCCAAGTTTGATCATCGGCTACGACAATGGCATCAAAGTCAGCAGTATCCTGTACATCATCTTCTCAGGCTTGGGTGGGTGGGTTTTAGCGCGCGTTTTGGGCTTGAGTTGGGCGGGGCGTGTGCTGCTGGCGGTCTTGTTCATCTTCAAAGGTCCCATGTATCTCTCGACGGGCAAAGGCTACTTCCAGCTTGGCACGTCGCAGGCGTATTTGCAGTGGATTTTGGCGGCAGCAGTTGCGATCGTACGTTTTCCGCGCCGCCGCTACCCGGTCGTGCTGTTCGCTATCATGGTCACCTTTCAGTTCTGGGCGGGCAATATTTATTACGTGCTGCCGTCGATGTTCATGGCACTGTTGTTGTTCGTCTTTTACAGCTTTCGCACCGGCGTGCCAACAGCCGATGGCAGGGTACCGTTCCCGATAGCCTTCGATTGGCATATGATCGCGCGCATGGGCTTAGCGTTGATATTGACCGCGATCCTTGCAGCGATGACGCTGATCCCGATTCTCGTCAACAATCGTTACATCGGTGGACACCCCGACGAGGTCGGTGCAGGCACATATGCCGACCCGATTCAGGTCTTTACCCAGTTATTCGATTCAGAAATTCTCACGCAGTTCACCGATACCGGCGTATGGAACGAAAATTATTATATCTACTCGATTCCACTCTGGTTTATCGTGTTTGCAATTATCATCGCGCCCGAACTGGCACGTGTCGCTGGACGCGGACGTGCCGACCTGAACGGTTTGTGGCGCTTCTGGGTCGTCGGAATTATCTCGTTCCTGTTCTTTTTCGCATGGGGGACAGGCACGAACCAGATCGTCGCCTGGGCGTATGAAAACCTGCCGCTGATCGGTCAATGGCGCGTGGTCGGGCGTATGCTCACAGTCGTTTCGTTCTGGTTGGTGGTCTTTGCCACTATTCGCTTCGATCAATTGTTTTCCGCGCTTCAACTCGATTTCAATGCTGCCAGGTTCTTCGATGAACTGTCGGCGGGCGTCATCCGCATCAATTATGGGCGACTCGGGTCGAATTTCTTCGGCATTCTGTTGATTGGTGTGGGCACGCTGGCGGCGGGTGAACTGATAGGGACGCGCGCCGAAACGGCGACCCTGGCTGGCAAGCCTATGCTCCTGCATCAATGTCTGACATGGCTGCGCGAACAAAATCCTGATGTGCCATTGTCGGTGCATTCACTCGATTACTTCATGGTCTCGTCGTACATCGATAACCGCATCCGCACCACACAGATCACGGCTGATTTTGACCCCGAAGGCACTCCGAATACGATCTACACCTATGATCTGACCGAGATCAACGCGCGTTATATGATGCCGTATTTTACAGAAGAACAGGACTATTGGGGCACGCAAGGGTATGCGCCGATGCCCGGCAGCCCCATGTTCGAGGACAATTCGGCAAACTGCATGTGGGAAAACCCGAACACGCTGGATTATATTTTCACGATGCCGTTAGATACGCTGCAAGCCAATGAACCAATCATCCGCGAGTACGATTTAACCGAACGTTTTCCCATCGAGCCAGCGCTGACAACCCCCGTCCATGAATTTGGCTGGCGCGAAGGGGTGATCGGCATTCAGATCAACAACCCGACCAACGAACCCGTCGCCGTGATCGTGCAGGAAGTCGCATGGCCCGGTTGGGAATTGACCAACAACGGACAAGCCGTCCCGCTCGAAGTCGCTGGCGGTTTGATCGCATATGTGATGCAGCCCAACTCAGAAAATACGCTCATTTTTATGTTCGCCAATCGGCTGTTGACTAACGCGGGTGTGATTACACTGGTCGCCTGCGCTTTCTCAATCGCATATCTCGCCGGTGCAGACCGGCTCATCCGCCGTCGTCGTATGCCCGAACCGACGATCACCGCTTTCGAGATTCATCCTGCCGACTCGGCGTTATCGATCAACGGCGCGCACGAACAGGAAGCGGTTGCCGCGCTTCCTGCGCACAGCGAGGTCGAAGACGTGCCAGAAATCGCGGAAATCGTCGAACATGATGACGATCTCGAACGTGATAACGAACACACCTGAGCGGGCACATCAGCATCGATCGGACCGCTATAGCGTATACGCAACCCACTAAAGGCGACCCACCCGGTCGCCTTTAGTGGGTTCGTCCTGCTTTTGCCCCACGCCATTCTCATATTGCGCGTGTATCATGGCAGTACAATCAAGACTACCTGAAGGACACCATGTCAACGACCCCATAGCTAAAGCCAGGGGCTTGCAGTTATGGCGGGCGCGAAGCCCAAGACACACACCGCGTATGGCGGATTGACTGCCACCCGGCTCGCAATTACACGAGCCGCGTTCTGAAACTCCCGTTCCATTGTCGGTCTGGCGTTGAGCCAGAGTAAACCGTTTCTCTGCCTGAGCAGAGTGCCTTTTCGACTGTCCTGATTGTGTAACAGAAAGGAAAAAGGCGCTATCCCTCCCCATGCCTAAAGGCAGGGGTATCTCGCGCCGATTTGATGAGTTATTTCCCTCTGTATCCCCTCCAACTCAAACCCGCACTGCACGCCAAAGTCTGGGGTGGGCGACGGTTGCAAACCGTGCTCGGCATTGCGCTGCCGTCGTCCGAGCCATTCGGTGAAGCGTGGATCATGCACGACACCGCGACCGTCGCCAACGGACCCCTGCGCGGGCAAACTGTCGCAGAACTGCTCCGCGCTTACGGGCGTGATCTATTGGGTTCGAGCGGTGATCCAGCGTATGGAATGCCGTTGTTGGCGAAATTTCTCGACGCGCGCGAATGGCTTTCGATTCAGGTTCACCCCAACGACCAGCAGGCTGCCGCGCTCGATGGCGAAACACGCGGCAAGACCGAAGCGTGGTACGTTATCGCGTCGGAACCCGGTTCGACGCTGGTTTTCGGCGTACAACCCGGTCACACTGCCGCTGAACTAGCTGACGCCATCGCACAAAATACGGTCGAAGCGATGCTCAACACCGTCGAAGTGGTGGCGGGCGATGTCATATTTGTCACCCCCGGTACGATCCACGCGCTGGGTCCTGGCATTTTGATTTATGAAATTCAACAGTCGAGCGATTTGACTTATCGCCTGTACGATTATGGACGCCCGCGCGAACTGCATGTCGAAAAAGGTTTGACCGTCTCGCGCCTCGATTCGGTGCCACAAGTGACGCACACCGCCAACGACATGAGCAATCTCGTCCCGATTGCCAACAGCGATTATTTTGAAACCGTGATGCACCAACTGCGCGTCGGCGATTATGCCTATCTCGATACGCGCAAAACGCGCTTTCATATCGTGTCGTGCATCGAAGGCGACGCGGTGCTGGAATGGGGCGGCGGCTCCGAGTCACGCGGTGACCGTCTGGCAGTCACGTCGGGTGACGCGCTCGATCTCAAACGCGGACAGACCATCCTGATCCCTGCAAGCGTTGGCGCCTACCGACTGCGAGGTCAGGCGCGCATCCTCCGTTCGTATCAGCCGTAAACGAGACCATCAACCGTGATGAGGATGTTGCAAAAATTGTCGCATCGGTTTCGCCCGCTCCGCTTATCCCTGCCTGAATTCGGGCAGGGACGGCTGGCGAAGCACGCAGGGCAAGGGCTGATTAAACGACTGCTCGCCATCGCCCATTTTTGGCGCTGGATGCTGCTGCTCACCCTGTTCAGCGTGGGCGGCGTATCCGCTCAATCGCCAGAAGGCGCGTGTGGTATCGTCGATGCGATTGACGACCCGCTCGATATTGCCGATACCCTCGAACGCGAGTTCAATGATTTTGCGCGCTTCAGAGATCGATGGGGCGGCAATCATGTCGGCATCGATCTTGCCTTCAATCGTCAAGGCGATACCGTGCGCGCGGCGGCGCGTGGGCGTGTGACCGTCAGCAACCCCGCCGAATGGGATACCGAACTGGGCGTGGTCGTCTTACAGCACCTCATGCCTGATGGCACGGTCTTTTACTCACTGTACGGACACATGGTCGAAACCGAGTCGCTGCGTTTTCCACCAATCGGTGCGTGTGTCGGGCGCGGTGATCGTATCGGTCTGGTGGGCGATCCGTCGCTCAGTCGTCCCCATTTACATTATGAATGGCGCTCGATTTTGCCGAACGAAGGCGGTCCCGGCTATGTCGAAACCAACCCGCTCGAACTCGGCTGGGAACATCCGCTCGATTTCACTGCGTACTGGCGCGTCAAGCTGACGGGTGCGGTAGGCGGCGCGCTCCGCTTTGATCTCGCGCCCACGCTGCCACCCTTGATTTTAGCAAACGGCGGCGTCGCGCTCGTCAGCGCTGATCAACTGCATGTGATCGAGCCAAATGGTGCGCTCGGCTATCGTGTCACCGCCACCGACTCGATCAGCGCGGTCGCGGCGCTTTCGGGCGACCGCATCGTCATGCTTGCCGATGATGGCACGCTCGATGTGCTGCAACAGGGGCGTTATCTGGCACGCTGGACGACCAGCGCCGCGCCGCGTGACCTGATCACGGTCGGCGAAAGGCTGATCGTGGTGGCGAATGACGGCGTATTATCCGCCTTCGATGCGAGCGGGCTGGCGTTGTGGACGCTGCCCGCGCTCGGTGATCGGTCTGTCGCCGTCAGCGCGGTCGCCAATGGCAGCTTGATCGGGCTGGCGGCGCGGCGCGATGGTGTCGTCACATGGCGCGTCGTCGATGCTGACGGTGCGATTTTATCGCAGACACTTTTAGCCGCGACCACGCCGATCATCGCCGCCACACCCGCTAATACATGGCTTATCCTGGATCAAAACGCGCTCAAACAAGCGACATCGGCGGCGGTCACGCCATTAGCGACGGTCGCGCCGATGCCCGGTCGCGGTGCCCGCATGACCGTCGGCACAGACGGCGCGATCATCGTCTTTCTTGCCGATGCCGATGCGTCGCTGATTTTGCTCAATACCGATGGTACGCAGCGCTGGCGTGTCCGTTATCCAGCCAGTCTCTCCAGTGCGCCGCTGCTGGCAGCGAGCGAATGTGCGGTGTACGCGCTCGATGGCGACGGCATGTTGAATATCTTCAACGCCACCGACGGGGTGTTAGCGACTCAGGTTGCGCTGTATGCGGGCGGTGATGTTGGCACGCCTAACGCGCGCCTGCTGCGTGCCTTCACTGGCGATCAAATCGTGGTGGGCGCGGGTTTTTTGTCGGCGCTGCTCATGGACGCGCGCGTATTAGCGCCCGCGCTCGTCGATTCTTGCCCGTGATCGTCACCATGACTACAATCCTGGTGTAGCGCGGCGCAAAATTGGGTACATTCACGCGCACCTAGACCCAACCCACCGGGAAAAAGATGATGTTCATGCGTAAATGCGCGTTGTGCCTGTTATCAATTTTCTTCTTCGTCGCGTGCTCGTCGGGCAATGTGCCAGCGCCAACCGCGCGCGCGCCCCTTGATGCCCCTGCCGACTCCACCGCCGAGATCACTGCTGATGCCGTTGTCATGGCGGAAGCAACGACCGAACCGCCGACCGACGCGGCAATGGCGAGCGATGCCGCGACCGAGTCCACGACTGAACCGGAACCGGATTTATCGATCACCGCTGAAGCGGTGGACGCGGAAATGACCGCCGAAAGTACGCCCGACGCGACCCCGACCGATATGCCGCCCACGCCGACGCTTGCGCCGTTGATGGGCGAAGGGGTTCTGTCGGTGGTGAGCAACGCCAACAGTACACAGCTTGCGTTGATCAGCATGGATAGCACCGTAATCCCATTGATCGACCTGCCCGGCAACGGACGTGCTGCTTTATGCGCCGAATCGCCAGACCGACGCTACGCGGCGATCTTCGCGGGCGGTCAGGAAAATGGCGCGCTCTACATCATGGATGGCACGACGCCACCCGCTCAAACCGACGACAGCATCGCCTATTTAGCGTGTGTGTTGGGGACATTCCGGTTCACGCCTGATTCGTCGCGTTATGCCTATATCGATTATCCGGCGGGCGCATCGCGTGAAGAATATGCGTCGGGAACGCTCCGCTTGCAGTCGTCATTGGTCGGCGCCCCTGCATCCACGTGGAGCGCAGACAATGTCGTCGCCTTCGATGTGCAAAATGAAGGCATCACGTATATCTCTTTTTTCGACAATGACGAACGCCAAGCCGACGAAGCCGCGATCACGTATTTCGATAACACCGCCGAACGTGAGATCGCCGCACTCCGCCCCACCGCCGATAACTGCCGCTTCACCAGTGCGTCGCTGGCAAATTTCCCCGATGAGTCGGCGCGCACGGCGTTGATTCTGGGGCAAAAATGCATCGGCGAATCACAGGTGCGCTGGCAGTTTTACATCATCGATTCGGCGGGCGGCGCGTCGCTGATCGCCAACGACAGCCAGCCGGGTGATTTCGTCGCGTTCGCACGCAATAACAACGTCTTTTTCGCGCCCGATGCGTCCACGCTCTATTTCACCGTACCGGATGGCATCACCGCGAACACCGTGGCGATTGCCGCCGTCGATGTCGCGAACGATATGGGCATCACCCGTGCCGTCGAACGTCAGGCGTCGTTTCAGACCTTTAACGCGCGCGATAATGCCACGCCAGATTTCTCGGACGACGGGCGTTGGCTGGGTTTTATGCTCACCTCGCCGGATAACGACAACTTCTTGTTCGCGCTCGATCTTGCCGACCCGACCAACCCGCCGATCATGATCAACGCAGGCGCGCGCGGCGATATTGTGCAGGCGCTCGCGTTCACCCCCGACAGTTTACGTTTGATTTATGTCGCGGGCGGCAGCACCATAGGCTCGGATAACAGCGTGTTCACGCTCGATCTGAGCAGCGGCACCGAATCGCGCGTGCGGCGCGGCAGTTTCGGCACTGCGCTCGTGGTCGCACCGTCTGGCGACCGCGTTGCGCTCAACGAATGGATGTCGACCGATGTGGACGGGCGCACGCTCAATTATCGGGCGGTACGACTGGTCAATTTGACCACCAATACCGAAACGACCCTGTTCGAAGCCGTGCCCGATGGCGCAAACACGCTCAACGCTGACCCGTTGGCATGGCGCAGCGGATTCTAAACGGGTGAAGATGGGACAAAATTTTGTCCCATCTTCACTCCGCGCTACACTGACAGTGCAAATAATCAAATGTTGGTTCGATTAGTTTTTTTGGAGCGTACATAATTATGGCAGCTCAGGTCAGTTCTACTATTCGTGAGCGTCTCGCGCTGCCCATCACCGCTGATGGCTACGACAAAATCCGCAAATTGTGGGTCGCGCACAGCCGTGCCGAAGACGCGCGCGACCTGCAAGGCTTGGTCGATACGCTTGCGCCGACCTGTGTCTATCACATCATACCGACCGCACAGCGCTGGGAAGGACATGATGGGGCGCGCATGTTTTACACGACATTTTTGACCGCGTTCCCGGATGTACATTTTGATTTGCAGGATATCGTGATTGGTCCGCAGGGCGTCATCGAAATCGCGATCATGACGGGCACGCACACTGGTGATTGGAACGGAATCGCGCCGACGGGCAGAAGCGTGACGACGAACATCATCATTCATTTTCCGTGGAACGCGCAGTATGAGTTGTTCGATGGCGAAAACGTCTATTTTGACCGCGCGGATTTAGAAGGGCAGTTGACGAATTAACCATTTATAAAGGGCAGGTCTAAAACCTGCCTATAATTTACGGCTTGATCGCCACAATCTGGCTGATGATGCCGTTATCGACGCGTCGTAAAAGCTGCCAATCGGAAAAATAGCCAGAAAGCTCGCCCGGTTCGACAAGCGTATCGCGCGGGGTGTCGGCGTCCACGTCGGCATACCGCGCATTATAGGTTTCGTAGATGACGCGTCCGCCGGATTTGACGCACGCACGCAGTTCGGTGATCAAATCACGCCGAAAAAAATCAACGACCGTCAGCACATCGTAGACCGCACGCCGATCCGCGAACAGCGTCGGGGCATCGTCGAGGTCGTATTGCAAAAAATTGACCCGTCGCAGCCCGCGTTCCGACGCCTGCGCCTGCGCTTCGATCAACGCGACGCGGCTGATATCGATCAAATCGACCGTATAGCCTTGCGCTGCCAGCCATAAACCATTTTGTGCCCAGCCACACGCCAGATCAAGCGCCGTCACCGCTTGATCGCCGTGACCGATTTGGGTGATCGGCGGCGTGTACATGAATAGAAGCGGATTTGGCGCAGGATATTCAAACGCGTCGTCTAACTGCGCCCGATACCGCGTATCCCAGAACTGCCGTTCACGCGCCGTCATGGTCGCTTTTTCCGCCGTATACCGGCTGATAATCAGCAATCGTCGGGATGGTGTCGATGATCGCCTGGTCGCCTGGTAACAAACGCATCGCGGGGTTGCGTTCGCGCCGTCGATACAGCGCATAAGCATCGCGCAGCATTGTGTAATCCGGGGTATGCCAATCGGCGGGGATCGCTAAACGTGCCATCAATGCGTTGATGCGCTGTCCGGCGGCGCTATCCCACGCGGACGCACCACCACGCAGCAGATCGCCCGTCCCTGGTGGCGCGCCGCCGAGCTTGCCGAATAAGTTTTGCGTCAGCCGCGCCGCCAGACGTTGTGCTTGTTCTTTGTTGACGCCGCCCGCCAGCTTTTGAATATCATCCGGCAGCGCTGCAAATAAGTCGTCTGATGCTGCGTCTGAACGCGCAGGGGTAGTGTGCGACTCGCTCATGTTTCGGGTTAGCACCGCGTACAAATCGTCAGCGCTGACGCCCGAACGTGCAAACGGTAAAAGCGTCGTCACCGCATCGGTTTTTTCGCCTTCATCATACGCTTCAATCAGCGCGATCGTGTCGCCGTTCGTGTCTTCATCCAGCGCCAGCGCCAGGCACACTGGAAACGGATCATAAGCGAGCACGGTTTGCGCCAGCCCAATCGTTGCCATCATCGACTCTGGTTCGGGCGCGGCAGTCACGCTGATCCAGCCATCACCGCCGTCGCATACCATCATCTTGACCGCTTTCGGGTATGATTTGCCCGGAACCAACGTGAATGGATCATATAACGTATAGCCCATCGCCGTAATACCCGCCCGCAAGCGTTCTGCGATCATATCTGGCGCATCCAAATCGAGATCAGCGTAGGGTAAGTAAAGGCTGCACCAACGCCCCATTTTTTTCGCTCCTTCCATTGACAGAGGTATTGCTGGCGACATAACACACGATACTACTCACATCGATGAAGCCGAGTTCGCGGCATAAACTGCGATCGTCTTCGCTTTCGCCGGGTGCGAACACCAGATCACACCCGCGTGCCAGCGCCGCGCGCAGCGCCGCCGCCAATAAAGCGCGCATGCGTTCTGGCGTGCGTGCTTCTTTCATCATCGCCAGCGCGACGATATGCGCGCTTTTGTTGGTCTCTTGTACGCTCAAGCGCCCAACGCCCATTGGGAAGTTGTGGCGCACCATCAGGAAATCGATCTGCTTGCCCATCAGCAGCGCCGCCATATCGCGCCCGACGACCAGCGGTTCGACGCCGAGCGTCAGCACATCGTAAAATGCATTACGCCACACGTACCACCACATTTCGATGCCACGCTGATCTGCCACCATCTGAATTTGCATCCCGGTCGTCGAATGACCCGACGACGGCGGCAGCATGGTATCCGCGCCGCTCGACCGATAAATCATGAGCGGCGTTTCGCGTTCCAGCGTCAACCCCAAATCGAGCAGCGTACGCGCAAACAACGGCGGAAACAAACCTTCGATATACTGCACCCGCGGTGTGCGTCCCAGTTCACGCAGCCGATCCAGCCCCTGCTTGACATACTGCCCGCTCACCCATGCCGTATTACGGCGCGGCGTGACATAATTGAAGTCAGGCAGCGGATTAATGGGGTGATGTACCACATCGACGACATTGATCGTCTCTCGATACGCGCCCAAATCCTGATGTGCTAACAACAAATGATCATGGACCTGACGCAGCATTTGACGTGACTCGCGGATTGCCGATTCATCCATATTCAAACCTCAAGCCGATCCCATCACAGACCATCAGGGATTGGCAGCACGAAAACACAAGACTACACTAGAAACTATCAGTTAAAGCTTGAGAGTTAAAAGTAAAACGAAGCAAAGTAGACTTTTAACTTTTACTTTTTAACTGCCCTTTTCATTGTAACGCGGACTTACAGGATTAACGCATGAAAATTTATACGCGAACAGGTGATGACGGCACAACCAGCCTTTTTAGCGGTGGGCGTGTCCCCAAGTATCATTTGCGTGTCGAAAGTTATGGCACGATCGACGAACTCAACAGCTTGCTCGGTACGGCACGCGCGCACGACCTATCCGAAAGCTCGGATGGCTATCTCGTCAAAATTCAACATCAGTTGTTCAATCTCGGCGCAGATTTGGCAACGCCGCTCGATGCGGCATCGTCGTATGTTGTGCGCATGGATGCGGATACCGTGACGTGGCTGGAAACCAGTATCGATGCGTTGACCGAGCAGCTTCCGCCGCTCAGCGCGTTCATTTTGCCAGGTGGGTCGCCCGCCGCCGCGCTGATCCATGTCGCGCGTACCGTGTGTCGCCGCGCCGAACGCTTGATCACCGAACTGAGCGATCACGAGCCGATTGGCGGTCAGGTGCTGCCGTATGTCAACCGCCTGAGCGATTTTCTGTTCACGCTGGCGCGCTGGGAAAATAAACAAGCGCAGATTTCCGATGAAAAATGGCAGGTGAAGTTTTAGAACGGGTCAGCTAAAGGAGAACAATCATGCCCGCAATCGTCAGCATCACCTACACGCCGCACGATGCCCCGCGCAAATCCGAGGATGCGTATGTACGTATTCCCGTTAAGAGCGCACAGTTGATCGCTGACTACGGCATCGAAGGTGATCGCAAAGGTGGCAGTCCCAAACGTCAGTTGAACATCATGAGCCGCGAAACGCTCGATGCGCTTTCGCAAAATGGACTCAAAATTGCGCCGGGGCAGATGGGCGAACAACTGATTGTGTCTGGCATGGATGTCGCGGCGTTAAATCCTGGCGACCGCGTGCAAATGGGCGACAGCGCTGTCATCGAAGTCATGGAGATGCGTAACGGGTGCGCACGCTTCGAGCAAATTCAGGGGCATGATCCCAAAACCCTGAAAGGGCAACTGGGGATTATCGCGCGGGTCGTGACCAGCGGCACGATCAAAATCGGGGATGGTGTGCGGGTCTTGACCCCGATGACATCGTAAAACCTCACCCGGTTTCGCTTTGCTTAATTGCCCCTCTCCACACGGAACTGAGGAGAGGACAGGTTTCAAGTAAAGCGTCTGTCTGGGATAAAGACCAAGCCCAGACAGATGGGTCTGGCGTTGAACGGCTTGGGCAGAATAGCGTACGTAACCCCTGTTTAAACAAACTCCACAGCCGGCGGAAAGTACCGTCGGGACGACGCACGAGCGGTTGAGCGCAGCCCGCCGCGACCGCTTGGCTGCCGAGCGCGACCGTCCGCGTGTAGGCAATCGCCAACAGCACGAGCAAATTGGCAGCGTGGCGCGGGGAATAAATCCGACTGTCGCCCCAGTGCCAACCGCCGCTTTTCAGGTCACGAAAACGCTGTTCTTGCCAATTGCGCCGAGCATACTCGTGCCCGGTCAGCGCGTCGTCATGCTCGATCATTAGGTGTCCGTTTCAGGCGTTATCGGATGATGCGATATTTGATATGCGTGACATGCGGCGACACGATCACGCGTGTCTGTTCTCATTTGCTCAATACATCGCCGTTCATGTCAAACAACCGCAGTCCACGACCAACGATGACAGGCGCAATGTGCAGTTGCAGATCATCGATCAAGCCCGCTTTCAAATACTGCTGTTTGTGCGTCGATACAAGGTGATGTATGCCGTAAATTTCCCGCCGCAAGTTAAAGCATCAGGCGGGCTAGGCGAAACAAAGGGTTTGATACGCTGCAACAGTATATGTATATGAATGACATTTGAGACGGATCGCGTGATGGACAGGGCAGCCCCATCCCACCATCATCGATTCTTTCTCAACCTGTGAACATTCACCTTTGCCGTGCTTTTATTTCTTTTGTTCGTCCAGATGAGCGAGGATTTTGGCGTAGGCTTCGTTCAACTGCTGCATCTTTTTGGTTGCATCGTCGTTGGTGTTGGTATCTGGGTGTTCTTTGCGCGCCATCGAACGATATGCTCGTTTAATCAACTCGCGGTCGGTGCTGGCGTTGATCCCCAGAATATCCCAGTACACCTGAAGCGGGTTGACGCCCGCCAGTGGGACTTCAAAATTGGCGACATACCAGAATTCGCCCTGCGTCCTGGATTTGACGCGCTTCGTGTTAAGTCCGTTGGCATTGATCGAATCGCCATGCCGAATATCACGCGCGACGCCGCCGCCTTCAAAATAAATCGGGAACACATAGACATCGGGACCGAACGCATCGAAGGCATAAATCTTGTCCTGATGCGCGGAGAGCAGCACCGCCATCCAATCATCAGGGATGTAATACATGCCATCGCTCGGCAGCAATAAATCACACCATAAAATGAACAAACTGTAGATTTTGCGCGCGCTGTTGGCGTTGAGGATGTTGATGATTTCATAAGCGGCAATATCGTTTTCGATCAGGTAAATCATGATCTCATCGCCCGTCGCCATTTTGACATGCAGAATATCGCCGCCGTCATCGATGACCTGCATATGGGGGCGCTTGCCCTGAATCATGTAAACGAGAAATGCACTGATTTTTATGGTGTCAAATCGCATAAGGGGAAATGGAAAATCACTCAATAACGATCAGGTCATTATACCGTCTTGTGGGGTCATGGCGAAGGCTGTTTATGGCTGGCAACCTCACCCAATACGCTGGTGCGCGCTGCCCCTCTCCATGTGGAGAAGGGCAATCGTCGAAAGTTTTTCCCCTCTTCGTGAAGAGGGGTTGAGGGGTGAGGTTATTTATTCCGGTTCCGCATGACGCGCGCCGCGATGATGACGCCGACCAAGCCGAGCAGCGCGATACCCAGCACACCGAGTCCGCCGCTGCTGCCGCCGGTGATATCATCGAACAAGCCAGTATCGGGCAGTGCGGTCGGCACGAGCGGGACAAATCCATCGGTCGGGAGCCCGACCGGGGCTTCGCCTGTTGGCGTCACGGGTGCAGCCAGCGCGGTCGCCGTCAAGAACGAATTTGCCAGCGCGGTCGCGGTCTGGTTGACGACATCGAGTCCGCTGGTCGTCGCGGTAATTTCCGGCGTTGGCGTCACCGTCGCGGGCAGCGTATTCGTCGGTTCTTGCTGCGGACCCAACAGTGCCGAGTCGACAAACGCCTGACGGGTGGCGAACGCGGCTTGTGTCGCGTCGCTTTGCGGCGTCGATAAGCCCGCCAGCGCGCTGAGCGCCGCCGCTGTCGCTTGCTGAACAATCGGGTCAGTAAACGGCAGGTCTACCGCGCCCGCCGCCAATGCTTCGGCTGTCAGCGTCGCTTCGCCCGCCGTGATGTTCAACGGTTCTTGCAAGCCGGGTGCGTTAGAGGTCGATTGTGCCAGGCTGACTGCCAGCGTCGCATCAACTGCCGCCGCGGTCGCCAAGCCGAAATCGACCTGACCGCCTGCAAATGCCGCGTTGGTGGCTTGCGCCAGTAGTGGCGCGAGTGTCTCTGCCTGTTCCGCGAGCAGCGCGTCACCGACGAGCGGGTCAGCGGCGTTCGATGCAAGCTGCGTGGCGAACAATGCCGCCGTCGCGTACGCATCCTGCTGGAATTGGCTGATCTGCGTCGCCTGCGCGATTTCGGTCGCGTAGAACGAGGCAATATCAATCGAACCCTGCGGCGTATCCGTCGGGAGCAGCGTATTCGTCGGCGTCGGTGATGCGGCAAGCGCGGTCTGCGTCATCGAAATCGCATCGAGCGCCAGGAACGCAGCCGTGCCGGTCAGGTCGGGCGTTGGTGTATCCGACGGGAGCGGCGTATTGGTCGCGGTAAAGGTCGGTGTCGGCGTAAACGTCTCGGTCGGCGTCGGCGATGCCGCGAGCGCCGTTTGAGTCAATTGCAGGTTGCTCAGTTCTTGCGTCTGCGTCGCTGCCAGTTGCGCCATGACGGTGCTGTTGGCGATGACGACGGCGGTCGCCGTTTGTTCCGCTTCATTCGGACCCGTCGGACGGGTGGCGATGAAGATAATCACACCGATACCGATGATGAACAACAAAATCATCGCGATTGCCAACACGACGAAGGTGCGATTGCCGCCGCCTTCTTCGGGTTCATCGAGTACGGGCATATCATCCGCCGCGAAATCGCCCGTACTGGGGGAGGCGTCATCATCAAAATCGAATTCGCTGCCTGAATCATCATCAAAAAAATCATCGAACTCGAAATCGTCAGGTCTGTTAGACATGCGTCCCCCTACTCGGTGCGGGTTGGATAAGAACCGTACATAATGACGGCTATTTTTAACCGTAAACTTCTAGATTTGCCAATGGCACGTTCAGTGTCTCGCCCGTCGCCAGTTGAACGACCGCACCCGCGACACGCAGCCCATTGTCCAACATAACAGGCGTGTTTGGCAAGTCATTCACACGCCCTGTGACTGTTGTCCCATCACCACGCACCACATTGACCGTCATTCCAGCGCGTAAAAGGATGTTGGTGTTCATCGAAACCGGGCGTTCGCTGCCCGTCAACGGGACGGTGATGATCGCTTCTGGTCGGTTGAGCATCTCGGTCGAAGGTGTCACAGCATCCAGCATGACCTGTTTGCCGTCCATCTCGCTGAGAAACTGAAAGAACGACGGATTGATGCGTCCCGCGCCAAACCCATCGGTGAGCATAATCGCAGCCCGCGTATTTTTGGCATCGTCGATCAAATTTGCGTCCATGCTCGGCGCGATGACCCCCGCGAAGCCTTGACTATCGATGATATCAAGCGTCGTCGCTTTGAGCGAACGCCGCGAAAACACGATCGCGCCGCGAAACTGATCGTTGACCGAATCGCCATAAATCGATTCCAAGCCGTCGGTCGGTTCGACGCGCAGCACACCGAGTCCGCGTTTGCCATTGCCCCACACGCCTTGCAGCACGGCGGCGTATGTTTCAATGACGACACCATGTCGATCAGAAACGGCGATGATCGTACCGTTCAAGCCGCTTTCGATGGCAACACTTTCCTGCGTCTCTTGAATGACGATCAGCCCGCCGCCAATATTGATCACCGTACCATTTTCGGGCGAGATCACACTTTTGCCCTTGCGCGGTCTGCCCCGTCGCCCTAGTTTACCCGCTAATAACTGTCCGCGCTGCACGGTTTCGCCCACATCGACGACGAGTTTGCGCGCCAGCCGTTCTGGGCGGCGCAAGCGCAGTTCGCGCGCCGCATCGACGACGACATACGGTGCAGGGCGATTGCCGCGCGCAACCACATCCTTGACGCTGACACGCGCGTTCTTGGGACGTTCGGTTTTGCCATCGACGCCATCTGGCAGCGTTCGGTCGCGCTGGATCAGCGAGACGCCGATCATATGGCGATGTTCAGGAAAATAGATTTCGGAGGTCATCGAAATCGTCCTCTTTTTTCTGCTTGTCTAATTCAGCTTGGGTGGGTGGGGGCGCTTCATCATTATTTTTACCACGACGGCGGCGGACGCGCTTGCTTTCTTCCACCGTCGTTACGTCGGTCAGCGCCTCATTCGTCGCCGCGACTTCCCCGCGTGAACGACGCGCACGGCGTGCAGGACGCCGAGCATCGTCCGCATCGCGCTTGGCTTCGCTCAGCCATTCTTCGGGAATTTCATGCGCTTCGTCACCTGTCGCATTGGCATACCAGCGCGCCAACGTTTCCGCTCTGGCGCGGATCACGCTCGGCACGGGCAGCGGACGCCCACGCGCATCGATGATGACGCCCGCCGTGCCGCCGATGATCTCGGCTTTCAAATTGCGTTTGCCGCCGATTGTCATGCCGCGCGCACGCACGCTGATCGTGGCGCGCACGCCCGACGGTAGATCACGATATACCCATAAATCGCCGCCGTTGACGACGTGCCGCGTGGTATCGGTGCTGCCATCGCTTTTGTGGATCGTCACGCTGACACGCGCCGCCACCCGTCCGAGACGCGGAAGCCCCGAAAGGCTGATCACCGTGCCTAAATCCTGTACACCGACCGCCTCCAAAACCTGAACGACAGCTTCGGGGTTGGTGCGTGCCAGCGCGCCCAACGCGGGGATCAATGCGCCGCTATCGGTTTGCAGCAGCGTGACGCCCGTCGGTTGCAGCGCATCGAGCATCAACATCGCGCTCATACCGGGCGACCCCGTGCGCGTGATCGCCGCGCCCGCGCCGATCATTTGCGCGAACGGCGGCATGGGCGCGTTGGGATCGTCTAATGCCGTGCCACCCGTCCATAATGGGCGGCTGGCGCTGAGCAGCCCGCGTAACGCCGCGCGCAGCAAACCATGTTCGAGATACATCGAGCGCCGCGTATCCGGCACATGCGCCGGATGCAGCGTCTTATTCAGCGCGTAGGCGGTGATCTCATCGTCGGATGCCAGAAACGGCAGCCATGCACGCACAGCAGCGATGCCCGCCGCGTTAAGCGTTTCGACAGCGCTGCTGCCCAAGCCAATATCGGTGCGGATGCTGGTGATCGTGCTGCCGCTCACCGACGCCGACAGCGTGCTGACCGCACTGCCAATATCCGCGATCAAAACGCCCGCCGCGCGCCTGCCACCTGCCGCGACACGCCCCAGATATTCGGTGATGATGTCGTAGCTGCTGGCGGTGGGCAGCACGCCGAGATCGCTCATGCGCCCGATCCGGTCGAAGCCGAGACCGCGTGTGCTGGATACCGCGTCGTACGCCAGTGTCAGTTCCAGCCCCGCCGATTCCAACGCTTCTCGTTCCAGCGACGGGCGCACGTTTTCCGCCAGAAACACGGTGGTAATGTCTGCAAACGCGTCGCGGACTTCACCCGCCAGTGCGACATTGCCCGCAAACAACACAGGCGGATTATTCGCGCGGTCGCTAAAACGCAGCGCCAGACGCGCCAGATTGACGAACTCCATAACCGCCGCGCGCGCACCGTCTTCGGTGCCGCCGACGATAAAAATCAAATCGGGGCGGGCGAGCAGTACGGCGTTCATTTGCTGCTGCGGCGTGCGATTGTCGTCGAGGCTGATGGTTTCGACGATTTGCACATACGTTCCAGCGGTGGCGCGGGCAGCGCTGATAATACTCTGGTCGGGCACCAACCCCATCAGGACGGTGCGTAATGGACGCCCGATGCTGGCAGTGAAACGGACAATATCGACGCCGCTGCGGTCTGCCTGTTCCGGCGTGATCACTTCGGTTTCATCGTCGGTCAATAAACGGCGTCCGGTCGCGCGGCTGATCGCTTGCGCGGCACGGCTCAAACCGATGCCGACATCGTGTTCGGGAAAACCCGCCGTCGTGCGCGCTTCGCCCGATGCGACGAGCTGATAAATACCATCGACCAGGTCGATTAGGACGGCGCGCGTTTGCACGTTGCCAAAATCGACCGCCAAAATGCTGCCCGAACGCGCGAACGCATTCGACGATTCCGCGCGCGTGGGCGGCGGTGTGATGAATACCATCGACTTAGCCTCCCAAAATCTGTGTCAAGACCAGGACAAGTCGATCCGAGAAGATCGTGAGTCCGGTCAGGATCGCGCCCGCGTACAGCGCCGCCAATGTGACCACTAAAAAGCCCTGCCCGACCGCGCTCATCGCACGCACAAGCAAGCCGCGCCGCGTTTGATCGGTTGAACCCGGTACGCGCCGCGCAGAATACTGGAAATAAACCAGCGTACAAATCACACCGACCGCGACGATGACGCTGTTGAGCAGCCCGATAGTCGAACCATCGGACGCAGTCTCTGCCAGCCGTACATCTTCGACGGTGCGCGTCGCCAGCGGAATCAGCGTGCCGCTGACAGCGCCGACCAGCGCGACCGCCGTACCAATGCCAACGACGAACGCCAATCCCAGCGCGCCGACGCGCCCATAACGCCGCGACGTGCGCCCTAGCAGCAGCAGCCCGATGGCGAACGGCAGTAAACCGACGATGAGGGTAGGAATGGAGGGGTTAGGCGTGAGCAGTGTGACGCGCAGCCAGGGCAAAATCACACTTTCGACCGTGACCATCGTCACAAAGCCCGCCGTCAACCCTGCGAACGCATAGACGGCGATACGATACAAAATATTATCGCCCAACAAATAGCTGAAGATCATCAAGGTGAGGACGAACCCCACCCATACCCCAATTTGTTCCGCGTTCAATCGTTCTTTCTCCTGCGTCGCAAGCCGCGCACGATGTTGATCGCCGCGCCAACCGTGATCACGGCGGCGGATGCGAGTATGCCCATGTTGAACACCGACCAGCGCCGCCCACGCACATCATCGGCGGTCAGGTTGTCGTCTATCGTCAGTGTGATCGGCGTCGCCGTCGGTGCGGCGGTCGCGTCGTTTGTGGGTGACGCCGTCGGCGTCGCGGTCACGTCGTTTGTGGGTGACGGCGACAGCGTCGCGGTCACGTCGTCAGTTGGCGTCGATGGAACGGATGTTTCTTCGGTTGGCGCAGGCGTGCGCGTCGCGCGCGGCGTATTGGTCGCGCGGGCAGTCGCCGTTTCCGCCGTTGGTTCATCCGTCACGTTTTCGTTTAATGGCGTACTTGTCGGGCGCGGCGTGCGGGCTGGGGGTTCTTCGCCCTGCCGCCGCGCGCGCATGTTCAAACCCGGCTTGAACGACGTGCGCTCATTGATACGTAACAACGGCGCGCTGATCCAGCCTTCGGTATCGTCTTCGAGCCGCACATTGACCCATTCGCTGTTGTCGCTAAAGCCGATCACATTGACTTGTGCGCCTGGTTCAGCCTGCCCAACGACGCCGAACGTTGTGCCAGGACCCGACCGCACATTGACCACTTGCTCAGCGGTGATCGTCGCGGTGATTGATCCGGTATTCGACTCGACTTCGGGCGTGGATTCGGTCATGCTGCCAGTCGCGTTGCCTCCGGTCATGCTGCTGGCATCGCTGGGCGGCACGACGACTTCGCTCGGCGGGGCGGGCAGTTCGGGTCGCCCAGTACGCTGTACCGGGCTGACTTGTGCCAGCGCGGTTTGATACGCCGTCGCATCTTGCCCACCGATCAATAAACCGGTGTAAACACCCGCCGTGCCTGTATAGGTTTCTGCGACGGGCGACGCCGAATAGCTGATCACTGCCGTGAATGGCGAGTCCGTCATCGGCGCGACCTGTTCGGCATACGCGCGCACATCGTCGGCGCTGTCGGCGATCAAAACCAGCACCGCGAAATCGTTCAAACTGCGGATGGCTAAGCCTGTAGTCGCGCCTTCAACATCGAGCGCAAACGCCGCCGCCGGGTTTTCGCTAAAACTCCGCAAGCCAATCGCGCTGCCCGCCAGATACCGCGTGATGACCCGTTCGACGTTGGGTACAAGTTGCGTACCAGATGCATTGATGCTGGCGAGAAACGCCGCGTCGTCATCGATCAAGCGCAGCAAATTCTCCGCGCGCAGCACGCCAAACGGATTGGTGCTGATGATGACCGGAATGCCGCCACGCAGCAGGACATGGCGCATAATCGCGTCGGTCATCGCGTCGAGTTCGCCCGCCGACGCGGGGCTGTATTCAACGGCGATGAGCGCATACTCGTCAAGTTCAATGCCATCGATGGCATTGAACGCCGCCGTCGCGCTGCCTGCATCGACGAATGCAGTTGGCGGCGCAATTTGAAATTCGTCTACGAACACCGCCGCGATCATCGCCAGAATCATCACCAGCGCGACGATCAACCGATCATAGCGGCGGCGCGGGCGGACATTGGCACGCGCGGGCACGGCGGTTGACGCCGCGACAGTTGCGGCTTCATCGGTGCGCGATTGGCGCACGAGCGAATTCTCGTTGTCTTCAAGGTCACGTAAAAAGGGCGTGTCATAGGTGAGATCGATCGCGCTCAGGCGGTTGCTGCGCCCGATTCCGGTTTCGCTGCCGGTTCGCACAAGCGAGCGCAGAATATCGACATTGGTCTGTTGGTCTGGCGTCAGCACGACGCTTTGCGCCAGCGTGAACGCACCCGGCTTGATGCGCGTAGGCGCGAGGGCTGGTGCACCGGGCAGCACGCCTACGAGCGCGTCGGGCACTTGCGGTTCGGCAGCTTTACGACGGCGTCCACGACGTTCCGGTGCGGGCTGTTCGTCTGTGGTGATTTTGTCTTCGGCTTGTTTTTCGCGCGCGCGCAGCCGCTTCAAGCGGTCGGGCAGTTCACCTTCGGGGCGGTCTTTGCGCTGACGCAAAATCGCGGTCGCGCTGACATTCCCGACCGACCCTTGAATATCACTCAGCCATTCCGAACCGATTCCGGGCGCGATGTCGCCGCCTTCCATCGTTGGCAGCACCGTGCGATCGGCGGCGTTTTTGGCGAACAACTCGTCCAAATCGACATCGGTTTGATTGAGCAGCGCTTGCGTTTCCGGGCTTAGCCCCGGCATATCATTCGTCCCCAGCATGGACAAGTATTCGTCCAGGTTCGCAAAAGCCGGCGCGGCGGACGCTTCGGGTTCGGGTTCGGGTTGGTCAAACGGAATATTGCCGGGATCGGGAAACAAATCCTCGAACGATTGTTCGGCGCTGACAGACATGAAAGCTGGTTCATCGACGACTTCATCGGGAAGTTCAACCCCCAGCGAGTCGAAGAAGCTGTCGCCTTCGACGACAAAATCACCTGGCGACGCGGGTTCGGCTTGATCCCAGAAGAAATCGGGCTGCGCTTCACGCTTCGGCACATTATCGACGCCGAGCGATGTGAAGAAATTATCCGCATCGGACGCCGATTCTGTGTTCTGTGAAACGGGGTCGTTGGTTTCGGTGGAGTCCAAGTCGAACGACGCGAAGAAGTTATCATCATCGAACGCGGGTTGTTCGTCCTGTGCATCAGCGGCGGGCGCTGTAGATGAAGCTTCTATCGCATTCGTTGCGGGCTGTTCGACCTCGAATGACGCAAAGAAATTGTCATCATCGAACGCAGGTTGATCGTCCTGTATTGGCGTGCTAAAAGCGCCGTCCGTCATCGGCATGTCAAACTCGGTGGTTATGGGTTTGTCCTGCGCGGTCTCATCGTCAATTTCGTCGTCAAAATTGACCAACCCGAACAGCGACTCCAACGAGTCATCGGTGTCTACAGACGCGGCGGGCGGCGTGTATACCGCGCTTACGGAGTCTTCTTCAGCAGGTTGTTCTGTCTCGAATGCCGCGAACAATTCGTCGGCGTCGAAATTGAGGTCGTCAAACGTCGTCTCGGCGTTTTGAGTCGGCGCGGCATACAGACCGCCCGTTTCGGCGTCATCCTCGATGGTGTTGGTATCCGATTGTCCACTATCGAATGCCGCGAACAATTCGTCGGCGTCGAAATTGAGGTCGTCAAACGTCGTCTCGGCGTTTTGAGTCGGCGCGGCATATAG